>NZ_JAULSI010000001.1 GCF_030711405.1 Massilia brevitalea
TGATGCCGTTATCAGGAGGGTGGAGTCCATCACATTAGGGTGGGCTCTTGAGCCCACGCGGATCATGCAGACCAATAACAGGGCAGGCAACAGCCCCACCCTCTCCGCACACCCATCACCAATTCACCCACCAACGCGTCCAACCCGACCGCATTCCCCCCAACGCGCGCCACTTAACAGACGCATCCGCAACGCCGGCCTATCGTCGTCCATCCCTTTCCCAACCGGAGCGAACATGATCAAGGTTACTGGCTATGCGGCCAAGCATTCCTTCAGCCGCCTGAAACCCTACGAATTCGAACGCGACGATCCCGCCGCCCACGAAGTCGAAATCGACGTCCTGTACTGCGGCGTGTGCCACTCGGACATCCACCAGGTCAAGAACGAATGGTCGAACACGGTCTACCCCTGCGTGCCCGGCCACGAGATCGTCGGCCGCGTCACGCGCGTCGGCCCGGCCGTGAAACGCCATGCGGTGGGCGACATGGTCGGCGTGGGCTGCATGATCGACAGTTGCGGCCAGTGCGCAGCCTGCAAGGACGGCGACCAGAACTACTGCGGCAGCCCGAACAGCTGGCTGGCCACCTACAACGGCCCGATGAAGCCGAAAGCGAAAGCCGGCGGCGAAAACATCTACGGCCGCGACAACACTTTCGGCGGCTACTCGAACATCGTGGTGGTGAAGGAAGATTTCGTTCTGAAGATTCCGGCGAATCTGCGCCCGGAAGTGGCGGCGCCGATCCTGTGCGCGGGCGTGACCACCTGGTCGCCGATGCGGCGCTGGGGCGTCAAGGCGGGCGACAAGGTCGGCGTGATCGGCATGGGCGGCCTGGGCCACATGGCGGCCAAGCTGGCGAAAGCCCTGGGCGCCGAGGTGACCCTGTTCACGACGACCAAGGACAAGATCGCCGAAGCGGAAAAGCTCGGCTTCAAGGCGATCCTGGAAAAGGACAAGGATGCGTTCGAGAAGCTGGAGGCGAGCTTCGACTTCATCCTCTCGACCGTGCCCGAGAAGCACGACCTGAACCCCTTCACCGCCCTGCTGAAACAGGACGCCGTGCTGTGCGTGGTCGGCGCGCTGGAGCCGCTGGCGCCGCTCGACAACATGCAGCTGGCGCAGATGCGCCGTTCGGTGGCGGGTTCGCTGATCGGCAACCTGGCCGAGACCCAGGATGTGCTCGACTTCTGCGCCGAGCACGGCATCGGACCGGAGATCGAGATGATCCGCATCCAGGACATCAACGATGCCTACAAAAAGGTCGAGAAGGGCGACGTGCGTTTCCGCTACGTGATCGACATGGCCTCGCTGAAGGAAGAGATCGCAGGAGAAGCCTGATCCCCTGCTGACCGCGTTCCTGGTTTGACAGCTGGTTGACAGCCGGCCTCAGGCCAGCAGCGGACGCGCCGCCATACGCCGGCCGGCCGGCGCGCTGCGCACCGTGGCTGGCTGCTCGCTGGCCGCCAGCTTGAACACGCTGACCGCTTCGAGCAGCTGGCCGGCCTGCTCGTGCATCGCGTTCGACGCGGCCGCCGCCTGTTCGACCAGGGCGGCGTTCTGCTGGGTCACCTGGTCCATCTGGTTGATGGCTTCGTTGATCTGGCCGATGCCGGTCGTCTGCTCGCCGGTGGCGGCGCTGATTTCGCTGATGATGTCGGTCACGCGCTGCACGCTGCCGACGATTTCCGTCATCGTGGCGCCGGCCTGGTCGACCAGGCGCGCGCCGTCGTCGACCCGCGCCACCGAGGCGTCGATCAGTTCCTTGATTTCCTTGGCCGCGCTGGCCGAACGGTGCGCCAGGCTGCGCACTTCGGTGGCCACCACGGCAAAGCCGCGGCCCTGCTCGCCGGCACGCGCCGCTTCCACGGCGGCGTTCAGCGCCAGGATGTTGGTCTGGAAGGCGATGCTGTCGATCACGCCGATGATGTCGGCAATCTTCTTCGACGATTCGTTAATCGAGGCCATGGTGTCGACCACCTGCGCCACCACCACGCCGCCGCGGCCCGCCACTTCGCTGGCCGAGGTGGCCAGCATGCTGGCCTGGCGCGCATTGTCGGCGTTCTGGGAGACGGTCGAATTCAGCTCTTCCATCGAGCTGGCCGTTTCCTCCAGCGAGCTGGCCTGCTGCTCGGTACGCGAGGACAGGTCCAGGTTACCGGCCGCGATTTCCGACGATGCCGTGGCGATCGCATGCGAACCGCCGCGGATCTCGGTGACCAGGCCGTGCAGCTTGGCGTTCATGTCGGCCAGGGTATCTTGCAGCACGCCGATTTCATCCTTGGCATAGGTCTCGCTGCGGCTGGTCAGGTCGCCGGCGGCCACACGGCGCGCCAGGGCGACGGCAGCCTGCACCGGACGCGTGATCGAACGGGTCAGCCACCAGGCGCACAGGCTGCCGAAGACCACGCTCAGCACGCCCAGCAGCAGCATGGTGCGGAAGCTGTCGTTGCGGGTGGCGCGGATTTCGTCGCGCAGGTCGTCGACCTGCTTGCGCTGCAGCGCCACCAGGGCCTGGATATTCGCCTGGTAGGCAGTGGCGGCGGGAATGTAGATCTTGTCGTGCACCTGCATGGCTTCCTCCGCCTTGCCTTCGGCCTTCAGGCGCACGGCTTCCTTGCGCCCGCCGGCATAGCCGTCGCGCAGCGCCATCATCTTCTCGAAGATCGCCTTTTCTTCCGGGGTGCTCAGGGATGCCTCGACGTCCTTCAGGTAGCCCGCGGCCTTGGCGTTGGTCTCCTCGATGTTCTTGGCGAAGAAATCGGTCAGCGACGGATCGCTGCTCTTGACGATGGCCGAGGTGCGGATCACGGCCACGGCGATGTTGCTGGTTCAGTCGCCGATCAGGCGTTCCTTCCTGATCGGCTGCTCCAGCATCTGCTCGGCGGCCGCGGCCACGCTATTGAGTTTGACGATACTGATGGCCGTGACCAGGATCGACAGGGCCAGCACCAGCGCGAAACCGCACGCGAGGCGATGCCCGATTTTCATATTCGATAAGAAATTCATTGGAATGTCCAGAAAAGCATGACGCGCAACCGCGCGTTGGATGGAGGAATGGCGTACTACACTTGCTCAATTCCATCAATTTTACGCGCAAATCAGATTGTTGGCTTGCGGCAACAATTGGTGAGAGTTGCTGGCGCCGTACAATGCATGCACTGGCTGCGCCGAATCCGTGGGCATTTGTCTGGTATCCACACATCGGCTAGTATGGCCGCACGTTGTTGACAAGGTTCGATCATGATTTCATGCGGCGTCCTGCCCGCCCTTCCCCGCCTGCTGGCCGTTTCCGTGCTTGCCGCCGCCGCCCTGGCCGGCTGCAAGGAAAAACCGGCGCCGGCGCCGGCTCCGGCCGCCCCGCCGCCGGTGCAACAGCCGGCCGAGCCGGCCGTGACGCGCGACCAGGCCATGGCGGCCCTGCTGGCCCTGCCCGAGGTGAAGGCGTGGTCGGCGGAAATCGAGAAGCGTTCGCACGGCAAGGCGCATGGGGCAGTCATCGAGGACGACCCGCAGCCGCGCATGCTCAACGGGCGCGCTTACTGGCAGCTGAGCTTTGTCGAGAACCGCACGGACCGGGTGCTGCGGCGCGAGAGTTTTTTGGTGGCGCGGACCGGGAATGACATTCTGGTGGAGGATACCGAGACCGATTCGATGCTGTCGCTCGACGATTGGCGGCGTGGGATACATAAGATCCGGCTGAAGTCGGCGGACTGAGGCTCAGCCGCGCCCGGCCAGCCGAGCACGATTGAGCTGAATCAAACTCGGCGGTTAGCTCGGGATTATTGTGGGGGTGCTGCCGGCCGATTCACCGGCGTTTCGCGGTAGACGCGTGGTGACTCCTCCCACGGTCGGCGGCACCTTCTTTCTCATGTCACGTTGCGGGGGTGGTGGGTTCAAGAACCCACCCTACGATACGGCGGCTCCGGTAATCGTTTCGATAGTCATATGTGGTACCGCGTGGGCACGAGTGCCCACGCGGTGCTCCTCATGCAAACCAATGACGCAACACGGGCCGTGCAATCAACTCCCCATCTGAGAAATCAACACCCTGCCCACCTCCGACCGCGCCGCTTCTTTCTCGCGCCCCTTGTACGCATCGATCGATAGGCCCACCGCCATGATATCGATGAGCAGCAACTGCAAGATCCGCGACATCATCGAAAGGAAGCCCTTGCTGTCCTCGACATGGTCACCGCCAGTCACACGCATGCCTTGAACTTCTCAGGCTCGGGCCGCTCCCTATCAGCTCAGCGTACCGAACCAGGCGCCATAAGCCGGCAGCGTAATGCGGCCGTTGGCAGCCTCGCCCGGCAGGCCGTGCCCTTCGAGCAGCTGGGCCTGGGCCGTCTCCGGCCAGTCGAAGGCCACCGGCTCACCCGACAAATTGAAGGCAGCCAGGATGGTCGGCTCGCCATCGAGCGTGCGGCGCAGGGCCAGGATCGGCTCCGGCGCATCGAAGAAGGAAATGCCGCCGCGGGTCAGCTGCGGCAGGCTCTGGCGCCAATGGATGATGCGGCGCGCGGCGTTCAGCGCCGAATTGGCATCGCCTTCCTGCACCGAGGCGGCGGCGGCGCGGTGCGGCTCGGCTACCGGCAGCCATGGCGTGCCTTCGGTGAAGCCGGCGTTCGGGGCTTCGTCGGTCCATGGCATCGGCGTACGGCAGCCGTCGCGGCCCTTGAACTCGGGCCAGAAGGTGATGCCGTACGGGTCTTGCAGCAGCTCGAACGGCACGTCCGCTTCCGGCAGCGCCAGTTCGTCGCCCTGGTACAGGCAAGGCGTGCCTTTCAGCGACAGCTGCATGGCCAGCACCATCGCCGCAAAGGCGGTTGGCTGGTCCTCGCCGCGCCAGCGCGTGACCACGCGGATCGCATCGTGGTTACCCACCGACCAGGAAGCCCAGCCGCCCTGCACGCGCGCCTCGAATTCCTCCACCTGGGTGCGGATATGCTTTGCCGTGAATTCCGGCGTCAGCAGATTGAAGCTGTAGGCCATGTGCAGCTTGTCGCCATCGGCCGTGTACTCGGCCATGCAGGCCAGCGCGTCGTCGGCGCCGACTTCGCCGATCGACACGGCGCTGTATTCGTTCAGCAGCGCGCGGATCTGCTGCAGGAAGGCGATGTTTTCCGGACGCGTCTTGTCGTAGATGTGCGACTGCATGCCGTACGGGTTCACGTCGGTCACCGACGCGGTGTCGCGCTTGGTGGCCGGCGGATTGCTGCGCAGTTCGGTGTCGTGGAAGTGGTAGTTGCAGGCGTCCATGCGCACGCCGTCCACGCCGCGCTCCAGCCAGAAGCGCAGCGCGTCCAGGTGGGCCTTCTGCACGTCCGGGTTATGGAAGTTCAGCTGCGGCTGGCTGACCAGGAAGTTGTGCATGTAGTACTGCTTGCGGCGCGTGTCCCACTGCCATGCCGAACCGCCGAACACCGACATCCAGTTGTTCGGCGGGTTGCCGTCCGGCGCCGCGTCGGCCCAGACGTACCAGTCGGCCTTTGCGTTGTCGCGGCTGGAGCGGCTTTCGGCGAACCACGGGTGGGCGTCGGCGGTGTGCGCCATCACCTGGTCGATCATGATCTTCAGGCCGAGCGAGTGGGCTTTGGCGACCATCGCATCGAAGTCGGCCAGGGTGCCGAACAGCGGGTCGACGTCGCAGTAGTCCGAGATGTCGTAGCCGAAGTCCTTCATCGGCGACTTGAAGTAAGGCGAGAGCCAGACGATGTTCACGCCCAGGCTGGCGATGTAGTCGAGCTTCGCGGTGATGCCGGGGATATCGCCCACGCCGTCTCCGTTCGTATCGAGGTAGCTGCGCGGGTAGACCTGGTAGATGATGGCTTCGCGCCACCAGTCGTTCTTTTGCGTGGAAGTCTGGGTCATGAGAAGGAGTTCGGTGAGTGCTGCGGTTGGTGATTTGACTGCTGATTTTGAGGCAATATACAGCAGCTTTTGCAAACTTACAATCTTCGAAAGCACGATGAATACATGCAAATAATCTTTGCATTCAAAGGCTTAGATGCAAATACTATTTGCATGACATGAAACAAAAGTAGCTAAACTACGGTTCAGTGAGGTCAGCATCAATTTTCCGGTTGCCAAGACCGCAAGGGCGTCATAGCATCCCGGGTTAATTCATTTCCAGGACGAGTCCATGAACCAGCCGACCACGCCCGCCAGCGGACGCATGCCCCGCCAGATCCCGTACATCATCGCCAACGAAGGCTGCGAGCGCTTCAGCTTTTATGGGATGCGCAACATCCTGACGCCCTTCCTGATCTCGACGCTGCTGCTGTTCCTGCCGGAGTCCGAGCGCACCGGCGAAGCCAAGCACGTGTTCCACACCTTCGTGATCGGCGTGTACTTCTTCCCGCTGCTGGGCGGCTGGCTGGCCGACCGCTTCTTCGGCAAGTACAACACCGTGTTCTGGCTCAGCCTCGTCTACTGCGCCGGCCACGCCTGCCTCGCCATCTTCGAAGACAACGTCAACGGCTTCTACCTCGGCCTGGGCCTGATCGCGCTCGGCTCGGGCGGCATCAAGCCGCTGGTGTCTTCTTTCGTGGGCGACCAGTTCGACCAGACCAACAAGGACAAGGCGAAGATCGTGTTCGACGCCTTCTACTGGATCATCAACTTCGGCTCCTTCTTCGCCTCCCTGCTGATGCCGCTGTTCCTGAAGAACTACGGGCCGGCGGTCGCCTTCGGCATCCCCGGCATCATGATGTTCGTCGCGACCATGGTGTTCTGGAGCGGGAAGAAGAAGTACGTGCACGTGCCCCCCGCCGCGCCGAACCCGCACTCGTTCTCGCGCGTCTCGCGCACCGCGCTCTCGACCAATGGCGCCGGCCGCACGGTGGCCATGGTTGGCCTCTTTGGCGCGATTGCATCTCTCCTGATGTCGCCAAGCTGGGGCTTCGTGATCGCGGCCTGCACGGCGCTGGTACTGCTGCTGGCGTTTGTCGGCATGGGCATCTCGATGCAGCTGGAGCGTGCCCGCGGCCACCATCCGGACGACGCGGTCGACGGCGTGCGCGCGGTGCTGCGCATCCTGGTGGTGTTCGCGCTGGTCACGCCGTTCTGGTCGCTGTTCGACCAGAAGGCCTCGACCTGGATCGTGCAGGCCAATTCGATGATCACCACCTTCTCGGTGTTCGGCAACGAGTTCACGCTGCTGCCGGCCCAGATGCAGGCGCTGAACCCGCTGCTGGTGATGTTGCTCATCCCCTTCAACAACCTGGTGCTGTTCCCGATGCTGGAAAAGATCGGCATCCGCCCGACACCGCTGCGCCGCATGACCTCGGGCATCGCCTTCTCGGCCCTGTCGTGGCTGGCGATCGGCGCGATCCAGGTGTCGATGGACGCCGGCACGCCGACCTCGATGGCCTGGCAGATCCTGCCGTATGCACTGCTGACCATGGGCGAGGTGCTGGTCTCGGCCACCGGCCTGGAGTTCGCCTACAGCCAGGCGCCGGCCTCGATGAAAGGCGCGATCATGGCGCTGTGGAGCCTGGCCGTCACGGTCGGTAACCTGTGGGTGCTGGTGGTGAATGCGGCGGTGAAGAACGACACGGTGATGAATTCGATTGCCGGGTCGGGACTGAGCGTGATCGCGTTCCAGATGTTTTTCTTTGCCGGCTTCGCCGCGCTGGCGGCGGTGGCGTTCGGGCTGTATGCGAAGCGGTACAGGATGGTGGACCATTACCGCAGCCTGGATGGGGCGAAGGCGCCGGCTTCGGCTTCGGCGAAGGTCTAAGCATCTCGGCATCCGGCTCCGATTGCTTGCGGAACCGGGTGCTGCCAACGAACACCGCGTGGGCACGGGGCGCCCACCCTACCTATCCGAAACCACTGGCCATTGCTTACGTAGGGTGGGCGCTCCTGTGCCCACGCGTTCAAACCACGTCTGCACTGACGCGCATTCACGTCACACCATTACCACATGATCCGACACATTCGTCCTGCCGCCCTCGCCGCCGCTGCCCTCTGCTCCTCCGCCCACGCCGCCATTCCACTCGACGCCTGCAACGGCCCCGCCGCCACGACCCTGGCCGCCGCCCCGCACGCGCTGGAAGCCCGCGCCATCTGGCTCGACCGCGCACTGGCCAAGTGGCCCGGCGCGCCATCGAACGGCAAGTTCCGGCTCTACCACTCGCCCACGGCCGGCATCGAAGCCATCGTCGGCCGCAAGGTGGAGGGCGCTGCCGGCGCGCTCGACCTCACCGTCTCCGGCGCCGCCATCGCGCCCGACACCGCCGCGCGCTTCAAGTACGTCGCCGCCGGCCCGGTGCTGAAGCTGGCCGACAAGGACCTCACCCGCCTCCCCGCCCTGCACCGCGAACAGCTGGTGCTGACCCAGGAAGCCCCTGACGGCACCGTCTTTGCCGCCACCCGCCTGCAAGCCGCCGGCGCCCTCGACGCCTTGTACGCCGCCGCCGAACAGGCGCCCGAGCTCGGCGCCACGCCAGCAAAAAAACGCACCGCCTTCAAGCTCTGGGCCCCCACTGCGCAGCAAGCCGCCGTCTGCGTGTTCGACAGCGGCAGCAGCCGCGCCGGCGCCGTGCACCAGCTGGCAATGGATGCGGCCACCGGCATCTGGAGCGCCCAGGTCCCGGCCGACCTCTCCGGCCGCTACTACACCTACGCTGTCGACGTGGTCACCGAACAGGCCGGCCTGGCCCGCAACCTGGTCACCGACCCGTATTCCGTCAGCCTCACCACTGACTCGAAGCGCAGCTATATCGCCGACCTCGACGCCCCGAACCTGAAGCCGGCCGGCTGGGACAAGGAGCGTGCCCCGCAAACGGTCAAGTCCGCAACCGACATGGCCGTCTACGAATTGCACGTACGCGACTTCTCGCGCGATGACGAGACCGTGCCGCTGCCTAAGCGCGGCAAGTACAGCGCCTTCGGCGAAACGCATTCGAACGGCATGCGCCACCTGCAAGCCCTGGCGCAGGCCGGCATGACCGACATCCACCTGCTGCCCGTCTACGACCTCGCCAGCGTCCCGGAAAAAAACTGCGCCCTGCCGCAGCCCACCGGAGCGCCGGACAGCGAGGCCCAGCAGGCCCTGATCCGCAAGACCGCGCACACTGACTGCTACAACTGGGGCTACGATCCCTGGCACTACAACGCGCCCGAAGGCAGCTACGCCAGCGACCCGGCCGACGGCGCGCGCCGCATCCTCGAGTTCCGCGAGATGGTGATGAACCTGCACCGCGCCGGCCTGCGCGTAGGACTGGACGTGGTCTACAACCACACCTTCGTCGCCGGCCAGGACGCCAAGTCGGTGCTGGACCGCATCGTGCCCGGCTACTACCACCGCCTGAACGCCACTGGCGGCATCGAGCGCTCGACCTGCTGCGACAACACTGCCACCGAAAACCGCATGATGGGTAAACTCATGATCGATTCGACGGTGCTGTGGGCGAAGCACTACAAGATCGATTCCTTCCGCTTCGACTTGATGGGCCACCAGCCGCGCGCGGCGATGGAGCGCCTGCAGGCGGCGGTGGACAAGGCCACCGGCCGCAGCGTACAGCTGCTCGGCGAAGGCTGGAACTTCGGCGAAGTGGCGAACGGCGCGCGCTTCGTGCAGGCTTCGCAGCTGTCCTTGAACGGCAGCGGCATCGGCAGCTTCAGCGACCGTGCGCGCGATGCCGTGCGCGGTGGCGGCGCCGGTGATTCGGGCGAGGCGCTGGTCAGCCGCCAGGGCTGGACCAATGGCCTGGTCTACGATGCGAATGCCAAAGCCGGCACGCGCCCGGCCACGGACCTGCTGCGCGCCGCCGACATGGTGCGCATCGGCCTGGCCGGCACCCTGCGCAGCTACCCGCTCGCCACCTACGACGGCAGCACGCGCAAGCTGGAAGACATCGACTACAGCGGCCAGCCGGCCGGCTTTGCCAGCGAGCCAAGCGAGGCTGTCAACTACGTCGAGAACCACGACAACCAGACGCTGTGGGACAACAACGCCCTGAAACTCCCGCTGGAAACCGCCAGCGCCGAGCGCGCCCGGGTGCAGGTGCTGGCCCTGGCGACCACCGTCTTCAGCCAGGGCATCGCCTACTTCCACGCCGGCTCGGACATCCTGCGTTCGAAGTCCCTGGACCGCAACAGCTTCAACTCGGGCGACTGGTTCAACCGCCTCGACTGGAGCTACCGCAGCAACTTCTTCGGCACCGGCCTGCCGCCAGCCGACGACAATGCCAAGGACTGGCCGCTGTTCAAGCCGCTGCTGGCGAACGCGAACCTGCAGGCGCAGCCGCTTGATATCGCGTTCGCGCGCGACGCCTTCCGCGATCTGCTGGCGATCCGCGCCGGCACCACCCTGCTGCGCATGCGCACGGCCGACGACATCAATCAGCGCCTGCGCTTCTTCAACACCGGGCCGCGGCAGGAGCCGACCGTGGTTGCCGCGACCATCGACGGCAAGGGTTATGCGGGTGCGCGCTTCGCCGGCCTGACTTATTTGATCAATGTGGACAAGGTGGCGCACGTGGTGAGCGATGCCGGCCTGCGCGGCAAGCAGCTGCGCCTGCATCCGGTGCACACAGCGGCCGGCGCCGGCGACAAGCGCGCCGCCACCGCCGGCTACGACAGCGCCAGCGGCACCTTCAGCATCCCGCCGCGCACGGCGGTGGTGTTCGTCGAGGAGTGAGGCGGGGTTTCACGCACCCCTGGCATCACCGCCACCGAATCAAGCCCTTTCGAGCAGCGCAAACAAAGCCCGCGGATCGAGCGGCTTGACCAGGTGGTGGTCGAAGCCCGCCGCCTGCGTGCGCTGGCGGTCGCTTTCCTGGCCGTAGCCGGTCACCGCAATCAGCAGCGCGTGCGCCGTTTCCGGCAGCGCGCGCAGGTGTTGGGCCAGCTCGTTGCCGTCCATCTCGGGCAGGCCGATGTCGAGCAGGCAGACATCCGGCCGCTCAACGCGCGCCCGCGCCAGGCCGGCACGCGCGCCATACTCCACCATGACCGCATGCCCCGAGGCCTGCAGCAGCATGGCCAGCATCGTGGCCGCGTCGATGTTGTCGTCGACGATCAGGATGCGCAGCGCGCGCGCACCGTGCTGCGCCGCCGCGGCGCCGGACGCGGGAACGGCCGGCTCCTCGGGCGCCGCCGCGCGCGGCAGGCAGACCGTGAAGCTGCTGCCCTGCCCCAGCCCGGCGCTGTGGCAGCGCACCGTCCCGCCATGCAGCCCCACCAGGCTTTTCACCAGCGCCAGCCCCAATCCCAGGCCGCCGGCCGAGCGGTCCGACGGCCGCTCGGCCTGGGCGAACAGGTCGAACACGTGGGCCACCAGGCCGGGCGCCATGCCGATGCCGTTGTCGGCCACCTCGACCAGCAGGTGCTCGGCCTGCACCCCGGTGCGCAGCGCGATGCGGCCGCCCTCGGGCGTGTACTTGGCGGCGTTGTTCAGGATGTTGGTGAACACCTGCACCAGGCGCTTGCGGTCGCCCAGCACCAGCGCGGATTCCGGCGGCAGCGCCAGCACCAGCTGGTGCCGGCGGGCCTGCATCAGCGGCGCCACCTGCTCGACCGCCTCGGCCACGACATGGCGGATGTCCTGCGGCGCGTTGTCGAGCTTGACCAGCCCGCGCGTGACGCGCGACACGTCCAGCAGGTCGTCGATCAGGTGGGTCATGTGCTCGACCTGGCGGCCGATGATCTGGCTGGTCTGGCGGATGCGCTCCTCGCCCAGCCGGGGGATCTGCAGCAGCTGGGCCGCGGCGCCAATCGGCGCCAGGGGATTCCTCAGCTCGTGCGCCAGCATCGCCAGGAATTCGTCCTTGCGCTGGTCGGCCAGGCGCAGCTGCTCCTGCACCGCGCGCCGCTCCGAGATATTACTGAAGAACATGGCGATGCCGCCCTCGGCTGCGCGGTGCACGCGGATCTCGCTCCAGGCCGGGCTGCCGTCGGGCAGGACGTGCGACAGTTCGATGATCTCGCTGCGGCCCGTGTCCATGACGCGGCGATACACCGCTTCGGTTTCGCTGCCGCGCAGCGCGGGAAACACCTCCCAGTGATTGTGGCCGACGATCTGGTCCGCGCTGCGCTGGTTCAGGCGCAGGCCTTCCGCGTTCATGCGCAGGATGGTCCAGTCGCGGCCGACCGTCGCGAAGCCTTCGGCCATGTTGTCGAAGATGTAGCGGCTCTGGTCGCGTTCCGTGCGCAGCGCGGCCTGCGCGCGGGTGGCTTCGACGGCCGACCAGGTGCGCTCGGCCATCTCGCGCGCCAGTTCGGCGTCCTCGGCCAGCCAGGCGCGCGGCGCGGCGTCGTGGATGGTCAGCACCACGTGCAGGCGCCCGGCCTGTACCAGCGGCAGCAGCATATCGGCACGCACGCCGATCCGGTCGTAGGCCGCCGTGTGCTGCGCCGTGCGCGGATCGCGCGCCACGTCGCCATTCACCACCGCCCGCCCCGCGCGCAGCGCGGCGATCATTTCCGGGCCAAAGTCGTCCAGGGTCATGGTCTGTCCGGCCAGGCTGGCAGAGCCGGGCGCCGTCCAGTCGCGGCGGATGAAGGCCAGGCCGCGCTCGTCGTCGACTTCGCCGAACAGCACGCGCGAGGCGCGCAGCCTGCGGCCCAGCAGTTCGCAGGCCGCGGCGGTCACCTCGTCGGGATTGGCCAGGGTGCGGATGCGGTCGGACAGCTCCAGCAGGAAGGCCTGGCGCGAACGGATGGCCTCCAGCTGGGCCACCTTTACCGACAACTGCTGGCTGATGCGGTGCGCCTCGGTGACGTCGCTGCCCTGGGCAAAGATGCCGGTCACGCGCAGGTCCTGGCCCAGGATGGGCTGGAACAGCAGGTCGACGTAGCGGTCTTCGAGCGGCGCGCCGCGCTCGCGCTGCAGCGTGATCTTGTGCTCGCGCAGCACGACCCGCTGGCCGCTGGCAAAGGCTTCGTCGAGCAGCTCCTTGAGGCCCTGCCCCACCAGTTCCGGCAGCGCTTCGCGCGCCGGCAGGCCGACCAGCGGCCGGCGCCCGACCAGGCGGTAGAAGGCGTCGTTGACCATCTCGAAAGCGTGCCCGGTGCCGGACATGACCGCCATGAAGCCGGGCGCCTGGTCGAACAGGATCTGCAGCTGGCTGCGCTCGGCGTTCAGGATGCGCGTCATCGCCTCGTGCATCTGCGGCCGGTTCATCTGCGGCGCGTCGAGCACGGCGTGCGCATCCTGCTTCAGCTGATAGCGCTTGGCCGATGCGTCGACCTGGTACAGGTCGGTCACGTCGATCGCATTCTGCGACACGAAGATCACCTCGCCGTCCTCGCCGAACACAGGGCTGTGCACGGCGCTCCAGTAGCGCTCGTCGAACACGGTACCGTCCGGGGTCGCGCGTGGCGTGGCATAGCGCAGCAGCGCGCTGGTGTGCGGCTTGCGCGTCGCGATGGCCAGTTCGATCGAGGCGCGCACCTCGGCCAGGTTGGTCGAATCGGGATCGGCGGGATTCGCCGGAAACGCCTCGAAGATGTGCTTGCCGACCAGCTCCCCCTCGGTCCTGCCGGTTGCGTGCAGGTAGGCCGGGTTCGCTCCGATGAGGATGAAGCCGGTATCGATCAGCAGGTAAGGGTAAGGCGATGCCTGGAACAGCGCCTTGAAATCCGGGGAATGGGCCATGGCGCATTCTCACACAGAATGCTTCGCCGGCGCAGTGCGCAAGACCGGCCGCGCCGTCGATTAGGCGGGATCGCGCTGTACAATGCATGCGGCACACCGCGCCTGCCCCCCGGAGAATCGTTCGATGAAAACGCGTCCCTATCTCGCCGAGGTCGGCCTGAAACCAGGCGCGGCCGCGCTGATGCGCGAGTTCCCCTTCACCTTGCCGGCGGTGCGTTCGCTCGCGCGCCTGGCCCTGCATCCTCGGGTGACATTCTTCGTGGGTGAGAACGGCTCCGGCAAATCGACCCTGCTCGAAGCGATCGCGGTGGCGATGGGCTTCAATGCCGAAGGCGGCGGGCGCAATTTCAACTTCGCCACGCGCGCATCGCACTCGGCCCTGCACGAACAGCTGCGCCTGGTGCGCGGTATCGCGACGCCGCGCGACGGCTACTTCCTGCGCGCGGAGAGCTTCTTCAACGTCAGCACCGAGATCGAAAGACTGGACCGTGAAGGCGTCGGCCCCAGGATCATCGACTCGTATGGCGGCAAGGCCCTGCACGAGCAGTCGCACGGCGAAGCCTTCCTCACCCTGTTCATGGAACGCTTCGGCGGCAAGGGCTTCTACATCCTCGACGAACCCGAGGCCGCCCTCTCCCCGCAGCGCCAGCTCGCCATGCTGAGCCGCCTGCACGACCTGGTGCGCGAAGGCAGCCAGTTCCTGGTCGCGACCCACTCGCCGATCCTGATGGCCTACCCGGATGCGCTCATCTACGAATGCGGCGCCGGCGGCATCCGCGAGGTGGCCTACGAAGACACCGAACACTACCGCGTCATGCACGACTTCATCGCCAACCCGCAGCGCATGCTGAAGGTATTGCTCGAGGACTGAACGCTCAGAAGCGGTAGCTGATGCCGGCGCGGACCACCGGGTACAACTTGAAGTCGTCGACCTCGTCGGCCAGTTTGGCGTTTTCGGCAGCGATGTCGCGCGCCAGCTGCGCGCAGCTGGCCGCCGAGGCCGTGCAGCCGCTCGATGCCAATGCGGTGTTCGGCGAACCCTGGAAGGTCACGCCCAGGTCCAGGCCGACGCTCCAGCCGCTCTGCTTGAGCGCATTGCCCCAGCCGATGCCGAGATACGGCGCGGCCTTGCGGAAATCGATTTTGCCGTCCAGGCGGCCGACGGTGGCGGCGCTGTACACGGTGCCGTTGATGTCGTAGCTGCCCGCGGCGTTCGGCCTGGCGTGCGCGTCGATCTTGTTGCCGTTGTAGACCACGCCGCCGCTGATGCGGAAGCTGCCGTCGAACGGGTGATAGTCGAGCAGCGCATCGGCCGTGGCCAGCTTCAGCTTGAAGTCGTAGTCGACGTCGGAGGTGCTGCCGTCGTACGAATACTTGGCGACGTTGATGCCGATGCGCGCATTCAGCTTGGCGGCGAGCGGCGTGCTGAGGTGCAGGCCAAGGCCGGTGCTGCCGAGATCGGCCGAGGCGGCGATCTCGCCGGCCGATGCGCACTGGGCGGCGGCCAGGGCGGCGAACAGGAATGCGGCGCGTGCGTTGAATGTCATGGTCTTCCTTGTAGTGTCCCGGCGATGGCGGGAGCGTTGAACGAAGACAGGATTATTCAATGCCGATGGAAGCCCGGTCCATGGGCCATTTGGCCCATTGCGGCCGGCGCAGGACGGTGGCAGGAAGCCCTAAGGGCATATCGGTAACGCGTAGGGTGGACCGGGCCACGAGAGGCGGGTTTCCCGTCCACGCGGCGATCGTTTGCAGCAAGATCATTCGGCACGAAAGCGGAGCGTCCACCTATCACCGCGTGGACGGCAAAGCCGTCCACCCTACGGGTGCAGGCGGATCTCGGCCACCATCTCGTGGTTGCAGTCGATGCCGATCTCCACGAAGCCGAAGCTCCGATAAAACGCGCTGGCGCGCTCGTTGCGCGGGTGGTAGCAGATGTTGATCAGCGCCACATCGGGCTGCGTCTTGATCTCCGCGATCAGCAATTCCATCGCGCGCCGGCCGATGCCCTGCGACTGCAGCGGATAGTCGACCATGAAGCGGTAGATACCGTAGCAGCCGGGCCGGCCATCATCCTCGCGGTTGTAGAGCGCGAAGCCGGCCGGGCGTTCGTCCTGGTAGATCGCGCGCGGCACGAACACGTCGTAGAACCTGGCCTGCGCGATCGAATAGGCGTTCGAGTGCAGCAGGTCGCGCTGGTGCTCGGGCAGCTCCATGTCCATCAGCGCCTCGAAGTTGTGTTCGGTGACGTCGCGCAGGCTGATCGTCATGCTCATACGTCCAGGTGCGAAATGAGCAGCCTGCGCTTCTCGATGTCGCCGTTCTCGCCAGCCTGGTCGCCCAGCGAAATCCCGACCGCCATGATGTCGATGAGGAGCAGCTGCAAAATGCGCGAGATCATCGACAGGAAGGTCGTGCTGTCCTCGGTGTGGTCGACCGCCAGGCAGACGTTCGCCTTTTTTGCCAGCGCCGACTTGCTGCTGGTGATGGCAATCACGCTCGCTCCCGCGGCACGCGCGGCGTCGACGGCCGACAGCAGCTCGGGCGCCTGGCCGGCCGTGGAAATGGCCACCACCACGTCGCCCGGCTGCAGCAGTTCGGCTGCCAGCTGGAACAAATGGGCGTCGCCATGCGCCGTGGTCGGGATGCGGAAGCGGAAGAACTTGTGCTGGCCATCGAGCGCCACCACGCGCGCATTGCCCATCGCGTAGAACTCGACCTTGTTGGCGCGGCGCAGCAGCTCGATGGCGCGGTCGATCGCGTGCACGTCGAGCCCGTCGCGGAATTTCAGGATCGCCGACACGGTGTTGTCGATCACCTTGGCCGACAAATCGTGGGTGCTGTCGCTCATGCGCACCTGGCTGTGGCGCACCGGGATCGAGCCGGTCAGGCTGCCGGCGAATTTCAATTTGAATTCGGCCAGGCCCTGGAAGCCGAGCGAGCGGCAGAAGCGGATCACGGTCGGCTGGCTCACATCCGCCAGGCGCGCGATCTCGGCGATCGGCTCGGACAGCACCTTGCGTGGATGCTCCAGCACCAGGGCGGCCACGCGCTGCTCGGCCGGCGACAGCTCGTGCTGCAGGTGCTGTACGCGCTCCATCAGCGTGTTCGCGCCGCTGCGCCCGCGCAGGTGTTCCGACAGGATGGTCGACACGCCGCGCAGGGCCGGGTTCGGCGTCATGATGACGTAGGTCGGAATCTGCGCCAGGTAGTCGGTGAAGCGCCCCTTGGCCTCGAAGCGCGCGCGGAACGGAGAACCAGCGAACCACTGCGCGATGCGCGGCACGATGCCGCCGCCGATGAAGATGCCGCCGAATGCGCCCAGGGTCACGGCCAGGTTCGCCGCCGCCCCGCCCAGCATGCCGGCGAAGCACTCCAGCACTTCGAGGCAGAGCGCGTCGTTTTCTTCGAGTGCGCAGCTGACGATTTCCGCGGCCGTGCGCACCGGCGCCTCCACGCTATTCCGTTCGGCCAGCGCGCGGTAGACCAGCTCCATGCCGGGGCCGGACAAAATGCGTTCGTTCGACACGTGCGGCCACTCGCGCCAGGCGTACTGCAGGATCGCGAACTCGCGCTCGTCGGCCGGGGCGAAGTTCACGTGGCCGCCTTCGCTGCCCAGGGTGATGAAACCGTCGGCGGTCGGGATCACGCCGGAGACGCCGAGGCCGGTGCCGGCGCCGAGCACGCCCGCCACCGCATGCGGCGCAGGCTTGCCGCCGCCCACCTGCAGCACGTCGCCGGCCTGCAGGCCCGGCAGCGCCATCGCCAGCGCCGTGAAGTCGTTGACGATCAGGAGCGTCGACCAGCCCATGGTGCGGCGTACTTCGTCGGTGGAGAACTGCCAGGCGCGGTTCGTCATGCGCACCAGATCGCCGCTGATCGGGTTGGCCATGGCAAAGGCCGCGTGCGCGATGCGCTCGCCGCCATGCGCGTGCAGGTAGGCGTTCAGCAGCGGCACGATGCCGCTGAATTCGTCGCAGCGCAGGACCGCGGTCTGGCGCAGCACGCCGGGCGCCGTCTCGAGCGCAAAGCGGGCATGGGTGGCGCCGATGTCGGCCAGCAGGCGCGGACCATCGGCGTAGGAAGCACGGCTGGATTTATGTTCGTTGTCTGGTACGGTGCTCATTGCGCGCCTGGATATGGCTGGGATACCTCTGAAGGCGCACAGGATAGCATTGTTTGAATGCTATGACATGGCTCGCGCCCCCAGGGCCTGGAACTGATCGCCAGCCGCTTACTCCTTGCTCGCGCAGGTCAGGGTGCTGCCGGCCGTGTTGCGCGCACTCGCCATCCCCAGTTTTCCCGCGCCATCGTAGGCCAGCTGGACCGAGCGTGCGTCGGGCATGACCAGGATCAGCGTCATGCTGCGGCCGGCATCGTCGATGTTCACTGTCTCTGTGCTGGCCAGCTTCATGTCGAACGACGCGTCGCCAACCTTGATCACGCTGCCGTCGATCTCGACGTCCGCATCGCGCCGCACCAGTGGATTCTTGATGTCGCCGCATGAAAGGGTCTGCTTCTTCCCGTTGATCAGGCTGGCCAGCACCTGGTGCAGCGGCTGGGTATTAAGCTTGCCGGTGGCTGCGACCTGGGTACACAGGAATCCCTTGTCATCGCGCTCGATGCTTGCGGTGCCGTCGATGCCGGACAGCGTCATGGCCCCCTCCTGCGCCGAGTTCATGTGGAACATCGCGCTGGTGCCATGGCCGCCCTTGCCGTTGGCCATCCGTTGCAGCGTGATGTTGTGCGCATCGCGGAAGTCGATCGCAAGACCGTTCGCCGAGGCCTTGCCGTCGGCGCCGACAGTGATGGTGACGTTGGCCGTGTCCGTACCCGGCGTGCGCATGCACGAGCCGGTGTAGCTGCCGGCCACCATCGGGCCGAGGAGCGGCCAGTACTTGAGTTGCGGCGCCGGCGCCTCGCCGGCTGGCGCGTCGTCGTCCTGGACCTGCGCCGAGGTCTCGGCCTGGGCATCGCCGGTAACGGAGCCGTCTTTGTCCTTGTTGCAGGCGGACAGCAGCAGGGAGAGAGTCAGGGCGGACAACACGGCAATGCGACGATTCATGGGGCCTCCAATGGATGAGGACCGTACGCTAGCATGCGGATTGACTTTCTTGCAACTGGCAAACCTGGCCGGTGAGGGCCAGGCCGGCTGCTTGCGCCTCAACGCGGATAAACAAACCCGGTCCGGATATCCGTCGGCACCAGCCCCCTGCCCTCGCGCACCATCAGGCGCTGCGGCGGTTCCTCGCCGGCCAGCGCGCGCCACACGACGGGCAGGCCCTCGCCCTTGCGCAGCAGTTCGTCGCTGCGCTCGAACACGTTGCCGCAGCCGGTGGCCTTGACCAGGGCCTGCACGATCGCCACCCGCCACAAATCGACGGCGCCGGAGTTGAACTGGCACACTAGGTAGCCCTCGGCGCCGCCATAGCCGTGCACGAGCAGGCCCGGCAAGCCATCCTTGTCGCCATCGATGAGCTGCACCAGCGCCTGCGGATCGGCCGTGTGCCAGGCCGTCAGGCGGCGCCCGAGCGCTACCTGCACGCGGCGCTTGATCAGCGCGTGGTCAATCGGCTCGTCTTCGCGCAGGGTCCAGATGCGGGCGGCGATCTGCGATTTGGCGTTGTAGGCGGCGCGCGCCAGGAACTGGCGCGACGAGGATTGCACGACGGCGGTGGCGCCGGGCTTGTTGCGCTCCTGCGGCCTGCCGTCGACCTTGTCGATGGCGGACAGGTAGATCCAGGGGTCGCCGGCAAGGATGGATTTTTCCTTGCCCTGTTTGATGGTAATGATGAGCATGTGCGGCTTTCGTGGGCAGGGGCGACATCATACAGCAAGCCGCCGCCCCGGCTTTCACGCTTACTTGGCCGCAGCCAGGCCTTTCAGCAGCGCCTCGTGGAAGGCCTTCGGGTCCTGCATCTGCGGCGCGTGGCCCATCTCGGGGAAGGTGACCAGGGTCGCCTTCGGGATCGCCTTGACGGTTTTTTGCGCCAGTTCCGGGTAGTTGCCCAGCTTCGGCCGCAGCGCTTCCGGCGCTGCATCCTTGCCAATCGCCGTGGTGTCCTTCAGGCCGATCAGCAGCAGGGTCGGCATCTTCAGCAATGGGAATTCGTAGACCACCGGCTGGGTGTAGATCATGTCGTACAGCAGGGCCGAATTCCAGGCCACGATTTCCTTGCCCTTGCCGCGGTACATCCCGGCCAGCATCTGAACAGGGGGCTCGTATTCCGGCTTCCAGGTGTTCACGTAATAGGTCGATTTTTCGTAGTTGCGTATCTTCTCGGCCGTGGTCTGCAGTTCGCGCTGATACCATTTATCGACGCCCAGCGAGGGCACGCCCAGCGCCTTCCAGTCTTCCAGCCCGATCGGGTTCACCAGCACCAGCTGCTCGGTCAGCTGCGGGAACATCAGGCCGTAGCGCGTGGCCAGCATGCCGCCGGTGGAGTGGCCGAGGATGGTGGCGTTCTTCACGCCGATCGATTCCAGCAGCGCGCGCGTGTTCTCGGCCAGCTGCTGGAAGGTGTACTGGTAGTGCTGGGGTTTGCTCGACTTGCAGAAGCCGATCTGGTCCGGCACCACCACGCGGTAGCCGGCGCCGCTGAGCGCGTCCATGCTCGCTTTCCAGGTGGCGCCGCAGAAGTTCTTGCCGTGCATGAGGACCACCGTGCGGCCGTTGGCCTTGCCCTGCGCCGCGATGTCCATGTAGGCCATGTGCAGCTTCACGCCTTGCGAGGTGAAGTTGAACTGCTTGACCGGCGCCGGATAGTCGAAGCCTTCGAGCTCGGGGCCGTAGGCCGGTTCGCTGGCGGACGCGCCGGCGGCGGCGTGGGCGACGGCGGCGAATCCGGTCGATGCGACGGCCAGCGCGGCGGCGCAGCCGAGGTAGGCAATGCGGTGGGCAAAGGCAGGCTTCATGGCAGTCCTCATGTGGTCGAATGCGCAAAGTCTAGTCGAGAATGCCGATGCATGTGTTTCGCTGCTCAAGCGTGCCGGGGCTGTCATGCTGCCGTCACATGGCGTCATTACGATGACCGATCGTCCACTTTTCCGCCCTTTCCATGTCGACCCTGCCCTTCCTTGCCAGACGCGTGCTGGCCTTTTCCGTCTTCACGGTCTCCGTGGTCCACGCCGCGCCCGCCCCCTCCGCGCCGAAGCTGGTGCTGGTGCTGGCCGTCGACGGTTTGCCGGCCGAGCAGCTGCAGCGCTACCGCGGCCAGTTCGGCCAGGGCGGCTTGCGCCGCTTGATGGACGAAGGCGCGGTGTTCAGCAATGCGCACCAGGCCCACGGCGTGACCGTGACGGCGGTCGGCCATGCGGCCATCCTGTCCGGCGCCTACCCCTACCAGCACGGCATCATCGGCAACAACTGGATCGACCCGGTGTCAAAAGCCTCGGTCTACTGCACCGACGATGCATCCCATACCTACATCGGCGAAGAAACCAAACCGGGCGACGGCACCTCGCCGGCACGCCTGCGCGTGGACACCCTGGGTGATCAGCTGCGCTACGCCAGCGGCAACCGGGCCAAGGTGATCGCCGTCTCGGGCAAGGACCGCGGCGCCATCCTGCTGGCCGGGAAGACCGGCACCGCCTACATGTACATGGACAAGACCGGCAACTTCGCCTCGAGCACCTGGTACATGGCGGCGCATCCGCAATGGGTGCAGCAATACCAGGCCGGCCGCCCGCAGGACCGCTACTACGGCAAGACCTGGAAGCCGCTGCTGGCCGATGCGGCCTATGCGGGCGATGCGCCGGACGCGCTGTTCCCGGCCACGCCGGCCTCGCCGAACCGCTTTCCCTTCTCCTTCTACAGCGACAGCGGCAACATCGACGCCGACTACTTCAACCGCCTGAAGACCAGCCCCTTCCTCGACGAGCTGACCCTGGACTTCGCGCGCGCGGCAATCGAGGGCGAGCGCCTGGGCGGCACCGCCGGGGTGACCGACCTGCTCGGCGTGAGCCTGTCGGCGCACGACTACGTCAACCATGCCTACGGCCCGGAAAGCAAGATGTCGCACGACCACCTGCAGCGCCTCGACCGCATGCTGGCCGATTTCTTTACTTACCTCGACCGCAAGCTCGGCGCCGGCAACGTGCTGGTCGTGCTCACCGCCGACCACGGTTTTCCGAACACGCCGGAATTCGTGAAAGCGGCCAAGGGCGACGCCGGCCGCGTGAATGCCGGTGCGCTGGTGGCGGCGCTGAACGTGGCGCTGGCGGCGAAGTATGGCCACGAGAAGCTGGCGATCGCACAGTCGGCGCCGAACTTCCACCTCGACTACGCGGCCATCGACAAGCTGGGCGTGGCGCGCGGCGAGGTCGAGAACACGGCGGCGGCCTTCTTGCGTGCGCAGGAAGGCGTGGCCGAGGTCTTCACGCGCAGCCAGTTCGAGGCGAATGCCACCGGCGCCACGCGCATGGGCGTGCTGATGCGCCGCGCCTGGCACCGCGAACTGTCGGGCGACCTGGTGGTGGTGACCAGGCCGAACTGGTACTTCAGCAGCAGCGGTAGTAGCAGCGGCACAGGCACCTCGCACGGCTCGCCGTATTCCTACGACACCAACGTGCCGCTGCTGCTCAGCGGCCGCAAGTGGATCAAGCCGGGCTATTACGGGCAGTATGCGGAAACGGTGGACATCGCGCCGACGCTGGCGAACGTGCTGCGCCTGCGCCCACCGTCTGGCAGCGAAGGCCGGGTGCTGGTCGAGGCCTTGCAGACGCCTTGATCCCTACCCGATCGCCTTGCGCGCCAGCGCCACGTCGTCGGAGAACAGGCCGTCGATGCCGGTTTCGAGATAACGCTGCATTTCCGCGACCGACCCTGCCTCGTTGCGCGCATTCGGCCCCGCATCGTTGCGGAAGTCGACCGCCAGGAAGGCATTCTCCGGACGGAAGGTCCAGGCCACCACGTCCAGGCCAGCGCGGTGCGCGTCCGCCACCAGTGGCGATGGCTTGCCGAGACGCTCGTCGGCCCCGAGCGGAATCACCGCGCGGTGCATCGGCGCCACCACGTCGGCATACTGCGCCACGTCGCGCAGGCCGCGTGCCGAGAGCATCTCGCCGTAGCTCAGGCTGCCGCCGGCCAGCGCTACGTCGGCCGGCTTGAGCGCGTCGAGCCGCCCACCCGCCACCGCCAGCTGGGCCAGGCGTACATTCGACGCGCGGCCGAGCACCTTCCTCAATGCCTTCAGGTTGGCTGTCTCGAACGATTGCACGACGACCGGCGCACGCCGTGTGTAGGCGTGCGCATTCAACGTCGAGACCAGGCGCTCTTCCAGCGCCAGGCCGGCGGCGGCAAACCAGGTCGAGTGCTTCAGTTCCGGGATCAGGCCGATGCTGCGCCCACGCGCGGCCGACTCGGCCGCCACGAAGTCGACGATTTCCTCCAGGCTGAGCACCTGGAACTGGCCGTCGCCGCCGGTCCCGCGCATTGCCGGCAGGCGCTCCAGCGCGCGCAGGGTCTTGAGTTCGGCCAGCGTGAAGTCGGACACGAACCAGCCATCGTGCGCCTGGCCGTCGATATTCTTGCGCGTCTTGCGGCCCGCGAACTCGGGGCGGCTGGCGACGTCGGTGGTGTCGGTGATGGCGTTTTCGTGGCGCGCGACCAGCACGCCGTCCTTCGTGCAGACCAGGTCCGGCTCGACGAAGTCGGCGCCGTCGATGATCGCGCGCGCATAGGCAGCCAGCGTGTGCTCGGGGAACAGGGCGCTGGCGCCGCGGTGGGCGTAGAGCAGCGGCGCCGCTTTCGCATCGCGGCGCGCCGTTGCAGGCTGCGTGGCGGAATGCGCCAGCGCCGGCGCCGCCGCCAGCGCCAGCGCGCCGCCCAGGCCGCCCAGCAGCAGGCGCCGCCCCGGGCTGGCAGGGACGACCCGCGCCATCAGATGTCCGCCTTCAGGGTGATGAAGCCCATGCGCGGCGGGATCGGATAGGTGGCGTAGCTGCCGCTGGCCTGGCCCACGTTCGGCTGCAGCACGCCCTTGCGGTCGGCCAGGTTGGTGACGTTCACGCTCCAGCGCATGTTCTTCAGGAAGCCGGTCTCGAACGGCACCTTGCCCGACACGTTCAGGCCGAACAGCACGTAGCTGGCCACGTCCAGGTCGTTGGTGTAGGTGGCGTAGCGGCGGCCGACGTAATCGCCCTGCAGCTGGATCTCGATGTCGGCGCCCGGCTTGATGGTGGCGATGAACTTGTTCATCCACTCCGGCGTGTTCGGCACGGTCTTGCCGGCGGTCGGAACCACGGTGGTGCCGGACAAATAGCTGTCCTGGTACGTCGAGCGGTTGTACGACACTGCGTCGTAGAAGCTGAAGGCGCGGCCGAAGTGGAAGGTGGCGCCGACGTCGACGCCGTCGGTCTTCACGTCGCCGACGTTCGACAGGATGGTGGTGCCGCCGGCGAACGAGGTGATGATCGGGTTCGAGCTGATCGCCAGCTGGCGGTCCTTGAAGTCCACGTGGTACAGGCTGACCTGGCCGTCGAAGCCGGTGAGCGGCCCGGCGCCCAGCTGGCGCGAGGTGCGCAGGCCCAGCTCATAAGTGAGCGCGGTTTCCGGTTTCGCCGTGTCCTTGAAGTAGTCGAAGGCGGCCTGCGACGACAGGCTCCACGGCGAATTGCCGCCGCCGCCGTAGGTCACGAACTGGCGCATGTTCTTCTGCACGTTGGCGAAGGCCTGGTCGGTACTGGAGATGTCCCAGCGGGCGCCGAGCTGCGGCAGGAACCATTTCCTGGTCGTGATCTTCCCTTCCGGCAGACCGCGCGAACCGCCGCTGAGCGTGGCCGCCAGCTGCTGCACCGGGAACAGGCCTTCCGCGAACTGCAGGCTGGACTTGAAGCCGCCCTGCAGCGTGACGTCCGGGCGCAGCTTCCATTCGTCCTGCAGGTGGAACTGCACCACCTTGTTGTCGATCTCGCTGCCGTACTGCGTAATCAACGGGTTGGCCGGGCGCTGGTAAGGCGTGCTGGGGTTGTTCACGTCGAGCGGATACCAGCGGCGGTAGGCGCTCGACTTGTTGTGCTCGAACCAGAGGCCGGTCTGGATGCGGTGCTCGCCCAGGTCCCAGCGCAGGGTCGACATCAAGCCCTGGCGGTTGATCTTGTACTCGGTGGTGCGGGTGGCGTAGCCGGAATTGCCGAACACGGACTTCAGGTCCTGGTTCGGGTAATAGGCGCGGAACAGCGCCGGCAGGCCGGCCTGGTTGATCGGGCCGGCCACCACGCCGGCGCCGTCGTTGCGGTGGTAGTAGTACTGGTTGGTCCAGGTGGCGTCCTGGCCGAGGTAAGCCTCGTGCTTCACGTAGGCCAGCCTGTCGGTGCGCTGGGCGTCGCTGTAGTAGTTGCGGAAGTTGGCGCCGACAGCTGCCGGCGGTGCGCCGTTCGCATCCAGATAGGCCAGCGCGGCGGCGAAGTCCGGGTACAGGAAGGGGCGCGTGTAGGGCGCAGCCAGGCCGGCCTGGTGCAGGGTCGAGTCCTCGTTCGGCTCGGTCTTGTCGGACCAGTCGGCGTACACGGTCAGCTTGCCGCTTTCTCCCTGGTGCACGAACTTGGCATTGAACTGGTCGTTGCTCTGCTTGCCATTGAAGTCCCAGGCTTTCGCTTCGTGGTGCAGGCCCGAGAGATAGAAGCTGTTGCCGGCGCCGATGTCGCCGGAATCGAAGCGCACGAAGCTGCGGCTGGCCTTGTGGCTGCCCAGGGTCTGCTGCAGGTTGATGTTGCGGCGATTGAGCGGGTCGCTGGAATAGGTTTCGATGGTGCCGCCCAGGTTGCTGGTCGAGGCCGTGCCGAGGTCGCCGGCGCCGGTGGACAGCACCACACTGCGCACGTTCTCGCTGGTGACGGCGCGCTGCGGCGCCAAGCCGTTGTAGTTGCCGTACTGCTGGTCGCCGAGCGGCACGCCGTCCATCGTGTAGCCCAGCTGCTGGCCATTAAAGCCGTGCACGAACAGCGACAGGTTCTGCTCGTTGTTACCCCAGGGGTCGGCGGTCTGGAAGCTCACGCCCGGCAGCGCCTGCAAGGCCTTCAGCGGATTCACGCCCGGCATCACCTTCTGGATCTCGGTGCCCGACATGGCCACCGTGGAGCGCGTCTTGCGGGTCGAGATCTCGACCGTGGCCAGGGCGCCGGGCGGCGTGGTGTCCTGCACGGCAGGCGCTTCGGCGGCGGCCGGCGTGTCTTCAAGCGGGGCGGCCGGGGCGGCATGCGCCAGCGAGGTGCACAGGGCCGCGGCGGCAAGCGCAATCCGGGATGGCGTCAGGAAGGTGGTCGTTTGTTTCATCAGGCAAGGCCATGGTCGGTTGAGGTGACCGGAACATTAACCTTGCAAAATGACTAAGCCGTGACGGCTGCGTGACGGCTTGATGACGTGGTGGTAGCGCTGTGCATGCGTTCAACGCACGCTTGATCCGACGCGACATCGAGCGGCGCCAGGGTTCTGTCCAATCACATCCCGATCAGCACCACCGGATTGCGCGCATCGAACTGCACCTTGCCGCCCTTGACGACCGCGGTCTTGCCCGAGTACCAGTCGCGTACGGTCTGGCCGTCCATGAAGACGCCGGTCACCGGCACGGCGCTCGGTTTATCGACGGGCAGGCCGAGCGCAACGACCACGCGGTCGGTCACATCCTTGGTCTCGTACGTGCGCTTGAAGACGTAGGGGTAGTGCTGGATCATCTGGTGCACGCCGGCGCCCACGCTGGGATGCGCCTGGCGGAAGCGGCCCAGCTTGGCCCAGTGCTCGCGCACGTCGGCCACGCGGTTCAGGCCGCGCTGGGCGTTCGATGCCAGCTCGTCCCAGTTCATGAACGAGCGCAGCGTGGCGTCGCCCTCGGCGCCGTCCACCTTCAGCAGGCGCGCGGTTTCGTCGCCGTAGTAGACCTGGGCGGCGCCCGGCGCCAGCAGCAGTTTGTTGGCGCTTTCGTAGGGGCGCTCGCGCATGGCGTCGTAGGGCGCGCCGTCGTCGTGCGAACTCAGATAGTTCAGCACCGAGGAATCCTTCATCGGGCCGTGCAAAGCCTGCGAATAGGTGCTGAACAGCTTCTCGTAGCTTTCCTTGGCGTCGGACTTCATCGCGAAGTTGATCAGGCTGTCGAAGCCCTCGGCCGGGTAGTCGGCCGTCATGCCGCCCAGGTCGTAGGAGTGGCCATGCTGCAGCGCGTAGCCGTACACCTCGGCCGTCATGTAGAACGGCGTGTCGTCCAGCTTCTTGCTCGGGTTGGCGCGCTTCCAGTCCTCGAAGGCCGCGCTCGATACGGTCTTGAGCTCCTTCCACAGGCCCGGCTCGGTATGTTTCACGGTGTCGGCGCGGAAGCCGTCGAAGCCGTACTTGCGCACCCAGTCGGCATGCCATTTCATCAGGTAGTAGCGCGGTGCACGCGGGTAGCCGGTGCGCTTGAAGAAGTCGTCCAGCTCTTTTACCTCTCGCTCGTAGCGCCCTTCCCTCTTCCACTTCTCGGCCAGCTGCGGCGGCAGGCCCACTGCCTTGTCGCTGCCGGTGAGGATGTCGGGCAGGTTCTTCACCAGCGTGCAGTCCATGGTGGTGCGCGCATCCTTGTAGGTGCAGGTCGGGCCGGTGCGCACCCAGTCGGCCGGCCAGACCGGATCAGTAGCCGTCACCGGGCCGGTATGATTCAGCACCACGTCGAGCAGCACGCGGATGCCGGCGGCGTGGGCGGTATCGACCAGCATGCGCAGATCGGCTTCGGTGCCGAGGTTCGCATCGATGGCCGTGAAGTCGCGCGCCCAATAGCCGTGGAAGCCATAGCTCTTGCCGGTGCCCTCGTCGGTGGCGGCGTGGATCTGCTCGACCGGCGGCGTGATCCAGATCGCGGTCACGCCCAGGTCGGTGAAGTAGCCCTCCTTGATTTTCGCCGTGATGCCGGCCAGGTCGCCCCCCATGTAACCGCGCAGCACCGCCGCATCCTTCTTGCGGCCGTAGGCCAGGTCGTTGGCCGGGTTGCCGTTGTTGAAGCGGTCCGTCAGCAGGAAGTAGACGGTCGCGTTCTCCCAGACGAAAGGCTTGGCCGGCGCCGACCAGGGCGCGGCGATGCCGGCCTGGGCCTGGGCCTGCGGCGCGAACGCGATCATCAACGAAGCGGCAAGTGCGGGTAGTTTCATGCAGGGTCCTGTGTGGGTGGATGGATCAGGTAATCACGCTCGGCTGCTGGCGGCCGGTGCGCTGGCGCAGTTCGGAGACGCTGTCGGCGATGGCGATCAGCTTGGACAGGGCTTCTTGCGTTTCCAGGTTATGGTGGGCCGGGTCGGCCTCGTAACGTTCGAGGTAGACGCGGATGGTGGCGCCTTCGGTGCCGGTGCCGGACAGGCGGAACACGATGCGCGAACCGTCGTCCATGATGATGCGCACGCCTTGCTGCGTTGCCACCGAATGGTCGACCGGGTCGGTGTAGACGAATTCGTCGGCGACGGATACGCGGTAGTTGCCCATACCTTCACCCAGCGCCTCACCTTCCAGCGTCGGCAGCTTGTCGCGCAGTGCGTTCATCATGGCGTCGGCGGCGGTCGCATCGACGGCTTCGTAATCGTGGCGCGAATAATAGTTGCGGCCGAAACGCGCCCAGTGCTCGTTCACCAGCTGGTTCACGGTCTTGCCGGTCGCGGCGACGATGTTCAGCCAGAACAGCACGGCCCACAGGCCATCCTTTTCGCGCACGTGATCCGAGCCCGTGCCGTAGCTCTCTTCGCCGCACAGGGTGACCATGCCGGCGTCCATCAGGTTGCCGAAGTACTTCCAGCCGGTCGGCGTTTCGAAGCAGGCAATGCCCAGCGCTTGCGCCACGCGGTCGGCGGCGGTGGACGTCGGCATCGAGCGTGCGATGCCCTTGATGCCGGCGGCGTAGCCCGGCGCCAGCGTGGCATTCGCGGCGATGATGGCCAGGCTGTCCGATGGCGTCACCGCAATGCCGCGGCCGACGATCATGTTGCGGTCGCCGTCGCCGTCCGAGGCGGCGCCGAATTCCGGCGCATCGGGGCCGTTCATCAGCGCGATCAGCTCGGCGGCGTTCACCGGGTTCGGGTCGGGGTGGTGGCCGCCGAAGTCTTCGAGCGGCTCGCCGTTGATGACGGTGCCGGCGGGGGCGCCGAGCATGCCTTCCAGGATCGCCTTCGCGTACGGCCCGGAGACGGCGCTCATGCCGTCGAAGCGCATCGTGAAGCCGCGCGCGAACAGGGCGCGGATGGCGTCGAAGTCGAACAGGCCTTTCATCAGCTCGGCGTAGTCGGCCACGGAATCGATGACCTCGACCTGCATGCCCTCCAGCTGGGTGGTGCCGATGGTGTCGAGGTTCACGGGCGGCGCGTCGCTGATGCGGTAGCTGAGCAGGCCCTGGGTTTGCGAATACACCGCCTCGGTGATTTTTTCCGGCGCCGGGCCGCCGTTGCCGATGTTGTACTTGATGCCGAAGTCGCCGTCCGGGCCGCCCGGATTGTGGCTGGCCGACAGCACGATGCCGCCGAAGGCGCCGTGCTTGCGGATCACGCAGCTCACGGCCGGCGTCGACAGGATGCCGCCCTGCCCCACCAGCACGCGCGCCACGCCGTGGGCGGCGGCCATGTGCAGGATGGTCTGGATGGCGCTGCGGTTGAAGTAGCGGCCGTCGCCGCCCAGCACCAGGGTCTGGCCGGTGAGGTCGCCCAAGGTCAGGAAGATGGCTTCGACAAAGTTCTCGAGGTAGCCCGGCTGCTGGAACTCGGTAACCTTCTTGCGCAGGCCCGAGGTACCCGGACGCTGTCCGGCGAATGGCGTGGTCGCCACGGTATGGATCGTCATGCTCCGCTCCTGTGTATGAATTCGGTTATCAACATTTTGTTGATAAAACGTTACGATACGACAGGCGCGGAAATGGTGTCGCCGGATATTCGATCATGGCGGCACCGTTTCTCGTACGGTGGGCACTCCGTGCCCACGCGATTACGTGCGTCGCTGGCATACGCTGCGTGGAATGTTCGCTCGCACGGCATGCGACGGACACGACACCTGACTCCGGAGATGTTTCGAGCGAATCGTCGCAGCCATCGGTGCAAGGATGCGCTCGTACCGCGTGGGCACGGGGTGCCCACCGTACGGGACACATTCCCAGCTTCGATCGGGCATCCAATCAGGAGACATTCCCGGCTTCGATCAGGCGCCCCGATCAAGCCTGGTTCGGCGCCTTGTCCGTCACCGCCAGCGTCAGCACCGCGGCCACCAGCATGCACACGCCGCCCAGCACCAGCGTCTGCACCGTATGCCCACCGAAAAACGCGCGCGTCACATACCCGAGCAGCAGCCCGCTGACGATCTGCGGAATCACCACGAAGAAGTTGAACAGGCCCATGAAGTAACCCATGCGCTTGGCCGGCAGCGAGCCCGCCAAAATCGCATACGGCATGGTGAGAATGGACGCCCAGGCGATGCCGACACCCACCATCGGCAGCATCAGCATCTCTTTCGAGTCAATCAGCGCAATGCTGGCCAGGCTCAGGCCACCGATGGCCAGGCACACGAAGTGCACCATCTTGCGGCTGGTGGCGCGGGCAAAGATCGGCAGGATGAAGGCGGCCAGCGCCGACACGCCGCTGTACACCGCGAACATGATGCCGACCTGGTTGCCGGCTTCCTGGAAGGCGGCCGACTGCGCATCGCGCGTGCCCCACACCGCATCGGCAATCGCGCTGCCGGTGTAGATCCACATCGCGAACAGCGCAATCCAGGTGAAGAACTGCACAAAGGCCAGCTGCACCATGGTCTTCGGCATCTGGCCGAAGCCGCCGACGATCTCGGTCAGCGCCGTGCCGATGTGGCGCGCCTGCTTGCGCTCGTGCTGGAAGCTGGCCAGGTCGGGCGGCGGCAGTTCGTCGGCGGTGAACACGGTCCAGCTCACGGCCACCATGAAGACCACCGCGCCGGCATAGAAGGAATAGCGCACGGTGTCGGGGATCATGCCGTCGACCGGCACGTTCGACACGCCGAAGTGGGTGAAGATGGCCGGCAGCAGCGAGGCGATCACCGCGCCGCAGCCGATGAAGAAGGTCTGCATCGCGTAGCCCGCGGTCTGCTGGGTCGGGTCGAGCTTGTCGCCGACAAAGGCGCGGAACGGCTCCATCGACACGTTGATCGCGGCGTCCATCATCCACAGCACGGCCACGGCCATCCACAGCGCCGAGGAATTCGGCATCAGGAACAGGGCAATCGCCGCCAGGAAGGCGCCGATGAAGAAGAAGGGACGGCGCCGCCCCCATTTCGGGTGCCAGGTATTGTCGCTCATGTAGCCGATCACCGGCTGCACCAGCAGGCCGGTAACGGGGGCCGCGAGCCAGAACAGCGCCAGGTCGTCGGGATTCGCGCCCAGGGTCGAGAAGATGCGGCTGGTGTTCGAGTTCTGCAGCGCGAAGCCGAACTGGATGCCGAAGAAGCCGAAGCTCATGTTCCACAGCTGCCAGAACGACAGGCGCGGCTTCTTGAGCGCGTTGGTGTGCATGTCCATCGATGTCCCCAAGCGGCCCGGCATTCACACCGGGCTCTCTGTATGTGGCAAACGCCGCGCCATGGGCCTGTACCGCTTCGTCAGTGCGGCGGGTGGTTGGTGGCGGGGAGCGTTCCCGTCCGGGAGGCCGGGTGGACGGGCTGGTTGCAGGATAATTTGTAGCAAAATAACATGGTGTTTTCCGAGTGTCAATCACGCGGCGACATAGTAGAATCGGCAAGTCCGCTGCCCGGCAGTGGCATTTTGTAGTCAAATAACACAATAGATCACAAAGCAAGGAGACACCATGCTCGACATGCAGCGCCGGCTGAGCAATCCATTCTATGCCTTGACCAGCTTGCCGGCCACGGCCATGGGCTTTGCCCTGTGCATCCAGATTTCCGCGCTCAGCTGGCTGCTGAGCACCAAGTACCACCTTGACATCCACGAGATCGGCATCGTCTGGGCCGCCGGCCCGCTGGCCGGCATCCTGGGGCAAGTCATCATCGGCTTCATCAGCGACAAGACCTGGTTCTGGGGCGGGCGGCGCCGGCCCTTCATCCTGATCGGCGGCACCCTGGCCGCGCTGTCGGTGTTCCTGCTGCCGCGCATCGAGATGGTGGCCGATCTGCTCGGCGTGACCAACCTGCTGGTGATTGCCGTGATCGTGGCGCTGACGCTGGATTTGTCGATCAACATCAGCTTCAACCCGACCCGTTCGATCATCGCCGACGTCACGCCGGAAGGCGATGCCCGCACGCGCGGCTACACCTGGATGCAGACCATTTCCGGCTTCTGGGGCGTGACGGCTTACCTGATCGGCGCCTACATCGACAACTACGCGCTCATTTCGGTGGGCGTGGTGATCGTGCTGCTGTTCTCGGTGCTGCCGGTGTTCCTGATCAAGGAGCCGCGCGACCTGGCGCCCGAGACTACCGCGTCCGCTGCCATCGCTGCCGGTTCCACCAGCACCGACTGGCCGCAACTGTGGAAACTGTGGACCGCGCACGCCTTCAGCTGGTTCGGCGTGCAGGCCATGTTCGTGTACATCATCGCCTTCATCCAGCAACACGTGGTAGCGCCTGGCGCGACCGTTGCCGAATCGGCGGCGCAGTCCGGCCACCTGATCGCGATTTCGTTCGCCATCATGAACGTGGTCGGCTTCCTGCTGCCGGCGCTGGTGCTGGCGCCGCTCGGCGCGCGCATCGGCCGCGTGCGCACGCAGGCGGCGTGCATCGGGATCATGGCGGCGGCCTACTTCGGCATTGCGCTGTTCGCGCGCTCGCCGGCGTCGCTGTATGTGCTGATGGCTGTGGTGGGGATCGGCTGGGCGGCGGTGGTCAGCCTGCCGTTTGCGATCATGAGCGAAAAGGTCGACAAGCGCCGCATGGGTTACTTCATGGGCCTGTTCAATCTGTCGGTGGTGTTGCCGCAGCTGGCGACCACGGTGGTCGGCTACGTATTGAAGGACGCGGCGGACAAGAGTGTCCTGTTCCTGATTTGCGGCGGGTGCCTGGCAGTGTCGAGCGTGCTGTGGCTGCTGGTAAAAGATGGCGCGCCAGTGTCAACGGCCAAGCCGGCGTTGGCAACGGCGCATTAACGCCATCGCGTTGCCGCGGCCCGGCAGATACCCGGGCGCATCACGTAGGGTGGGCACTCCGTGCCCACGCGGAACGACGCGTCAACGCGACCCGGCAACAACCCGGGCCGCAATCACATGGCAGAGCATCAAAGAGCACATCGTCAGCGCAACGATGATGGCGAACGCCGCGGAGCGAGTCATCGCGGCAGCGGACTCGCGGACGAACACGTACCGCGTGGGCACGGAGTGCCCACCCTACGGCTCACGTTCCAGGCACGAATAACGTATCGTCTACGCCGGCGTTAGCCGAACGCGTGGACGGCAACGCCGTCCACCCTACCCCATTGCGGCAACGCCGCAACACTTAGGCTTTACGCGGCTTCTTGAACGTCGGCTTCTCCGCCGCACGGCGCTCCGCCCCGAACGACTTCTTCGGCCCGCCGGCCTTCTTCGGCGCCGGTGCTTCTTCGCCATCACGCGTGATGTTCAGCTGCTGCCCCGCCACCCACACGGTCTTCAGGTGATCCACCAGGTCCTTCGGCAGGTCGCTCGGCAGATCCAGCGTGGTGTAGTCGTCGTAGATCTCGATGCGGCCGATGTGGCGCGACTCGATGTTGCCTTCGTTGGCAATCGCGCCGACGATGTTGCCCGGCTTGACGCCATTGGCGTGGCCGACTTCGATGCGGTAGGTCGCCATGCCCGGCTCCGGATCGCGCATCACGCGTTCCTTCTTGAAGCCTGGTTCGCGCGGCGCACGGGCCGGACGGTCTTCCCAGCCGCCAGCCGCATCACGCGGGGCGCGCGGCAGGCGCTCGACGAAGTCGGTGCGCGCCGGACGGTCTTCCCAGGTCGACGGTTTCGGATCGCGGTCCGGCCGTTCGATCAGCAGCGGCACGTCGCCGCGGCCGAGTTTGGCCAGGGCGGCGGCGATGTCCACCGCCGGCACGTTCTGTTCGCGCTCGTAGTCTTCGATCAGGCTACGGAACTGCTCCAGGCCGCCCGCTTCCAGGGTCGCGGTGATCTGGTCCTTGAACTTGGCGATGCGCACGTCGTTCACGGCCTTGACGGTCGGCAGCGTCAGCGGCGACACCGGCTGGCGCGTGGCGCGTTCGATGGCTTTCAGCAGGCCGCGCTCGCGCGGGGTGATGAACAGGATCGCGTCGCCGCTGCGGCCCGCGCGGCCGGTACGGCCGATGCGGTGGGTGTAGCTTTCCGGGTCCGACGGCACGTCGTAGTTGATGACGTGGCTGATGCGCTCGACGTCCAGGCCGCGCGCGGCGACGTCGGTGGCGACCAGGATGTCGATCTTGCCGTTCTTCAGCTGCTCGATGGTGCGCTCGCGCTGCACCTGGGCCATGTCGCCGTTGATGGCGGTGGCGGCAAAGCCGCGCGCCTGCAGCTTGGTCGCCAGCTCTTCGGTGCCGAGCTTGGTGCGGGCGAAGATGATCATGCCGTCGAACGGCTCGGCTTCCAGGATGCGCGTCAGCGCGTCGAGCTTCTGCATGCCGGCCACCAGCCAGTAGCGCTGGGTGATGTTTTCGGCGGTGCCGGTCTTGGCGGCGACGGTCACTTCGCTCGGGTCGCGCAGGTAGGTCTTGGCGATGCGCTTGATGGCAGGCGGCATGGTGGCCGAGAACAGCGCGATCTGGCGCTCGTCCGGGATCTGCTGCAGGATCTGCTCGACGTCGTCGATGAAGCCCATGCGCAGCATTTCGTCGGCTTCGTCCAGCACCAGGGTCTTCAGCTGCGACAGGTCGAGCGAACCCTTCTCGATGTGGTCGATCACGCGGCCCGGGGTACCGACGATGACCTGCACGCCGCGGCGCAGCGCCTGCAGCTGCGGGCCGTAGCTCTGGCCGCCGTAGATCGGCAGCACATGGAAGTTCTTCATGTGCGTGGCATAGGTCTGGAAGGCTTCGGCGACCTGGATCGCCAGCTCGCGCGTCGGCGCCAGCACCAGCGCCTGGGGCGTGGTCTGCTTGGTGTCGATGCGCGCCAGGACCGGCAGCGCAAAGGCGGCGGTCTTGCCGGTACCGGTTTGGGCCTGTCCCAGCACGTCGCGCCCTTCCAGCAGCAGGGGAATGGTGGCGGCCTGGATCGGCGACGGTGCTTCGTAGCCGACGTCCTTCAGCGCCTTGAGGACGGGCGCCGGGAGGTTCAGGTCGGAAAACGTTGGGATCGGGGTGTCGGACATGGATGACTTTCGAAAAACGATACTAAACCGCCAGTTTACTCCCTCGCTGGGAACGGGCGGGCACAATTTGAAAAACCGGGAAACAATGACGAAAAAGCCCCGTGCGCCTTGCGCAAGGGGCTGCATACAAAACTGGTCGCCGGCAGGCGAAAAACTACATCTTCGGCGCCGCGCAATGACGCGCGATGTACTCCTCGTGGGTCGGCATCACGCTCACGCATTTGGCGATCACGCCGCGCACGCTGTCGAGGTAGTCGGCGATATCGGCCTCCGACTGCACGTCAACCAGTGGATTATACGCGTTCACCGGCATGTTCTGCCCTTCGAATACCTGGATCCAGCCGACTTCCGAGAACAGCTCGTTGTCCACGCGCACCACCTTGCCGCGCGCGCGGTACAAATCCATCTTCTGGCGCAGGGTATCCGGGATGGCCATGTTGGCGCACGCGAGCCAGTACGGCGAGTCGGTGCGCTGGTTCAGGTGGTAGTGCAGCACGATGAAGTCGCGGATGCGCTCGTACTCGAAGCGCGACTGGCGGTTGAACTCGGCGCGCTCCACGTCCTGGAAGCCGCGGTCCGGGAAGAACTCGATCAGGCGAGAAATCGCCGACTGGATCAGGTGGATGCTGGTCGACTCGATCGGCTCGAGGAAGCCGCCGGCCAGGCCGATGGCCACCACGTTGCGGTTCCAGGCCTGCTTGCGCATCCCGGTCTGGAACTTGATCAGGCGCGGGTCGGCCAGCGCCGGCGCATCCAGGTTCGCCAGCAGCGTGGCCGCGGCTTCGTCGTCGCTGATGTAGCGGCTGCAGTACACGTGGCCGTTGCCGGTGCGGTGCTGCAGCGGGATGCGCCACTGCCAGCCCGATTGATGCGCGGTGGCGCGCGTGAACGGCGTCATGGTCTTCACCGATTCGCAAGGCACGGCCAGCGCGCGGTCGGCCGGCAGCCAGCCGCTCCAGTCTTCGTAGCCGGTCTGCAGCGTCTGCTCGATCAGCAGGCCGCGGAAGCCCGAGCAGTCGATGAACAAATCGCCGGCGACCTGCGTGCCGTTTTCCAGTTCCACCGCGTCGATGTAGCCGTCGCCGGGGCGCTGGGTGGCGCGCACGATCTTGCCCTCCACCCGCGTCACGCCGCGCGACTCCGAGAGTTTACGCAGGTAGCGCGCATACAGGCTGGCGTCGAAGTGGTAGGCGTAGGCGATGTCGGCCAGCGGCGAATTCGGCACGTCGTGCCGGGCCGGCATGAACTTGCCGGCTTTCGCCGCCATGCGCGTGATCGAATATTCCTCCAGCGGCGCCGCCTTGCCGAGCGCGCGCATCTTGCTCCAGTACTGCTCGAAGGGCACGGTGGCCAGGTCCTGGCCCAGGCGCCCGAAGCCGTGCATGTAGCGCTCGCCCTTGCGGCCCCAGTTCACGAACTCGACGCCGAGCTTGAAGCTGCCCTGGGTGGCGCGCATGAACTCGGCCTCGTCGATGCCGAGCACGCGGTTGAAGCGCTGGATCATCGGGATGGTCGCTTCGCCGACGCCGACGATGCCGATTTCGTCGGATTCGACCAGGCGGATGTTGTAGCGGCCGTTCAGGATGGTGGCCAGTGCTGCTGCCGTCATCCAGCCGGCGGTGCCGCCGCCGACGATGACGATGTCCTTGATGGGTACGTTCTGCATGGTGGTTTCGCTCAGGTCAAAAAAACGACCCCTGGCAGGCGGGAGCCCGGCAGGGGTCGTTACTGTACCGCTTTTTACGCCGGCTTAGAACTTGTAGCTGGCGCCGAAGTGGTAGGTACGGCCGTAGTCGACGCGGTTGGTCGGGTTGTTTTCGTCGTCGGTGTATTCCAGGAACGGTTCGTTGTTCATGTTCTGCGCCTGGACGAACAGGCTCGTGCCCTTCAGCCAGCCGCTCTGGATTTCGTACGACGCCTGCAGGTCGACGATGGTCTCACCCTTGATGAAGGTCAGCTGGGTGTTGTCCTGGTAGTCCGACACCTGGCCCAGGAAGTTCGAGCGCTTGCGTGCAGCGGCAGCAACCTGGAAGCCATTCTTCTCGTAGTACAGGCGCAGGTTCGACACTTTGCGCGACAGGCCAGGCAGCGGAATGCTGATGGCGCTGCCGGTCACGTTGGCGAAGCCGTCGCGCGGCAGTTCGACGCTGCTCTTGGTGTCCGAGTGATTCACCAGCACGCCGAAGCCATCCAGGTAAGGAGTCAGCATCGAGAACGGCAGGTTGACTGCCAGCTCGTAGCCCTTGATGTTACCTCCGCTGCCGTTCTGCGGCTGGGTGAAGCGGCCGATCGTCGAACCGCCCTCAGGCAGCGTGGTTTCCGGCGAAATCGTCGAGGCGAAATCGTAGTCGCGCGCAGTCCGCAAGATGTAGGTGTCGAGCTTCTTGTAGAACAGCGCGGCGCTGACATAACCCTTGTTGCCGAAGTACTTCTCGTACGACAGGTCGAACGCCTTGGCGCGGAATGGCTTGAGCAGTGGGTTGCCGCCGCTGCTGGTCAGGACCGACACACCCTGCTGGTTGCTGAGCGTGACGTTCTGGCCGGCGCGCAGGTCATCCAGGTTGGCACGCGATACCACCTTGGCCAGGCCGAAACGCAGCAGCTGGTCGTTCTTCAGGTCGAACGACAGGTTCAGGCTAGGCAGGACGTCCCAGTACTTGTCGCCGTCGGTCACGCGCACGCCCGGGCAGCCCGAAGGGGTATTGCCCACGCAATTGCCGCTGTCGACCTGGTAACCGCCGCCGGTCTGGTCCGTGTGGATTGCCTGGACACCGACGTTACCGCGGTAGGACAGGCCGAACATCTCGCCATCCAGGTCGCCCATGACGTAGGCGGTGGAGATACGCTCCTTGACGTCCCACCACTTGTTCAGGATGTCGGCGTCGACCTTCGGCGCCAGTTCGTAGACCGTGCCGAGCGCGCCGCGCGGATCCCACGACACGACGTTGAAGCCCGAAGCACCAGCCGGAGCAACAGCGCTGCCCGGCACCTGTGCGGAACCGTTCGGATCGCCGCCGATGATCATCAGGCGGCCATCCTGGCCGGTACGCTCCTTGTCGCGCGCGGTGAAGTTGAAGCCGTAGGTGGTGGCGATCACCGGACCCCATTCGACGTTCTTCTTGGCGTTCAGGCGGATCGCCTTGACTTCGTCCTCGACGTAGGGCTGGCCGAGGTAGCCGGCCTGCGGCGAGATTCCGTTGGCGAGGCTCGACGACCAACCCATGGTATCGGTCAGGCTGATGACGTTGCGGTCGGCGTAGTTCAGGCCCGGGGTGTACTTCACTTCGGTGACGTTGGCGCCATTGAAGCCGGTGTAGCTCAGGGTATCCTGCTGGCCAGGCAGGGTGCCGGCGGTGGTTTCGTAGCGCGAGCCCAGCTTGGTGGCTTTCGACCAGGTCAGGTCGGCCATCGTGGTCCAGTCGCCGAAGCGCAGTTCGTTGTTCCAGCCGACCGTCTTCAGGTCGTCTTTCGCGCCTTCGTAGTGATTACGGACAACACCTTTCCAGTTGATGAGGGTGCCGCTGGTGGCGACGCCGTTGGAAATCGTGGCGTTGGTCAGCTCGTGCACGCGCTCGTAGAAGCCGTTGCCGTTGCCGGCCACACCGGCTTCGAAGCCGGTTTTCTTCAGGCCGGTCTCACCAGCCGAGTAGAAGATGTCGACGGTCGACTTGAAGTTCTTGTTCGGACGGTATTGCAGCGAGGCGAAGGCGCCGTCGCGCTCGTGGCTGTTCTGTTCGGTGTCGTAGCCGAAGCCGTTCGGCACCTTGACGGCAACCGGGACGTCGGAGCCAGGCACTCTCACCGTATCGGCAACGCCCCAGGAATTGAACTTCGACTGGCCGCCGCCCATTTCTTCGTAGCGGGTGAAGCCCATGGCCACGCCGATGGTGCGGTTCGCGAACTGGTCGATGTACGACAGGGTGTAGCGCTTGCCATCGCCTTCCGGCAGGCCGTCGCGCTGTTTCACGCCCAGCTGGCTCTTCTTGTAGCTGACGGCGACGGTGCGCTTGCCGAAGTCCAGCGGCTGCACGGTGCGCAGGTCGATGGTCGCGGCCAGGCCCTGGCCGATGACGCTCGCGTCCGGGGTCTTGTAGATGACGACGGAACCCATCAGTTCTGCCGGGAACAGATCGAACTCGGGCGAACGGGCGTTGCCGGTCGAGGCCATTTCGCGGCCGTTCAGCAGAGTGCCGTTGAAGCTTGGCGCCAGGCCGCGCACCGAGATGTCGGAGGCCTTGCCCGAAGTACGGCCGCGCTGGGCCGACACGCCCGGCAGGCGTGCGATCGAATCGGCGACGCTCTGGTCCGGCAGCTTGCCGATGTCTTCGGCCGAAATCGCTTCGACGATCGACGTGGAATTCTTCTTGATCGAAATCGCCGCTTCGATACCGCGGCGGATACCGGTAACGCGGACGGTCGAGACAGGGGTCGTGGTGGTGCTGACGGTCGCGTCTTCCGCTGGCGGCAGCGCGCTGTTCGGCGTGTTGTTGGTGGTGTCGGTGGTGGCTGGCGGCGCTGCCGGGGCAGTTTGCTGTTCCTGGGCGAAGGCGCTACCGGCCAGTGCCATCAGGAAAACGGTGCAGCCGGCCGCGACTGGGCTCAGCGGAAATGCAAGGCCTGCCGTGTTCGCAGCGCGCTTGTTTGCGAATTTGTTCATTTGTCCCCTCGATAAACTATGTAATTTCCCGGAAACAGCTGGAGAGCCACGGCACGGGATCCACTTCCAACGTCTTTTTAGACGTTCTGGCAACAATTCTGTATTAAAACTAGATGCACTGTCAACGGGAGTTGCTCGCCACTACGCGATTCCGTAGCGTATGTTGCTATTGTATAGAATGAACAACAGAAGGCGTTGTATTCCAGCTACAGAGTGTGCTCAGTACGTGTGTAGTCGGACTACAAATTCGTATCTTTTCACCAAGCCGGTGTGGAAATGCACTATTGCGGTGCATTTCTGAGTGGGATCTTCAAAATGGCTGCCAAAACCGGACCGTGCTGCGCAGGCTTCGTCAACTGCACATTTGCCTTCGTCCGGCCCAGGCTTTTTGCTTGTATGTACCTAAACTAGATACTCATCTGCGTTGTCGTCTGCACATCGCTATAGTATGCTTGCCCTAATAATAGAGAGACAACCGGCCGCTCTCCGCGTGCCCGGCCCAATACTGTGTAGCCAAACTACTACCTCATCCGCTCGCATCGGATACAAGCCCCCCAGCGCGCTCGCGCGCTCTTCCCTTCATTTACCAGGTCCGCCATGAAACCTTCCCTGATCAGCCTGTTCGTCGCCCTCAGCTTCTCCAACGCCGCTTTTGCCGCGCCCGCCATCGAACACATGGAACCGCCCTTCTGGTGGGCCGGCATGCAGCACAAGGGCTTGCAGCTGATGGTGCATGGCAAGAACCTGGGCGAGCTGGCGGCAACGGTCGACTATCCGGGCGTGCGCGTGGTGTCGACAACGCGCGTGGCGAATGCCAATTACCTGTTCATCGACCTGGAGATCGGCGCCGACGCGAAGCCGGGCCAGTTCGAGATCGTCTTCACGGGCGCCGGCCGCAGCGAACGCCATGCCTATCGCCTGCTGGCGCGCGAGCCCGGTTCGGCGGCGCGCCAGGGCTTTACCGGCAGCGACGCGATCTACCAGATCATGCCGGACCGCTTTGCCAATGGCCTGCCGGCGAACGACAGCGTGGCCGGCATGCGCGAAAAGGCCGACCGCAAGAACGGCGGCGGGCGCCATGGCGGCGACATCCAGGGCGCCATCGACCACCTCGACTACATCGCCAACCTGGGCTTTACCCAGCTGTGGCCGACGCCGCTGGTCGAGAACGATGCGCCGGCCTACTCCTACCACGGCTATGGCGCCACCGACCTGTACAAGGTCGACGCCCGCTATGGCAGCAACGCGGACTTCGTGCGCCTGTCGGATGAAGCGAAGAAGCGCGGCATCGGCCTGATCCAGGACGTGGTGCTGTCGCACATCGGCGTCAACCACTGGTGGATGAAGGACGTGCCGACGCCGGACTGGATCAACTTCGGCGGCAAGTTCGTGCCGACCCAGCACCACCACGTGGCCGTGCAGGATCCGTACGCCTCGAAAGCCGACAGCAAGAACTTCACCGCCGGCTGGTTCGTCGACACCATGCCCGACCTGAACCAGACCAACCCGCTGGTGGCGAATTACCTCATCCAGAACAACATCTGGTGGATCGAGTACGCCAAGTTGTCGGGCCTGCGCATCGACACCTATGGCTATTCCGACGGCGCCTTCCTCACCGAATACACGCGCCGCCTGATGGCCGAGTACCCGAACCTGAACATGGTCGGCGAAGAATGGAACAACCGCCCGCCGGTAGTGGCGCGCTGGCAGCGCGGCAAGGTGAATCACGACGGCTACGTCAGCTACCTGCCCAGCCTGATGGACTTCCCGCTGATGCAGGCCATGCGCAACGGCCTGCAAAAGGAAGGCGGCAACCTGAACGACGTGTACGAGACCCTGTCGCTCGATTACCTGTACCCGGAACCGCAGAACCTGGTCCTGTTCGGCAGCAACCACGACATCGCGCGCATGTTCAGCGCGGTCGGCGAAGACTTCGGCCGCTGGCGCATGAACATGGTGTTCCTGATGACCATGCCGCGCATCCCGCAGTTCTACAGCGGCGACGAAATCCTGATGACCAGCGCCGTCAAGCAGCGCGACGACGCCAGCTACCGCCGCGACTTCCCCGGCGGCTGGGCCGGCGACAAGGTGAACGCCTTTACCGGCGCCGGCCTCAGCACCCAGCAGCGCGCGGCCCAGGACCTGGTGCGCCAGCTCACCAACTGGCGCAAGAACGAACCCGTCATCCACAGCGGCCGCACCATGCAGTTCGGCCCCGAGAACAATACCTGGGTCTACTTCCGCTACAACGACAGCAAGCGCATCATGGTTGCCATGAACAACGGCGACAAGGCGGCGACCCTGGACACGGCGCGCTTCCAGGAGATGCTCAAGGGCGCGGCCGGCGGCAAGGACATCCTCAGCGGCCAGCAGGTCGAGTTGGCCAAGGAACTGAAGCTGGCGCCGAAGTCGGTCGTCGTCGTCGAGCTGCCGGGGGCATGATGCCGCAGTCCCTCTCCAGCCCGATGATGGTCCTGGCGCTGGCCTGCGCCTTCGGCAGCGCCGGCGCCGTCGAGAAGCCCGGCGTCGACGCCTTTTTCGCCGACATGGCGATCCAGGCCGCGCCCGGGCAGCAGGCGCGCTTTGTCGCCGGCGACAACCTGACCGGCTACTTCGAAGGCTACACGCACAGCTACGACAAGGGCGAAGGCTATGTGTTCAAGAGCGGCACGGTCTTCCATCACTACATGAGCTTCGCGGGCGGCGTGCAGAACGACCGCACCCGCGCCGCCGAGGAAGTGCTGCCCTGGGGCCACCGCGTGCGCTATGCCAACGGCGCGAGCGAGGAACTGGCGCTGCTGTCGAAAAAGCATGCGCTGGCCCTGCGCGTCACGAACGGCAAGGCGGCCACGCTGGCGCTGCGCCCGCTGCTGAAGACGGCCGGCGCGGTAACGCAGGCGGGCGGCATCGTCACCGTGACGCCGGGTACAGGCGCGACGCAGTTCATGGCGCTGGCGGCCGACCGGCCGTTCACACTGGGTGCAGACCTGACCCTGGCCACGCAGGCCCCGGCACGCTCGTTCACCGTGATCGCCGCCTTTGGCGCCACGCCTGAGGAAGCCTCTACGCGCGCACGCGCTTTGGCGGGAGGCGATGCCATCGCAGACGAGCGCCGCGCGATGTACGAAGCGCTCACCCGCAGCTATCTCGCCACCAGCGACAAGGAGTACGACAAGGCGCTGAACTGGGCCAAGGCCTCGGCGCGCATGTTCGTGGTGAACGAATACGGCGCCGGCATCTGGGCCGGCCTGCCCTGGTTCCGCGAGAACTGGGGTCGCGACACCTTCATCGCCCTGCCCGGCACCCTGCTGGTGTCGGGCGAGTTCGCCGACGCCAAGGCCGTGCTGGCCAATTTTGCGCGCTACCAGAACCTGCGAGAACCACGCGACAAAGATTATGGCCGCGTGCCGAACCGCGTCTCGCCCGATGAGATCATCTACAACACGGTGGACGGCACGCCCTGGATGCTGCGCGAGGCGATGGAATACATCCACTACACGGGCGACCGCGCCTTTGCTGCCGAGATGTACAAGCTGGCGATCCCCTATGTCGAGGGCGCGATCGCCAACTACGTGGACGCCGACGGCCTGCTGCGCCATGCGGCGTCCGACACCTGGATGGATGCGCGCATCGAGAATCCGACCCACCAGCCCTGGTCGGACCGCGGGCCGCATGCGGTCGAGATCCAGGCCCTGTGGCACACGGCGCTGCAAAGCGCCGCCACGCTTGCTGCCTGGGCCGGCGACGAAACGCGTGCGCGCGACTGGACGGCGCTGGCAGGCAAAGCGCAGGCCAGCTTCCTGCGGCGCTTCTGGGACGGCAAGACGATGGCCGACCGCCTGCGCGCGGACGGCAGCCGCGACACCAGGCTGCGCCCGAACGCGCTGATGCTGTCCTCGATCCCCTTCGGCGAATTCGTGCCGGATGCAGTGCAGGCGCAGGTGGTCAAGCGCAGCGTGCCGGAACTGCTCTACCCCTACGGCATCGCCTCGCTCTCCCAGAACGACCCTTACTTCCACCCGCGCCACGAGAACCCGGCCTTCCACCACAAGGATGCGGCCTACCACAACGGCACCATCTGGGGCTGGAACGCCGGCTTCACGGTGACCGCGCTGAACCGCTTCGGTTACCAGGACCTGGGCTGGCAGCTGACGCAGAACATCGGGCAGCAAATCCTCGGCCTGGGCACGCTCGGCAGCATGAGCGAAAACCTGGACGCCCTGCCGCGCGCGGACGGCAGCCTGAAGCCGACCGGCACCTTTGCCCAGTCGTGGAGCGTGGCCGAGTATGCGCGTAACGCCTACCAGGATTACGTGGGCTTCCGCCCGGACCTGATTGCCGATACCCTGCGCTTCGAGCCGGCCATCCCCGCGCAGTGGAAACGCTTCGGCGCTGCCCTGCCCTTCGGTGTGGATGAAGCGGTGGAGGTCGACTTCGTGCGCGCGGACGGCGGCGAGCGCTGGACCTTCACGCTGCGCGGCAAGGTCCCGCGCACCGTGCGCATGGTCTACCTGAACCCCGACAAGAGCCGCTCGCAGGTCGCCTTTGCGCTCACGCCCGGCAAGGCGGCGACGCTGGCGCTGGCCGGCAAGCGCGCCGTGCTGGACGGACGGGCCCTGGCTCCGCAACCGGTACGCGCCTCGTTCACCGCCGAGATCGGCACGCTGCACTTCGCGCAGCCCAAGGCTTACCGCGCGCAGGACTTCCCGATGCTGCAAGGGCGCGATGTCCTGCGCGGCATCGTCGAACGCAACGAATACCGCTGACAGGAGTACCGATGATTTCTTCCCGATGGCTGCTGGGTGCAGCGCTTGTTGTCAACACCGCCGCAGCTGTCGCAGCCGACCCGGGACCGCTGCGCCAGGCATTCTTTGTGCGCGGCGGCTTCAACGCCTGGGGCGTCGACAACCCCTTGCCGCACCAGGGCGGCGGTATCTACCAGGCCGACATCCTGGTCAGCCATGGCAACCACGGCTTCAAGATCGGCGACAAGGAGTGGAAGCAGGAATGGGTGCCGGATGCCGGCAAGAGCGTCGCCGTCAAACCCGGCGCCACGCTGCCGCTCGAGACCCAGGCCGGCCCCGAGGCGACCCTGTTCGTGCGCAGCACCGGCACCTACCGCTTCACGCTCGACGCGCGCAATCCGCAAGCGCCCCGATTGACCGTGACGCGCCTGGAAACCCCGGCTGCGGCGCCGCAGCCCGATCCGCACGCCGGCCGCGCGCGGGTGGCGACGCTGGCCTGGCCGACCTGGGACGGCAAGGCCGAGACGACGCGCTTTTCGCTGCTTGATCCGCAAGCCCGGCTGCGCAGCTACACGCATTCGAGCACGATGCAGCCGCGCGACCCGGTGCCGCAGCACGCCACCTATGCCGAGAGCGCCGACCGCCCCTACACCCGCAGCGGCAACCTCGCCTTCGACGCCCTGTTCGCGCTGGCGGGAAGCGAGATGGCTCAGGATGCCGTCAGCGCTATCCGCGACGGCAACTACAATGCCGGCGCGGCGATTCCCTGCGACTGCTTCGAGACCGGCGAGAAATGGCATTACGTGTGGACGCGCGACCTGTCCTACGCGGCCGACCTCGGCCTGGCCCTGCTCGACCCGCAGCGCGTGCGCAATTCGCTGGACTTCAAGCTGGCCGGCTACCGTGCCGGCGTGTCGAAGGCGCCGCAGGTGCCCGGCTCGGCCGACGGCCTGCAGATCGTGCAGGACACCGGCAGCGGCGGCAGCTGGCCGGTCAGCACCGACCGCATGACCTGGGCCTTTGCGGCCGAGGAAGTGCTGCGCACCCTGCCCCCGGCCGAACGCCAGGCCTTTGCAGGCAAAGCCCTGAAGGCGCTGTCGAACACCATCGAGATCGACCGCGTCGCCGCCTTCGACCCGCAGAACGGGCTGTACACCGGCGAGCAAAGCTTCCTCGACTGGCGCGAAAACAGCTACGCCAGCTGGATCGTCGACGACCTGGCCTCGATGGCGAGCGCCAAGTCGGTGTCGACGAACGCCACGCACTACCAGGCCCTGTGCCTGGCGGCGAAGCTGGCGCGCGAACAGGGAGACACGGCGCGCGCCGCGCGTTACGAAGGCTGGGCAGGTGAACTGAAACGGGCCGTCAACGCCCGGCTCTGGCTGGCCGACGCCGGCATGTACAGCAGCCTCACCGCCGCCCACTTCGACGCCGCCGCCATGCACAAGTTCGACTGGCTGGGGCAGTCGCTGGCGATCGTCACCGGCATCGCCGACGAAGCGCAGACGCGCAGCATCCTGGCGCGCTATCCGCATGGCCCGATGGGGCCGCCCGTGATCTGGCCCCAGCAGCAGGGTACGCCGGTCTACCACAACCGCGCGATGTGGCCGTTCGTCACCGGCTACGGCCTGAAGGCGGCGGTGCGGGGCAAGAATGCCAGCGTGGCCGATGCCGCCTACGCGTCGCTGATGCGCGGCGCGGCCGTGAACATCTCGAACATGGAAAACCTGGAGTGGCTGTCCGGCCAGCCGCTGCTGCTCGACGAGCAGCATCCCGAGCTGATCGGGCCGGTGATCAATTCGCGCCGCCAGTTGTGGTCGGTCGGCGCCTATATCGGCATGGTGGTCGAGAACGTATTCGGCGTGTCCGCCGGCGACGACGGCATCACGCTGGCGCCTTTCGTCACGGCGACACTGCGCCGCGAAACCTTCAGGGACAGCGACCAGGCCACGCTGCACAACCTGCGCCTGCGCGGCCAGCGCATCGGCGTGCGCCTGCTGCTGCCAAAGGCAAGCGGCGGCAAGGGCTACTACCAGGTCGCATCGATCCTGCACAACGGCCGGCCGTCCGCGGCCACCATCCCGTGGGCGGCGCTGCGCGACGGCGACATGATCGAGATCCGCCTCGGCGCACTGGCCGGCGGCGACAGCACGATCCGTCGCGTAAACGCTGATCCCTACGTGGAATCGCCCGCCGTGTTCGCGCCGCGCGAGCCGCGCATCGCGTCGCTGGAACGCGACGTCGACGGGCGCGCGCGGCTGCAGATCGGCAGCGATGGTAATGAAAGCGCCGCCACCGTCTACAACGTCTACCGCGACGGCAAGCTGGTGGCGGCCCGGGTGCCGGCCGGCGCCTGGCGCGACCGCGAACCGGCGCCGAACGCCTGCTATGCGGTCGAGGCGCAGTTCAGCGCATCCGGCAACCGCAGCCACCACAGCGTGCCGCGCTGCGTGGCGCCGGCGGTCGAAATCCCGGTCACCGATCCGCGCGTGCAGGCCAGCGTGAAGCTGACGCCTGCCGCCGGCCGCTACGCCGCAGCGCGCCTGGCCGACTGGGGCCAGCCGGCCGACCGCTTCGAAGTACGCGACGTCAAGATCGGGGAGCCGGGCGACTACCGCGTGCAGGTCCGCTATCACAACGGCGCCAACCAGATCAACCTGGGCATCAGCAATGGCGTGAAGTGGCTGGCGGTCGTGGATGCCCAGGGCAAGACGGTGGCGCAAGGCGTGGTCCAGCTGCCGCACGCGAAGTTCGACAAGACGAACACGCCGACGGTGCTGTCGACGCCACTCGCGGCCAGACTGCAGCCCGGCGCCTACACCCTGCGCCTGAGCGACTTCTACAACATGAGCTACCTGGAAAGCAACGCCAGCTTCAGCGGCGCCGGCGGCACTGCGGGACCATGGAACCGCGTCGACATCTTCGGCATCCGCCTGCAGCGCGTGGAATAAAAACAACGGGGGTCAAGTCTGCCATCCGGACACGAGCTCTGCCTTAACTCACATATACCGGCTTCTACAGCCGGGCTCGTGTCTCGATGGCAGACTTGACCCCCGTTGTTTAATTCTGGCTGTTCGTGGGAAAATTTAGGCGGCGTCGCGCGAATCGGCTGCGGCGTGCGGGGGCTTGAGCAGGGCCAGGCGGCCTTCGAGCACGCGGAATTCGAGGGGCATCTTCATGCGCATCACTTCGCCGTCGGTGGCGACCTTCACGGTGCGCCGCGGCGACAGGCGGGCGTGCTTGACGGTGAGGCGCTTGAAGGAGAAGGCGATCACGTTTTCGGCCTCGCCCAGGCGGCCCAGGGCGCCGCGCAGCAGCAGGCCAAGCATGCCCAGCTTGCCGACGCGGCGCGGTGCGATGGCCGCCAGTTCGCCGTCTTCCAGCGCCGATTTCAGGGGCCCCATGCCGACCTGCTCCATCTGCAGGCGGTTGTTGCCGACGAAGAGCGTGGGGGTGCGCAGTTTGCGCGTGTGGCCCTCGGTCTCGAGGGCGATGCGCAGCGCGCGGTGCCGGCCGAGCGCGGTCTTCAGGGCCGACAGGATGGCCACCACGCGGCTGCGCCCGTACTGCTGCTTGTCGTGCTCGCGCGCTTCGAGCAGGGCCGGATACAGGCCGACGCTGGCGTTCACCAGGAAGATGCGGTCGTTCAGCATGCCCACCTGCACCGGCTGCACGGTGGAGGTCAGCAGCGAGCGCACCGCCTCGGCCAGGTCTTCGGGAATGCCGTGGGTGCGGCCGAAGTAATTGAAGGTCCCCTGCGGCAGCACGCCGAACACGCAGCCCTGCAATACCGCCTGGTGCGCCACGGTGTTGATGGTGCCGTCGCCGCCGGCCGCCACCAGCACGCCATTGTTGTCCTTGGCCTGCTGCGCCATCTTGCGCGCGGTCTCGGCCAGGTTGGCGGCGTCTTCGACGATCTCGAGATGGCAGGTGCGGCCGGCCTCGCCCAGCACGTCGCGGATGGTCGAGCAGCGCAGCTCGGTCTCGGAATGACCGGAGCCGGCGTTGAGCACCACGTAGAAGGCAGCGTTCTTGTCTGGCTCAAGGTTCGGCATGGAGTGCAACTTTCGATAAAAGAGTCAGGTTGACCTCTTCATCGTATCACCGCGCCATGGCTCGTCCGTGCTGCACCGCACAGAGTGCGAAGCGGTGCTCGAACACGCCTATTCGTCCGTCGTCGGCCAGTGGTCCGGGTCCTGTAATAATTGGTACATCACGTAGGCATCGACATAGCCCAGGCGCTGGTGGCGGAAGGCTTTCGGCAGCGTGCCGACGATCGAGAAGCCGAGCTTTTTCCAGAGCATGACGGCGGCGGTGTTGGTGCTGACCACGTAGTTGAACTGCATCGCGAGATAGCCCTGGCGCCGCGCCTCGTCCAGGCTGTCCTGGCCCAGCAGGCGGCCCACGCCCACGCCCTGCGCCGTGGGGCTGACCATGTAGGAAGCGTTCGCCACATGGTGGCCGCGCCCCAGCTGGTTCGGCACCACCCGGTACATGCCAAGCACGCGCGCCCCGAGGACGGCCACGCGCGCGGTGACGTTGGCGCCCATCCAGTAGGCATGCGCGGCTTCGCGCGAGGTATCTGCGGCAAAGGGATAGGTCTCTCCCGCAGCGGTGTGGGCGCTGAAGATGGTCCACATCGCGTCGAAATCGGCGCTGGTGGCGGGGCGGATCTGGATATCTTTCACGTATCGTCTGGGAAACTTATCAAAAACCACATGGGCTGGGGATTCTAGCACCGGCTCCCGCCGGTTCAGCGTCCGATTCGAAAGTCGACGCTCGCGGGCCGCCCGGGCAGGTGCAGGACCGGGCGCGCGGGCGGCGCTTCAGCTACAACCTTGCCGCGCCGCACCACGAGCCGGCGCGCGGCGCGCAGGCGGATCGCTTCCACCGGCGTGGCGGCGTCGAGCAGCACGAAGTCGGCATGGCAGCCCGGCTCGAGGCCATAGCCTTCCAGGCCGAGGATGCGCGCCGGGGTACTGGTGACGGCCTCGAAACAGGCGCGCATGGCGTCCTGCCCGGTCATCTGGGCCACATGCAGGCCCATGTGCGCCACTTCCAGCATGTCGCCGGAACCCAGGCCATACCATGGGTCCATCACGCAGTCGTGGCCGAAGGCGACGTCGATGCCGGCAGCCAGCAACTCGGGCACGCGGGTCATGCCGCGCCGCTTCGGGTAGGTGTCGTGGCGGCCCTGCAGGGTGATGTTGATGAGCGGGTTGGCGATCGCCGCCACGCCGGATTCGCGCATCAGCGGCAGCAGCTTGCTCACGTAATAATTGTCCATCGAGTGCATCGACGTCAGGTGCGAGCCGGCCACCCTGCCCTGCATACCGAGGCGCCAGGTTTCATACGCCAGGGTCTCGATGTGGCGCGACAGCGGATCGTCGGTCTCGTCGCAATGCATGTCCACGCGCAGGCCCTGTCCGGCCGCGAATTCGCACAGCAGGCGCACCGACTCGGCGCCCTGCGCCATGGTGCGCTCGAAGTGGGGAATGCCGCCGACCACGTCCACGCCCATGCCGATCGCGCGCTTCAGGTTGTCGAAGGCGCCAGGGCTGCGCAGCAGGCCGTCCTGGGGAAAGGCGACCAGTTGCAAATCGATGTAAGGCGCGACGCGGCGCTTCACTTCGAGCAGGGCCTCGACCGCCAGCAGGCGCTCGTCGCAGACGTCGACATGGGTGCGGATCGCCAGCAGCCCGCGCGCCACGGCCCAGTCGGAATACTGCAGCGCGCGCTCGACCAGGGCGTCCTGGACCAGCTGCGGTTTCAGTTCGCCCCACAGCGCGATGCCTTCCAGCAGCGTGCCGGATGCGTTGACGCGCGGCATGCCGTAGCTGAGGGTAGAGTCCATGTGGAAATGGGCGTCGACAAAAGGCGGGCTGGCCAGGTCGCCTCCGGCATCGATCTCGCGCGCGCCCTGCACGCCCAGCGCCGGGCCGAGGGCGGCGATGCGGCCGTCCTGCACGGCGATATCGATGCCGGTGCGTCCGTCCGGCAGGCTGGCATTGCGCACAACAAAGTCCATGTCCACTCCTCAGTCTGGTCGAAATCATTGTAGCCATTTCCCTGCTCAGGCAAACGACATTCGCGTGTCACTTTGTAACAGTGCTGCAGTGCAAGATTGTATGGATACGACAACGAGCCGGCTGAGGCAGATTGTGCTTTCCAACACTCTGCATCAGGTCTACACTGATCGGATGTTGCAGTGCGCCATAACCGAACGATAAGGAATACCGATGACTTCACTTCCAGAACAGTTCCAAGCAGCACGCCAGACCCAGATCGACCGCCAGTTCGCCTTCCTGCGCAGCGTGGGCGACGGGGTGCTCGACCGCACCAGCCGCGTCCTGGCCCTGAACCTCGAGCTGTCGCGCGCCACCGCCGAGCATTCCTCGCACACCGTGCGCCAGTTGTTTACCGTGCGCGATCCGCGCGACCTCCTGACCATCGGCGCCCAGTCGCAGCGCCAGCTGCGCACCCTGTTCGACTACGGCCACGAGCTGTTCAACATCGCCGCCGGCCTGCGCGGCGCGGCCTTGCAGGCGTATTCGGTGGAAGCGGCAGCGAGCGCGCCGGTCCTGGCCGCGCCGCTCGCATTTGCTGAATCGGTGGCTGAGTCGGTCGCTGAACCGGTAGCGGAACGCCTGCAGGAGGGAGTGGCGGCAAGCGAGACCATCGTCGACGCCGCGGCTGAAACCCTGGTCGCGCCAGATACCAGCTCCTTGGGCGAGCCTGGCGCGCTGGATACCGTGTCGGCTACCGCGGCTACCGCGGCTACGCCAGTCTCGGTATCGGCCGCCGACATCGTCTACAGCCCCTTCGTCCCCGACCTGATCGTCACGTCCGACATCGTTCCGCCGGTCGAGCCGACCCCGATCGCCAGGGCCACCAGCGACATCCTCGACATCCCGCTGGCGCCGCCGCATCCGGTTGCCGCCAGCGTGCCGGTCGACGTCGACGTCGAGATCGAGCTGCCGAAGGTGGAGCCAGTTGATGCGACGCCGCCAATCGTCGCGCCATCGAACGGCGCGCCGAAGGTCACCGAGATCCGCAGCGGGCGTGGCCGCAAGAAGGGTTCCGGCGGTAACTGAACGCCGGCCGCTGTCAGCAGCTTGGCGCCGGATACACCCACTGGTTGGTAAAACCGTCGAAGCGAGGCTGGACCTGGACCTGCATGCGGCAACCGTTTTCATACGTGACGACACAGGCGCCGTTGGCGCATTGCGACTCGCAGCGCAGGTGCGCCGTGGTAGGACGGCAATTTCCCGGTTTTGCCGTCAGCGCGGGAGCAGGCGCCTGGGCAGTCTTGATACGGCCCGGAATGACACCCCAGCGGGTAACGGCGCAGTTCTTGCCGCCTTTCCTGCCGCATCCCGCCAATGCCGTCTTGTCGGCCTGATCGCCGGCCTCGATCCCGTATGCGAGATAACCATAGGTTTGGCCATTCACGTCCTTTTCCGCTTCGGCATAGGAATAGAAGCCGGGATTGGTCATGACCTCGATCTTGCAAGCTGCGCCACAGGCCGCGCGTGCCTTGCGTTTTACGTCGGCTGCGCCATCCCTGCTGAATATGAAGTTGACGGTACCATTGTCGATCGTTTCCGCGATTGCCTTCATGCGCCATAAGGCACAATCTTTTTTCGACGTACTTTCGTTACACAGCTTCATGGCCGTGCGTTCCGCCTCTTTTTGCGTCGGACGGACTGCCCAGGCCCACTTGTCCCCCTCCTTGTCCGAAACCGCGACGGCGCCATAGCCGGCCATCGCCGAGTGCGGCAGCATGAAGGTAAAGAAGAGCAAGACGATGGCCTGCAGCGTAAGTCGTTTCATTTGAACTCCCGTTGTTGTTGATCGATACGTGATGCGCTCGCATGCGCGCATTGCCACGATTGTTTATCTGGCGAAGTGCTGTGCCTGCATCATTCGACGAACAGGTGCGTGCGGCAGCTGCTGCAATCGCTCCATGTCGCATTCGAGGCGTAGGCGCCACGCCGGAAAATGCCGCGCCGCCCGCAATGTACGCAGCGGTGCCGGCCTGCGGCGTCCGTCGAACCGGGCAGCGTGCGGTACTCGGCCTCGCTGACGCTGCCCACGCTGGCATAGCATTGGTTAATGATGAGCAGCGTGACCAGCAGGGAGATGGCGCACGGCACCCAGCCTTCGGCAACCGCGCAGTACAGCGCGAGCGGCACGGCGAACAGCAGGACGAAGACGGATTGCGCCTTGGCCGAGGCCATGCGGCGTGCGCGGAACGCTGCCAGCCCGGCTTCCACGCTCGGGTAAGGCAGGGCCGTGGCCGGCGCCGGCGAACCAGGCTGGCCTGGACGGAGAAGCGCCGCGCTGCCTTGTTCAGGCGCCGGGGACGGCGCCACCGTGCGCGCAGTCCGGGAAGCGATCCACAGCGCCGCCCCCGCCGTGAGCGCCACGCAGCACAGGACCGGGCCACCCCAGTATGCCGTGCCGTCCCACGAGCCCGGCAGCAGGGTCCGCGCGGCGGTGGCCAGCATGACGAGGCCCAGCAGCAGCACGCATGCCGCGAACGGCCAGGCCACCAGCTTGCGCAGCGTCGACGCCGGACCGGCGGCCAGGCGCCGCATGGATTTCAGGGCCAGTGCGGCCAACACCAGCCCGGCCGCCATCGCGGCCAATGCAACAATAATGAGAGATGACATGATGACTCCAAAAAGATAGGGTGCCGGGCCGGCGGCGCCGGCCGCCTTGCCCCGACAGCAGGGATGGATGCATTATCCGTATCGCGGCCCCCCGCGAACCGCGACCATTCGCGTGCCGTTTGTCGAATTTTCCCTATCGAAGTGCGGCCATTTCAGCGCCGGCGGTGCTCAGCGCGCACCGGTGACGACGAACGCGGCCCAGTAGAAGGGATGCGCCTGGCGCTGCCGGATGCGCAGCTTGGCGCTCCGGAGTGCGGCCGGCTTGGCCGCGCCTGTCGCCAGGGCATCGTAGAAGTCGCTCATCATCGTGCGCGTTTCCAGGTCGGGCACCGCCCACAGCGACGTCACCATGCTGCGTGCCCCGGCGATTTCGAGCGCCTGGCGCAGGCTGTCGACGCCTTCGCCGGGACGCACCGCGCCAACCGACGTGTCGCAGGCGGACAGCACGGCGAGTTCGGTGCCTGTCAGGTCGGCCTGGCGCAACTGGGCGGCGTAAAGGATGCCTGTGGCATCGCGGTTGGCGCCGGCCAGGGCCAGCCCGCTGCTGCGCCCGGATACATTGCTGTCGACGATGTAGCGCTGGCCATCGTTTCCATCTACCTCCTCACGCAGCACGCCCGCTTCCTCGTCAAAGAAACCATGCGTGACGACATGCAGGTAACGCGGCGAGTGCAGCCCCATCAGGGCCTCCACGGTCGCCGCCGCACCGGTGTGGAGCGTCACCTCGCCGCTCGTGCGGCGCAAGGCCGCGGCCACGGCGCCGCCCTCGCCCGCCGCCTGGGGCAGGCGCGCAAAGCGCCGCCCGCCGGAGACGGCGCCGCGCCCCGGCGCGCCGACTGCCGCCGCGGCGTCCTGCAGGTCGTAAGCCGGATCGGCCAGCACGACCGATTTGCCGGAATGCGCCGGCGCCGCGCCGTCCTGCAGCAGGGTCCGGGCCGAGCTGACGTAACGCCATTCGCTATCGTCGATCAGGTAGCGGCCACGGCCGTCCGCCAGGGCTTCGAGGGGCAGCAGCGCGACGCCGCCGTCGAGATCGGCCACATGGCTGCCACGCGCGCCGCGCGTGCCGAACAGGGGTTTGAGCAGCGCATCGTGGATGGCCCGGGCCGACGCCGGAACCGCCGTTGCGGCGCCCTTGCTCGGCGGGTGCGCCAGGTCGGCACGCAGGCGCCCGCCGAGGGCGTCGAGCGCGGCGGTCGTGCCGAGGTCGGCAACCTGGAGCTGACCACGCCCAGCCCGGGCGCCCAGGTAATGCCGTGCGCCGAACTGCTGGCTGGCGAAGTCGAAACGGGTATAGGCGGAAATCGAGACCAGGGTCTCGTCGCCCAAGTGCTGCTCGACCTGTGCCAGGAAGCGCGCGCCGTCCTCGAACGACAGCGGCGGCAAGGACCTGGCGATCCTGGCCTGCAGCGCCTGGGCCAGCCGGCCGCGCTGCGCAAGGTGCGCGGCGCCGCCGGACAGGTCCACTTTCTCCATGGCCGCCGCCAGGCTGCGCACTTCCGGATCGGCCGACAGCCCGATGGCACGCGCACGGCGCGCCATGAAGTCGCTCTGCAGCCCCTTGCTTTGCAACAGGTCGCCCAGCGTGCCGCGCCAGCGCTGTGCACCGTCGCCCTGGGCCAGGCGCAGCGACAGGACGAGATCGAGGATCTGGCGCCGCATCGCGAACGAACCTGCCAGCAGCTCCGGCGGCAGCTGGGCCGCGGTGGCGGCCAGCCGGGCGGCGTTCAGGCGCAGCGCGTGCGCGAACGCCTCCTGGGCGAGCCCTGCCTCGCCCACACCCGCGAGATAGGCGCCGAAGCGTGCGTATTGCCGTTCCAGCTGGGCCGATGGCCCCAGGCCGCCGGTATCGACGCGCGCCGTGCGCGCCGCATAATCACTGAAACTGCCCTGGTAAAGACGCCTGAGCGCAGCGGCGTCGCGCCGGCCGTGGTACAGGCGCGCCAGGTCGGTCAGCGGCCCCTCCACGGCCAGTACCCCGCCCTCCCCGGACTGCCTGCCCACGGCGCCGAGTTCGCCGTTCGCATGCATGATGGCGCGCTCGCCCGCCATGCCCGCCAGCATTTCTTCGACGCGCCCGAAGGCGGCGCCCAAGGTCGCCTGTGCTTCGAAGTAGCCATGCGCGCCCGGCGCGCCGCCTCGTGCTGCACCAACGATCGCGGGATCCTCGGCGATCGCCTGCAGCAAATTCGTTTCCGCCAGGGCGGCATCTCCCGATTCGAGCGCCGCGCGTCCCAGGCCAGCGTACGCCTGGAAGCGCAGCGAGCGCATGAACGGCGTTGCGCTGTCCGGTGCGTTCAGCATCGCCTGCCAGGTCGTGATCGCGCCGGCAAAGTCGCCGGTTTTGGACTGGAGTTCGGCAACCTTCGCGTACTGGTTCCATTGCCTGCCGACCAACCCGCCCGTCATCGGCATTCCCGCCTTCAGTGCCTGCCGGTACAGCGCGAGGGCCCGCGCATCGTTTCCGGCGCGTTCGTGCAGCTGCGCCGCCATCGTGGCCGATTGCACCAGCAAGCCGGCGGCGGGCGAACGCGGCGACTGCGCCGCAGGCAGGCGGTCCTGCTCGACCAGGGCCTCGGCCAGGCGCAGCGCCTCGGGGAGGTTGCCGGCGCCGGCCTGGCGCGCGATGGCCGCCAGGGCGTCGATACGGCGCGGGTTTCCTTGGCCCTCCCCTGCCAGGGCCGCAGGCGGCAGCACGCGGCGCAGCAGGTCGAGCTGGGCATGGGCCGGCGGAATGGTGGCCAATCCAAGGAGCAGGCTGGCCAACAGCTGTGTACGAATGGGGGATCTCAATTGACGGGACTCGTTTCTGAAAGTTCGGGAGCGACGTGGAGCGCAAGCGCGCGCACCCCAAGGCTGCGCAAGTAGAGCGCGTACAGCACACGCATCGCGTGCGGCGCATCCGGCAGGGGGAACAGGGCCGCCAGTTCGGCGTCTTCGGCTGCGCCCAGCGCCAGCAGCGGCGCCGTATCGACCCGCACCGCGCCGTCGTGCCCGGTCCATTCCAGTTCGCGCAGGTAACGCCGTCCCGGCGCGAGACGCACGGTGTCCGGCAGGGCCAGCTCGGTTTGCGCCACCTGGGTGTCGAACACGAGCTGGCCGAACTCGCCGCGCAGCCTGAAGGTCCACTGTCCGCGGTGTGGCCTGGCGCGCCATTTAAACAGCGGCTTCGATGGCGCAATGCGCTCGATGCCGTCGGTGGCGCCCGGCGCATCGCCGGCCATCCCGCGCACGATAGCGCCCGCCAGCACCTGGCTGCGGCGCTGGAGCGCCTGGCCGATGGCCGGATCGGCCGCGTCCGGGCGCAGGGCGGCGCCACTGCCGTCGCGCGCCAGCCCGTCGGCATCCACCCTGAAACGGCCGGGGCCGGCTAGCGTCCATTGCCTGGAGTCGGCCTGCAGGAACACGACCAGGCTGGCGCCGGCGGCGAGCTCGATCGTATCGCCGCTGGCAAGGCGGTCGAGCAATGCCAGTGGCCGCGACGCCGATTGCGCCTGGCCGCCGACCTGGGTGACGATGAGTTCCACCCGCGCCTGGGCAAGCAGGGTGAAACAGGCCAGTGCGATGCCGGCCAGCCAATGCCTATGCATGGTCTTCCTCCGTTTCCTGGTAAGCGGCCAGCACCACGCTGCCGTGTTTCTCGATGTTGGCCTCGATGCGCCTGAAGCGGTCGCGCTGGGCGGGAGGCAGGTCCGCCAGCACGAATGCGGCGTCATCGACCAGCAGCGTGTGCGGCACCTGCTTGCTGTATTGCTGGATGTGCGCCGCCAGCGTAGTGGCCGCGCCGGTGGCCGTGTAGTCGTGGCGCTGGGCGGAGCCGACATTGCCGAGTACCGCGTCGCCATGGGCGATGCCGATGCCGACCCGGATTGGCGCGGATCCTTCGCGCGCCAGTTCCCTGTTCAGCCCTGCCAGCGCATCGAGCATGTCGAGGGCGGCGAGGATGGCGTCGCGCGCCGGATTGGCGCTCGCTTGCGGGGCGCCGAAAAAGACCATGATTCCGTCGCCGCTGAATTTGTCGATCGTGCCGTCGTGACGGTGCAGCGCCGCACTGATGACGGTGTAGTAGCGGTTCAGGAAGGCGATCACCTCCTCCGGCGCCGTGGCCGCGCAGAACGCCGTGAAGCCGCGGATATCGGCGAACAGGAAGGCCAGCTGCTGGCGCTTGCCGGCCAGCCCATCCTTCAGGGCGCCGCTGAGGATGGTGTCGAGGATGGCCGGGCTGACGTAGCCCGAAAAGATGGCGCGCATGCGCTGCCGCTCGGCCAGTTCGCGCCGGTAGGCCTGCACGCCGAGGAGGGCCATTGCGCAGGCCAGCGACAGCAGCGGCGCCGCAACCGGCGCGAAGACACCGGCCGCCAGCAGGCAGACGCTCGCGCCAAGGACACCGCCTCCCATCAGGACCGCGGCGGCACATGCGCGGCGTGGACGCAGGCGCCAGTGCCAGAGCACGAAGAGCGCCAGCAGCGCCGCACAATCGGCCACCCACGGCTGCGCGGAGACCATCCTTCCCTGCATCAGGCTGCGCAATGCCTGGGCCTGGAACACGACGCCGGCACTGCCGGTTCCGGCCTCCCATGCGGCCAGTCCGAGCGGCAGGCGCTGCCGGTCCTGGTCCGGCAGGATGGCGCCGAGCAGCACCAGCTTGCCGGCGAAGTGGCGGCGCAAGGCTGCATCGTCGCCCGCCCTGGCCAGCGCAACGACCGTGTGCAGCGGCACGTAGCCGAAAGGCGCGCCAATGGAAAAATCGACGATGCCCGGTTCCGCCTGCTGCCCAAGGCTGGCGGCCAGCCGCGGCGCCAGCAGCAGATCGCTGCGCAGCTCGGCGCTACCTATGCGGCGCAGGACGCCGTCGCGGTCGGCAGGCACCAGCAGCAGGCCAAGGCCGCCCGCTCCCGCCATCGCGGCATACAGGCCGGCTGCATCGCCGCGCGGGCTGCCGGCGCCGGCGTGGCCGAGCACGAGCGGCGCGGCGGCGCGCAGCCGGCCGATGGCCAGGGCCAGGCGCTGCGCGCCGCCCGGCACCAACTGGGCAAACGAAGCGGCAGGAAAGACCAGGTCGACGCCGACCCCGGCGGCCCCGCCGCGGCGCAGGCCATCCAGGCCCAGGGCGAACTCGTCGAGCATGAGCGCGAACGGCTTGCCGCTGGCGTCGATCGAGGCCTGGTCGACGCCGACGATGGCGACCTCGGCCCGGGCCGCTTCTGGCGTCACCTGCCGCAGCAGGCGGAACGAGGCATCCAGCCATTGCAATTGCAGGCGCTCGGCCGGCGCACAGCGGGCAAGCGTCATGCAGGCGCAGGCGATGGCAAGGGGAGCCAGCCAGCGCGCCAGCGCCGGGCGCGCCCTGCCGGCTACCATTTCGCCGGCAGGGTCCGCAGCAGCGTGACCTGCCTGGCCTCGTGGCGCAGGTATTCGCCCTTGACCAATTCCTTGAACAGCTTCGACACCATGTCGCGCGAGGCCCCGATACGGTCGGCGATGTCCTGCTGGCTGAGCGGCTCGGGCACGATGCGCACGCCGTCCCGCGCCACCGCCAGGTCGTCGAGCAGGGCGGCCAGGCGCTGGTAGGCCGTCTGCAGTGCAAGGCGCCGCGCGAAGGTGGTGGTCTGGCGGCTGCGCGCGATCAGCGTCTTGATGAGTTCCATCGCAAAGTCCGGGTCGGCGGCGATCCTGGCCCGCATTGCCGAGATCGGCACGACCGCGCACTGGACATCGGTGACGGCTTCGGCCGATGCGCTGCGCGGCTGTCCATCGAGGGCCATTTCGCCAAGAATCGCGCCGTCTTCAAACATCCCGAAAACGAATTCCTTGCCATCCATGTCGCTGGTGAACACCTTGACCCGGCCGGACAGGATCACGTAGATCGAGGTTCCGGCCTCGCCTTCGGTAATGAAACGGGTGCGCTTCGCAAACCTGCGCACGACGCCGGCGGCGGCGAGCTGGCGCATCGGCAAGGGCAAGTGTTCGGTATTGCTGGGGAAAGTCATGGATGGCCCTGTGATTTCAAACTTGATTATATTTCACGTATTTCCAGATTGCAATTTTCAAGTTTTTGCCAGCGAATATTCGACAAATACGACCCCGCCCCGTCACGGGTCAGGCAAAGGCTTTTTTCCCAGAATGGCGGTACGCCCTGGCTGCAGCACTCGGCCACGCCGACCTACCCCGAACCAAGGAAAACGAATGAAAACTCTTTCGCCCCAGCGCATCTTGTTGCCCGCCCTTCTCACCCTCCCGCTCGCATTGGGCCTTGCCGGCTGTGGCGCCGGCGCCGAGGATGCCTCCCAACCCGTACCCGCACTGGAGACCGGCGCCGATAGCCCGGGCCTGGTGGACTACTGCCGGATCGATACCTCGCGCCCCGGCGGCGGCACGGACCCAAGGAATGGCTGGGTCAACGGCACCGAACGGCTCGGCGGCGGCGACGTCAACCAGGCGGCCACCCTGGTCTCGCACGACGGCAGCGACACCATCTGGGATACCCAGGTTGTATTACGGGTGCCGCTGTTCGATTCGCGCACCATGCCGGCCCAATCGGCGTCGCCGCCCCAGTTCAGTCAGACCCTGGCAATGGGCGCGACCTTCCCCACCCTGCTTCCGAAGGGCGCGCTCGGCTGCGTGACCCAACTGACGAAGTTCCGCTACACGCCGCCACCCAACCTGAACGCCGTTCCCGGATGGGCCAATTCCGGCCTGGAGCTTGCCTGGCAACCGTATTCGTTCAGCTGGAAAAGCTACTGGGACCCGGTCCTGCCCACCGGCAGCCTGCCCGGCGTGCCGGTCGACGGTTTCGAGTTCATCGCCAATTTCACCCCGCGCGAGGGCCTGGCCGTCTTCAACCTCGACAAGACGCGATTCGCCACGACGCAAGGCCTGTCGGTCTGCTTCCTGGCGCCTGGGACGACCACCTGGGACTGCGGCACGCCTGCCTTGTCGGACCTCGGTACTGTCTGGCAGCTCACAAGAAACGGCATGAAGCCTGGCGCCTACTTGCTGGTAGCAACCGCGCAGTAACACGCCGGTCACCGCAGCTTTTCCTTGCATCGCCAGATAAATATTTCTAAAATTCAACTTTCTAAGAGGCCAATATGAACAAGTTTTTCCGCACCCTGTGCATCGCCGCCCTCGCGGCTCCCCTGGCAAGCCTGGCAGCGAACGTCACCAGCGATACCTGGACCCTCGTTCACACCGACGAGAGCGGAAAAAAATATTTCATCATCGAGAAGACCGCCTTTACCCGCGGTGAGCTCAGGAGAATCGACTTCCAGGTGGAGCATCCGAACCTGGTCCCGCTGGAAGCCTTCACTCGTCCCGACAAAAGCCTGAAACACGTCAAGACCTTCACCTATGGCGTCTGGTTCGATTGCAAGAAGCACATGGTGCGGATGTTTAACTTCGCTGCGTACGACAAGGACGATCGCTGGGTCGACAGCTACTACACCGACAAGCAAACAATGGGGCCGGTCAGCAAATCGGGAACCGCCTATCCAGCCATGGTGGCCGGCTGCGCGCTCGCCATCCCGCCCGAGCGCCAGAACCAGTAATCGTCTACTCAGGCAATGCCCAGGCGCCTGATACAGCCTTTAGGGCAAGGCGCAGCGTCGAAGACAGTACGTGAGTACGGCGAGACGGTGCAACGCAGCCATGAAGGCTGTATCAGGCGCCTGGCAGGCGCGCTGCGCCGCTCCGGCAAAGAAAGTAGACTAGCGGGCTTCGGCCCGCTTTCTTTTTCGCGGGCGGCAATGCAAGGAATTCCCATGAGTTTAGCGAGTTTGGTGACCGGCTTCGTACGCCGCCACTGGAAAGCCTACGCGGCATCCGCGGTAATGCTGGTAGGCGTGGCGGTGTGCAGCATCCTGGTGCCGCGCAAGGTCGGCGCCATGATCGACGGCCTGTCCGCCCACACGCTGTCGCGCCACGACCTGATGATCGGCATCGCCGAGCTGCTGGCGCTGGGCGTGGCGATCTACGTGCTGCGCGTGAGCTGGCGCATCCGCCTGTATTCGGCGGCCTACCGCCTCGGCGTGGAGCTGCGCATGCGCCTGTACGCGCGCTTATCAAGCCAGGGTCCGGCGTTTTACCAGAAGCAGCGCACCGGCGACCTGATGGCGCTCGGCACCAACGACATCGACGCCATCGAGATGGCCGCCGGCGAAGCCATGCTGGCAGGTTTCGACGGCACCCTGACCCTGGTGATGGTGCTGGGCGTGATGCTGCTCGGCGTCGACTACCGCCTGGCCCTGATCGCCCTGCTGCCCTTCCCGCTGATGGGCCTGGCCTTCTGGTATATCTCGCGCCACATCCACACCGCCGAAACCGATTCGCTCAAGCGTTTCTCGGACCTGAACGACCACGTGCAGGAATCGCTGTCGGGCGTGCGCACCCTGCGCGCCCTGGGCCTGGAAGCACGCAGCGCAGCGCAGTTCGGCGAACTGGCCGGCAAAGCCTCCGCCGCCAGCATGAGCGCCCAGAAATGGGAAGCGGCCTACGAGCCGGCCGTCGGCCTGACCCTCACCGCGGCCAGCACGCTGACCCTCGGCCTGGGCGGCTACCTGGTCTGGCAGAACCAGCTGACCATCGGCGCCCTGACCAGCTTCACCATGTACCTCGGCCAGCTGATCTGGCCGATGTTCGCGGCCGGCTGGGTGCTGTCGCTGATCGAACGTGGCCGCGCGGGTCTCGCGCGCCTGCAGCCGATGCTCGATGCGCCACTGTCGGTGGTCGACGAAGGCCGCCTCGGGGCCATCCAGGATGGCCCGCTGGTGCTGCGCGATGTGAGCTTCACCTATTCGAACGCCTCCCAACCAGCACTGGATAAAGTGTCGGTGGCCCTGCGTCCCGGCATGACCCTGGGCCTGGTCGGCCCCACCGGCGCCGGCAAGTCGACCCTGCTGCGCGTGCTGCTGCGCCAGGCCGAGCCCCAGCACGGCACGGTCACCTGGGGCGGCCACCCGCTGCCCGACTACAAACTGGCGGCGCTGCGCGCGGCCACCAGCTGGGTGCCGCAGGAATCCTTCCTGTTCTCGGCCAGCATCGCCGAGAACATCGCCCTGGCGCGCCCCGGCGCCAGCCGCCTGGAAGTCGAGGAAGCGGCCCGGATGGCGGCGATCCACGACGACATCCTGCGCTTCCCGCAGGGCTACGACACGCCGGTGGGCGAAAAGGGCATCACCCTCTCGGGCGGCCAGCGCCAGCGCGTGGCGATTGCCCGCTCGCTGCTGGCCGACAGCTCGCTGCTGCTGCTCGACGACGCCCTGTCGGCGGTGGACACCGGCACCGAGACCAACATCCTCGAACACCTGGACGAACTGCGCGCCTCGCGCCCGGAACTGACCGCCATCATCGCCAGCCACCGGCTGTCCGCCGTGGTGAATGCCGATCTGATCGTGGTGCTGAAGAACGGCCGCGTCGCCGAATCCGGCAACCACGACACCCTCTTGACACTGGACGGCTGGTATGCCAGCCAGTGGCGCTATCAACAACTGGAGGCCAGCATCGATGCAAGCTGACAAAACCAAGGAATCCAGGCACGCCGGCCGCGCCGAAGCAAAGCGCGCCGCAGCCCTGCTGCGCCGCGCCGCCTGGCCCGATATCCGGCACCTGAAATGGGCGACCTTCTGGCTGGTCATCGCGGCCGCGCTGGAAGTGGTCGGCCCGATCCTGGGCAAGGCCCTGATCGACGACCACCTGGTGCCGCGCCACGCCGACTGGACCCGCATGTCCCTGCTGCTGGGCGGCGTGCTGGTCACCGGCTGGCTCTCGACCTGGCTGCGCTACCTGCAGCTGGTGCGCCTGTCCGGCCTGGCGATGCGCTCGGTGCAGCGCCTGCGCGAATGGGTGTACGGCCACGTGCTGCGCCTGCCGATGGCTTTTTTCGATCGCGCGATCACCGGCCAGCTGGTCAGCCGCGTGACCAACGACACCGAGGCGGTGAAGAAGCTCTATATCCAGGTGCTGTTCTCGATCCTCGACAGCACCATCGTTTTGCTCGGCACCACGGTGGCCATGGCCTGGCTCGACTGGCGCCTGATGATCATCGTGCTGGCCCTGCTGCCGGCGGTGATCGTGATCGTCTGGCTGTACCAGCGTTTGTCGGGGCCGGCGGTAACGCGTGCGCGCGCCCTGCGCAGCGACATCAACGGGCAGATGGCCGAATCGATCGGCGGCATGAGCGTGCTCCAGGCGAGCAATGCGGCGGGCCGCTTCGGCGAACGCTTCGCGCATACCAACGACGGCCACTACCAGGCGCGCATCGCCGAGATCCGCGTGAATGCCTTCCTGCTGCGCCCCGCGCTCGATTTGCTGAACGTGGCGCTGCTGGCGGTGGTGATCTTCGCCTTCGGGCGGCGCGAGATCGGCGCCGTCGAGGTGGGGATTTTGTATGCGTTCATCAGCTACATCGCACGCGTGGTCGAACCCCTCATCCAGATCACGATGCAGTTCAGCGGACTGCAGCAGGCAGTGGTGGCGAGCGCGCGCGTGGAGGCGCTGCTGGCCGAAGCCGGGGCCGCGGAGCACGCGGCCGGCCGCACCGGCGGCACGCGCATGATGGCATCGAAGGACGCGCCGGCGGTGCGCGTGAAAAACCTGAGCTTTGCCTACGTGCCGGGCCAGAACGTCCTGCACGACATCTCGCTCGACATCCCGCAGGGCGCCTTCTACGGCATCGTCGGCCATACCGGCAGCGGCAAGTCGACCCTGCTGTCGCTGCTGCTGCGCTACTACAGCGCCAACCGGGAAAACGGCGAAGGCAAAATCGAGATCTGCGGCGAGCCGATTGCCGGCATCGACAACGAACGCTTCCGCAACGAGGTCGGCCTGGTGCCGCAAGACCCCTTCATCCTGGCGGCGTCGGCGCGCGAGAACATCGACATGGGGCGCGGCCTGGCGGTCGAGAAGATCGAGGCGGCGGCGCGCGCTGCCCACGCGCACGACTTCATCGCGGCGCTGGAAGATGGTTACGAGACCTCGCTGGGCGAAGGCGGCTCGCGCCTGTCCTCGGGCCAGAAGCAGCTGATCGCGATTGCGCGCGCCCTGGCCGGCGAGCCGCGCATCCTGCTGCTCGACGAAGCCACCTCGCGCATCGACAGCGCCACCGAGCAGGTCGTGCAGCAGGCGCTGGAGGAAGTGCGCGGCCGGGTGACCATCATCGCGATTGCGCACCGCCTGTCGACCATCCGCGACGCCGACCGCATCGTGGTGCTGAACCACGGACGCATCACGGAATCCGGCCCGCACGAGGAGCTGATGGGGATCGAGGGTGGCCTGTACCAGCGCTTGTACCTGTTGCAGCAACTGGCGGTGTAGGCGGTGCGACTGCCTGGCGCGAGCGGGACGTGACTCTTTGTTTCCATGCTGCACTGCCGAATATGCAGCCGCCAATATTGACGTTTTGGCGTCGCATTTTTACGATAGCGGCATAAAAAATTGCTATTGCCACTTAGCAACACGACTATAATCGTCGATGGCGCTCGCAATCACTGCGGGCGCGACGACCAGATCGAGGAAGCTATGCCGGCAGTTTGGGAGACGAAAAAGCCATCGCAGCGTTTGTGCGCACTGCTCGCATCGCTGGTGCTGACATCTCCTTTGGCGCTTGCCGACGCGCCCAAGGCACTGGGCCTGGAAGCGCGCCTGGCCGAGATCCGCGAAATCAACCGCTTCATCCCGGAACGCGCCCTGCCGATGCTGCTCAAGATCGAGGGCGAAGCGCGCGCCGGTTCGGTGGCCGACAAGGCCGACATGCTGGCCGAGCTGTGCGTGGCCTACCAGAAGGTGGGACGCAACGACCAGGCGCTGGCCACCTGCGATGAACTCATCGCATTCGGCCGCCGCGAAAAGAACGACGCCGCCATCGCCAAGGGCCTGGTACGCAAGGGCTACATCAAGTACGCCCAGAACGAACTCGCGCTGTCGCATGCGCTGATCTGGGAGGCCGAGCGCCATGCGCTGTCCACCGACGACGTCGAGGTGCGCGTGCGCGTGGGCGTGTCGGCGTCCGAAGCCTTTGCCGAGGACGGCAACTTCCCGCGCGCGCTGGAAAAGATGCAGGCCGTGCTGGCCTATACGCGCCAGCATGGCGAGCCGGTGCACATGGTGATCGTGCTGAACGCGCTGACCCGCCTGTACGTGCAGATGCGCGAATTCGACAAGGCGTCCGAATCCCTGGCCGAAGCCTATGTGGCGGCCGAGAAGATCAATTCGCCGGGCCGCATGGCCACCCTGAAGGGCACCGAATACGGCCTGGCCATGGACACCGGCCAGATGCAGCGCGCGCTGAAGGCGCAGCTGGCGGCGCTGTCGCTGGAGCGCAGCATTGGTGCGCAGTCGATGGTGGCGCGCTCGCTGGTGAACCTGTCCGACTATTACCTGAAGCTGCACGACTACCGCAACGCCCTCGCCTACGGCACGCAGGCGCTGGATGCGGCGCTCGCCATCAGGGACGAGACCGCGGGCGCCACCGCACGCGTGAACATCGGCCAGGCCTACCTGGCCAGCGGCCGCATCGCCGAGGGCAAGCGCGCTTTCGAGGAAGGCCTGGCGATCTACGAACAGAACGGCGACAAGCCGGAGCTGCAGAGCGTGCTGGCCGAATACGGCGGCGCCCTCGAGCGCGCCGGCGATTATCCGGGCGCCATCAACGCTTACCACCGCGAGCGCACGCTGTCGAACGAGCTGTTCGAAAAGCGCCGCCAGAAGGCCATGCTCGAGCTGCAGGAAAAGTACGACGCCGACAAGCGCCAGCGCCAGATCGAACTGCTGGAGCGCGAAAACCAGGTGAAGTCGGCCGAGATCGACAACCGCCGCCTGCAGCAGCGCATCTGGGGCTTGCTGATCATGGTGTTCGCGCTGGTGACGGTGATCGTCGCCATGCTGTACCGCAAGGTGCGCCATGCGAACGCCCAGCTGCACGAAAAGAACCAGGAACTCAAGCAGCAGAGCGTGCGCGACCCGCTGACGGGCCTGTACAACCGCCGTCACTTCCAGGACTTCATGCGCACCCACCAGCAGCTGGAAAAGCGCGGCGTCGGCACCTCGGGCGACGAGATGGTGAGCGCGCTGTTCCTGATGGACGTCGACCACTTCAAGCACATCAACGACACCTGGGGCCATGGCGCCGGCGACGCGGTGCTGATCAAGATCGCGGCCAGCCTGCGCGAGATCCTGCGCGAGACCGACATGATCGTGCGCTGGGGCGGCGAGGAATTCCTGGCCTTCTTGCCGGCGATCCCGCGCAGCGGCCTGGACGAAGTAGCGCGCCGCCTGCTGGAAGGCATTGCCGAGACCCGCATCGAGTACGGCGGCGAGACCTTGAGCGCCCAGGTGTCGATCGGCTTCGCGCCCTACCCGCTGGCCCCCGCCGGCCAGCCGCTGCCGTGGGAACGCGCGGTGAACCTGGTCGACATGGCGCTGTACATGGCCAAGGGCCACGGCCGCAACCGCGCATATGGCCTGCGCGGCTTCAGCGGCACGACGCAGACCTCGATGGAAGAGATCGAGCAGAACCTCGAGCAGGCCTGGCGCGCGGGGTTCGTGGAGATGTCGATCGTGACGGCGGGGTGGCAGGATTTGCGCGCGAGCGCGTGATCGGGGTTGGGGTTTCGGGGTTTCGGGGTTTCGGGGTTTCGGGGTTTCCGATGTTGGGTTCGTAGGGTGGGCACCTGTGCCCACGCGGTCTCACCGGGTGATTTGACGCGACGTCAAACAACACCCGGGTGATCGAACGTCAACGATGCTCCGCCCGGCATTTCGACATGGACGTGCCGTACCGCGTGGGCACAGGTGCCCACCCTACGAACGGCAAATCGTTTACCGCGCCGATTCCTGCATTTTTTCGCCGGCGCGCTCGACCTTTTCGCCGACCACCGTGCCGGCTTTCTGCAACCCGCGCCCGGCTTCATCGGTCGCATCCTTGATCTTTTCGCGCGCCTCCTCGGTGCGTTCGGCCAGGCGATCGCGCGCTTCGTCGGCGCGTTCGGCTACGCGCCTGGCTGCCTCGTCCGCCTTTTCCAGCGGCGCCCGCAACTCGCGCGCCACCTTGTCGCCGGCGTCGTCGATGGCCTTGCCGGCTTTCTGCGCCGGGCCGGCGTCGTTCTCATCGCGCGGCGAGCAGCCGGCCAGGGCCAGCACCAGCAGCGCACCCAACATGGTCATGGTCTTCATGATCCCTCCTGTGTTCGCGTTTCAGCCAGCATACACCTTGCCGGAATTGCATGGCTCACGGATGAGCAGCATGGCAACATCACCGGCCGTCGGCACGCGGATGCTCGGGGCTGCGCTCCTCGATCCTGTCGTGCAGGGCACGCGCATTGTCGTCGTCGCCCCAGCGCTTGGTGAACGCACGCAGGCGCTGGCGCGCCTTGTCGAACGAGGATGCCGCCAGCGCCGATTCGACCGCCGTCTTCGCTTCGCGCCAGGCCTTGTCGCGCTGGCGCTTGCGGGTGCAGTCGGCGGCGGCGTCGTTCAGCACCTGCTGCACGTGCTGCAGCTGGTCCGGCGTGGCGCGGGTCTTGCGCAGCGCGATCAGTTCATTCTGGGCTTCGCGCGGCTTGCAGGACGTGGCCAGGCCGATTGCCTTGTCCATCTGCGCCTCGACGCGGCGCTTGCCCGGGTTGGCGACCAGCCAGACCACCCACAGCAGGGCCAGGGCCAGCAGCCACCAGCGCAGGCGCACGGGCTTGCGCTGCGACGGTTGCGAGGCGGATGCGCGCACGCCGGGCGCCGGTTTGGCGCCCGGCGGGATCGGCTGCTTTGGCTCCGTACGCGACGTTGGTGCAGGCGTGGAAGTGGATGCGGGCGTGGTGTTCGGCGGCGGCACGGGCGCCGCGGCAGGACTGGCCGCCGTCCGGTCCTCCGCACGCGGCGCGACGGTGCTGGCGGCAGCGGCAACAGGCACGCCATCCTGCACCGGTTTCTCAAGCTGCACGCCCTGCGCGGACGGCTCGGCATGCGCCGCCGCGTCCCCGCGCTCGATACCCTCCTGCTGCGCCGTGCCGCAATACGGACAAAAGTTCACCCGGCGCGGCAAGCTGCGGCCGCACGAGGGTGCAATACAACGATAAAGCGATGCTTCTGCCACAGGCGCCCTTTCTACTGCGGATCCGGAACGCCGTCGTCCGGATCGGGAATGGCGTTCGCCTGCGAAGGGTCGATGCCAGGAATGTCGGCCACGGTCTGCCACTTGCCGAAGCGCGTGTCCTGCGCCATGTTCCAGGCGCGCGTGGCCAGGTCGACCTCGCCGCGTGCGAGCTGCTGCGCAATCTCCTCGACCGCGAACGGCCCGCGCTGGGCGCCCGCCACGAACAGCTTGTAGCGCGGCCCGGCCGCCATGGCCTGCATCGGTACCGGCGCCGCAGCGTGCGTACGCCGCTCGGCCGCCTGCACCGCGCGCGCATCGCTGGCCAGGAACTCGGCCTTGATCACGCGCTTGTCCACGGGACGCTCAACTTCCCAGTTATAGGCGTCGGATGCCGAATCCGGTACCGCCTCGGTCCACTCAGGCAGCGTGGCCAGCGCGGCGTCGATGGCGGCGCTGGTCAGCGATGGATCGGCGGTTGCGGCACGCTGGAACCAGGCGTCATACAGGCGCTTCGCCGTGATGTTCGGCAGCGAAGGCGACGGCAGCTGGGCTCCGGTCTCGTCGACCTCCAGGCGCGGCTCGTACACACGCAGCTGGTAATGGCGCATCAGCGCGGCCAGCAGCACCAGCTGGTGCGGCCCCACCGCCGCCAGGCGCTTGCGCACGGCGGCGATCACCTGCTCGCGGTAATACGGCGGCAGCCCGTTCGAGCGGATCGCGAACTCGTTCCCGATCTGCAGCCACTCGCCGGACCCCGGCTCGACCTCGAACAGATACTGGCCGCGCGGCTGGAAGCTGGCCTCGCGGTCGCCCAGATCGGCTTTTCTCCGGATGACGCCGAGCGCAATCGCCTGCAGGAACCATTCGTAGTCGTCGGCCAGGCGGTTCAGCTCATCCATCGACGGCGAAATCGGATGGCGGAAGCGCGTCGAATCGAAATGCAAATGGGTCGGGATCTTCGGGTTCTCGATCTGGTACGAAGCGCGCCAGGTCGGCACGCCGCGCAGCACCGTCATCGGAATGCCGGACAGTTCGATGTAGCAAACCGCCCGCCCGGCCACACCCGTGTTCACGATCGACACCAGGTCGCCGTGGAAGAAACCGGTCGGCACGGCAGCGCGGATTTCAGCCTCCATGCGGCGCCAGGCGCCCACATCGCCCACTCCAATAAAACATTTAAATTGGTCCGAATTCGGAGTGAATTCGGCCGAGAAGCGCGCGTTCACCCAGGGCATGGCACTGCGTATCCATTCGGCGAAGACGCGCTGGCGTTCCTGCGGCGTCATCGCATTCAAACGGTCCAGCAGCGGATCGGAAGGCTCGGCGCCGAGCTCGCTGCTGGAGAGCTGCGTCTGCGCGCGGCGGAACAGCTTCAGCAGCAAATCGGACCGCATGCGCTCGTCGCCCAGCTGCGGGAACAGCCTGCCCGAGCCGCCGAATTCAAGCAGCACTTCCTCGCTCCACGTGCTGACATCGCTCGTGAGACGCACCGGCGCCGGCTGCACATCGCCGGCCAGCTTGATGTAGGTGGCGTGCTCGTGGCGCGCATCGCTGCGCAGCTGGGCAATGCGGTTGTCGACCGCGTACAAAATCTCCTGCACGTGGCGCCGTCCTTCCTGGAACTCGCCGGCGATGCCGCTCCACTGCGCATTGCCCTGCTCGTCGGTCGATTGCGGGTCGCCCAGCCAGGCCGACATGTTGCGCATGACTTCGATCGACTGCCCGGCCGATACTGCCAGCAAGTGGAAGCGCAAATAATCGGCGATGTCGCGCTTCAGGTGGGCCATGACTTCGCGCGCCTGCGCATCCTTGCCGAACAGGCGGCCGGCGGCCTGGCCCAGGTTGTTCAGCGATTCCTCGACCTGGCGCGTGCGCAGCGCGTCGCGGATGTCGCGGTAGCGGCGGCCATTCTTTTCCGCGCTGATCAGATCGCGCTGCAGCAGGCGCGCCTTGACCTGCTCCAGCAGCGACAGCACGAATTCCAGGCCGCCCTGCTTGCGGTCGTCGAGCAGCGCATACAGGCGCTCGCGCACGCGCGTCTTCAGGCGCCCGGTCAACTCTCCCGTGTGGCGCTTGATACGGTCTTCGCTGGTCTCGGCGGTGGCGCCGGCTTCGCGGATGGCGTCGCGTTCCAGCTGCGGCAGCAGCTCGGCCACCTTTTCGCGCCACAGCTTGATGTCGTAGCCGGCCATGATGCGGTCGATCTCGAGCTGCACCTTGCTCTCCACGCGTTCCAGCAGCGAGCGCCCATCCTTGTCCATCAACAGCTGTTCTGTGAGCGCGTATTCCTGGAAGGGCGTGACGTCCACCGTTCCCTTTTTAAAATCAGGGAATTCGCTGAAGGGACGTTCGCGCATCTCCATCTGCTCGCGCATGAAGCTGTCGCGCTCCGCATCGCCGGCGCGCCGCGCCAAGACGCCGTCGCGCCCCACCAGGCCAAAGAACTCCTTCACCATCAGCGCCGCCAGCTCATAGGCGCGGATGTCTTCGCGCAGGCTTTGCTGGGTGTCGAGCACCGCCTGGCCAAAGGCCGAATACACTTTTGAATACGACAGGCGCATGTCGCCGAAGCGCGCTTCGGGCACGCGCGGGTTGTAGGGGCCGAGCTTGTGCTGCTGCTGGTTCACCGCCACCGAGCGCTTGCGATTGGCGAAATCGGCCGAGGCGAAATCCTCGAACAGGGTGTCGGCCACCATCTGGTAGACGTCCTTCACGTCCTGGGTCGCCTTGTTGGCGAGATTCGCGGTGTCGACGAAGTACACGTCGTCGAAGGGCGCGCCCTTGCCCTGGATGCTGTCCGGGTCCATCCACGACACGCGCGCGTTCATGTCGCGCATGGTGGTTTCCAGCTCCATCATGGTGGCGTACGCGTTCGCCTCGGTGCGCTCCTTGTTCGCCTTTGCAAAACCCGAGGGCATGAACATCACCAGGTCGACCTGGCTGTCGGACACTTCCTGGCGTGCGATGGCTTTCGCCATCCAGCCCAGGTCGATGGCGCTGCCGGCGCCGGTGCCGCCGGCGTTCGAGCCGATGACGACGATGCGGAATTTCGAGGTGTCGACCTGCAGGCCGAGGCGCTGGTAGTTTTCCTTGCGCTCGATGCCGGCATTACTGCTCAAGAAGTTCAGCGCGCCCTTGATGCGGCCGCGCAGCTTGGGATACTTGTCGAACAGGTAGAGGCGCGCCACCGAGCGGATCTGCCCTGCCCCTTTCGACGGGTCGATGCCGAGCGTGCGCAGTTTTTTCGGACGCAGCGGCATCCAGCTTTCGATCAGCGGAAAGCGCGCCAGGCTGTCGTCGGACTCGTGGTACTGCGGCAAATCGAGCGGCTCGACCAGCCGTTCTTCGTCGCTCAGGCGCACCAGTTCGTACCAGGGGTCGGTGCGCTGCGACTTGCCCTCGTCGATGATGGCGTTGTTGTCGAGGTCGAAGTGCAGGAAGCGCGCGACCGGGAAGTCGGCAATCGACTCCACGCGGGTCGGATGCTGCTTGTTCCAGACCGCGGACAGGATGCGGCGGCGGATGCGCATCATGACTTCCATGCCGGTGCCGCCGGCGCCGATGAAGAGGGTCGGGCGCAGGTCGACCTTGAGTTCGGCCCGCGGTTCGAACTTCCTGTTCATGCTTGCTGGGGTGGGGATCTCTGCCATGTGTGTGTCCGTTTCAGCGGCGGCCGATGAAGAGAGCGGCGACCAGCGCCACCGCGCCCACCACCACCAGCGGCGCGGTCACGCCCCAGGTGAGATAACGGCTGGCGTTGATGATGGCCAGCACGGCGGCGGCCGACAGGAAAGCCAGGCCAACGAACAGCAGCCAGCCGGCGCTGCCCGCCGTCGACGGCGCCACGCGGCGCACGACCATATGGTGCACGTAGGCGTTGCGGACAAAGAAGTACACGACCAGCAGTACCACGAACACGGCTGCGCCAATCGACAAGTCGCGTGTGGAGGTGTCGGTGACGGCGGGCGGCAACGGGCCGGGCACGACCTCCACCGGGCCGCCGGCGGTTTCCGGCGTCGTCTGGGGCAGCGCCGGGTCGGGTGCGTTCTTCTCTTCGGGCAGCTTGAAGCCGGGATCGGCCTGGCCGCCGGAGGGAGTTGGGGTCGTTTGCATGGTGGGTTCCTTTTTCTGGGCTCAGGTTCAGCGTCCCAGCCGCACCTGCGCACCTTCGCGCAGGTCCGTCAGCTGGTGGCCGAACAGGGTTGTCTTCAGGCGCGCAACTTCATTGCCCGCCTTGTCGTAAATCGCTTGGTCGGCGCCGGCGCGCGCATGCATGGTGCGCAGTTCGTCCTCGACGGTCACGTAGGCGCGCTGCGGCCGCATCCAGGCGTAAGCTGCGGCGCCGGCTGCCGCCAGCAGGGCCAGCACGCCGCCGCCCACGGCCAGCAGCGGCGCCATCCCGTAGTGCACGCGCACCTCGATCGGCAGCACGGCGGTGGACGCCTGCACCTGGGCCGGCGGCGTGAAGATGTCGGGCAGCGGGTCGCCCGGAAACAGCGCCGCCATGCGCTCGCGGAAGGCGCCGGACAGGTTCAGCTTCTGGTCCGCCAGGTGCACTTCGATGGTCCCGGGCAGGACGTAGGCCGAGCCGGCGGAGCGGATGGCTTCCATCGACCACTGGCTGGGCAGCCGGGCCACCGGCAGCTGCAGGGTCGAGGCCAGCGGCTGCGGCTTGCCGGGAACCAGGGCGTTCACGCGTGCGCTGCCCAGCATGACCGGCTTGTCCTCGCCGCCCAGCTTCGAGCGCGCACTCAGGGTGGCGCTGGCGATGGTATAGGGGTACATCGTGTTCTCGATGTTCCAACTGATCTTTGCGGAGGGCGATACCGCGCCCGAGGCGACGTCGGCGCGCAGCACGCCGCCCTGCCCCATCGAGAAGCTGACGCCCGGCGCATCTTCCACCTTGCGCGGCACCAGGCGCACGGTGTTGCGGTCCAGCGGTTTCAGGCGCGCGGGCGGCTCGGTGATGATCTTCGCGATGCTGCCAGTGGCCAGCAGCCGTTCCAATGCCTGCGCACCTTGCGGGCCAATCGCAAAGGCGTACACCATCAAGCCATTCGCGCGGTAATGCTCGCCCTGCACCTGCATGCGCAAGGGGAAGGCCAGCGCGGTGCGGATCGCGCCGCCACGGTGGATGAGTTCATAGAACTCGCGGTTGCGCTGGGCCGTGGCCTGGTCGTTGTTCGGGCTGTTGCGGTTGTTCGTGACCAGCCAGACGATGCCGTCCTTGCCGCCCAAAGCTTGCGTCATGGCGGCGCTCACGGCTTCGCCGAGGTCGGTATCGGCCAGGGCGCCGCCGGGTTTGCGGGCAGTATCCAGGCCGGCCAGCGCCTTTGTCACCTGGGCGCGCGTGCCCTCGCCTACCTTAGTGGACACCAGCGCTTTCGGCGACGGCGCACCCGGCAGCGACTGGTTGAACGCGGCCAGCACCAGCGCATCGCCGGGCTGCGCCACCGCCAGCGCCAGTTCCGTCACCAGCGGCTTGAAGCGCGATTGCGGGTCGGCGTAGAAGGGTTCCATCCAGCCCGAGTTCTGGACCAGGAAGACCTGCGGCGTGGCGGACGCCGGCAGCGCGCCGCACAGCAGCGCAAGCAGGGCGGCAATTCGCATCAGGAGGCCGCTCACGACAGCTCTTCCAGGCGCCAGCCGCGCATCGCATTCCAGTCGGGATGGTGCAGCCACAGCGCGCCGTCGTACACGAAAGGCACGCATTCGAGCGGACGCGTGAGGCGCGCCACTTCGTCGAGAATCACGTTGCGCTTGCCGATCCATTCGACCGTGGTGCGGGCGATGGTGCGCGCCGCCGTCCCTGCACCCAGCGCTTCCTCGGCGCGGCCGGTGTACTTGTGGAAGCGCAGCACCAGGCCGCTCGGCTGGCTGCGGTTGTTATTAAAGCTGCGCAGCAGCGGCAGGACCAGGGTGTCATCCTCGTGTACGTCTTCCACGTGCTCGGCCGACCAGGGTTCGTCCAGCACCGCGTGGCCGCGGCGGAACAGCAGGTTGGCGAAGCCGAGGCGCGCGCCGTCGATGGCTTCGAGCTGCGGCTGCCCGGTATCCAGTTCGAGGAAGGAGTATGCCTGGCCGTCGTGCCCGATCTGCCACAGGCGGCCGTCGCGGCTTTGCGTGGGGCCGCCGAATTCCAGCTTCGGCGACCAGCCGCCGGGCCAGGGCATCCAGCGCGGCGCCTCGCCCGGCCGCCATGTCAGTTGCCCGCCCTCGTGCAGCCAGAACAGGCGGTTGTCGTAGCCGATCGGACGCATCCAGCCACTCGTTGGCGCGTCGTCGCAGGAAAGGATTTCGCCGTTGGCGACGTCGCTGCCCGTGGCCAGCAATTGCAGCGCGCCGTCCGCGACGAACAGGCAGCCGACCTGCCGGCGCATCGCGCCCGGCGCGGCGGCCAGCGCGCCGGCGAACAGGGGTTCGAGGCGGTAGCTTTCGTTGACCGGGTTGATCCACAGGCGCGCGAGACCGGCGTCCGTCGGCACCACGCCGACTTCGCCGCGCGCCGGGTTCAGGGCCGGCAGCCAGCCGTACTGGCCGGCGCTGAAACGCAGCTCGCTGGCCGTATTCTCGGCCGCCATCACGTGCCACAACTGCGCCAATGGGTCCCAGTACTGCAGCACGCCGCGCGCCGGCGCGATTGCCAGCAGGCGCTGTTCGGGGAAGCCCCAGGTTCCAGCGACGAAGACGCAATGGGCGTTCGGCGGCACCGGCATCGACAACTCGGCGCGGCCGATGGCAGGTGCGGCCGGGCGTTCTTCCAGGCTGTCGCCCAGCGCCAGCGAGGTCACCGGCAAGCCATGCGGCACGTGGCGCGGCAAGGCCTGGTCGCCGGATGCGCCCCACCAGTCGGGCTGAGGGAGGACGCGGCCCGCCAGCTTGTGCAGCGCCTGGCCGCAGGTCGGGCAGAAAGCGAAACCTTCCGGATAGATTGGCGCGCAGGCGCAGGATGCCGGCAGCGAGGCGCCAAGCAGATGGGCGAGATCGGGCAGCCGGCCGCGCGCATGCGCCTGCCAGTCGACGCGACCCAGGCCCTCGGTGGCCTCGAGCGCGAACTGTCCGCTCTTCTCGTCCTCCAGCCAGATGCTGGACGGCGTTTCCCATCTGTATGTCATTGCGCTCCGCCGTCGAATGAATATGTATGTGATTCGGTGTTGATTTCTGTCTAAATCATAACGCTGCCATAGCCGCGGCGGCGCGCCATTCGGCCGGTAGCGCGAGGCGGCACTCCAAGGATCAACATATGCGCTGTTGGTGGGAACTTTGGCGTGGACCGTATAATGAAAAGTCCGAAATACCCTCACGCCGCACGCCATGACTTCCCTGCCCGCTCCTGCCGATATCGATACGCCCGACCTGCCCGCACACGCCATCGATGCCGCCGCCACGCACCTGCGCGACATCCTCGGCTTCGCCATCGAGCACGGCCCGGCGCAGCGCGCGCTGGTGGTCTACGACGAACGCACTCCCCTGTCGCGCGCCCTGGTTGCGGCCTACCGGCGCAACCTGCCGGACGCCGACTTCATCGACTTCGACAGCACGCTGCCGGACGATGTACTCGCCCGCTTCCGCGCGCTGGCGGCGAAGGACTTGGTGGTGCTGGTGCAGTCGACCAATTTCAGGCTGGAGGCCTTCCGTATCCGCGTCGAGCTGTTCAAGCTGGGCCTGAAGGTGATCGAGCACGTGCACCTGTCGCGCATGCCGGGGCCGCAGTCCGAGCACTACATCGAAGCGCTGGCCTACGAGCCGGATTACTTTCGCGGCGTGGGCCGTGGCCTGAAGGCGAAGATCGACAAGGCGCCGCTGGGCCGCGTGGTTGGCGGCGGCGAGGAGCTGGTGTTTGCGTCCCCGTTCGAGCCGGCCAAATTGAACATCGGCGACTACAGCGAGATGCATAACGTCGGCGGCCAGTTCCCGATCGGCGAAGTCTTCACCGAGGCGCTCGACCTGGAAGCGGTGAACGGCCGCGCGCAGATCCACGTGTTCGGCGATACCAACTACCGCTCGAACCGCCCCGACACGCCGGTGACCATCATCGTGGAAAAGGGCCGCGTGGTCGGCACCGAGAACGCGACCCCGGCCTTCCAGCAGGTGCTCGACAACATCCGCATGGAGGAAGGCGAAGTCTGGGTGCGCGAACTCGGCTTCGGCATGAACCGCGCCTTTACGCGCGAGCGCCGCGTGGACGACATCGGCACCTACGAGCGCATGTGCGGCATCCACCTGTCGCTGGGCGCCAAGCACGGCGTGTATCCGAAGCCGGGCTTCAAGCGCAAGGATGCGCGCTACCACATCGACGTGTTCGTGGTCACCGATGCGGTGTATTTGGGAGACGATCGGGTATATGCCGATGGCGCCTGGACCGTCGCCACGCAGTCCGACAGTGATAAAATCCCCGGCTGATACCTTGACCCTCCGGGGAAGCGCATGGCAATAGACCTCCTGAAGCGAGTGGACGAAATCCAGGCCATCGGCGCCGTGCCGAAGATCCTGGAAACCGTGGCCGCCATGACCGGCCTGGGCTTCGTCTGCATCGCCCACGTCACCGACGACGCCTGGGTCACCTGCGCAGTGCTCGACAGGCTGGCGTTCGGCCTGAAACCGGGCGACGAGCTCGATGTCACGACCACGCTGTGCGAGGAAGTGCGCGACACCGCCCGTTCGGTGATCATCGACCACGTGGCCGAGAGCACGCAGTACGCCGGCCACCACACGCCGCGCATCTACGGCTTCCAGAGCTATTTTTCGATTCCCGTGTTCCGCGCCGACGGCCGCTACTTCGGCACCCTGTGCGGCCTCGACCCGAAACCGATCAAGCTGTCGGACCCGGTCACCGTCTCGACCCTGCACCTGTTCGCCGAACTGATCTCGAAGCAGCTCGACGCCGAGAACCGCCAGCAAGCGGCCCGCTCGGACCTCTCGTCCGAACGCGAAACCGCCGAGCTGCGCGAGCAGTTCATCGCGGTGCTGGGCCACGACCTGCGCACCCCGCTCGGCTCGATCGCGCTGGGCGCCGATCTGCTGGCCCTGAAGGTGGCCGACCCGGCCCTGCTGCCGGTCGTCGAACGCATCCGCCGCAGCGCGCGGCGCATGGCCTCGCTGGTCGACGACGTCATGGACTTCACGCGCGGGCGCATGGGCAGCGGCATCCGCCTGAACCTGCGCCGCCACGACAGCGTGCACCTGACGCTGGAACAGGTGATCGACGAAATGCGCGGCCTGCACCCCGAGCGCGTGATCGCCGCCTCCATCCCCGACCTGCTGTGCCTGGATTGCGACCCCGAGCGCCTGGCCCAGCTGCTGTCGAACCTGCTCGCGAACGCACTGGTCCATGGGAATGCCGGCACGCCGGTGCATATCGACGCGCGCCAGCAAGATGGCAAGTTCGTGCTGTCGGTGTCGAACGAAGGCCAGGACCTGGCGCCGGAAATCATCGGCCAGCTGTTCAAGCCCTACTGGCGCGCCGCCTCGCGTTCGGGCAGCGAAGGACTCGGCCTGGGCCTGTACATCGTCGACCAGATCGCGCGTGCGCACGGCGGCAAGATCGACGTGACCTCCAGCGCCGGCCGCACCGCCTTCACGTTCACGCTCGATAACGTGCGGCCAGTGTCGACTTGAATACGCGCCTGCGCCCAACCAACCCTGTAACTACCATGCTGACACCCGAACAGCGCGCCGGCTTCGAGCGCGACGGCTTCATCGTCCTTCCCAACTTCAAATCGCAGGGCGAGATCGCCGCCCTGCGCCGCCGCGCCGAGGAAATCGTCGACGCCTTCGACCCGACCGAATCGCGCGCCATCTTCACCACGCGCGACCAGGAACGCGCCAGCGACGACTGGTTCCTAGGCTCGGACAATACGGTGCGCTGCTTCTTCGAAGAGGAAGCCTTTGGTTCGGACGGCCAGCTGCGCCAGGCCAAGGCACTGTCGATCAACAAGATCGGCCATGCCATGCACGACCTCGACCCGGTGTTCGAGCGCTTTACGCACGACCCGAAACTGGCGGCCGTGGCGCGCGACCTGGGCCTGGCAAAGCCGCAGGTTTACCAGTCCATGTACATTTTCAAGCAACCGGGCATCGGCGGCGAAGTGCGCTGGCACCAGGACGCGACCTTCTTCGACTCCACCCCGATCAGCGTCACCACCTTCTGGTTCGCGCTGGAAGACGCGACCGTCGACAACGGCTGCCTGTGGGCCGAACCCGGCGGCCACCGCGGCCCGCTGCGCGAGCGCTTCCTGCGCGACGGCGACCGCATCCACATGGAAAAGCTGGACAGCACGCCATGGCCGGACGACAGCACGGCCGTGCCGCTGGAGGCCAAGGCCGGCACCCTGGTCTGCTTCCACGGCCTGCTGCCGCACTACAGCGCGCCGAACCGCTCGCCCGTGTCGCGCCATGCGTTCACGCTGCATGCGACCGATGCAAATACCGAATACTCATCGCGCAACTGGATCCAGCGCGATGCCGGTTTTCCGGTGCGTGGGTTCGATTAGCCTGGAACGCCAAGAACCGTAGGGTGGGCACTTGTGCCCACGCGGTACGGGCGTCTCTGACATACGGCAGCCCCGCCGCTTGTACGATCGGTCAGAGATTTCGATAAAGGCATGTGCCTGTAACGCGTGGGCACGAGTGCCCACCCTACGAACTCCAGCGTTTGCGGCTCCGGCAATGCAGCGCAGCGCGACCTGCCAAAACCCTAGCCCTCCTGCGGCTCCGGCCCCCGCGTCTTGCCCGGCGGCGGCGACAGCTTCACCGCCCGCCCGCTCTTCGCCGACGCATAGATCGCCTCGATGATCCGCTGGTCCTGCAGCCCTTCCTCACCCGGCGTATGCGGCTGCTTGTCCTGCCGCACGCACTGGGCGAAGTGGTCCAGCTCCTTGGCGAACTGGTTCTCTTCCTCGACCTGGATTTCCGACGTCTGTTCCTGGCCCCCCTCCTTGCCGCCTTCCACGCGCGAGATGCGCAGCTTGTTGCCGTTGTAGGCATAGGCCGGATTCATCTCCGCAAACGCAGTCGAGCCGTTCAGGCGGAACATCTGCGACTTGTGCGAGGCGTAGCCGGTGCTGCAGCTGGCCACGAAGCCGCTCGGGAAGCGCAGCACGAACTGGCAGGATTCCTCGACTTCCTTGAAGCGCGCATCGCCCGGCGTCGACCAGGTATGGCCGATCACTTCCACCGGCTCCTCGCCGCTCAGGAAGCGCGCCTCGTTGATGCAGTACAGGCCCACGTCGGGGAGCGCGCCGCCGCCGGCCAGGGCGCGCTTCAGGCGCCAGTGCTGGGGGTCGCCCATGTTCTGCGAATTGCACGACACGAACTCGCGCAGCTCGCCCAGCTTCTTCTCGCGGATCATCTTCACCAGCGTGCGCTCGACCGGCGCGTACTGGCGGCGGTAGGCGATCATCAGCCTGCGCTTGGCCTGTTTGCAGGCGTCGATCATGCTCTGGCATTCGGCCACGGTATTGGCCATCGGTTTTTCGCACAGCACGTGCTTGCCGGCGCGCGCGGCGCGGATCGTGTACTCGGCGTGCATGTTGTTCGGCAGCGCGATGTAGACGCCCTGCACTTCCGGCATTGTCGCGAGTTTGTCATACTCGCGGTAGTCGAGCACCGCGCTTTCCGGGATGTTGTACTGGCGCGCGATCTTGAGCGCCTTGGCGCGGTCGCCGCTCACCAATGCCACCGGTTTCGTATGCTTGCTCTGCGCGAAAGCCGGCAGCACCTCGTTCACCGAAATGCGCCCCACGCCGACAATCGCAATGCCGACCCGCTCGTTCATCGGGTCGCCCGGCGGCTCGGTCTTTTCTGGCTTTTCGCTTTTTGCTTCGATCGGCGGGAAGGTGACACGGTCCTTTTCGGCCGCGGCGGCCCCCATGGCGGGGGCGGACAGGGCGGCGATCGTGCCCACGTAGCGCAGGAAGTCCCGGCGCGGCGCTTGGTCGTGCTTCATTCGGTGGATCCTTTCGGCAAGGTCGAGCTGGCTGGAAGTGGATGCCATGCTCGCACAGCCGTTTATATGCCAGCGCTACATTGCCTGTACGCTAGATTCCAGCAATCGCGCTGGTAATCCGTCGCCCCTGCTTGCCATTCGTCGCAAGCGGGGTGACCGGCGCCCGGCCCGGGACGAGGATGAGGTTTTCCATCTCCGCCAAGGACAACGCCATGACGCACTCCACCGCCCGCCTGCCCCTCATTGCCGCGTTCTGCGCCCTCGCCTTCCTGGCGCCGGCGCCAGATGCCGCCGTCGAACTCGCGCGTGTCGACACCGTCGAGGGCCACAAGCTGGAAACGCTCACCATCCGCAACCCGTCTGCCAAGGCAACCGTGGTCTTCGAAAACGGTTCGCGCGCCACCCTCGCCGGCTGGGACAAGGTGCTCGATGGCGTCAAGGGCAGCGCCACCGTGTTCGCCTACAACCGCCCCGGCTACGCCAACAGCGAGGCGACCAGCGCCCCGCGCGACGGCGCCACCATCGTCGAGCAGCTGCGCGCCACCCTGAAGCGCAAGGGCTTGCAGCCGCCCTACGTGCTGGTCGGCCATTCGCTGGGCGGCCTGTACATGCAGCTGTTCGCGCGCCGTTATCCGGACGAGGTGCAGGGTCTGGTGCTGGTCGATGCGCTGTATCCGCGCGTGGTGAAGAAGCCGCAGGAGTTCCCGTTATATTCACGCGCCGGCAAATGGCTGTTCTTCTCGCGCACCGTGGCCGACGAGATCGACCATATCTGGGAAACCGGCGAGATGGTGGCCGCGCTGCCGCGCATCGACGACAAGCCGATCATCCGCCTGGTCAACAAGCCGGTGTCGTCGACCGCGATTGCCGTCGATTTCGGCGCCTTCAACTTCGACGACGACACCCGCGCCTTTGTGAAGGCCCTGTATCCGAAGGCGAAGACGGTGGTGGCCGACGCCTCGCACCAGATGCAGGTAACGCACCCGGAAATCGTCGCTGCCGCCATCCGCGAAATCGTGGCGGCGCACTGACCCCGGCTTTTATTTCGAGATGCGCAGGATCGCCGAGGCCAGGCGCGAGAAGCAGGGCGTCAGGTCGGCGCCGGTGGCGGCGTAGCAGTACATGCCGACCGGCTTGTCCGGGTCGTAGCAACGCGCGGGGGCGTCGGCCACGTTGGCCATGCACTTGAGGACGTTCTCGCCGACTTCCTTGTCGAAGCCGGTCTTGCTCTTGAGCTGCCCCATGCCGAGCGTGAACACATAGATGCCTTCGTCGCGCGCCCTGGCTGCCACGGCTTCGGGCAGGTTGCGCGCGGCGCGGGTGATGTTTCTCCACGCCTCCGTGTCGCTGGCCAGGCTGGCAGTCACCTCGCGCGGCCCGGCCGTCACGATCGGAAATTCCTTCTTGTTGTCGTGCGCATCGTACCAGTCGGGCAAACCCTTGACCGTGGTCTTGATCTTGTTGTTGCTCACGGCATTGCAACCACCGCCAATCGACGTGTTTTCCCTGTCGAGCGCGTACAGGCCGCTGGGCGCCGCATCGTTGTGGGCAAGCACGCCGGGGCGGGGACAATCAGCAGGGTTGTTGAACTTCAGGGCGGAACCAAACGCCGTCGGTGCACCATCCGAGAAGAACACGATCACGCGCAGGCTGGAGCGCGCAAGCAGCGGAATCTTGTTCAGCTCATTGCGTGCATGCCACATGCCCTCGACCGATGCCGTGTTGCCGTTGAACTGGAAGCCGTCGATATTGGCCAGCATGGCGCTGCGGTCGAAGCCGCGTCCCTCGGCATCGATCGGGTTGTCGACTTCGGCGCCGGAGGCGAAATGGATCAGCCCCACCCGGTCCTGGGTCACGTTGAACTTGTTCAGGAAGCTTTTCGCCGACGCCCGCACGGCGGCGGCCGAACCCGACAAGGAGCCCGAGGTATCGACCACGAACGCCATGTCCAGGTCCTTGCGGATGGTCTGTGCATACGCCACCGGGTTGAGCGCCGTGAAGCCCATCAGCTGCATCACCGACACCGGCATCGGCGCTTCGGCATGCACGTCGACGGTCACCTGGCCCTTGTCGAAGGAAACGTCGGTGGAGAGCAGCGCCGGCCGCGACATCAGGTAATTTTCCGGAATGTTCGCGGCGAAGAAAGTGGCAGCGGCGGTCTTGGCGCTGGCAGTCTGCTCGGTCTGGTTCTTGCCGGCCGGGACAGCACGCGCACCGGCCAGGGCGGCGGCATCGACGGCGGCGTTCAGGCGCGCCTTGACCAGGTAGGCCAGGCCGCCGTCGACCACCAGCCCGACAAGGGCCAGCAGGACCAGCATCGCCAGGACGACCATGATGAGAACGGCGCCGCGCTGGCGCTGGTAGGGTGGATGCATGTCAGAAAATCGTCATCGAATACAGGTCGGGCCCGATGGTGGGCAGGCTCAGGGAGTCCATTGCGAACGAGGTCATGAACATATCGAAGCGATAAAAAGTTTCGACCACGTAGACCACTTCGCCGTCGCCCAGCTTGCCGTCCATGATGGTCGAGGCGGGACGGTTCTTGCTGTTGATGCCGCTGCACACCCCGGCGTTCCAGGCCGGGCAGGCGTAGATCCGGCTGGCCGGGGCGTAGCCGCTGGCGCGGTAGCCGAGGTTGCGCGCGGCGTCGTCCCAGCGGTACTGGTCGACCACCACGCTGCGCGACGTGCCGCCGCCGGCCACGCCCATGATGCGCGTGATGTACACCATGCCCTGCTGCTTCACGTTCAGCGGCGGTGCGCTGGCCATGAGTGCATAGATGATGTCCTGGCTTCCGGTCTCGAGCTGGGTGCCGCCGCGCGCCACCAGGTTCGCGCCTTCGCGCCCGATGTTGACGACGATGATGTTGGCCTGCAGCGCGCGGGCGGCGTCGATCATGCCGAACAGCAGCAGCAGCAGCAGCGGCAGCACCAGGGCGAATTCGACGGCGGCCACGCCGCGCTGGCGCAGCAAAGGAAAACGGCGCGTCATGGGAAGTACTCGTTGCGCATGGTGGCGGCCACCGCGAAATGGTATTTGCCACCGCTGAAAAAGCTCGACAGCAACGGCGTGGTCACGACCCAGTTGCAATCGAGCTGCAGCACGATGATGCTGCCCGGTGCGCCGAACATGCCGCTGGTATAGGCGGTGCTGGCATACGACTTGCCGTTCACCGAGATGACCGGCGCCAGCTTGTCGTAGAAGCCCAGCGAGTTATCCTTGATGCTGGCGATGACGGCGGCGTAGCGCTGCTGGCTGCCGGTGTTCGGATCGAGGTTGCGCTGGCCGGTAATCGCATAGCGCGCGCCCTCGCGCACGGCATACTGCATCGTCAGGGTGGCGAAGAACATCATGCTGAATTCAACCAGGGCCAGCAGGATCAGCAAGAACACGGGCGCCACGATCGCCATTTCGACGACTGTGGCGCCAGATTGACGGCGGGGCACCGATAATTTCATTTTTGGCACGGCTTTAGTAGGCTTTTGATTGGGCATGCGCTAAGCTTCTGGATTCTACAGGGCAAGAATTGCTTGCCGTACATTTCTTCTTGCGATTTTTCGCCGCTGTCGGTACAGAACAACATGGGTTGGTTTCAAAGCATTGTTTCTTTCGGCGACCGGGTACCAGATCGTTCCGCGCAACATGCCGCCGCGTCGCCGCAACGTCCGGTCTCGCCCGACGCCGAAGCCTGGATGGTATTCGGCATGCGCCTGCTGCTGGCGCTGTCGGCGCTGCTGACCCTGCACATCGGGGCCGACAGCGTCATCCTGGCCGGCCGCTGGTCGTGGCTGATCTTCGTGGCGTATGTCCTGCACAGCCTGATTTTGCTGGTGGTGGCGCGCTCGCGCGCCGGCTTCTGGCATGGGCCGGTGATCTACTGGGTCGATATCGGCTGGTACGGGATGATGGTGTACGCCAGCGGCGGCGCGCCCAGTCCCTTCTTTTCGTTCTTCTTCTTTGCCATCCTGGCGGCGTCGTTCCGCCACGGCTTCGACGCCGGCGCGCGCCTGACCCTGGGCGCGGTCGCCCTGGTGCTGGCAGCGGTACTAGCCACGCAGGGCCTGCGCACGCTGCACCTGCTGCTGCTGCGCACCACCTTCCTGCTGGCGCTCGGCTACATGATCGCGTTCTGGGGCGGGCTGTCGGTCGACCAGCGGCGGCGCCTGGCGCTGCTGCGCGACGTCAGCCGCCTGTCGAACCCGCGCTTCGGGGTCCAGCACACGCTCGATTCGCTGATGGCGAAGATCCTGCGTTTCTACGGCGGCAGCACCTGCGTACTGCTGATGCAGGACCCGAAAGGGGGCTGGACGCTGCATACCGTGCACCACCCGCGCAGCGGCCGCGCCCTCAGCCGCATGCACACCGACGAGGCCGCGTTGCAGCCGCTGCTGGCGCTGGGCGACGGCGCCACCATCCTGTACCGCGGCAGCGGCCGCCGCTGGCTGCCGGGCGCTGCCTGCGCCGAGCAGCTCGGGCCGGAACTGGCGTGGGAGGCCATCGATCCGGCAGGCTGCAGCCAGGTGGCGGACCTGCTCGATACCGACGCCTTCGTCAGCGCCACCCTGCCGCTGCGCAAAGGCAGCGGGCGCATCTTCGTCACCTCGGCGCCGGGGCTGCGGCGCGGCGACGCGACCTTCCTGAACCACATCGCGCAGCAGGCCTTCCCCGTTATCGAGACCATCGACCTGCTCGACCGGCTGGCCTCGGAGGCCGCCTTCCGCGAGCGCCAGACGATCGCGCGCGACCTGCACGACAGCACCATCCAGCCTTACATCGGCCTGCGCCATGCGGTGGCGGCGATCCGCCAGCAGGCCGGCGACGGCAGCAGCGTCGCGCCCGACCTGGAACGCCTGATGGAGATGTGCAGCGGCGTCATCGGCGACATGCGCGAATTCGCCCAGCGCTTTCGCAACGGCCGCCAGGAAGAGCCGGAACTGCAAATTGCGCTGCGGCGCCAGTTGAACCAGGTGCGCGCCTTCTACGACGTGCATGTTACCCTCGACGCCGAGGACGCGCCCGGCATCAATGATCGCCTCGCGGCCGAAGTGTTCCAGATCGTGGCCGAAGGCGTCAACAACATCTGCAAGCACACGCGTGCGCGTAACGGCCGCGTGCGGATCGGCCACGACGACGGCCTGCTGCTGATCGACATCAGCAATCCGGCCGATGGCGCGGGCGGCGCCGGTTTCGCGCCGCGCTCGATCGCCGAGCGCGTGGCGGCCATGGGCGGCACGCTCGCCGTCGACGCCGGCGCGCAGCAGACCGTGCTGCGCGTGCGCGTCCCGATCTGAACAACGTAAACGGAGAAAGAATGGGTATCCGCATCCTGCTGGTGGATGATCACAAGACCATGCTGTGGGGCCTGGAACGCCTGGTGCAGGCCGAGGGCGCGGCGCTGGAACTGGCCGGCAGCGCCGGCGATCCGGCCCAGGCGCTGGCGCTGTGCGCCGAACTGAAGCCCGACATCGTCCTGCTCGACCTCGACCTGAAAGGCAGCAGTTCGCTCGAGATCCTGCCGAAACTGCTGGCCAACGGCGTCACGCGCGCCGTGATCCTGAGCGCGAACCGCGACCAGGCGACCCTGGCCGCGGCGGTCAAGCTGGGCGCGCGCGGCGTGGTCAGCAAGGAAGCGCCAACCGAGGATGTGCTAGCCGCCGTGCGCAAGGTGCATGGCGGCGAATTCTGGCTCGAACCCGGGCTGATGCAGGCCCTGCTCGGGCAACTCACGGCGCCGGCGCCGCGCCCCGATCCGGAAGCGGCGCGCATCGCCTCGCTGACCGCGCGCGAGCGCGGCGTCATCGGCATGATCGTGCAGGGCAAGGGCGCGCTGAACAAGGAGCTAGCCGAACGCGCCTTCATTTCCGAGCGCACCCTGCGCAACCACCTGACCGCCATCTACGCCAAGCTGGGCGTCGCCAACCGCCTCGAACTCTACGTCTACGCCACCCGCCACGGCCTGTCCTGAATCCTGTCTTTGCGCAAAACGCGGTCGCCTGGGACTTTTGTCCTGGATGGTCCTACCCGGAAGTCCTACACAAAAAGGGAGATTTGACGGATGTGCCGATGGCGGCCCATCCGTATCATTCTTTCCATGCGCTGCGTATCGGTTCATGCGGTACGGCGGCAACAGGACAGGAGCGAAAGTGTACGACCAGGAAGACAGCCCGGAACAACAAGCGTATGACCGTACGGGCACGCCAACCATGTCGTATGTCGTCCTGATCGTCCTGGTCGTGGTTGTCGGCTTCATCGCGGCCATGGCCGCATGGACCAGCGCATAAGACGAGCAACCTTCCAACACCATAGGACCAAGAATGAACTTCATCAAAAACTTCATCCAAGAAGAAGACGGCGTCACCGCCATCGAATACGCCCTGATCGCTTCGCTGGTCGCCGGCGTCATCATCGGTGCCGTTACCCTGCTGGGTGGCAACATCAACACGATGTTCCGCGCCTTGGCCGCCAAGATCTCGACCACCGTCAAGTAATCGCTGTATCGGCGCCCCACGGCGCCAGGGGAATCCGGGCCGGCGCCTGCCCCGGATTCCCGGCTTTCCCGCCCTCCCCGCTTTTCCGTTTTCCTCCCCGGAGTCCGCCTTGTCTTCCCTGTTGCCCATGATGCTGCTGTTTGCGCTGCTCGGCGCCGCCGTCTGGCACGACGTGCGTGCGCGCCGCATCCCGAACGCCGTGGTCTTCCCCGGTGCGCTGGCGGGACTGGCCCTGCACGCCCTGCTGCCGGCCGGCGCGGGCCTGTTCGCCACCCCAGCGGGCGGACTCGGCCTCGTTTCCGCGCTTGGCGGCCTGGGCCTGGGCCTGGCCATCCTGCTGCCGATGTACGCGCTGCGCCTGATGGGCGCGGGCGACGTCAAGCTGCTGGCGATGGTTGGCGCCTTTGTCGGCGCCGGCCAGATCCTGGCGGTGGCCCTGGTGACCCTGGCCGCCGGCGGCATCCTGGCCCTGGCCTTCGCCACCGCCCAGGGCAAGCTGCGCAGCCTGCTCGGCAACGCCTGGCAAATGATGGTGTTTACCGGCATGTCCGGCCTCACAGGCCGCCCCCTGGTGGCTGCCCCGAGCGCCGCCAGCGGGCGCCTGCCTTACGCGGTGGCGATCGCCGCCGCCAGCGTTGCCTGCGTCCTGTGGCTGCGCGCATTCGGAAAGCTGCCACTGTGAGCGACGTTTCCGTGGCGCCGGCCGACGCGCGCGCTCCGCGCACGGTCGAGGAAACCGGCCTGCCCTTCCTGTTCCTGGCCGAGCTGATCGCCAAGGTCCTGCACCGGCGCGGCCAGCTGCGCCTGCCCGAACTTGGTGCGCACCTGAAACTGAACGTCGGCGTGATCGATCCCTTGATCGCCTTCTTGCGCGCCGAAAAACTGGTCGAGGTCGCGCGCCTGGGCAACAGCGGCACCGACGCCGATTTGTCCTACCTGCTCACCGAAGCCGGGCAAGGACGCGCCGCCGCGGTCCTGGCGCGCAATGCCTACGCCGGTCCGGCCCCGGTCACCCTTGCCGCCTACGCCGCCCAGGTGCGGGCCCAGAGCCTGGCCGGCATGCAGGTCACGCGCGCGCACATGAACGCCGCCTTCGAGGGCGTGGTGGTCAATCCGCAGGTGCGCGACCAGCTCGGCGCCGCCATGAATTCGGGCCGCGCCCTGTTCCTGCACGGCTTGGCCGGCAGCGGCAAGACCTTCCTCGCCGAACGCCTGCACGCGCTGCTCAGTGGCGCCATCGCCCTGCCCCACGCGCTGATGGTCGACGGCGAAACGATTCCCCTGTTCGACCCGGTCCAGCACCGCGCACGCGACACCGATGCCGCTGCTGCCGCCGACACCGGCAGCGGCAGCAGCAGTCTCGATCGCGGCAGCGCGCCCGACCTGCGCTGGGTGCGCAACCTGCGCCGCCCGGCGGCACTGGCCGGCGGCGAACTCACGCTCGAGATGCTCGACCTCGGCTTCGACCCGCACACCCGTTTGTATGTGGCGCCGCCGCACCTGAAGTCGAACAACGGCATCTTCATCATCGACGACCTGGGGCGCCAGCGCTGCACGCCGGATGCGCTGATGAACCGCTGGATCGTGCCGATGGACCGCGGCGTCGACTACCTGACCCTGCACACCGGGCACAGCTTCCAGGTGCCGTTCGACGTGATCGTCGTGTTCTCGTCGAACTTCGTGCCGCAGCGCCTGTCGGACGGCGCCTTCCTGCGCCGGCTCGGCTACAAGATCGAGGTGCCGCCGGCCTCGGAAGAGGAATACACGCGCCTGTTCGCCCAGGCCTGCGCGCAAGCGGGCATCCGCTTCGACGCCGCCGTCTTCGCCTGGCTGCTCGACTGCCACCGCACGAGCGGCGTGCCGCTGCTGGCCTGCCACCCGCGCGACCTGGTGCGCCAGCTGCGCGACCTCGCACGCTACGAAGAGCGCGCCCCGGAACTCGACCGCCGCGCCCTGGAATGGGCCTGGAATAACTACTTTGCCGCCGGCGCCCCGTCCGGCTGCCCGTTGCAACTGGAACGCCGCGAACGCGGTACGATGGAGAAAGACTGATGCGTAACTCGAGAGCACTGCTGATTATCGGCGTGGCCCTGTTCCTGGCCCTAGCCTCGGTGCTGGTGGCCGCCAAATGGATGAGCGAACAGGGCGTCGCCGGCACCCGCGTGGCGGTGGCCAGCGCCGACATCGTCCAGGGTTCCAAGCTGGCCGAAGACAGCGTCCAACTGGCCGAATGGCCGGCCGGCTCGGTGCCGCCGGGCGCCATCACCGACCTGAAACTGCTGGAAAACCGCATCGTGCGCAGCGACGTCGCGCGCGGCGAACCGATCCTCGAATCGAAGCTGGCCCCACCCGGCACCACCGGCGGCCTGTCGGCCGTGGTCGCCACCGGCAAGCGCGCCATGACGGTGCGCGTCAACGACGTGGTCGGCGTGGCCGGCTTCGCCCTGCCGGGCAATTACGTCGACATCCTGGTCAACCTCGAAAGCACGGCGCTCGACAACGGCGCGCGCCAGCCGTCGATCTCGAAGATCGTGCTCGAGCGTATCCTGGTGCTGGCCGTGGCCCAGGAATCGAACCGCGACGATTCGAAGCCGCGCGTGGTGAACGCCGTGACGCTGGAACTGGCTCCCGACCAGGTGGAAAAGCTCGATCTCGCGCGCAGCATCGGTTCGCTCTCGCTGGTGCTGCGCAACCAGGTCGATCCGCAGCCGGCCAATACCAGCGGCGCCACCCGCGAGTCGGTCCTCGGCCTGCCCGAGGCGAAGCCGGCGCCGCTTGCCGTGGCGCCGGCGCCGGTCCGGCCTGCAGCGCCGGCCCCGGCGCGCCCGCGCCCTGCCGCGCCACGCAACGAAGGCGTCCTCGTGATCCGCGGCCTCGACGCCGCTCCGCAAGCATCCAACTGAAGAACCCCATGACCTTCCAGACCAACAAGACCCTGCTGGCCTGCGCCCTCGCGCTGGCGGCCAGTGCCGGCCAGGCTGCAAACCAGGCCGCCAGCCAGGCCGCCGCCCCGGCCGGCTGCATCGGCCTGCGCGGCCAGGCCGAGGCGCGCAGCCTCGACCTGGTGCGGGGCAAGTCCGTCCTGAAGCGCTTCTGCAGCCCGGCGTCGCAAGTGACCGTCGGTGCGCCCGGCATCGCCAACGTGGTGGTGCCGAATGCCAGCGAAGTGGTGATCGTCGCGCGCAGCGTCGGCAGCACCAACCTGATCGTCTCCACCCGCGACGGCCGCTCCACCGTGATCGACCTGAACGTCGGTCTCGATACCGCGCCGCTGCGCGCCCAGTTCGACAGCCTGTTCCCGGACGAAAAAGACATCCGCATCGGCACCAGCGGCAATGCCCTGGTCCTGTCGGGCATGGTCGCCGACGCCGCCGTGGCCAGCCAGCTGATCGCCTTGGCGAGCACCTACCAGGAGAGCGTGGCCCAGGCCGCCGGCGCCGGCGCGGGGGCGGGCAGCCCACCGGCAGCCGGGGTGGCCGGCGCCTCTGCCGCCGCACCTGTGGCGGCTGCAGCGCCGACCGTGCTCAACATGCTGGCCATCGCCGCGCCCCAGCAGGTCATGCTGGAAGTGAAGATCGCCGAAGTCTCGAAGTCCCTGGTCGACCAGCTCGGCGCGAATGCCCTGTACAGCAAGATCAACGGCAGCTGGAGCTACGGCATCCTGTCGAACTTCCTGACCGGCGCCGGCGGCAGCCTGGGCGGCAGCAAGAGCACCGGCACCAAACAGCTCCAGATCGACGGCGAGAACCGCGACGGCCTGGTGAAGATCCTGGCCGAGCCGACCGTGATGGCGATCAGCGGCCAGGAAGCAAGTTTCCTCGCCGGCGGCAGGATCTTCATTCCGGTCACGCAAAGCGGCCTGGGCAATGGCGCCGCCATCACGCTCGAGGAAAAAGAATACGGCGTGGCCGTGAAATTCACGCCCACCGTGCTCGGCGGCGGGCGCATCAACCTGCGCGTGGCGCCGGAAGTGTCGGAGCTGAACCGCGAAGGCGTGGGCTTCAGCGCCGGCGGCTCGAATGCCACCTCGATCCTGCCCGCGTTTACCACGCGCCGCGCCACCACCACCGTGCAGCTGCAGGACGGCCAGAGCTTCGTCATCGGCGGCCTGATCCGCAACAACGTCACCAGCAACATCAAGCGCTTCCCCTTCCTGGGCGAGGTGCCTGTGCTGGGCACCCTGTTCCGCAGCAGCGACTTCCAGAACGACCGCAGCGAACTGGTGTTCGTGGTGACGCCGCACCTGGTCAAGCCGCTGCAGGATGTGCCGCGCCTGCCGACCGACGAGTACGTGCCGCCAAGCCGCGCCCAGTTCCTGCTGGGCGGCAAACACGAAGGCAGGGCCCGCCCCGCTGCCAACAAGGACCAGCCATGAACCGCATTCTTCCCATCGCCGCCCTCGCGTTCGCCACCGTCCTTGCCGGCTGCGCCGGCAGCAGGACCGCCGCCACCAGCGGCCAGACCGTACGCGCCGCCTTTGCCAGCCAGGTCCTGCATCCGCGGCCGCAGGCACAGCCCGAGCGCGGCGCCGACGGCGCCGCCGCCGCTGCCGCCTATGCGAATTACCAGCAGTCGTTCGCGACGCCCACGCCGCAGTCCGACAGCCCGACCTTCGGCAGCAGCTCCGGCAAATAAGGAAGCCCCGTGAAAATCGCCATTCTTTCGCGCGACGAGCGCAACCTGATCGACTTGTCGCGCCAGCTGCGCGCGCGTCCGGGTACCGACGAGGTCGACATGATCTCGGGCACGCCCGCCCGGCTGTCAACCCTGGCCGACGACGCCATTCCCGACGTGCTGGTCGTGGACCAGCCGCGCCTCGACGAGGACGACCTCGGCCAGCTCGAACGCCTCGGCCACCTGTTCCCGCGCATGGCCTTCATCGTGCTGTCGGCCGACCTGTCGCAGGACTTCCTGCTGCGCGCCATGCGCGCCGGCGTGCGCGAAGTGCTGCCGGCCACGCCGGGCGCCGCCGCGCTGACCCAGACCATCGACCGCCTCGCCGAGAAGCTGGGCAGCCAGGGCGGCGCCCAGGGCAAGGTGCTGGCCTTTATTTCCTGCAAGGGCGGCAGCGGCTCGACGTTTCTTGCCACCAACCTCGCGTATGCCCTGTCCGCCGGCGGCAGCAAGCGCGTGGCCCTGATCGACATGAACCTGCAGTTCGGCGATGCCTCGCTATTCGTCTCCGACACCAAGCCGCTGGCCACGCTGTCCGACGTGGCGCTGCAGATCCACCGCCTCGATCCTTCCTTCCTGGCGTCGAGCATGGTCGCCGTCACGCCCAACTACGGCATCCTGGCCGCGCCGTCGGACCCGGCGCATGCCAGCGACGTCAAGCCCGAGCACATCGACGCCATCGTCAAGCTGGCGCGCCGCCAGTACGATTTCATCGTGCTCGACGTCGGCCGCAGCCTGGACCCGGTGAGCATCCGCGCGCTGGACCACGCCGACACCATCTATCCGGTGCTGCAGATGACGCTTCCCTACATCCGCGACGGCAAGCGCCTGCTCACCGTGTTCCGCAATCTCGACTACGGCAAGGACAAGGTCGAACTCATCGTGAACCGGCACGACAAGAACAGCGACATCCGCATGAAGGACCTGGAAGCAGCCTTCGACACGACCACCCTGCGCACCGTGCCGAACCACTACGATGCGGCCGCGAAATCGGTCAACCAGGGCGTGCCGGTGACGCGCCTGGCGCCCGACAGCCCCTTGAGCGTGGCGCTGATGGACATGGCGCGCGGCCTGACCGGCGAAGCGGCGCCGGCGCCGAGCGCCAGCCTGGTGTCGCGCCTGTTCAACCGCCGCGCCACCGACAAGAAAGAACTGCCGCGATGAACCTCCCCGCCTATTCGCTGCGCGAACGCCTCAGCAACAGCGCGCCGCAGCCCAACGCCCAGCGCGGCCCGATCGACAACCGCGCTTACCACCAGCTGAAGAGCCGCATCCACGAAGCCCTGCTCGACCGCATCGACCTGGAAAGCATGCAGCGACTGTCGCAGGACCAGATCCGCGCCGAACTGCGCCTGCTGGTCGAGCGCCTGCTGGAAGAAGAGCTGGTCGTCATCAACGACGCCGAGCGCAAGACCCTGACGCGCGACATTCAGAACGAGATGCTGGGCCTGGGCCCGCTGGAGCCGCTGCTGGAAGACCCGACCGTGTCCGACATCCTGGTCAACACGCACAAGCAGGTCTACGTCGAACGGCGCGGCAAGTTGGAACTGACCGACGTTACCTTCACCAACGAAGCCCACCTGATGAAGATCATCGACAAGATCGTCTCGCGCGTGGGCCGCCGCATCGACGAATCGAGCCCGATGGTCGACGCCCGCCTGCCGGACGGCTCGCGCGTGAACGCGATCATTCCGCCGCTGGCGATCGACGGCGCGGTGATGTCGATCCGCCGCTTCTCGGCCGACCCGCTGCGCCTGGCCGACCTGGTGGCCTACGGCAGCATGACGGCCGACATGGCCGAGGTGCTGCAGGGCTTGGGCAAGGCCAAGGTGAACATCCTGATTTCGGGCGGCACCGGCTCCGGCAAGACCACCATGCTGAACGTGATTTCCGGCTTCATCGGCGCCAACGAACGCATCGTGACCGTGGAAGACGCGGCCGAGCTGCAACTGCAGCAGCCGCACGTGGTGCGGCTGGAGACTCGTCCGGAAAACATCGAGGGCAAGGGCGAAGTCACCCAGCGCGCGCTGGTGAGGAACGCATTGCGGATGCGCCCCGACCGCATCATCCTGGGCGAGGTGCGCGGCGCCGAAGCGCTCGACATGCTGGGCGCGATGAACACCGGCCACGAAGGCTCGATGGCGACCATCCACGCGAATACCCCGCGCGATGCCCTGACGCGCCTGGAAAACATGATCAGCATGGCCGCCGGCACCCTGCCGCCGAAGGCCATGCGCCAGCAGATCGCCTCGGCGGTCGGCGTGGTGGTGCAGGTGGCGCGCCTGACCGACGGCAAGCGCCGCGTGCTGTCGATCTCGGAAGTGACGGGCATGGAAGGCGACGTCATCACGATGCAGGAAATCTTCTCGTACAAGCAGACCGGCGTCAGCGACGACGGCACTGTGATCGGCCATTCGAGCGCCACCGGGGTGCGTCCGCGTTTCGCCGAGCGCCTGCGCACCTTCGGCGTGAACCTGACGCCGCAGGTCTTCGAGCCGCGCTGAAGACAGGCCGACGCGCATGGACATCACCTTCCTTCTTTTCGTCGTGCTGCTGTTCGCGGCCGTCCTGCTCCTCATGTGGGGCGTGTATGTGGGCTGGCTGGCGCACCGCAGCCCGGAAGCCGAGCGCATCGCGCGGCGCCTGCGCAGCGTGATCGGCAACGAGACGCGCCAGGACGATATCACCATCGTCAAGGAACGCCGCCTGAGCGACAACCCCGGGCTGGACGCGCTGCTGCGCCGCCTGCCCGGCACGCGCCGCCTGGACCGGATGCTGATGCAGGCCGGCTCGAGCCGGCTGGTGGCGCGCCAGCTGGCGTTCTGCGCGGGCGGCCTGGTGGCCGGGCTGGTGCTGGGCATCGTGCTGGGCCTGCCCGGCATCGTGCTGCTGCCGCTTGCGCTGGGCGTGGCGGCCCTGCCGCTGATGCGCCTGGCGCAGGCGCGCGATGCCCGCCTGGCGCGCTTCGAACTGCAGCTGCCCGACGCGCTCGACATGATGAGCCGCGCGATGCGCGCCGGCCATGCCTTCCCGACCGCGCTCAAGCTCGTGGCCGACGAAGTGCCGGCGCCGCTGGGCGAGGAATTCAAGACGGCCTTCGACGAAGTCAACTTCGGCATTTCGATGGGCGACGCCCTGAATGCCCTGGCCCAGCGCTTGCCCAGCATGGACTTGCAGTACTTCGTGGTGGCGGTGCTGATCCAGCGCGAGAGCGGCGGCAACCTCACCGAGCTGCTGTCCTCGATCAGCGCGATCATCCGCGACCGCCTGAAGCTCGTAGGCCAGGTGCGCGTGCTGTCGGCCGAAGGCCGCATCTCGGCCTGGGTGCTGTGCCTGCTGCCTTTCGGCGCGGGTTCGGTGATGACCCTGGCGAATCCGGAGACGATGAGCGTGCTGGTCACCGACCCGGCCGGCCGCAACATGCTTGGCGCGGCGGCCGTGATGATGGTGGTCGGCGTGCTGGCGATCCGCAAGATCATCCGTATCCGCATGTGAAACAACAAAGGCGACAACCATGACGAAGTCCCAGATCCTGATGCTGGCCCTGATGTTCCTGCTGGTGTTCGGCGGCGCCGTGCTGGCCATGCTGCTGCTCACGCGCGACCCGGTCAAGGCGCGCCTGTCAACGCTCGACGAACGCGAGGCCGGCGCGCATGCCGATGCCGGACCCGGAACCGGCTGGCTGGTGCGCCTGGCGCGGCTGGCCGCACCGCTGGCGCGCCTGTCGGTGCCGGCCGAAGGCTGGGAAGGCTCGCCGGTGCGCCTGCGCTTCATCAATGCCGGCTGGCGCGACCCGTCCACGCCCGGTCTGTTCCACGCCGGGAAGACCGCCCTGACCGTGGGCCTGCCGCTGCTTGCCTTCCTGCTGCTGCCGCACGACCCCGAGCGCCCGCTGGTCTTCACCTTCCTGGCGCTGGTCGGCTCGGCCTCGGTCGGCTACTACGCGCCGGACCTGGTGCTGAAGCGGCGCATCGCGCGGCGCCAGCGCGAGATCTTCGAGACCTTCCCGGATGCGCTGGACCTGATGACGGTGTGCGTCGAAGCCGGCCTGGCAATGGACGCGGCGCTGGGCCGGGTTGGCGCCGAGATCGGCCTGAAGTCGCCGGTACTGGCCGAGGAACTGCAGCTGGTGACGCTGGAAATGCGCGCCGGCAGCGGCAAGGAAAAGGCCTTGCGCAACCTGGCCCTGCGCACCGGCGTCGAAGACGTCGACGCGCTGGTCAAGATGCTGATCCAGGCCGACCGCTTCGGCACCAGTGTCGGTACCGCCCTGCGCGTGCAATCGGAACAGTTGCGCACGCGGCGGCGCCAGCTGATCGAGGAGAGCGCGGCCAAGATCGCGACCAAGATGCTGTTCCCGCTTATCTTCTTCATCTTCCCCGCGCTGCTGGTGGTCCTGCTGGGTCCGGCCTGCCTGCAGATCCTGCGCTCGGTCATTCCGGTGGCTGCGGGCATGGAGTGACGCGCGCGCCGGTGATGCGGCGCCGTGCATGGAGATATGACGGGCAGCGCCCCGTACGGTGGGCACGGAGTGCCTAGCGCGGCCCGGCCCACCCTACGGGCGACGCCAACAAATTCGGAACCGCAGGTGGGAACACCGCGTCGCATCCCCGCCTCATGTATCAGTATTTTTACAAATCAAGCCAAGCTTGCTCGAAAGATACGATTAGAATACTTTCTCCAAATTCCATCATAAAAACAGGGGAAACATGATCCGTTTGCCATTCGCGCTGGCTGCGCTATGCCTCGGCGCGTCCGCCTTTGCGGCCGAACCTTTCGACGACAAGTTCCGCCAGCTCGACGAGCTGCTGCCGACCGCAACGACGATCCGCACCGCTTCCGGCGCCCCCGGCCACGCCTACTGGCAGCAGCGCGCCGACTACACGATCCGCGCCACGCTCGACGAAGCGAACCGCTCGATCCGCGCTGCCGAAACGATCACCTACCACAACAATTCCCCGGACACGCTGAATTACCTGTGGCTGCAGCTCGACCAGAACATCTACAAATCCGACTCCGGCGCACGCCGCTCGGCCACCGTGGTCTCGCGCGAGGCCTGGGCCAAGCCGCGCAGCCCGGAAGAAGGCATGAAGTTCGACGCCCTGCGCACGACCTTCGAAGGCCTGAGCTTCGACGGCGGCTTCAAGGTCACCGGCGTGAAGGCCGGCGGCCGCCAGCTGGCTCACACCATCAACGGCACGATGATGCGCATCGATTTGCCGACGCCGCTGAAATCCGGCCAGCGCTTCAATTTCGACGTCGAGTGGAACTACAAGATCAACGAGCAGAAGGTGCTCGGCGGCCGTTCGGGCTTCGAGAAGTTTGACGAAGACAAGAACGATCTGTTCGAGATCGCCCAGTGGTTCCCGCGCATGGCGGCCTACTACGACGTGTATGGCTGGCAGCACAAGCAGTTCCTCGGCGCCGGCGAATTCACGCTCGAATTCGGCGACTACGATGTCGAGCTGACCGTCCCGGCCGACCACATCGTGGCCTCGACCGGCGTGCTGCAGAACCCGGGCTCGGTGCTCAGCGCCGCCCAGCGCGACCGCCTGGCGCGCGCCAAGTCATCGAAGAAGCCGGTCGTCATCGTGACCCAGGCCGAAGCCGAAGCCGCTGAAAAATCGAAAGCCACCGGCACCAAGACCTGGCGCTTCAAGGCGAAGAATGTGCGCGACTTCGCGTTTGCCTCGAGCCGCAAGTTCATCTGGGACGCCCAGGGCATGAAGAGTGGCGACACCGATGTGATGGCGATGTCCTACTATCCGAAGGAAGGCAATCCGCTGTGGGAGAAGTACTCCACGCACGCCATCGTCCACACCATCGAGCAGTACAACAAGTACTCGTTCGACTACCCTTACCCGACCGCGATTTCCGTGAACGGCCCGGTGGGAGGCATGGAATACCCGATGATCTCGTTCAACGGCCCGCGTCCGACCAAGGACAAGAAGACCGGCGAACTGACCTACTCGAAGCGCACCAAGTACGGCCTGATCGGCGTGATCATCCATGAAGTGGGCCACAACTACTTCCCCATGATCGTCAACTCCGACGAGCGCCAGTGGACCTGGATGGACGAGGGCCTGAACTCCTTCGTGCAGACCCTGGCCCAGGAAGCCTGGGAAGAACAATGGCCGGAAATGCGCGGCGAACCGCGCCTGATCACCGACTACATGAAGAGCCGCAACCAGGTGCCGATCATGACCAACTCGGAGTCGGTCCTGCAGTTCGGGAACAACGCCTATGCCAAGCCGGCCGCCGCCCTGACCGTACTGCGCGAAACGGTGCTCGGCCGCGAACTGTTCGACTTCGCCTTCCAGGAATACGCGCGCCGCTGGAAATTCAAGCGCCCGACCCCGGCCGACTTCTTCCGCACCATGGAAGACGCATCCGGCACGGACCTCGACTGGTTCTGGCGCGGCTGGTTCTACACCACCGACCCGGTGGACGTGAGCATCGACGGCATCAGCGAATACACGGTCAGCTCGCAGAACCCGGAAATCGAAAAAGCCTGGCGCCGTAAACTCCGCGACGCCGAACCGACGTCGCTGACCGACCAGCGCAACAAGGGCATGCCGCGCCGCGTGGACGCGCATCCGGAGTTGAAGGACTTCTACAACGAGCACGACGACTTCACCGTCACGAACGCGGACCGCAACAAGTTCACGGAGTCGCAAGAGAAGCTGGAAGACTGGGAAAAGGCGCTGCTCTCGTCAGGCAAGCACCTGTACCTGGTGGACTTCAGCAACGTCGGCGGGCTGGTGACGCCGCTGGTGCTAGAGATCCAGCTGGCGAGCGGCAAGAAATACATCGAACGTATTCCGGCCGAAGTGTGGCGCTATTCGCCGAAGAAGATCACGAAACTGATCGTCACCGACGAACCGATGACCAGCCTGGTGCAGGACCCGTACTGGGAAACCGCCGACATCGACCAGAGCAACAACGCCTGGCCGCGCAAGCTGACCCCGTCGCGCCTGGAACTGTTCAAGACCGAACGCGGTGGCAATGACCTGATGAAGGACTTCAATACCAAGCTGAAGACCACGGAAGAGAAGGACGCCGCTGCCAAGGAAGAGCCGAAGAAGGAGACGGTGCCGCCGGTGCAGTAAATCGGCTTGTTGGCCGCGCGATCAATCCGGGCCACGGACGCCGACCCGTACGGTGGGCACCCCGTGCCCACGCGGTACGCACGGTTCCGCGAGTCCGCTGCCGCGAGGTGCCGCTCGAAACCGATGCAACGGCCCGCGGCCAAGCTTGATGTTTCGAGCGAGTTATCCCCGCCAACACAAAAATCACACGCACGTAATCGCGTGGGCACGGAGTGCCCACCGTACGGTTTGAACCGGTAGCTGCGCATCGTGCGTGGCTACCGGTTTTGTACCATTCAGAATACCTAATTCATGAACATGAAACACCTCGCGCGCACCATCGCGCTGACCCTCTCTCTCTCCACCGCCGCCCACGCCGCCGACCCGTTCGACGACAAATTCCGCCAGCTCGACGAACTGCTGCCGACGCCCACCACCACCCGCACCGCCTCCGGCGCCCCGGGCCACGCCTACTGGCAGCAGCGCGCCGACTACAAGCTGCGCGCCACGCTCGACGAAACCAAGCGCGCCATCACCGGCGCCGGCACCGTCACCTACTACAACAATTCCCCGGACACGCTGCATTACCTGTGGGTCCAGCTCGACCAGAACATGTTCCGCGGCGACTCGGACAACCGCAACATCTCGACCCTGCCCTCGCGCGACGCCTGGCAAAAGGGCGGCGCCGACGGCGTGAAGTTCGACGCCATCCGCTTCGCCTACGAGAGCCGCGCATTCGACGGCGGCTTCAAGATCGGCAGCGTCAAGTCGGGCGATGGCCGCCCCCTGCACTACGCCGTCAACAAGACCATGATGCGCATCGACCTGCCCCAGCCTTTGGCCCCGGGCGCGAAGGTGTCGTTCGCCATGGAGTGGAGCTTCAACATTCCCGAGGCCAGCGTGATCGGCCGCCGCATGGGCTTCGAGCGTTTCGACAAACAAGACAAGAACGATTTGTTCGAGGTGGCGCAGTGGTTCCCGCGCATGGCCGCCTACTACGACGTGGCCGGCTGGCAGAACAAGCAGTACCTGGGCGACGGCGAATTCACGCTGGAGTTCGGCGACTACGACGTCGAGATCACGGTCCCGGCCGACCATATCGTAGCCTCCACCGGCGAACTGCAGAACGCCGGCGAAGTGCTGACCGCCGCCCAGCGCGCGCGCCTGAAACAGGCACGCACCGCGAAGAAGCCGGTCGTGATCGTGACCCAGGCCGAAGCCGAAGCGGCCGAGAAGTCGAAAGCCACCACCCTGAAAACCTGGCGCTTCAAGGCCCGGAACGTGCGCGACTTCGCCTTTGCCTCGAGCCGCAAGTTCATCTGGGATGCCCAGGGCATGAAGAGTGGCGACAAGGACGTGCTGGCCATGTCCTACTATCCGAAGGAAGGCAATCCGCTGTGGGAGCAGTACTCGACCCAGGCCATCATCCACACCATCGAGCAGTACAACAAGTACTCGTTCGACTACCCCTACCCGGTGGCGATTTCGGTGAACGGCCCGATCGGCGGCATGGAATACCCGATGATCTCGTTCAACGGCCCGCGCCCGACCAAGGACAAGAAGACCGGCGAAGTCACGTATTCGAAGGCGACCAAGTATGGCCTGATCAGCGTGATCATCCACGAGGTCGGCCACAACTACTATCCGATGATCGTGAACTCCGACGAGCGCCAGTGGACCTGGATGGACGAGGGCCTGAACTCCTTCCTGCAGTACCTGGCCGAAAACGCCTGGGAAGAAAACTATCCGGCGCGCCGCGGCGATCCGCGCGACATCGTCGACTACATGAAGAGCCGCAACCAGACGCCGATCATGACCAACTCGGAGTCGGTGCTGCAGCGCGGCCCGAACGCCTACGCCAAGCCGGCCACCGCCCTGAACATCCTGCGCGAAACGGTGCTGGGCCGCGAACTGTTCGACTTCGCCTTTAAAGAATACGGCCGCCGCTGGAAGTTCAAGCGCCCGACCCCGGCCGATCTGTTCCGCACCATGGAAGACGCTTCCGGCACGGACCTCGACTGGTTCTGGCGCGGCTGGTTCTACACGACCGACGCGGTGGACGTGAGCGTGGACGGCATCAGCGAATATACGGTCAGCACCCAGGACCCGGACATCGAAAAGGCCTGGCGCCGCAAGCTGCGCGATGCCGAGCCGGCCTCGCTCACCGAGCAGCGCAACAAGGGCATGCCGCGCCGCGTGGATGCCCACCCCGAGCTGAAGGATTTCTACAACGAGCACGACGACTTCACCGTCACGAATGCCGACCGCAACAAATTCAGCGAGCAGCAGGACAAGCTGGAAGACTGGGAGAAAGCCCTTCTGACCTCGGGCAAGCACCTGTACCTGGTCGATTTTTCCAATGTCGGCGGACTGGTGACGCCGCTGGTGCTGGAGATCCAGCTCGCGAGCGGTAAAAAAACCATCGAGCGCATCCCGGCCGAAGTCTGGCGCTACTCGCCGAAGAAGATCACGAAACTGATCGTCACCGACGAGCCGATGGTCGGCCTGACGCAAGACCCGTTCTGGGAAACGGCCGACATCAACGTCGACAACAACGCCTGGCCGCGCAAGCTGACCCCGTCGCGCCTGGAGCTGTTCAAGACCAACCGCAGCGGGCCGGACCTGATGAGGGACTACAATACGCCGCTGAAAACCAAGGCGGCGCCGGCGAATGGCGTGCCTGAAACGCCAAAGGCTGCGCAATGATGAAAAGTTTGAAGATGCTGCTGTGCGCCGTGCTGCTGTGCGCCAGCGCGGCGGCGTCGGCGCACCGCTTCCACGCGGGCATCGCCGACGTGTCGTTCAACGCCCGCACCGGCAGCACCGAGATCGTGCATACCTACATGGCGCACGACATCGACGCGCTGCTGGCCAACATGTACGGGCGCCAGTTCGACCTGACCGAACCCGACGACCAGGAGGTGCTGCGCAAGTACATCGACTCGCGCTTCTGGGTGCTCGGCCAGGACAAGACGCGCCTGCGCGTGCGCTGGGTCGGCGTGTCGGCCGACGCCGAGCGCGTCACGGTGTACCAGGAGATCGAAAAGACGCCATTGTGGAAGGCCGGCGCCATCCACAACGCCGTGCTGGTCGACTTCCTGCCCGACCAGGTAAACACCGTGAACCTCAACGACGGCAATGCCGTGCGCAGCCTGACCTTCGACCGCGCCAATCCCGACCAGGCTACCCGCTAAGTCGCTCCTGCCTGGCAACAAGGCCTGGCAACAACGGGTGGTTTGACGGAGAGCAGGAGGACCGGCCACCCTTCACTGCCCACCATGAAAGGTGCTACGCTACCGGGCATGATGACCTCCGAACCACCCTACACCGATCCTTCCCGCCTCGCCGAGGCTTTGCGCGGCGACGGCTACGCGCTCGTGCGCCCGGCCGACGTGGCGCGCCTGGCCGGCTGCTCGCTGCCTGAACTGCAGGCGCTGGCGCCGAGCTGGGACCACCTCGAACTCGACAACTACCTGAAGGACGGCGGCCGCTACCGGCGCCGCCGCCACTCCTGCTTCGTCGACAGCGGCGCTGCGCTCGAACAGACCGCGCACCGCGCGCACTGGCAGCCGGTCGAGTACAACGCCCTGCACGGCGGCATGCACCGTTTGTTCGAACCGATCCAAGACGCGACCATCGCCGAACCGGCCTGGGGGCGCCTGCTGCGCGCGCTCGGCGCGGTGTGCTCCGAGGTGAAAGGCGCGCAGCCCTGGTACGTGGAAGCCCACCAGTTCCGCATCGACACCGCCGACGGCATCGGCCGCCCGACGCCGGAAGGCGCGCACCGCGATGGCGTGGATTACGTGGCCGTGATCCTGATCGACCGCGCCGGCATCAAGGGCGGCGAGACGCGCGTGTTCGAGGCGAACGGGCCGCGCGGGCAGCGCTTTACCATGACCGAACCCTGGACCATGCTGCTGCTGGACGACGCGGCCGTGATCCATGAGTCGACGCCGATCCAGCCGCTGGCCGAGCACGGGCACCGCGATACGCTGGTGCTGACCTGGCGCGCGGGGAGTTTCCAAGGCGAGGGCGTCGAATAAGGCAAGCGCCGGCGGTATCCGCGACGTTGACGTCGATGAATGCTGACCTCGACAATATTGGGGACGCCGACGTTGGCAACGTTGCTGACGCTGATCGTACGGTGGGCACTCCGTGCCCACGCGGTTACGTGCCCATGCTTGCACTACGTGCTGTGACTCGCCGCCCGCAAACGCGGAGCTCGGCCCTATCGCCATGCAGGCTTTCCATCCATCGTACACCGCGCGAGCGATACCTCACCGCTGCCGACTGCGGACCCGTGCGTACCGCGTGGGCACGAGTGCCCACCCTACGAGGATGTGAAAAAATCGCCATGGCTGCGTTGCCTCGTCTCGCCGTACGCTCGTACTGTCTTCGACTCGGCGCCTTGCCCTGACAATTTTTTCACATCCTCTACGGTTGGTGCTTCCAGCTTCGGTTACGTCAACGCCACACGGCACGGTCGACGCTACCCGCTTCGTTCACGCCAACGCTACACGCAAAAAAAACGCCCGAGTACCTTGCGGTACCGGGCGGTAATCCAGTATTCGGAGAAAACTGGAGGAGACAGTTCCAATATAACGCGGTTTATTGTGCACCGCAATACGGTAAAACTACGGTATCAATACCGTAGCTCCTCTCGGTAACAGACACCCAGCTGCTGCTCCGGCACCACGTTGACAAGGGTTTATGTCGCAGTGCATCATCAGGGTGCGCATGCGATATGAATTGCACTGTTCTGGTGCAATTCCTGTCTCAGCTCTTCTTCCCATCCTCGGCTGGCGCAATCTGCGTCGCCATCGGCCGGCAAGGCGGCTCGGAATTTTTTTTCACATTTGCGGTCTCCTGGCGCGCATTTACCGCCGCCATCCTGCGCGAGGAAGCCGACTCCACATGCGAGGGCAGCTTGTTCACCGGCGCCACGCTGCCGCGTTCTGGCATGGGCTGGGTGCCGGCACGCGGCGGCAGGGCGGCCGAGGCAGGTGCGTCGGCTTGCGGCTCGGCGCGACAGGGCGGATCGGCAGGTGGAGCAGGGTTCTGCGCCACGGCGTGCAGCGGCAGCGTACAGGACAGGGCCGCGAACGACAGGAATCGTTTCAATCGTTTCATCATCTCCACCTCCATCGCAAAAAAACCATTGTAACGGGATTAGAGGCTGGCCTCGAACACGAGCGGAAATACCTTGCCTTTGCGATAAACTGCTTCGATATTGCCGGCAGCGGCCCAGCAGAAACGGAAACCAAGCACATGCGATTTACGACCACCCGCCTCCCCCTGCGTGCCGGCCCGGCCGCGCTGATCGTCCTGGCCCTGGCGGGCTGCGGCCGCGACGCCGCCAACAAGGGGAAGGACGCCCCGGCCACGCCCGCACTGACCGTCAGCACCGCGCGCCCCTCGACCGCCGAGCTGCCGCTGCGCCTGGGCGCCAACGGCAACGTGGCCGCCTGGCAGGAAGCGGTGATCGGCAGCGAGTCGAACGGCCTGCGCCTGACCGAGGTACGCGTGAACGTGGGCGACGTGGTGAAGAAGGGCGAAGTACTGGCCGTGTTCTCGGCCGACACCGTGAACGCCGACGTCGCCCAGGCGCGCGCGGCGCTGCAGGAAGCGCAGGCGAATGCCGAGGAAGCCGCCGCCAACGCACGCCGCGGCGAAGCCCTGCGCAGTTCGGGCGCGATGAGCGAGCAGCAGGTGGCGCAGTATCTCACCGCCGCGAACACCGCTACCGCGCGCGTGGCCGCCGCCCGCGCCACCCTCACCCAGCAGCAGCTGCGCCTGAAGTACACCACCGTGGTGGCGCCCGACAGCGGCGTGATCTCGGCGCGCAACGCCACCGTGGGCGCCGTCGTCGGCGCCGGCACGGAGCTGTTCCGCCTGATCCGCCAGGGCCGCCTGGAATGGCGCGCCGAGGTGACGGCGGCCGACATCGACCGCATCAAGCCCGGCACGCGCGCGGTTGTCAAGGCGGCCAACGGCAGCGAAGTGACCGGCAAGGTGCGCATGATCGCGCCGACCGTCGACGCGCAAACGCGCACCGCCCTGGTCTACGTCGACCTGCCGCCGGCCATGAGCAGCACCGCGCCGCTGAAGGCCGGCATGTTCGCCGGCGGCGAATTCGAGATGGGCGCCTCGAACGCGCTGACCGTGCCGCAGCAGGCGATCGCCGTGCGCGACGGTTTTAACTATGTGTTCCGCCTGAACGCAGACAGCCGCGTGAGCCAGCAAAAGATCACGACCGGGCGCCGCCTGGGCGAACGCATCGAGGTGCTGGGCGGGCTGGCGCCGGATGCGCAGATCGTGGTCAGCGGCGCCGGTTTCCTGAACGATGGCGACCTGGTGCGGAATGTCCAGCGGGGGGCGCAGGCGCCCGCGGGCCAGCCGGCACCGGCGGCGCCAACGCCGGGCGCGGCGCCGGCGAACATGCCGGCGAATGCGCAGGCTGGCACATCGTCCGCCACTGCGCGCTGAGGGGCCGTCGATGAATTTTTCCGCCCTCTCGATCCGCAACCCGATCCCGGCGATCCTGCTGTTCGCCCTGCTCACGCTGGCCGGCCTGCTCGCCTTCAAGTCGAACAAGATCCAGTTCTTCCCCGATATCGAACTGCCGATCGTCACCGTCACCGCCACGCTCGACGGCGCCGCGCCGGCCCAGCTGGAAACCGAGGTCGCGCGCAAGATCGAGGACTCGGTCGCCACGCTGCAAGGCGTGAAGAACATCTACACGCGCGTGCTCGACGGCGTGGCCACGGTCACCGTCGAATTCATCCTCGATAAAAACCTGTCGGACGCCGTGAACGACGTGCGCGACGCCGTCTCCCAGGTACGCGCCGACATGCCGGCCGAGATGCGCGAGCCGAGCGTGACCAAGACCGCCACCGCCGGCCGTGCGATCCTCACGTTTACCGCCACCGCCAAGCCCGGTGCTGGCGGCAGCAAGGGCAGCCTCGACGACCAGGAGCTGAGCTGGTTCGTCGACAACGCCGTGTCGAAACGCCTGCTCGGTGTGCCCGGCATGGGCGCGGTCAAGCGCGTGGGCGGCGTCGACCGCGAGATCCGCGTCGAACTCGACGACGCGCGCATGGCGGCGCTGCGCGTCTCGGCCCTGGACATCTCGCGCCAGCTGCGCAACGTGCAGAGGGAAGCGCCGGGCGGGCGCGGCGACGTCAGCGGCGCCGAGCAGTCGGTGCGCACGCTGGCCACCGTCGGCAGCGCCCAGGAACTGGCGCGCATGGACATTCCCCTGCCCGACGGCCGCCGCGTGCGCCTCGATGAAGTAGCGAAGGTGATCGACACCGTCAGCGAACCGCGCGCGCTGGCCGAGCAGGACGGGCGCCGCGTGATCGGTTTCGAAGTGTTCCGCACGCGCGGCGCCAGCGAAACCGAAGTCGCCGAAGGCGCACGCCAGGCTGTGCTTGATCTGCAGAAAGCGCACCCCAACGTGATCCTGAAGGAAGTGGTCGACAACGCCGAACCGGTGCAGGAAAACTTCGACGCCTCGATGGAGATGCTGTACGAAGGCGCGGTGCTGGCCGTACTGGTGGTGTGGTGGTTCCTGCGCGACTGGCGCGCGACCCTGGTCGCCGCCGCCGCCCTGCCGCTGTCGGTGATTCCCGCCTTCCTCGGCCAGTATTTGTTCGGCTACACGCTGAACATGGTCACCCTGCTGTCGCTGGCCCTGGTGGTCGGCGTGCTGGTGGACGACGCCATCGTCGAGATCGAGAACATCGCACGGCACCTGCAGATGGGGAAATCGCCGATGCAGGCGGCGCTGGAAGCGGCCGACGAAATCGGCATGGCGGTGATCGCCACCACCTTCTCGCTGGTGGCGGTGTTCCTGCCGACCGCCTTCATGAGCGGCATTCCGGGGCGCTTCTTCAAGCAGTTCGGCTGGACCGCGGTACTGGCGATTCTCGCTTCGCTGGTGGTGGCGCGCCTGCTCACACCGATGATGGCGGCCTACATCCTGAAGCCGGCCAAGCAGCACGAGCAGAAAGACGGCGCGGTCATGCGGCGCTACATGGGCGCCATGCAGTGGTGCCTGCGCCACCGCGGGCTGACCGCGCTCGCCACCGCCGTGTTCTTCGTTGCCTCGATTGCGCTGGTGCCGCTGCTGCCGACCGGCTTCGTGCCGGCCGCCGACCGCGGCCAGACCCTGATCAACGTCGAACTGCCGCCGGGTTCGACGCTGGCGCAAACCCACGCGGTGGCCGAGCAGGCGCGCCTGGCGACCATGCGCGTGGCCGGCGTGACCGGCGTGTTCTCCTCGATTGGCGGCGGCTCCAGCGGCGACGCCTTTGCGCCCGGCGCAGCGGCCGAGGCGCGGCGCGCGGTACTCACCGTGACCACCGTCCACCGCAGCGACCGCGACGTCAAGCTCGACGAGCTGGAGCGCCGCATGCGGACGGAATTGTCCGCCATTCCCGGCGCGCGCTTCAACGTCGGTCAGGCCGACACTGGCAGCAAGATGCAGCTGGTGTTGCGCAGCGAAGACCCGGTCGCACTGGCCGCCGCCGCCCAGCGCGCCGAACGCGACTTGCGCACGCTGCGCGGGATCGGCAACGTCAGCTCCAGCGCCTCGCTGGTGCGCCCGGAGATCATCGTGCGGCCCGACTTTGCGCGCGCCGCCGACCTCGGCGTGACCGCGGCGGCGATTGGCGAAACGGTGCGCGTGGCCACCGCCGGCGACTACGAGCAGTCGCTGGCGAAGATGAATTTGTCCGAGCGCCAGGTGCCGATCCGTGTGAAATTGCCGGACGCGGTGCGCGCCGACCTCGACGCCATCGGCCGCCTGACGGTGCCCGGCAAAAATGGCCCGGTGCTGCTGGCCAGCGTGGCGAGCATCACCATGGAAAGCGGCCCGGCCCAGATCGACCGCCTGAACCGCAGCCGGAATGTGACGCTCGACGTGGAGCTGTCGGGCCGTTCGCTGGGTGAAGTGAATGCCGAGGCGCGCGCCCTGCCCGCCTTTAACACGCTGCCGGCGTCGGTGACGATTGCGGAACTCGGCGACGCCCAGGAAATGCAGGCACTGTTCGCCAGCTTCGGCATCGCCATGACCATCGGCGTGCTCTGCATCTACGGCGTGCTGGTGCTGCTGTTTGCCGACTTCATGCAGCCGCTGACGATTTTGGCGGCGCTGCCGCTGTCGATCGGCGGCGCCTTTGTCGCGCTCCTGATCACCAACAGCGCGCTGTCGATGCCGACCATGATCGGCCTGATCATGCTGATGGGGATCGTGACCAAGAACTCGATCCTGCTGGTGGACTATGCGATCCTGGCGCGTAAGGCCGGCATGGCGCGCTTCGAAGCCCTGGTCGACGCCTGCCACAAGCGTTCGCGCCCGATCATCATGACCACGATTGCGATGGGCGCCGGCATGCTGCCGCTGGCCATGGGCCTGTCGGGCGACCCGAGCTTCCGCTCGCCGATGGCGATTGCCGTGATCGGCGGGCTGATCACCTCGACCTTATTGAGCCTGCTGGTGGTGCCGGCCGTGTTCACCTATGTGGACGATCTCAAGAACCTGATGTGGCGCGGCGTGAACCGGGCGCGCAGGCATCCGCACGCGGCGCCGGCCAAGGCCGGGGAACCGTCGGCGATGAAGTGAGCGCAATACAGCAGGAGTGACGAAGTACAAGGTGAAAACGACAACGCCGGCATGTGCCGGCGTTGTCGTTTCAGGGTGCTGCTATTTAATGCAATGTGCTGTTAGAAAATGATCGCGAGCAGGATGATGATCGGAATCGGTATGCCCAGCAGCCAGAGTAGTATCGAACGCATGGTGTTCTCCTTTCTGATTGATCGATGGAGCGCTCAGTTGTCGCGCAGGCGGCCGCCGATCGTGGCGCACCAGCTGGCAACGAAGGCGCCGATGAACAGGGCCAGGGTCAGCCACAGCGCCGTGCCGGCCGCGGTCTTGCGGGCCTTGTCGGCCGCTTCCTTGGCCGTGGCCCTGGCTTTGGCCGCCGCTGCCGCGCTGCGGGCATAGACGTCGTCGACGCGCCGTTCGGCGGTCACGCGGTCCATGCCGGTACGCTCGGCGATGCGGGTGGCGAGATAGGCGCGGTCCTCGGTCGCCAGGTTGCCGTTCGGCACGCTGTTGGCCAGGATGCGCACGGTTTCGCGGCGCAGGTCGGCGTCGTCGACGGTGCCCGGCTTTTCGCTGCGCAGCATCATGTCCGAGAAATAGTCGAGCGGATTGGCGCCGGCGCTGTTGCCATTGCCGCCGTCATTGTTCGTCACCGCTGCAGTCGCCGCCGCGCCGCTGGCAATCGCTGCCTTGGCGACACCGGCGCCGGCGTCGACGGCGGTGCCGGCCATCTTGCCCATCAGGCCACCGAAGAAGGCGGCGGTCAGCAGCGTGGCCACGGCCCAGGCCAGCATGCCGTGCGCGGTATCGCGGAAGTAGACTTCGTCGGTGCGGACGCTGGCCCATTTCACGCGCAGGCGTCCGGCCAGGTAGCCGCCAACAGCCGAGGCCGCCAGCTGGGTAAAGGAAATCCACAGGATGGCCGAGATGCCGAGTGCGACGCCGGAATTGTCGGCCCAGGGCGAAGCCGCGGCAAAGCCGAGGCCCGAGCCAAGCAGGTAGAGCACGAGGGAGAGCGCAGCAGCAGCCACGGCGCCCGCGAAAATCGCGCCCCACGACACGCCGGAGCGGTGCGCTTCGACGGCGCCGTCAGGGAGGTTTTGAGCCGGGATGCCGCCCGCAGGGGCGTGCGTGGTCCCGCTCACCGAATGAGCTTGCATATGTTCTCCGTTCTGAATGTTTGTAAAGGCTGAATCCCGGCCAGCGTGCTGCGGGCCGGGGCTTCAGGGATGAGGCAACCCGAAGCAGCTCGACGCTGCTTCAGGCGCGATCAGCTCAGTTGCGATCAGTAATCGCGACGGTTGCTGCCGCCCAGCAGCTTGGCGAGGACATAGCCCACGCCGACAGCGATGGCGATGGCGGTGCCCGGCTTGTTGCGGACATACTCGCGGCCCGAATCGGCCAGTTGCTGGTAGGTGTCGTTGACTTGTTCCTTGCGCGAGCCGAAGGTTTCCTGGGCGCTGCTCAGCAGGCCGCTCAGCTTGTCGACGCCGGCGTGGGCGCTGCTGACAACGCGCTCGACCATCGGCTGGGCTGCCTCGGCGGCCTTGTCGATCGACTTGTGCATTTCTTCAGGCTTGACCGACGACAGCACGCTCGCGTCTTTCGACGACGAATCTTTCGACGAATCCTTCGATGCGTCGCTGCCGGTGCTTGCCGACGAACCGCCCATTGCGCCGGTCGAAGCCGACGAACCCGAGCCCGAGGCCGAGCTCGAACCCATGCCCGAGGTCGAACCCGAAGCCGAGCTCGATGGCGAGCTGCCGCTCGACGAGGAGCCCATGGCGCCCGACGAACCCGAGGTGCCGCCGGTCGACGACGACGACGACGACGAACCCATGCTGCCCGACGAACCGGCAGCGCTGCCGCCCGTTGCGCCGGTGTTGCCGCTCGAGCTGACCGAGCTCGTCGATGGGCTGGCGCTCGACGACGAACCGCCGCTCATGCTGCCCGACGACGAACCGGTGCTGCCCGACGAGCCGCTAGCGCCTTTTTGGCTGCTGGCGCCCGATTGCAGGTCCTTGTTCAGGCCCGATTGCTGGTCTTTGCCAATGTTGCTGCCTGCGCCTTGGCGGCCGGCTTCAACGCCTTTACCCTCGCTCGATTTCTGATTATCCATGACTTTGTCCTCGTAAAAAGTAGATCACCGCGGAGTAGACCGATACCGATCCACATTCTCCCCGATTGCGCTCGAAACAAAACGGAGGCGCGAAAATGGACTGCGCTACATCAATGGATCATTCGGATTGTGCCGACCGTCAAGGATTCGCATCGATGACATTTGTCGGCCTCAAAAGTTCCGTCAAAAAATCCCGTCATAGCACGTCACTTTCGCATCCCGTCTCACAGCGTACGCCGGTCTGGCGTACTGCACGATTGCGGTCGTCGGGAAAACCGCGTCGCGATACAAAAGTTATAACAGCTGGGAAGGCGGAACAGTGCGGTGTCTAACAGAGCTGTTAGATCGGCAAACTTTGCGTGAAGATGGGGGGCAAAAGCGCGGTGTACAGGAAAAATCAATTGCTCAGCGCAAAGATCACCGGACCTGCAGTCCGGCGCAATGGCCCGTACACCACTCGTCGTCAGAAGTAGTAACCGGCCTGCAAATTGACCCGGCGCGTGGAACGGCCGTACTCGGCGGGCGTTGCGCCTAGCCCACCCGCATCCGGCGACAGGTAGGGATGGTGCTTGCCGCGCATGAAGTCCATGTAGAACACCCATTTCCCCGACGAGAAGCTCAGGCCGGTGACGTTCTGCACCGAATCCTGGTAGCCGCCGACCTGCTTGTGCAGGATGCCGTAGTCGTTGTAGACCTTGAAGTTGCCGAACGGACCCAGCTTGCCGGGGATGTCGTAGCTGAGGTTGGCGATGTAGATATTTCCTTTCGTGGCCAGCGGATACGGGTAGCCGAAGGCGCCCAGCATCACGAAGCTGTTGGGGTCGAGCCCGCCGTAGGTCTGGCTGGCGTCGTGGGCGGTCCGGTAGCGGTAGCGCAAGGCCTCGAGCATCAGCTTGAACGGGCCCACCGGCCCGGCGTAGTGGACGGCTGCCGCATGGCGCCGGGTCGTGTCGCCGGCGCCGTTGCGGATCTCGCCGCTCAGGCCCGAGATGCCGACTTCGTGGCGGGCGTCCGGTCCGACATGCCAGGCCATGCGCCCGACCAGGGTGTTGCGCTCGCTGTCGTGCTGGCCGGTGCCGAAGCCCTGCTCGTCGTCGTCGGCCACGATGTTGTAGGAATAGCGATTCGACGCGCCGGCTGTGTTGCTGCCGCCGCCGTAGGAGCCGCCGTCGCGCGGGTAAAAGCCGAGCTGCCATTCGAAGGGGCCGGGCCGGCTGGCGTAGGTCAGGCCCAGGTCGTACTTGTCCTCGAAGCCGGCGTAGAACGCGATCGACGAGTAGAAATTGTTGGAGGCAAACGGGTAGAGGCCAAAGACTTGCTTGTCCAGGCCCACGTGCAGCGTGCTCTTGTCGGCGAAGCGCATGCCCACCCAGCCATGGTGCAGGAAATGCTGCCAGTAGCCGCCCTGTCCTTTTGGGTAGTTGTTGTAGCGGTATTCGGCCGAGCCGATCAGGCTACCATCGTCGTAGTCGACGTTCACACGCGCCGTGTCCAGGCCGAAGAAGCCGCTCTTGTAATCGTCCTGCCAGCTCTTGTAGACGTAGTTGAAGCGGACTGCGCCGCCGATCTTGAGCGGCGAGGCGGTGTCGCTTTCGGCATGGGCGGGAGCGCAAAGCAGGATGGTCATGGCCAGGGTAGCGGCGCCCAGGTGTGTGGTTTTCTTCATTGCTTCCTTTCTAGCGGCGTCGAACGGCGCGACGGCTTCGGTCGTCCATGCCGATGCGCAGTGCTGGGACTGCCTGGAGCCTGCGGCAAGACAAAAGGCGCGGCGGCGGCCTGGCGGCAGGCGCGCAGCCGTGCCGGCCGGTGCGCCCGGGCAGCCGCGTGGGCTGCGTCATCGTGGACAATGTTTTCCGGCGGTGGCGGGCGGCGGGGATCGCCGCACCGCCCGGGCCGGATGATCGACCCGGCATCGAGGCCGGACATGGTCCCGGTGCGCGGCGGCGCCGGGGAGCGTGGCATCGGTATTTGTCTGGCGCTCCGGGCCAGGCCGATGTTCGTCAGTTGGAAGTGTCAACTGTGCTGGAGCAGGCAAGATTCTAGCAGGATAGAAACATTTATACAAATATAGATGCTTTTGTTATAATTTTGTATCAACTGCTTTCTGCCGAAACAGCGCGACCGGCAAGGCGACGCCCGCTCGCCACCCGCGATCCAATCGTGCCCTTCATCCTGGCGCCCGGATGTAAGCTCGTCGGCAGAAGCGCATACCATGGCCGGCCGTCGAACCGTGGCGCATTGCCTGCGCATCCGGCCCGCCCATCCTGAAGGAAAACCGAATCGATGACTGACGCCGCCCCGAAACCCACTGCCGCCGCCCGCCCCCGGATGCAGGTCAATCCGCCGGTCTTCTTCATCTCGGCCGGCCTGATCCTTGCGTTTGTCCTGTTCGGCGCCCTGTTCCCGGCCGAGGCCGGCCGTGCGTTCGACGCGCTGCAGGCGAAGATCGTCCACGACTTCGGCTGGTTCTACATCCTGAGCGTGGCCATCTTCCTGATCTTCGTCATTTTCCTCATGCTGAGCCGCTACGGCGACGTCAAGCTCGGCCCCGACGACAGCGAACCCGAATACAGTTACCTGTCCTGGTTCGCGATGCTGTTCAGCGCCGGCATGGGCATCGGCCTGCTGTTCTTCGGCGTGGCCGAGCCGATCCAGCACTATGCCAAGCCGCCCGTGGGCGAAGGCAGCACGGTCGAGGCGGCGCGCCAGGCGATGGTGCTGACCTTCTTCCACTGGGGCCTGCACGCCTGGGCGATCTACCTGGTCGTCGGGCTGGCGCTGGCCTATTTCGCGTTCCGGCGCGGCCTGCCGCTCACCTTGCGCTCGGGACTGTTCCCCTTGATCGGCAAGCATATCCACGGCCCGGCCGGCCACGCCATCGACATCTTCGCCGTGCTCGGCACGATGTTCGGCGTCGCCACCTCGCTCGGCTTCGGCGTGCTGCAAGTGAATGCCGGCTTTTCCCATCTGTTCGGCCTGCCGGTGAACCCGACGGTGCAGATCGTCCTGATCGCCGTCATCACCGGCATGGCGACGTTGTCGGCCGGCACCGGCCTCGACAAGGGCGTCAAGCGTCTTTCCGAACTCAACATCATCCTGGCGATCGCCCTGCTCGTCTTCGTCCTGTTCGCGGGCTCGACCGTGTTCCTGCTGCAGGCCTTTGTCCAGAACGTCGGCGCCTACCTGGGCGCGGTGGTGCAGCGCACCTTCCGCATGTACGCCTACGAGCCGAACGCCTGGCTGGGCGACTGGACGCTGTTCTACTGGGGCTGGTGGATTTCGTGGTCGCCGTTCGTCGGCATGTTCATCGCGCGCATCTCGCGCGGGCGCACCATCCGCGAGTTCATCGGCGGCGTGCTGCTGGTGCCGGTGCTGTTCACCTTCCTGTGGATGACCGTGTTCGGCAATACCGCCATCGCGCTGGATCTGGGCGGCGCCGCGCCCATCGTCCAGACGGTGGCCGACAACATCCCGGTGGCACTGTTCGAGGTGCTGGAACAGCTGCCGTTCTCGACCATCGCATCGGGCCTTGCTACCCTGCTGATCGTGACCTTCTTCGTGACCTCAGCCGATTCCGGCGCGCTCGTCATCGACATGATCACCTCCGGCGCGGCGCCGAATCCGCCGGTCTGGCAGCGCATCTTCTGGGCGGTCTGCGCCGGCGTGGTGGCAGCCGTGCTGCTGCTGGCCGGCGGCCTGCAGGCGCTGCAGACCGCCGCGCTCGCCAGTGCGCTGCCCTTCGCCATCGTGATGCTCTTGATCTGCTACGGCCTGTTGCGCGCCCTGCAGACCGAGGCCAGGGGCACGTCCATGGACTTGTCGATCGCCGCCGACACGCCGCCGGCGACGGGCCTGAGCTGGCAGCAGCGGCTGGCCAGCATCACCGGCTTCTACGACAGGCCGGAGATCGAATCCTTCCTCGGCGACACCGTGCGCCAGGCATTCGAAGCCGTGGCCGCGCAAATGCGCGACAGCGGCCTGGCGCCGGAACTGGTCGTGGGCGAGGACCGGCTCGACCTCGACGTGCCGCATGGCGACCGCGGCGTGTTCCGCTACACGGTCCGTGCGCGCAGCTTCCGCTCGCCCAGCTTTGCCTGGGCCGAGGCGCGCGAGGCGGGCCAGGAGCGCCGCCATTACCGTGCCATGGCCTACAGCTCCGAGGGCGACCAGCAGCACGACGTGACCGGCTACACGCGCGATCAGCTGATCAATGACCTGGTGAACCGCTATGCGGGGTTCCGGCACGTGCGCCGGCTGGCCTGAGCGGCGTATGGAAACTGCCGGGCCGGCGTGGCGAGGAAGCTGCGCCGGTCCGGCGCGCGGGATGTGCGGGATGGCGAAACAGCCGAAAAAAGAAAAAGGGCTGCACGCTTGCACGTACAACCCTTTTATTTTCCTGCTGAATTCCTGGTGCCGCTGACCGGAATCGAACTGGTGACCTTCGCATTACGAATGCGCTGCTCTACCGACTGAGCTACAGCGGCTCTACGCCAGGCTATCCCGGCGAAGAGCCGTATTCTAGCAACAACGTGGCAAACGTGCTAGTCCGGCTCGGCAATTTCGCGCGGGATTTGCCAAAAAATTATTGCTCGGTGTGGTAGCGGGTCACCAGCTCGACTTCTTCCTTCGAACCGAGGAACACCGGCACGCGCTGGTGCAGCTTGGCCGGCGCGATCTCCATGATGCGGTTCACGCCGTCGGTGGCCGCGCCGCCGGCCTGCTCGACGATCATCGCCATCGGATTGGCTTCGTACATCAGGCGTAGCTTGCCCGGTTGCGCAGGGTCGCGCATGTCGGCCGGGTACATGAAGACGCCGCCGCGGTTCAGGATGCGGTGCACGTCGGCCACCATCGAGGCGATCCAGCGCATGTTGAAGTCCTTGCCGCGCGCACCGGTTTTACCGGCCAGCATTTCGTCGACATAGCGCTGCACCGGCGGATGCCAGTGGCGCTTGTTCGACATGTTGATCGCAAACTCTTTGGTCGACGCCGGGATCTGCATGTTGCTCTGGGTGAGGACCCAGGAACCCATCTCGCGGTCCAGGGTGAAGCAGTGCACGCCGTCGCCGGTGGTCAGCACCAGCATGGTTTGCGGGCCGTAGACCGCGTAACCGGCCGCCACCTGCGCCGTGCCCGGCTGCAGGAAGGCCCCCTCGGTCGGTTCGTCCATGCCTTCCGGGGCTTTCAGTACCGAGAAGATGGTGCCGATCGACACGTTGACGTCGATGTTCGAGGAGCCGTCGAGCGGATCGAAGAGCAGCATGTACTCGCCCTTCGGATAACGGTTCGGGATCGGGTGGATGCTTTCCATTTCTTCCGATGCCATGGCCGCCAGGTGGCCGCCCCACTCGTTCGCTTCCAGCAGGATCTCGTTGGAAATCACGTCCAGCTTCTTCTGCACTTCGCCCTGGATGTTCTCGGTGTCGGCGCTGCCGAGGATGTCGCCCAGGGCGCCCTTGCTGACTTCATAGCTGATGCGCTTGCAGGCGCGGGCCACGACCTCGATCAGGAGGCGCAGCTCGGCCGGAATGGTGTTGTGGAGGCGTTGCTCCTCCACGAGGTGTTGCGTGAGACTGACGCGTTTCATGAACTTCCTTCGGTTTGTTGAATCTTTAGTTTGCGAGCGCCTTGCCCACGACTTCGCGTACGTCGTTCGACAGGCGCTGCTGGCCGGCGACCTGCTGCAACGCCTTTTTCATTTGCTCCTGCAACGCAGGCGTATAGCGGCGCCAGCGGTCCATGGCGCGCGCCAGGCGGCTCGCCACTTGCGGGTTCAGGCCGTCGAGGGTGATCACCTGCTCGGCCCAGAAGGCGTAGCCGCTGCCGTCCGGCGCGTGGAACTGCACCGGATTGTTGGCGCAGAAGCTCGAGATCAGGCTGCGTGCGCGGTTCGGGTTGCGCAGGTTGAAGGCCGGGTGGCGCATCAGCTGGCGCACGGCGGCCACGTCGCTCGTGGCGCTCGATGCCTGCATGCCAAACCATTTGTCGATGACCAGGGCTTCGTCCTCGAACTCGTCGTAGAAACGCTGCAGGGCGGCATCGACAGTCGGCACGCGCGCATGGATCAGCGCGCTCAGGGCGGCGACGCGGTCGGTCATGTTGCCGGCGTTCTCGAACTGGTCCTGGGCGAGCTGGATGCCCTCCTCGTCCTGGGCTGCCGTCAGGTAGGCCAGGCACAGGTTCTTCAGCGCGCGCTTGCCGATCGACAGCGCGTCCGGGCTGTACTCGCCCGGGGTGGCGTTCGCGTGGTACTGGGCCAGGAGCTCTTGCTTCAGGCGCGCACCGATGTTGGCGCGCACGAACTGGCGCGCCAGGTGGATGGCCAGCGGGTCGACCACGGCGATCTGCTCGGCCACCATGGTTTCCGACGGCAGCAGCAAAGCTTGCTCGCGGAAAGCCGGGTCGAGGGACTCGTCGCTCAGCATCTTGCCCATGGCCAGCAGGAAGGTGTCGTCCAGCAGCAGCGGCGCGCCGACGCCGGCTTCGCCGGTCAGCTTCAGCAGGCGGCCCATGGCCAGGCGCTGGCCGGCTTCCCAGCGGTTCACCGGGTCGCTGTCGTGGCTGAACAGGTGCAGCAGGTCGGCGTCACCGTAGTTGTAGTCGAGGATAATCGGCGCGGAAAAGTCGCGCAGGATCGACGGAGTCGGCTGTTCCTGCACGTTCTCGAAGACGAAGCTTTGTTCCGATTCGGTCAGTTCCAGCACCGCTGTCGTGCCGGCGTCCTGGCCGTCGATGGTGAGCGGCATGTCCTTGCCGTCCGCACCGAGCAGGCCCACGGCCACAGGAATGTGGAAGGGAAATTTGCTGGTCTGGCCGGGCGTGGCCGGGCAGGACTGGAACAGGGTCAGCGTGTAGGTCTTGGCAAGCTCGTCGTAGCGGGTTTCGGCGCACACCACCGGCGTGCCGGCCTGGCTGTACCAGCGCTCGAAGAGGCTGAGGTCGCGGCCATTCGCGTCAGCCATGGCGCAGCGGAAATCGTCGCAGGTCACGGCTTGCTCGTCGTGGCGTTCGAAGTACAAGTCCATGCCCTTGCGGAAGCCTTCGCGGCCCAGCAGGGTCTGGTACATGCGCACGACTTCGGCGCCCTTTTCGTACACCGTCACGGTGTAGAAATTGTTGATCTCGACAAAGGAGTCGGGACGCACCGGGTGGGCCATCGGGCCCGCATCTTCCGGGAACTGGGCCTGGCGCAAGGTGCGCACCTGGTCGATGCGGCCGACGGCGCGGCCGCTGTCGGTACCGACCATGTCGGCCGAGAATTCCTGGTCGCGGAACACCGTCAGCCCTTCTTTCAGCGACAGCTGGAACCAATCGCGGCAAGTCACGCGGTTGCCGGTCCAGTTGTGGAAGTATTCGTGGCCGACCACGGCTTCGATGCCCTGGAAGTCGATGTCGGTGGCAACGCGCGGATTGGCCAGCACGAACTTGGTGTTGAAGATGTTCAGGCCCTTGTTTTCCATCGCGCCCATGTTGAAGTCGCTCACGGCAACGATCATGAAGCGGTCGAGGTCGAGTTCCAGGCCCCAGCGCTCTTCGTCCCAGCGGATGCTGTTCTTCAGCGACTGCATCGCGTAGTCGGTCTTGTCGAGGTTGCCGTCTTCGACCCAGACCTGCAGCAGGGCGTCGCGGCCATCGGCCAGTCTGAAGGTTTCTTCCTGACAAACCAGGCGCGCGGCGACCAGGGCGAACAGGTAAGAGGGCTTCTTGAACGGGTCTTCCCACTTGGCGTAGTGGCGGCCGTCGTCCAGGTCACCCTCTTCGACCAGGTTACCGTTCGACAGCAGCACCGGGTACTTGTCCTTGTCGGCGCGCAGCATGACCGTGAACTTGGCCATCACATCCGGACGGTCCGGGAAGTACGTGATGGCGCGGAAGCCTTCGGCCTCGCACTGGGTGTAGAAGCTGCCGTTCGAGGTGTACAGGCCGTTGAGCGTGGTGTTCTGTTCCGGCGCGCAGATCGTTTCGATCTCGAGCGTGACTTCTTCGGGCGTATCGGGAATCGTCAGCAGGCTGCCTTCGATGCGGTAATCCTTCTCGCCAAGCTCCTTGCCGTTCATGCGCAGCGCCACCAGCTCCATGTTCTCGCCGTAGAGCTCGATTTCGCGCTGGGCGCTGTCCGGGTTGCGGCGCATCGTCATGCGGTTGGCGACGATGGTGCGGGCGGGGTCGAGGTCGAAGCCGAGTTCGACGGTGTCCACGAGGTAGCTGGGCGGGGTGTAGTCTTTCCGGTAGATCGTCTGGGGCGTATCGGTGCGCATGGGATGGTTCCGAAAAATACGGTCGAAGAAGAAGGGCTTATTCTACCAACAAGGTTTAGGGGTACGCGCTTGAATTCCGTGTATCGGCATGTGTATGGATGTGCAGGCGGTAACTGTGTGTAAATTTATCTGTGAAAATGGAGCCATAGGCGCAAGCTAAGGATAGGCAAAGACCGTCCATAACCTGGAGAGAAACGAATGAAACGCTTGATCATGATGACAGCCGCGGCCGCCATGGCCCTGCTGTTGGGCGGATGCGCGACCACCATCCGCAGCGATGTCACCACCTTCCACCAGTGGCCGGCACAGGTCGAGGACAAGAGCTATGTCTTCGAAGCACCACCCGCCATCGACAACACCCTGGAATACCAGAGCTACCAGAACCTGGTGCGCGGGCAACTGGCGCAACTGGGTTTCCGTGAAGCGCCAGCCGGCCCGGCGGCCCTGAAAGTGGACATGCGCTTCACGACCACCGACGTGCCGGTGCGCGTGATCGAGCCGGCGATGCCGATGTATGGCTACCCGTATTACCGCATGGGCCCGCGTTTCGGGCCGCGCGGGCGCTGGGCGGGCTGGTACCACCCGTTCTACGATCCGTTCTGGAATCCGTTCCCGGCGTATGAAGTGTCGATCCAGCACCAGTACCGGCGCGAGCTGCAGGTGTCGATCAAGGATGCGGGCGACAAGCGGCTGTTCGATGTGACCGTGCACAACATGAGCCGCGAGCTGTCGACGCCGGTGGTGATGCCGGCGCTGGTGCAGAGCGCGTTTGCGGGCTTCCCTGGGCCGAATGGGGGGGTGCGGCGGGTGGAGTTGCAGCGCAAGGATGGGTGAGATGTATAAGTGAGATGCGGGGCCGGTGAAAGCTGGCCTGAAAGAAGTGAAAAGCCGGGCTGATCCCCGGCTTTTTTATTGCCGCTGCTTGCGCTCGCTGCCGGCTGTGCTCGTACGGTGGGCACTCCGTGCCCACGCGGTTACGTGCGTTTGCTGTCGCCTACGTGCGGTGACGATTCGCTCGCACCGGGTCCGCGAGCCGAGAATCGTTCGTGGCACGGTGATATCGCGCGAGCGACAATTCCCGGCACGTGGCCCGAGCATGAACACGTAACCGCGTGGGCACGGAGTGCCCACCGTACGGTTGAGGCCGACGGCCTCCATCACCGCACCATCGAGCCGGGGCCAGCGATGTCAACGAAGGCCTGACCGAACGTTACGAGAAATACGCCTCCGAGCCGAAGGTGATGGCGATCACCAGCAGCACCGCCAGCACCAGCACGATCAATAAACGCCCGAACTTCGGCGTGCCGCCGGCATCCGGCTCATTCGGCTCGCGGTCGTCGCTGAACTCCCTCATGGCAGCAAGATCGTCGAGCCGGTCGTGCGGCGGGCTTCGAGCGCGATGTGGGCCTGGGCCGCATCGGCCAGCGCGAAGCGCTGGTGGATGTCGATCTTCACCTTGCCACTGCTCACCATCTCGAACAGGTCGGCCGCCATCGCTTCCAGCTCAGGACGCGTGGCCGCATACGACCCCAGCGATGGTCGCGTCAGGTATAGCGAGCCGCGCGAAGCCAGTTCGTTCATGGTGAACGCCGCTACCGGCCCCGATGAATTGCCGAAGCTGACCATCAGCCCGCGTGGCTGCAGGCAGTCGAGCGAACGGATGAAGGTGTCCTTGCCCACCGAGTCATAGACCACCGGCACCTTCTTGCCGCCAGTGATCTCCAGCACCCGCGCCACGATGTCTTCCTCGTTGTAGTTGATGACGTGGGCCGCGCCGTGCGCCAGCGCCAGCTCCCCTTTGTCCTCCGACCCGACCGTGCCGATGAGGTTCACGCCCAGTGCCTTCGCCCACTGGCAGGCGATCAGCCCAACGCCGCCGGCCGCCGCGTGGAACAGGATGGTCTGGCCCGCCTGCAACTTGTAGGTGCTGTTGAACAGGTATTGCACCGTCAGGCCTTGCAGCATCATGGCGGCGGCGGTCTCGTAATTGATGGCGTCCGGCAGTTTCACCAGGATATCGGCCGGCATGGTGCGCAATGCGCTGTAGGCGCCGTTCGGCCGCCCGGCATAGGCCACGCGGTCGCCTGGCTGCACGTGGGTCACACCCTCGCCTACCGCCTCGACCACGCCGGCGCCTTCCTGCCCCAGTCCGCTGGGCAAGGGCATCGGGTACAGGCCGGTGCGGAAATACACGTCGATGTAGTTCAGCCCGATCGCATGGTGGCGCACGCGCGCTTCTCCCGGGCCTGGCTCGCCCACCTCGACGTCGACGTATTCCAGCACCTCCGGACCGCCGGTGCGCGTGAGTCGGATTGCCTTGGCCATCATGATCTTGCCTCCTTGTTGTTAGCGTTCATCCGTTTTTGTGTACGAGATTGGATAGGACCAGGTGCGCCGTCGCGAGGTTCGTTGCGCAGGCGACGTTGTGCACGTCGCAGGCGCGCACCAGGGCGTTGATGTCGGGTTCGTGCGGCTGGGGTGTCATCGGGTCGCGCAAAAATATCACGCAGTCGATCTCCCCTGTGACCAGTTGCGCGCCGATCTGCAAATCGCCACCAAAAGGCCCGGAATGCTTGCACTCGACCGTCAGGCCGAGCTCGTTGATCAGGCGCCCGCCGGTGGTGCCGGTGGCGGTGAGCGTGCAGCCGGCCAGGAAATCCCGGTACTCGGCGGCGAGCGCGATCATGTCGTCTTTTTTCTTGTCGTGCGCGATCAAGGCAATGCGAGGCTTCATTCGTCTCTTTCTATTTTTTCAGGGACAACATGTAGATACCTACCAGGACCAGGCCGGTGCCCGCCAGTTGCACCGCCGTGACCGGCTCTCCCAGTAGCAAAGCGCCGAGGAACAGCGTCGACACCGGCCCGATCATGCCGGCCTGAGAGGCGGTGGCGGCGCCGATGCGCCCCACCGCGATCATGGTCATGAACACCGGGAAGATAGTACAGAAAACCCCGTTCACGAGCGAGAGTCCATACACCTCGGGCGGCTGCACCAGCAGCGACGCCGGACGCAGCAGGAAGAACTGCGCAATGCCGGCCACGCTGGAGACGCACATCGCATACGCCACCAGGCGCAGCGAGCCGACGCGGCGCACCATCTCGCCCGAGCCGAGCAGGTAGATGGCATAGGTGACGGCCGAACCGAGCACGAACAGCGAGCCGATCACCGTGCTGCCGGCGCCGCCCGCCAGGTCGTGCACGAACACCAGCACGATGCCGCAGTAGGACAGGGCCAGCGCGCCCCACTCCACGGCGGTGATGCGGCGCTTCAGGAAGATGGCGGTCATCGCCAGCACGAAGGTCGGCGTGAGAAACAGGATCAGGCGCTCGAGCCCGACCGAGATGTATTGCAACCCCAGGAAATCGAGGTAGCTCGACAGGTAGTAACCGATGAGGCCGAGGCCGACGATGCGCCAGCGGTCAGCCCAGCTCAGCGGCGCCTGGGTACGCATCTGCCAGATCGCCACGCCAGCGAACACCGGAAGCGAGAACAGCATTCTGAAGGCGATCAATGTTACTGCATCGATGTGGTAGCGATACAGCAATTTGGCGACCACGGCCTTCGTGGAAAACAGGACAGCGCCAGCAATGGCGATGGTGAGGCCGCCGACAAGGGTCGAGCGTGGTATGGAAGCGGCAGATGTGCCTGGCGCGGACTGGGTCATCCGTCGATTGTACGGCCAAGCACAAAATCGAGCTCGGCAGAAGCCCGGAACGCAAGCCCATGCGATGGGTCGAAGCTCTACATTCACCACTCATGAGAAGCGACAATGCCGAACTGGACCATAGACCGGAAGGCGGCCAGAAAAGCGGACCGGAGAACGACCGTGCCGCCCGTCCGCCCGAGGGAATACCTGCCTCAGGGAGCGCGCCAATGACCGCCCTGATCCGCGTCGACACCCAGCCCGGGCGCGAGCGCCCGCTGGTCATTGCCTGGCTGGCCGGCATCGTGGCGCTGTGCTGGGCCTGCCTGGTATTCCAGGCCCTGCATATCTCCACCGTCGAGCACGCCAACCTGCCGCACAGCGCCCTGCCCCTGGCGACGCCGCCCTACCGCGCCTACGAGCTGGTGCTGGTGCTGGCGATGTGGGGCGCCATGCTGTCGGCCATGGTGCTGCCGGCCGCCACCCCGGCCATCCTGCTGTTTGCCCGCATCAACCGCCTGGCGCAGTCGGTACGCCACCCGAACCTGGCGACGCTGCTGTTCGTGAGCGGCTACCTGGCCGTGTGGAGCGGCTTCGGCGCCCTGGCTACCCTGGCCCAGTGGGCGCTGCACGACGCCGGCGCTCTCGACACCGGCATGGCCGTGATGAACGCCAGCGCCTGCGGCCTGATCCTGGTGGCGGCCGGACTCTACCAGTGGACGCCGGCCAAGCATGCCTGCCTGCAGGTGTGCCGCAACCCGCTCGGTTTCGTGCTCACCGGCTGGCGCTCGGGCCTGCTGGGCGCCCTGCGCATGGGCCTCGGCCACGGGCTCTACTGTTGCGGCTCGTGCTGGCTGCTGATGCTGCTGCTGTTCGCGGCCGGCGTGACCAACTTCGCCGCCCTGCTCGGCCTGGCCGGGCTGCTGCTGGCCGAGAAGCTGTTGCCGGGCGGGACGGTGGTGGCCTGCATCGGCGGACTGGGGCTCGTTGCGTGGGGCACACTCTTGTTGTTTCCATAACGCGGGAGGCAGATTCCGGGGCGGGGTGCATGCTAGAATGTCGGCCACTCTTGCATCAGGGGCTTTTGGTCAAACGGTCGCAAGCCCCGTACCGTCTAAGGAATACTCGACATGGCTGGACACAGCAAATGGGCCAACATCAAGCATAAGAAAGCCGCCACCGACGCCAAGCGCGGCAAGATCTGGACCCGCCTCATCAAGGAAATCACGGTCGCCGCGCGCATGGGCGGCGGCGACCTCGACGCCAACCCGCGCCTGCGCCTGGCGGTCGACAAGGCCGCCGACGCCAATATGCCGAAGGACAACGTCACGCGCGCCATCCAGCGTGGCTCGGGCAGCCTGGAAGGCGTGGACTACGAAGAGATCCGCTACGAAGGCTACGGCATCGGCGGCGCGGCGATCATCGTCGACTGCATGACCGACAACCGCGTGCGGACCGTGGCCGAAGTGCGCCACGCCTTCAGCAAGTTCGGCGGCAACATGGGCACCGAGGGTTCGGTGGCCTTCATGTTCAAGCACACCGGCCAGTTCCTGTTCGCGCCGGGCGTGGAAGAAGACAAGCTGATGGAAGCGGCGCTGGAAGCCGGCGCCGACGACGTGGTGCAGGACGAGGAAGGCGGCTTCGAAGTGCTGTGCGACCCGTTCGCGTTCTCGAACGTGAAGACGGCGCTGGAAGCGGCGGGCTTCAAGGCCGAAGTGGCCGAAGTCATCATGAAGCCGGCCACCGAAACCGTGTTCACCGGCGACGACGCGATCAAGATGCAGAAGCTGCTCGACGCGCTGGAAAACCTGGACGACGTCCAGGAGATCTACACCAACGCCATCATTGAAGAGTAAACAAGCGCGAAAGCCACGTATGAAAATCCTGGTAGTCGGCTCTGGTGGCCGTGAACATGCTCTGGCCTGGAAACTGGCCCAATCCGAACGCGTCCAGATGGTGTACGTGGCGCCGGGCAACGGCGGCACCGCGCTCGATTCGCGCCTGGTGAACCTCGACATCACCGACCCGGCCGCCCTGGCCGACTTCGTGGTGGCCGAGCACGTTGGCCTGACCCTGGTTGGCCCGGAAGCGCCGCTGGCGGCCGGCATCGTGAATCTGTTCCGCTCGCGCGGCCTGAAGATCTTCGGGCCGACGCGAGAAGCGGCGCAGCTGGAAAGTTCAAAAGATTTCGCCAAGGCCTTCATGCAGCGCCATGGCATTCCGACCGCGAAGTACCAGAGTTTTTCCGACGCCACCGAGGCGCATGCCTATGTGGATGCGAACGGCGCGCCGATCGTCATCAAGGCCGACGGCCTGGCGGCCGGCAAGGGCGTGGTCGTGGCCATGACGCTGGAAGAAGCGCATGCCGCGGTCGACCACATGCTGTCGGATAACGCCTTTGGCGACGCCGGCGCCCGCATCGTGATCGAGGAATTCCTGGCCGGCGAAGAAGCGAGCTTCATCGTCATGTGCGACGGCAAGAACATCCTGCCGATGGCCACCTCGCAAGACCACAAGCGCCTGAAGGATGCAGACCAGGGCCCGAACACCGGCGGCATGGGCGCCTATTCCCCTGCCCCGATCGTCACCCCGGCCATGCATGCGCGCGTGATGCGCGAGATCATCAACCCGACCATCCAGGGCATGGCCAAGGACGGCATCCAGTTCACCGGCTTCCTGTACGCCGGGCTGATGATCGACGCCGAGGGCAACCCACGTACGCTGGAATTCAATTGCCGCATGGGCGACCCGGAAACCCAGCCGATCATGGCGCGCCTGAAGAGCGATTACGTGACGGTGCTGGAACACGCCTGCAACGGCACGCTCGACGCGGTAGACCTGGAATGGGACCGCCGTACGGCCGTGGGCGTGGTGCTGGCGGCGGCAGGCTACCCGGACAGCCCGCGCAAGGGCGACGTGATCGAAGGGATTGCGGCCGAGACGGCGGAATGCATCACCTTCCATGCCGGCACCCGGATCGTCGACGGCAAGCTGCAGTCGAACGGCGGGCGCGTGCTGTGCGTCGTTGGCCTGGGCGACAGCGTCAAGATGGCGCAGAAGCAGGCGTACGAGGGTGTGGAGAAGATTCGTTTCGATGGCGCGCAGTTCCGACGCGATATCGGGTGGCGCGGGGTCAAGTAAGCGTTGATCGTGGCGAGTGCATGGGCCGGCGGGCGAATCATCCCCGCCGCAGGCCCATGGACACGTCCGTAACCGCGTGGGCACAGTGTGCCCACCGTACGAGACACGCCGCGATCCGGGTGTAGGGTCGTAGGGTGGGCACTCGTGCCCACGCTGTCTGACCTTTGCACGCTGCCTCCCCCTCTGCACACTGCCGGTCCCACACCACACCCCACCCCACCCGCGCAATTTCAATGTACACACAACGCACAGTGTACAATCGCCACCTATTTCGTTTCGCAAGCTGATCCCATGTCGACCCCCTCCCCTTCCGCCATCAAAGCCTGGCTGCTCGATTTGCAGTCGCGCATCGTCGCGGCCCTGGAAGACGTGGACGGCAAGCCTTTCCTGAAGGACAGCTGGGAACGCCCCGAAGGCGGCGGCGGCATCTCGCGCCTGATCGAAGAAGGCAATGTGCTGGAACGCGGCGGCGTGAATTTTTCGCACGTGATGGGCGCCAGCCTGCCGCCATCGGCCGCCGCCGCGCGTCCGGAACTGGCGGGCCGCGCCTGGGAAGCCATGGGCGTGTCGCTGGTGCTGCACCCGCGGAATCCCTACGCCCCGACCGTGCACATGAACGTGCGCTTCTTCGAGGCCACGGCCGAAGGGCAAGAGCCGGTCTGGTGGTTCGGCGGCGGCATGGACCTGACGCCCTACTACGGCAACGTCGACGACGCGCGCCACTTCCACCGCGTCTGCCACGACGCGCTGGCGCCCTACGGCGACGACCTGCACCCGCGCTTCAAGAAGTGGTGCGACGAGTATTTTTACCTGAAACACCGCAAGGAAGCACGTGGCGTCGGCGGCATTTTCTTCGACGACTTCAACGAGCTGCCTTTCGACGAGGCCTTTGCCATGGTGCAGCAGGTCGGCGACGGTTTTATCGACGCCTACCTGCCAATTTTGAAAGCCCGCAAGGACACGACGTATGGCGAACACGAGCGCGACTTCCAGGCCTACCGCCGGGGCCGCTACGTCGAGTTCAACCTGGTGTGGGACCGCGGCACCCACTTCGGCCTGCAATCGGGCGGCCGCACCGAGGCAATCCTGATGTCGCTGCCGCCGATCGTCAAGTGGCGCTACGACTGGCATCCGGAAGACGGCAGCGCGGAAGCGGCGCTCTACACCGACTTCCTGCCGCACCGGGACTGGCTCGCTTCGTGATTCCCTGCGTCGCCCTGCTGGGGGGCAGTTTCGATCCCGTGCACCACGGCCACGTTGCGCTGGCGCGGCTGTTCGTCGAACTGCTGCAGCCGAGCGAACTGCGCGTGCTGCCGGCGCGGCCCTGGCAAAAGGCGGCGCTGCAGGCGGGCGACGCCGACCGCATCGCGATGCTGGAACTGGCCTTCCGCGACGCTGGCCTGCAGGCCACGATCGACCGCCGCGAAATCGACCGCGGCACCCCGACTTATACCGTCGACACCTTGCGCGGCCTGCGGGCCGAACTTGGCGACGAGGTGTCCATCGTTTTCTTGATGGGCGCCGACCAGTTGCTCAAGCTCGATAGCTGGCGCGACTGGCGTGAACTGTTTGACCTCGCCAACATCGGCGTGGCTGCCCGGCCGGGCTACAGGCTGGAGCAAGACGCGTTGCCGCCGCTGGTGGCCGAGGAAATGGCGCGGCGCCTGGCGCCGCCCGAAGAAGTGCGCACCACGCCCGCCGGGCTGGTGTGCATGGCCCCCACATTGGCCGTGGATATTTCCGCGACCGAGGTCCGGGCACTGCTCAGGCAAGAAGGCGAACCGGGGGGCGCTCCGCAAGAAGCGCCAGCCTCGCTCCTCGCGCGGGTAGTGCTAGACTACATTCAACAACATAATTTATACAAAAGCTAATGGATATCAAAAAACTGCAAACCCTCGTCGTGGACGCCCTCGAAGACGTCAAAGGCCAGGAGATCATGCTGTTCGACACGACCGGGCTGACCAGCCTGTTCGACCGCATCGCCGTCGTCTCGGGTACCTCGAACCGCCAGACCAAGGCGCTGGCCGCATCGGTCCGTGACAAGGTCAAGGCTGCCGGCGGCGACGTCATCGGCATGGAAGGCGAAGACACCGGCGAATGGGTGCTGGTCGACCTGGGCGACATGATCGTCCACATCATGCAGCCGGCGATTCGCCAGTACTACCGCCTGGAAGAAATCTGGGGCGAGAAGCCGGTCAAGCTGGGCGCCGCCAAGCGCAAGTCGACGCCGGAAGCGCTTGAAGCTGCCGAGTCGAAGGTCAAGTCGAAGCACCTGGCCGCAAACCAGGACCAGCCGGAAGTCAAGCCTGTGCGCGAACGCAAAGTTGCGAGCAAAACGTCTGCAACCAAGACCGCTGCAAGCAAGACCGCTGCCGTGAAAGCGCCGGCCAAGAAGCCAGTCGCCAAGGCCGTCTCGAAAGCCGTCGGCAAGACCGTGAAGGTTGCTCCACCAAAAGCCGAAGTCGCCGCCGTGAAAGCGCTGAAGGCATTGCCGCCGAAGCGTACCGTCAAGGCCGCCGCACCGCTTGACGCCGAACCGGTCAAGAAGGTCATCAAGCGCGTGACCAAGAAGGCTGCCGAGTAAGCTTCGATGCAACTGATCATTGCCGCGGTCGGCCACAAGATGCCGGCCTGGATCGAGACCGGCTTTGGGGAATACACGAAGCGCATGCCGCCCGAGCTGCGCATCGTGCTCAAGGAAATCAAGCCGGTCGAGCGTTCCGGCAGCAAGACGGCGGCCACCGCGATGGCGCTCGAACGCGAGCGTATCGAAGCGGTGCTGCCGAAAGGCGTGCGCATCATCGCCCTCGACGAGCGGGGCAAGGACCTGACAAGTGTTGGACTCTCCCAACAATTGTTGAACTGGCAGCAGGACGGGCGCGACACCGCCTTCCTGATCGGCGGCGCGGACGGGCTCGACCCGGAGCTGAAGGCGCGTGCCGAGGGCATGATCCGCATTTCCAGCATGACCCTGCCCCACGGCGTGGTGCGGGTGATGCTGGCCGAACAGCTGTACCGCGCCTGGTCGATTACCCAGAACCATCCGTATCACCGCGTTTGATGTTCGCCTCATGAAATCGCACAACAAGAAGATCTACCTCGCGTCGAAAAGCCCGCGCCGCCGCGAACTGCTGCGCCAGGTCGGCATCGACTTCGATTTGCTGAGCCTGCGCAGCGACCCTGCGCGCGGCATCGACGTGCCCGAGGATGTGTTCGACGGCGAGCTGGCCCAGGACTACGTGGTGCGCGTGGCGCTGGAGAAAGGCGCGTTTGCCTGGCAGGTGCTGCAGCAACGCCGCCAGCCCTTGCGACCGGTGCTGACGGCCGACACCACGGTGACCATCGACGGCGACATCCTCGGCAAGCCGGGCGACCTGGCGGAAGCACGGGCCATGCTCGAGCAATTGTCCGGGCGTACCCACCAGGTGTTGACCACGGTGGCGGTGCACTACACCGACATGGCCGAGCACCTGACCCAGGTGTCGAACGTGCGCTTCGCGAAATTGACTGCGCAACAGATCGCGGCGTATTGCGCCACGAGCGAGCCCTACGACAAGGCGGGCGGCTACGGCATCCAGGGTCTCGCCGCGCTGTTCATCGAGCATATCGAGGGCAGCCATTCGGGAATCATGGGCTTGCCGATCTTCGAGACGGCCGTCCTGCTGCGCAAGGCCGGGTTCCAGGTCTGATTCGGCGGATTGCCGTTCGCAGCGTTCAACTACACCTGCTTTCATCGAAACAGTGGCATTCGTAGGGTGGGCGCCCCGTGCCCACGGGGTGATCGTTACCGATTGCGTTGCGCAACTCGGTGATCTTGCCGATCATAATGAAGCCGGCTGGCTGCATGCGTCACGCGTGGGCACGGGGCGCCCACCCTACATTCTCCAGCTGTAACAATCCTCACCGACCCGCCACGTTCGCGGACCCCAGCGTGTATCATGACACTCTGAACAATATCCTCACGCGTAGCGCTCATGAACGAAGACATCCTCATCAATATCACCCCGCAGGAAACGCGCGTGGCGCTGGTCCTGCAGGGCGCGGTGCAGGAGTTGCACATCGAGCGTACGCTGACGCGCGGCCTGGCCGGCAACGTGTATTCGGGCAAGGTCGTGCGCGTGCTGCCGGGCATGCAGTCGGCCTTCATCGACATCGGCCTGGAACGCGCCGCCTTCCTGCACGTGGCCGACATCTGGGAAGCGCGTCCGCACGATAATTCCAACGTGCCGCCCACGCCCATCGAGAAGCTGCTCTACGACGGCCAGGTACTGACCGTGCAGGTGATCAAGGACCCGATCGGCACCAAGGGCGCGCGTCTGTCGACGCAGATTTCGATTGCCGGCCGCATGCTGGTCTACCTGCCGCAGGACAAGCACATCGGCATCTCGCAAAAGATCGAAAAGGAAGCCGACCGCGAACTGCTGCGCACCCGTATGGCGGGCCTGCTGCCGGCCGAGGAAAAAGGCGGCTACATCGTGCGCACCCAGGCCGAGGAAGCGTCGGACACCGACCTCTCGGCCGACATCGACTACCTGCGCAAGACCTGGGCCGCGATCCAGAACGGCGCCCGCACCCGCCCTGCCACGAGCCTGCTGTACCAGGATTTGAACCTGGCCCAGCGCGTGCTGCGCGACTTCGTGCACGACGAGACGGCGACCATCCAGGTGGACTCGCGCGAAAACCACCTGATGCTGGTGGAGTTTGCGAAGATCTACACGCCGAGCGTGCTGGCGCGCTTGCAGCACTACACCGGCGAGCGTCCACTGTTCGATTTGTACGGCGTGGAAGAAGAAATCCTGCGCGCGCTGGGCCGCCGCGTCGATCTGAAATCCGGCGGCTACCTGATCGTCGACCAGACCGAGGCGATGACCACCATCGACGTGAACACCGGCGGTTTCGTCGGCGGCCGCAACTTCGCGGACACGATTTTCAAGACCAACCTGGAAGCCGCGCACGCCATTGCGCGCCAGCTGCGCCTGCGTAACCTGGGCGGCATCATCATCCTCGACTTCATCGACATGGAGAACAACGAGCACCGCAACGCCGTGCTCGCGGAACTCAAGAAAACCCTGGGGCGCGACCGCACCAAGGTATCGGTGAGCAGCTTCTCGGCGCTGGGCCTGGTGGAGATGACGAGGAAGCGCACGCGCGAATCGCTGGCCCACATCCTGTGCGAGCCCTGCCCGGCCTGCTCGGGCAAGGGGCAAGTCAAAACCTCGCGCACCATCTGCTACGAAATCCTGCGCGAACTGCTGCGCGAGGCGAAGCAGTTCAATCCGCGCGAGTTCCGCATCCTGGCGTCGCAGGAAGTGGTCGACCTGTTCCTGGAAGAAGAGTCGCAACACCTGGCCATGCTGGGCGACTTCATCGGCAAGAAGATTTCGCTGCAGGTGGAGAAGGGTTACCACCAGGAGCAGTACGACGTGATCCTGATGTAAGGCCGCAGTGAACACGCTCGCACAGCGCTGGCAATCCCTGTGGCAGGAATTGGGCAAACCCGCTCCCGGCGGGCTGCTGCGAGCGCTGCTCGATGCCTACAGCGAGCCGCAGCGCCACTACCACACCCTGCAGCACCTGGAAGAATGCTTTGCCCACTTCGACGCGTGGACGCAGCTGGCCGAGCATCCGCTTGAGGTCGAACTGGCCCTCTGGTTCCACGACAGCGTCTATGACGTGCATGCGCGCGACAATGAAGCGCAATCAGCCGCATGGGCAGACACGGCGCTCCATGATGCCGGCCTGTCGATTGAGGTCTGCGCCCGCATCCACGCGCTGATCATGGCCACCTGCCACGACGCCTTGCCCGCCTCGAACGATGCCCGGCTGCTGACCGACATCGACCTCGCCATCCTCGGCGCCGAACCTGCGCGCTTTGCCGAGTACGAGCGCCAGATCCGGCTCGAATACGCCCATGTACCGGAAGCGCTGTTCAACACCAAGCGCAGCGAGATCCTGCAGGCCTTCCTCGGCCGTGCGCGCCTGTTTCATACGCCGGCCCTGCACGAGCGCCTGGAGCCAGCCGCCAGGCGCAATCTCGCACAGGCCATCGCCGCTACGTCAGCCTGAATTCGTTCAGGGCGCAGCGTCGTCCGTCCTGTGCGGGCGATGCTCCAGCCGCCCGTCGCGCAGTTTCAGCCGCTGCACGCCCGGCAGACCGATCAGATCCCGGTCATGGCAGGCCATCACCACCGTGCTGCCCTGCTCGATCAGCGTCGGGATCAGGGCGATCACGCCTTCGCGCGCGCTGCCATCGAGGTTGGCGGTGGGCTCGTCCAGCAGCAGCAGGCGCGGTTGCAGTACGCGGGCGCGGGCCAGCGCCACGCGCTGCTTCTCGCCGCCGGACAGGCGCGCCGGCTCGGTGTCGCGCAGGTAGTCGACGCCGGCCCAGCACATCGCCTCCTCCACCGTCTTCTTCACCACGGCTTTCGATTCGCCGCGCGCCAGCAGGCCGTAGGCGATGTTGTGCCAGACGCTGGTCGAGAACATGATCGGGTGCTGGTGCACGTAGACGATGGCTGTACGCAGCGCCTTTGGATACGGTTGCAGGCTGAACGAATGGCCGTCGAAGCTCACGCTGTCCACCTGGGCCGCTTCCAGCCCGCCGAGGATGCGCAGCAGCGTGCTCTTGCCCACGCCGTTCGCCCCGGTCAGCACATAGGCGCTGGCCGCGTCGAGCATGAATTCGTCGATGTCGAACAACAGGCGCTCGCCGTGCCGCTTGCGCAGGCTGCGTACGGTGAGCAGCGCACTCAAGGATGTGCTCAAATTCGTCCCCCCGCCGTATGCGCCTCGCCCTGCAGCAGCATCAGCGCGCCGTTCATCACCAGCGCCAGCGTCACCAGCACGATGCCAAGCGCGATCCCCTGCGCGAATTCGCCCTTGCTGGTTTCGAGTGCGATGGCCGTGGTGATGGTGCGCGTCTCGCCCTGGATGTTCCCGCCCACCATCAGCGCGCAGCCGACCTCCGAGATCACGCGCCCGAAGCCGCTGATCACGGCCGCCATCACGCCGTAGCGCGCTTCGTGCAGCACGGTCGTCATCACCCGCCAGCGCGAGGCGCCGAGGGCGCGCGCCGTTTCGGCATAGCGCGGATCGAGCGCCTGCACCGCCGCCAGCGTGAACGCCAGCAGCACCGGCATGCCCACCACGAACTGCCCGGCGATGATGCCCGACTGCGAGAACAGCCATTCCAGCGGCCCGAGCGGCCCGCGGCGCGACAGCAGCAGGTAGAGCAGAAGTCCGATCAGCACCGTCGGCAGCGACAGCGCGCACTGCGCCAGCCAGACCGCGATGCGGCGGCCCGGAAAGCGGTGCATGGCAATCGCGTAGCCAAGCAGCACGGCGGGCGGCGTGGCCAGCAAGAGGCCGATGACGCTGGTCTTGATCGATACCCAGACGATGTGCCAGAGCGCTGCATCGCCGGAAAACAGCAGCGCGAACGCGTGCTGCGTCGCTTCCCACAGGGTCATGCGGAACCGATCATTTCAACGTTCATGCACGCACTGGCAGGGGAAGTTCGAGCAACTCGGGCTGGAACACCAGCCGCTCCTGCCCACTCAGGAGCAGGAAGTGGCGCCCGCTGCAGCGCGCCAGCAGCGACATGCCGACCTTTTCCGCCACCATGTGCCCCATCTGCGTGGTGCCCGAGCGCGACAGCAGGAACGGAATACCCATCTGCGCGCCCTTGATCACCATTTCCGAGGTCAGCCGGCCGGTGGTATAGAACACCTTGTCGGCGCCCGTCATCCCTTCCAGCCACATCAGGCCGGCAATCGCATCGACCGCATTGTGGCGGCCCACGTCCTCGACGAAATACAGCAGCTCGCCCGTATTCGAGAACAGCGCGCAGCCGTGCACCGAGCCGGCCTGTTTATAAATCGATTGCTGGGTGCGGATGGTCTCGACGATGCGGTACACCACCGATTGCGGCAGGCGCGCATCCGGCGGCAGGGTGATCTGGTCGACTTCGTCCATCAGCCCGCCGAACACCGAGCCCTGGCCGCAGCCGGTGGTGACCACCTTTTTCGCGGTGCGCTCTTCGATGCCCTGGATGCCGCTGCGCGTGACCACGGCCACCGCATCGACCGACCAGTCCACCTGCACCGACACCACTTCTTCGATGGAACGCACCAGGCGCTGGTTGCGCAGGTAGCCGAGCGTCAGCGCTTCCGGTGCGCCGCCCAGCGTCATCAGCGTGACCAGCTCGCGCTTGTCGACGTAGACGGTGAGCGGGCGTTCGGCCGGAATCGAGAGCGTGGCGCGGCGCCCGCGCTCGTCCAGCGACTCGACCTCGTGCGTGAGGCGGGCCTGGGCATCGGACAGGAGGGGACGGTAGCGTGGCAAGTCGGGACAGTTCATATTGCCAATTGTGCCACGCCGGCGAGAATCTGGCCGCCACCGTAGCTGCCCTGCGCCGCCACCGCCCCGCCCGGCACGACCTTCACCGCGCAGTATTTGAACTCCGGGATCTTGCCGTAGGGGTCGAGCGCCGCATTCGTCAGGCGGTTGATCGCCGCTTCGTAATAGCAGAAAGGGACGAAGATCGCGCCCACCGGCGAGCTGTCGTCGGCGCGCGCCCACAGCACCACTTCGCCGCGGCGCGAGGCAATCGTGATCGCGGCGCCCGGCTCCACGCCCAGGCGCTGCAAGTCCAGCGGATGCACCAGCGCCACCGGATCGGGTTCGATTGCATCGAGCACGCCGGCGCGGCGCGTCATGCTGCCGGTGTGCCAGTGTTCGAGCTGGCGGCCGGTAATCAGGACCATCGGGTACTCGGCATCGGGCCGCTCGTCGGCGGGGATGATGTCGGCCGGGACGAAGCGCGCCTTGCCGCCTTCGCGCGGGAAGGCATCCGTGAACACCACCGGCTGGCCCGGCCCCTCCTCCACCGGGCACGGATACACGACCGCACCTTCGCGTTCGAGCCTTTCCCAGGTGATGCCGGCGATGCTGGGCATGGTCTTGCGCATCTCGTCGAACACCTCGGATACGTGGCCGTAGTCCCAGCCAAGTCCCAGCTGCTGCGCGATCTTCTGGATGATCCACAAATCGGGCTTGGCCTCGCCCGGCGGATCGATGGCTTGGCGGCCCAGCTGCACCAGGCGGTCGGTATTCGTGAAGCTGCCGGTCTTCTCGGGGAAGCTCGACGCCGGCAGGATGACGTCCGCGAGATAGGCCGTCTCGGTCAGGAAGATGTCCTGCACCACCAGGTGCTCGAGCGCGGCCAGCGCGGCGCGCGCGTGATTGGCGTCGGGGTCGGACATGGCCGGGTTCTCGCCCATGATGTACATGCCGCGGATCTGGCCGGCGCAGATGGCGTCCATGATCTCGACCACGGTCAGGCCGGGCTTCGGGTCGAGCGTGGCGTTCCAGGCCGCTTCGAACCTGGCGCGCACGGCCGGATTGTCGACGCGGCCGTAGTCCGGCAGCATCATCGGGATCAGGCCGGCGTCGGAGGCGCCCTGCACGTTGTTCTGTCCCCGCAGCGGATGCAGGCCAGTGCCGGGGCGGCCGATCTGGCCGGTCATCAGCGACAGTGCAATCAGGCAGCGCGCGTTATCCGTGCCGTGGATGTGCTGGGAGATGCCCATGCCCCACAGGATCATCGAACCCTTCGAGGTCGCGTACAGGCGCGCGACGTAGCGGATGGTGTCGGCGTCGATGCCGCAGATCGGCGCCATCGCTTCCGGGCTGTAGCCGGCCACGTTGGCTTCCAGCTCGGCGTACCCAACCGTGCGCGCCGCGATGAAGGCCGGGTCGACCAGGCGCTCTTCGACGATCACGTGCATCAGCGCGTTCAGCAGGGCGACGTCGGTGTCGGGCTTGAACTGCAGGTAGCGGTGCGCGTGGCGCGCCAGGTCCGAGCGGCGCGGGTCGAGCACGATCAGTTTCGCGCCCGCCTTGGCCGCATTCTTGATCCAGGTGGCGGCCACCGGGTGGTTCACCGTGGGGTTGGCGCCGATGACGACGATGACCTCGGCGCGCGTGACGTCCATCACCGGGTTCGATACCGCGCCCGAGCCTATGCCTTCCAGCAGTGCCGACACCGAGGACGCGTGGCACAGGCGCGTGCAGTGGTCGACGTTGTTGGTGCCGAATCCGGTGCGCACCAGCTTCTGGAACAGGTAAGCCTCTTCGTTGCTGCCTTTGGCCGAACCGAAGCCGGCCAGCGCGGCGCCGCCATGGGCATCGCGTATCTGGGCCAGCTTGCCGCCGGCCAGCGCCAGCGCTTCTTCCCAGCTCGCTTCACGGAAGACGTCGAGCACGCGCTCCGGGTCCATGACGAAGTCGCCGGTCTTCGGCATGCCTTCGCGCCGGACCAGGGGTTTCGTCAGGCGGTGCGGATGGTGAGCATAGTCGAAGCCGTAGCGCCCCTTCACGCACAGGCGGCCGTGGTTGGCCGGGCCGTCGCGCCCTTCCACGTACAGGATGCGGTTTTCCTTCACGTGGTAAGTGAGCTGGCAGCCGACGCCGCAATAAGGGCAGACCGAATCGACCTGTTTATCGGGGATGTTCAGCGCCACGCCGCGCGCCGGCATCAGGGCGCCGGTCGGGCAGGCCTGCACGCATTCGCCGCAGGCCACGCAAGTGGAGTCGCCGAGCGGGTCGTCCTGGTCGAACACGATCTTCGCCGCCTGGCCGCGGAAAGCCAGCCCAATGACTTCGTTCACCTGCTCGTCGCGGCAGGCGCGCAGGCAGCGCGTGCACTGGATGCAGGCGTCGAGATTCACGGTGATGGCGGCGTGGGTCGCGTCGAGCTGCGGCTGCGTACGCGTCGGTGCAAAGCGCGGTCTACCCACGCCAAGCTTCTCCGCCCACACATCGACTTCGTTGTGGCGCGTGTACTGGGCTTCCGCCATATCCGACTGCAGCAGCTCGATCACCATCCGTTGCGCAGCCACGGCGCGCGGGCTGTCGGTCGTGACCTTCATGCCGGCCGTGGGCTGGCGGCAGCAGGAGGCTGCCAGCACGCGCTCGCCGGCGATCTCCACCATGCAGGAGCGGCAGTTGCCGACTGCCTCCAGGCCCGGCTTGTAGCACAGGTGCGGCAAATCGATGCCTTCACGCCGTGCCACCTCGATCAGGGTGTCGCCGGGCAGCGCTTCGACCGCACGCCCATCCAGTTCAAAGGCAATCGTCGGAATCGTCGCGTTCATGCCAGCCCCCGCAGGTTCCCCAACTCATGTGGAAAATACTTGATGACGCAGTCGACCGGATTCGGCGCCGCCTGCCCCAGGCCGCAGATCGAGGCATCGCGCATCACCTGCGACAGTTCGCCAAGCAGCGCAGTGTCCCACTGCGGCGCCTGGATCAGGTCCAGCGCCTTGGCCGTGCCGGCGCGGCAGGGCGTGCACTGGCCGCAGGATTCGTCGGCGAAGAAGCGCATGGTGTTGCGCGCCGCCGCCACCGCGCTGTCCTGCTGCGACAGCACCACCACCGCGGCCGAACCGATGAAGCAGCCGTAGGGTTGCAGCGTATCGAAGTCGAGCGGGATATCGCCCATGGCGGCCGGCAGGATGCCGCCTGAAGCGCCGCCCGGCAGGTAGGCATAGAAGTCGTGGCCATCCGCCATGCCGCCGCAATATTCGGCAATCAGCTCGCGCACCGTGATGCCGGCCGGCGCCAGCTTCACGCCTGGCTCGCGCACGCGGCCGGACACCGAGAACGAGCGCAGGCCACGCCGGCCATTGCGCCCGAAACTGGCAAACCATTCTCCGCCGCGTTCCAGGATCTCGCGCACCCAGTGCAGCGATTCGAAGTTGTGTTCGAGAGTCGGCCGCCCGAACAGCCCGATCTGCGCCACGTAGGGCGGACGCAGGCGCGGCATGCCGCGCTTGCCCTCGATCGATTCGATCATGGCCGATTCTTCGCCGCAGATGTACGCCCCGGCGCCGCGCCGCAGGTGGATCTCGGACATGCCCTGCACTGGCGGATCGCGCCGCAGCGCGCTTAGCTCCGCTTCCAGCAGCGCGCGGCAGGCGTGGTATTCGTCGCGCAGGTAGATGTAGATGGCCTCGATGCCGACCGCCCAGGCGGCAATCAGCGCGCCTTCCAAGAAGCGGTGCGGGTCGCGCTCCAGGTAGACGCGGTCCTTGAAGGTCCCGGGTTCGCCTTCGTCGATGTTCACCGCCATCAGGCGCGGACCGGGTTCAAGCCGCACGATGCGCCACTTGCGGCCCAGCGGAAAGCCGGCGCCGCCCAGGCCGCGCAGGCCGGATGCTTCCAGCGTGCCGATCACGGATTCGGCTTCGTGCAGGCCGGCCACGCAGTCGCGCAGCAGGCGGTAGCCGCCGGCAGCGCGATAGGCCGCGTAATCCACGTGAGCATCGGCTGTGTCGACAGCAGCACCCCCGCCAACGCGCGCCAGGATGGACTCGGCGCTTGCCTGCGCCACCGCCTCCTGTCCCACCAGCGCCGCCGGCGCCTGCTCGCAGCGGCCGATGCAGGGCGCGGCCAGCACGCGCACCTCGGCGCCGAGGATGGCGGGCAGCCGCGCCAGCAGGTTGGACGCACCCGCCATCTCGCAGGACAGCCCGGCGCAGACGCGCACGGTCAGCGCCGGCGGCGCCGCCTCGCCCTCGCGCACGACGTCGAAATGGTGATAGAAGGTGGCGACCTCGTAGACCTCGGCCTGGGCCTTGCGCATTTCCTGGGCCAGCGCGGCCAGGTGGCCGGCGGGAAGGCAGCCAAGATGGTCCTGCAGCGTGTGCAGGTGCTCGATCAGCAGGTCAGGCCGGCGCGGCGCATCACCGAGCAGGGCCTGCACCTCGGCCAGGGCCTGCGGATCGACACGGCGGCCCTTGGGCGCCTCGCGCTTGCGCTGGCGGCTCGCCCCAGCGACCGCAATCGGAATGACGGGATGGTTCATGCTTGTCTCCAGGACGGCGCCCTGACCGATGGTCCGGGCGCCTTGTTGTGCTGCCTTGTTGTTCAAGCATATGCCAGTTTCAGGGCCAACTCAATCCGGAAAGCGGCAAACTGGAGACGAGCATCCCTAGCGCCGCCGCTTCTTCCAGTTGTACTCCGGCCCCGTCACGTCCACGCCCGGATGCCCGACCACGTCGGGGTGCTCGGAACACATGGTGACAAAGCGCACGCCCTCGCCGGCGCGCTGGCGCTTGCGCAGCTCCTCCATGAAGCCCATCGCCGCCACCATCTCCTCGGTGCCGAATGCCTGGGCATGCGGGGTAATCTCGGTTTCTTCGACCATGGTCCAGTACACCATATACATCGGCTCGCTCCTTTTGATATGCCCTGAGCATACCGAAAACCCCGCCGAACCGGCAAGGATGACACAATCGCAACCTCTTGTAGATCACAATATTGCACTAATTAGATGCAGATCAATGTTATTTAGCAGAGGAAACGGAAAGGAAGGTAAAAGTAGGACTAGTCCGAAATGTCTCCGTTATGTTCGCCGCTTAACATAACTGCATCTCCGAGGCCGCTAGGCTTAAGCCTGTCTTCACTAAAGCAGGTAAATCCTCATGAACATTGACAAGCAGATCCAGCCAGATACCGCATCCGAGCTGGCGCTTTGGGGCGGACTCGAATGCACGGTCAACCGCGTGCGCGACCAGTACTTCAGCCAGATGGACCGCAACGGCCACGCCAGCCGCCTGCAGGACATCGAACGCTTTGCTTCCCTCGGCATCAAGGCCATCCGCTATCCGGTCCTGTGGGAGCGCACCGCCCCCAACGGCATCGAGACCGCCGACTGGTCCTGGTCCGACGCGCGCCTGCCGGCCCTGCAGCGGCTCGGCGTCACCCCGATCGTCGGCCTGGTCCACCACGGCAGCGGTCCGGAGCACACCAGCCTGGTCGATCCAGCCTTCCCCGAAAAGCTCGCCGAGTACGCCGGTGCGGTAGCAGCACGCTATCCCTGGGCCGAGTACTACACCCCGGTCAACGAAATCCTGACCACGGCGCGCTTCTCGGGTCTGGCAGGCGTCTGGTACCCGCACGGTAAAAGCCACGCCATCTTCGTGCAGGCCCTGCTGATCGAGACGAAAGCCACCGTGCTGTCGATGCGCGCCATCCGCGCCGTGAATCCGGATGCGAAACTGGTCCAGACCGACGATTTGTCGAAGACCTACGGCACCCCGGAGATGCAATGGCTGGCCGACTTCTTCAACGAGCGGCGCTGGCTGGGCTGGGATCTGCTGTGCGGGATGGTCGATCCCGAACACAAGATGTGGAACTACCTGATCGAATCGGGCGCCACGCCTGAGGATTTGCTGTGGTTCCGCGATAATCCCTGCCCGCCCGACATCATCGGCGTCAATTACTACGCCACCAGCGAACGCTGGCTGGATCACCGCACCGAGCGCTATCCGCACGACCGCTGCCACGAGTACGACGGCGTGCCGCATGCCGACATCGAGACCCCGCGCGTGCTGGCCACGCCAACCCCGGGCATCGGGCCGCTGCTGCACGAAACCTGGGAGCGCTACGGCCTGCCGATTGCGATTACCGAAGCGCACATCGACGCCAACCGCGAAGACCAGATGCGCTGGCTGCTCGAAATCTGGAACGCGGCGAAAAAGGCGCGCGCCGGCGGCGCCGACGTGCGCGCCGTCACGGTCTGGGCCCTGCTCGGCTCCTACGACTGGAATTGCCTGGTCACCGAATGCCGCGGCTACTATGAGCCGGGCCCGTTCGATGTGCGCGGCCCGGAACCACGGCCTACCGCCGTGGCGACCCTGATGCGCGAGCTGTCCTCCGGCCGCCCGCTGACCAACCCGGTGCTGCAAGGCCAGGGCTGGTGGCGCCGTCCCGGACGCTTCCTGTGCAAACCGGTCGCCACCCGCACCGCCGTGGCCGACATCGCCGTGCGCGATCCCTTCAAGTCGCAGCAGGTGCAGCCGATCCTGATCGTCGGCGCCACCGGCACCCTGGGCTCGGCCTATGCCCGCATCTGCGAAAAGCGCAATCTGGCCCACCACGTGCTGACGCGCCAGGAAATGGACATCACCGACCCGGCCTCGGTCGAGGCGGCGATCCAGCGCTTCAAGCCCTGGGCCGTCATCAATGCCGGCGGCTACGTGCGCGTCGACGATGCCGAGGCCGAGAGCGAAGCGTGCATGGCCGCGAATACCCATGGCCCGACGGTGCTGGCGCTGGCCTGCATCCGCCACGCGATCCGCTTCATGACCTTCTCCAGCGACCTGGTGTTCGACGGCGCCAAGAGCACGCCTTACGTCGAGTCCGACCCGGTGGCGCCGCTCGGCGTGTACGGGCGCAGCAAGGCCGAGTCAGAGCGCCGTGTGCTGGAAGCTGACCCGCAGGCGCTGGTGATCCGCACCAGCTCCTTCTTCGGCCCCTGGGACGGCCACAACTTCGTCACCCAGGCCATCAATACCCTGCGCAGGGGCCAACGGTTCGAAGCCTCGAACGACCTGGTGGTGTCGCCGACCTATGTGCCCGACCTGGTGAACGCCAGCCTCGATCTGCTGGTCGACCGCGAGCGCGGCATCTGGCACCTCGCGAACGGCGAGGCGATCACCTGGGCCGAGCTGGCCCGCAAGGCCTGCGCGGCAGCCGGCGTCGACGCCAGGGGCCTGGTCGAGCGTCCCGCCGCCGAATCCGGCTACAAGGCGGTGCGTCCTGGCTACTCGGCCCTGGGCAGCGAGCGCGGCCTGCTGCTGCCGTCGCTCGACGACGCCCTGGCGCGCTACATGAAGGCGCTCGAGGAGCACGCCAGCGACGACGGCGAACTGGTGGGCGAAGCGGCGCACTACGCGCGCTGAGTATTTGGTCGTACCGGGCCGCCGTCCGACGCAGCACGCGCCGGGCGGCGGCCGTTTTTTTGCAGCGGCCCCTGCCTGCACGCGACGAGGCCGATGCGGTAACATGCAGCCTGCGCCGGCCTGCCCGGCATTCCCTGCGACTCCTACAGGTTCAGCCTTGAAAATCTTCGTCATCAGTCTGCCGTCCAGCCGCGAGCGGCGCGCCCTCGTCGCGCACAAGCTCGGTTCGCGCAACCTTCCCTTCGCGTTCATCGACGCCGTCGACGGCCGCGTCGACAAGCATCCCTACCTCGCCAACTACGACGAAGCGAGCTTCCTGGTGCACCGCCGCCGCCGCGCCGCGCCGGGCGAACTGGGGTGCTATGTCAGCCATCTGCTGGCCTGGGAAAAGAGCGTGGAACTGAACGAGCCGATCGTGGTGCTGGAAGACGACTTCCAGCTGACGCCGGACTTCGAGGCGGGGCTGGACTATGTAGGCAAGTTTGCAGACCAGGTGTCGTTCGTGCGCCTGGAGCCGCTGGAGAAGCACACGGTGATGACCTCGGATACCAGTGCCGGCTTCAGCCTGGTCAAGCAGCTGGATGTGGGCATGTGCATGACCGGGTATGTGATCACGCCGCAGGGCGCGAAAAAGCTGCTGGCGCATGCGCGCACGATCCGGGCGCCGATCGATTTGTTCCTGAAGTACACCTTCGATCACGGCGAGCTGATTCACGCGGTGGTGCCGCATGGGGTGTATCCGACGCATGAGGATTCGGTGATCGGGATCGATGTGCGCAACCAGCGCGAGAAGGGGTTTGTGCTGGGGCTGAAGCGGTTTGCGTACAAGACGTTTTACCGGTTCGCCAATTTGTTCACCAACCTGGCGAATGGCTTGCGCAGGTTCTGATACGTGGTGCTGTCTGCGCTGGTGGGCGACACCTTGCTGCAGCGGGCTACGGATACGCGCGTAACCGCGTGGGCACGAGTGCCCACCCTACGGTCGCTGCAGCGGGCTACGGATACGCACGTAACCGCGTGGGCACGAGTGCCCACCCTACATATGCTGCTGCCAGCGGCTACAACAACGTAGGGTGGGCACTTGTGCCCACGCGGTGATACGTAGCAGACGATTCATCCGGCACGAAGCCGGAGCCGATCACCCGTTTGAAGCCGCCGCAAACTGCAGCCGGTACAAATTCGCGTACATCCCATTCGCCGCCAGCAGCGCGTCGTGCGTCCCCTGCTCGACGATCCGCCCCGCCTCCATCACCACGATCCGGTCGGCGCGCTCGATGGTCGACAAACGGTGCGCGATCACCAGCGTGGTGCGCCCCGCCATCAGCGTGTCGAGCGCCGCCTGCACGGCGCGTTCGGATTCGTTGTCCAGCGCCGATGTCGCTTCATCCAGGATCAGCACCGGCGCATCCTTGTAGATCGCGCGCGCGATCGCCACGCGCTGGCGCTGGCCGCCCGACAGGCGCATGCCGTTCTCGCCGATGCGCGCTTCCACGCCTTCCGGCAGCCTGGCCACCACGTCGGTCAGGTGCGCCGCCTTCACGGCCGCGGCCAGGCGCTCGTAGTCGATGCGCTCGGCGCCGTAGGCGATGTTGGCCGCCAGCGTATCGTCGAACAGCACCACGTTCTGGCTGACCATCGCCAGCTGGCTGCGCAGGCTGGCCATGGTGAGTTCCTCGTACGGCACGCCGTCGAGCAACACACGGCCCGCTTGCGGATCGTAGAAGCGCGTCACCAGGTTCACAAAAGTGGACTTGCCGCCGCCCGACACGCCCACCAGGGCCACGGTCTGGCCCGGCGCCACGTCGAGCGTGACCTTGTCCAGCGCCGGAGACTGCGCGCCTGGATAGGTAAACGTCACGTCCTGGAACTGCACATGTCCCTGCGCGCGTTCGATGGTGCGCGTGCCCGGGTCGTGCTCGACCGGGGCGTCGATGATCGAGAACACGGTTTCCGCCGCCGCGATCCCGCGCTGCATCGGGCCATTCACTTCGGCCAGCGATTTCAGCGGCGTGAGCAGCATCAGCATCATGGTGGTGAAGTTGGTGAACTCGCCGACCGTCATGTCCGACTGGATCGCCATCACGATCACCACCGACACCGCCACCGCCGTGGCCACCTGCGTGATCGGGGTGGTGGCGGCAAACGCCACCGTCATGCGCTGCGAGAAGCCGCGCATGGCTTCGCTGCGCTGCTCGAAGCGGCGCCGTTCGTAGGCTTCGCCCGAGAACACGCGGATCACCTGGTGGCCGCGCGTGGCTTCTTCCACCACCTGCGTCATTTCCTGGGTCACGCGCTGGTTGTCGCGGTTCAGGCGGCGCAGGCGGCCGGTGGTGGTGCGCACGATGACGGCGGTGAGCGGCACCACGACCATGGCGATCAGGGTCAGGCGCCAGTTCAGGTACAGCAGCGCGCCCAGCAACCCCAGCACCACCAGCACGTCGCGCACGTAGGCCACGAACACCGAGTTGATCATGTCGACCACCTGGCGCACATCGCCGATCACGGTGTTGATGATCTTGCCGGTCGACTCTTCGTGGAAGCGCGCCACCGGCAGGCGCAGCACACGCGAGAAGGCCATGCGGCGCAAATCGTTCAGCACGCGGCTCAGCACCCAGTTGTTCAGGTAGGCGGTGGAAAAGGTGAACACGCCGCGCAGCGCGAAGATCGAGATCAGGATGCCCGGCACCAGCCACAAACTGAATTCCACCTTGTTCGGACCGATGCCCTTGTCGAGCAGGAGCTGGAGCGCCCGGCCCAGCATCGGCTGGGTGGCGGCAGTACCGGCCATCGCCAGCACCGCCAGGAAAGCACGCGGGCGGTAGGGTTTGACGATCGCCAGCAGGCGTTTGACGATGGTGCTAGTTTCCACATTCTTCTTTCTGGTTCAGGCTCAGGCCCATGAGGATGAAAATCATCAGCGCGTAAAAGATGCAGGCCTTGCCGGACCAGAACATCATCTCGGTCAGGCCGAAGGCGAAGTAGCCGAGCGCCACCAGCATGCCGGCCAGGGCCGGCGCATTCGGCGGCCCGCCGCGCAGGGCGGCGAGTTTCGCCTGGCGCGCAAAGAAGGCGAACGGCGCGGCCAGGATGCCGATCAGGGACAATAAACCGAACACGCCGCCGCTGGCCAGCGCCTGCAAGACGTCATTATGCAGGTGCTGGGGCGCCAGCGCCACGTCGGACAGGGTGCCGTCCTTTACCCAGCGCACCACCTGCTCGTGCGCGGTGGATGGGTCCTGCCCCACCCACGGGTGCTGGGCGATCAGCATGCCCGCGCCCTTCCAGAGTTCGAGGCGGATGCCCATGTTGGTGAACTTGTATTCGCCGCTTTCCCAGCGGCGCACGTCGTCGATCCCCTGCTGCACGCGCAGCTGGATCTCGGTGGCCGGCACGAAGTACAGCACGGCGGCCAGCGCCACGCCGGCGCCGATCAGCAGGCGCACATTGCGGCTGCTGCCCAGGTGGGCCAGGCGCATGCACAGCAGGGCCGCCAGCGCCAGCGCAATCCAGCCGCCGCGGGTGCCGGTCATCACCAGCGCCAGGATGCCGGCCAGGCCGCCGAGCAGCGGCCACAGGACGCGCCGGCCTTCACGGCGGAAGTCGATGGTGGCCGCCAGCGCCACCATGCCCATGGCCAGGGCGATGTCGCCGAAGGTGATCGCATTGATCATGCCGCCCGGGCGCTCCATGCCGAGCACGATGCGCTGCCAGCCGACGAAGCACATGGCGCCGAAGGCCCCGGCAATCACGCCCCACCATAGCGCCCGGCGCGGCGGGCGCGCCACCAGCACCACGGCCAGCGCACTGGCCGCGCACAGCATGCGCAGCGGCTTTTCCAGGGAGCTGAGCGGCTGCTCGGGCCGCAGCACGAAGTACAGCAGCACCAGCGCGAAGTTGAACAAAAAGGCCAGCACGACCCAGCGGATGTCGGGCCAGTGGCGGCGCAGCGCGGACCAGGCCGGGCGCGGCATGCACAGGGCGGTGAGAAGGAGCAGGAAACTGGCCAGGCCAATGCCGGGTCCGGTAATCAGGCAAAGCGCGGGCACCATGAAGACAAGGGCGCCTGTCCATAGCCGCGACGGGGCCATCGTTTTCATCAACTTATTGTCCATCAGCTCAGAGGTAGGATATTCTTGCCGGCCCGGCAGGACAGGCGCATCGGACGCTCACCAAGCTGGACGGCAAAAAATTTTCAAATCATTATCGCTGAAGCCGGCGCGCCTGCCAACACACAGCCGCGCAGCGCAGTATAGAAAGAGATCCATCGCGATGAACACGGCACCCAGGCTTTCCATCCTCGTCCCCGCCTACAACGCAGAGCAGCATCTTGGCGCCACCCTGCGCTCGGTGATCGACCAGATGGGGCCCGCGCACGCGCTGATCGTCATCGACGACGGCTCGCGCGACGCCACGCCGCAGGTGGTCGAAACGCTGCAGCAGGCCCACCCGGCGCTGGCGATCCGCCTGATCCGCCAGGCCAATGCCGGCCTGGCCACCACCCGCAACCGCCTGCTCGACGCCGCCACCGGCGAGTACATCCTGTTCCTCGACGCCGACGACATGGTCCTGCCCGGCACCATCGCCGCGCTGGACGGCATCATCGACCAGCACCGCCCGGACGTGATCGCGGTCGACTTCAACGACTGGCACCCGCACAACATGCGCCGCACGCGCCTGATCGAGCGCGGCTACCCGGCCGGCGCCCTGGTGACCGACCGCGAAGCCATCCTGCGCACCTTCTTCATGGACCGCCAGTGCTATGCCTGGGCCAACGTGATGCGGCGCGAAATCTACGCGCGCCAGCCCGATCCGCTCTACCCGCCGGGCCGCACCTTCGAGGACATCACCACCACGCCGCAGCTGATCGCCGACTGCGCCAGCCTGGTCCGCCTGGCCCAGCCCTGCTTCAACTACCGCCAGCATCCGGGCAGCATGAAGCGCGGCCTGTCGCACAAGTGGTGTACCGACTTCGCGCAAGCGGTCCTGCACATCCGCCGCCACTTCGAGACCCTACCCATCAGCGACGCGCTGCGCCTGCACATCGACGCCGCGACCATCCATTTCTATAACGTGATCCTGAAGCGTACCTACGAAATGGGCTGGAGCGAGGGCAAGGCGGCGCGTGCGGACGTGCAGGCGCTGCTGGCGCAGAATCTGTTCAACCCGCTCGATGTGGTGCTGGCGGCGATGGAAGGCACGGTGCTCGACAGCCACGACCGCCGCGCCGACCGCCGCGCCGCCTCGCAGGTGCGCAAGCTGTTAGCGGGGAACTTCGCTTTCGTGCTGGGCAAATTCCTGGCGCGGAAGATCAAGGTCTTGCAGCGCAAGGCGGTGGCCTGACCGGTATTTCCACCAGCACGACCGGAGTTGTTAGCCGCGGAATACGGTAGGGTGGGCGCTCCTGTGCCCACGCGTGAACGATGAACATTGTTGGCCCCCTTTGCGTATCCAAACACGGCCATCATCATGCATGCGTAACGCGTGGGCATGGGGCGCCCACCCTACGAGGATGTGAAAAAATCGCCATGGCTGCGTTGCCTCGTCTCGCCGTACGCTCGTACTGTCTTCGACTCGGCGCCGGTAGGCCGTATCCCTTGCCCTGACGATTTTTTCACATCCTCTACATAGTCACTGCCAACACAGCGACTAAATCAGTACTCGACCGCCACGTCCTTCGCCCCCAGGTTCAGCTCGAGCGCATGCTTGAGCGCATCCGACGGCGCCACGCGCCATTCGTCGCCCAGCTGCAAAATGCATTCCACGCCCTGCGGCTTCACGCGCAAACTGACCGGCAGCCCGTCGGGGTGGCGGTAGGGCGACAGCACCTCGGCCATCTTGGCCGTGCTGATGCCGCACTCGATGTCCATCTCCAGCTTGTGGCCGTAGTGGATGCGGGCGGCGGCGATGTCGAATACTTTTTCGGCCGTGATGCGCAGGCCGCCGTTGAAGCGGTCTTCCGACACCTTGCCGACCACCAGCAGGAATTCGTCTTCCTTGAAGGCGTTACGGTTCTGCTCGAACACCTCGTTGTACACCGTGACCTCGACCACGCCGGTCTTGTCGTCCAGCGCCACGATCAGGATCTTGCCGCGCTGGGTCATCTGGGTGCGCACGCCGGTGATCACGCCGCACAGCATGCGCGGCTCGCGCGACGGCTCCAGATCCTTCAGTTTGGTCTTGGCGAAGCGCCGCACTTCCTGCGAAAAGGAGTCGAACATGTGGCCCGACAGGTAGTAACCAAGCGCGATCTTTTCCTCGGACAGCTTCTGGCGGTCGGTCCAGGGCGTGGCTTTTACATAGTCGGGCGGGGCCACCAGGTCGGAATCGTCACCGCCGAACAGGCTGACCTGGTTGGCGGCGGCCGCGGCCTGGCCCGCCGCTTCCATCGCGAATGCGACGGAGGCCAGCAGGATCGCGCGGTCGACGCCGAAGGCATCCATGGCGCCGGCGCGGATCAGCGACTCGATGGTGCGGCGGTTGATCTGCTTGCGGTCGACGCGCTTGCAGAAGTCGAACAGGTCCTTGAACTTGCCCCCTTCGTTGCGGGCGGCGATGATCGCCTCGATCGCGCCCTGCCCCGCACCCTTCACGCCGCCCAGGCCATAGCGGATGTTCGACACCTGCTTGCCGGTGACGGACCGTGGCGCGCCTTCCGGCGTGAAGCGGAACTGCGATTCGTTGACGTCCGGCGGCAGGATGGTCAGTTTGCAGACATCGATCGCATCCTCGACCAGGATCTTGATCTTGTCGGTGTCTTCCATCGCCAGCGACATGTTGGCTGCCATGAAGGCCGCCGTGTGGTGCACCTTCAGATACGCCGTGTGGTACGACAGCAGTGCGTAGGCGGCGGCGTGCGATTTATTGAAACCGTAGCCTGCGAACTTTTCCATCAAGTCGAAGATCTCGTCGGCCTTTTCGGTCGACAAACCGTCTTTCGCCGCACCGGCGCGGAAGATCTCGCGGTGCTCGGCCATCTCTTCGGCTTTCTTTTTACCCATCGCGCGGCGCAGCATGTCGGCGCCGCCCAGCGAGTAGCCGCCGACGATCTGCGCCATCTGCATCACCTGCTCCTGGTAGACCATGATGCCGTAGGTCTCGGACAGGATCGACTCGGTACGCGGATCGGGATAGTCGAACTTTTCGCCGTGCTTGCGCTTGCAGAAGTCGGGGATCAGGTCCATCGGGCCCGGACGGTACAAGGCGACGAGCGCAATGATGTCCTCGAAGCGGTCGGGACGCGCATCCTTCAGCATGCCCTGCATGCCGCGCGACTCCAGCTGGAAAATGGCGACGGTCTTCGCATCCGACAGCAATTTATACGACGGCCGGTCGGTCAGCGGCAGCGTCTCCAAATTGAAATCGGCGTCCACCGGATCGAGCGCGCGGATGTAGTTCACGGCGCGGTCGAGAATGGTCAGCGTGGTCAAGCCCAAAAAGTCGAACTTGACCAGGCCGACGGCTTCGACGTCGTCCTTGTCGTACTGCGACACCACGCCGGCGTCGCCGCCCTGGGTGTACAGCGGGCAGAAGTCGGTGAGCTTGCCCGGCGCGATCAAGACGCCGCCGGCGTGCATGCCGATGCCGCGCGTGATGCCTTCGACCTGCTGGGCCAGGTCGAGCAGCTGCTTGACCTCTTCCTCGTTCTCCAGGCGCTCCTTGAGCAGCGGTTCTTCCTCGATGGCCTCGGCGATCGACACTGGTTTACCCGGCTTGAACGGGATCAGCTTCGAGATGCCGTCGCAGAAGTTGTAGCCGAAGTCGAGCACGCGGCCAACGTCGCGGATTGCGCCCTTGGCCGCCATGGTGCCGAAGGTGGCGATCTGCGACACCGCGTCGCGGCCATACAGATCCTTCACGTGCTGGATCACCAGTTCGCGCTTTTCCTGGCAGAAGTCGATGTCGAAGTCGGGCATCGAGACGCGTTCAGGATTCAGGAAACGCTCGAACAGCAGGTTGTACTTCAGCGGATCCAGGTCGGTGATCTTCAGCGAGTAGGCGACGAGCGAGCCCGCACCCGAACCGCGGCCCGGGCCGATCGGCACGCCGTTGTTCTTGCCCCACTGGATGAACTCGGCAACGATGAGGAAGTAGCCCGGGAACTTCATCTTGATGATGGTCTGGTTCTCGAACTCGAGGCGCGCCTCGTAGCGCGGGCGCTCGGCCTCGCGCTTGGCCGGATCGGGGAACAGCTGGATCAAACGCTCTTCCAGGCCCTTCTTGGTCTCCGACACCAGGAAGTCGTCGATGGTCATGCCTTCGGGCGTCGGGAAGTCCGGCAGTTGCGGCTTGCCCAGCGTGAGCGTGACGTTGCAGCGCTTGGCGATTTCGACCGAATTGGCCAGGGCGCCCGGCAAGTCCTTGAACAGCTCGGCCATCTCGGCCTGGGATTTAAAGCACATCTCCTCGTTGAAGCGGCGCACGCGCTTGGCATTCGCCAGCATCTCGCCTTCGGCGATACAGGTGCGCGCCTCGTGGGCGATAAATTCGTCCTTGCTGATGAACTGCACCGGGTGCGTGGCCACCACCGGCAAACCGAGACGGCCAGCCAGCGCCACCGAATGGCGCACCTGCTGTTCCTGGTTCGGCTGGCCGGCGCGCTGGATCTCGATGTAGAAGTGGCCGGGGAAGATGCGCGCCCAACGCTCGGCCGCCTTTTCGGCGCGGGCGATGTCGCCGTTGTCGATGGCCTGGCCGACGTCGCCGAAGCCGGCGCCCGAGAGTACGATCAGCGCATTGGCCTGGTTCACCTCGGGTTCCAGGGTCGAGACAGACGTCGCCAGCGCTTCCAGCCACTCGACGCGCAGCTCGGCGCGGCCCTTGTACTGGTTGGTGAGCGAGGCCTTCGACAGCAAATCGCACAGCTGCAGGTAGCCGCTGCGGTTTTTTGCGAGGATCAGGAGGCGGTGCGGCTTGTCGCGGTTGTCGTCGTTGGTGATCCAGGCGTCGACCCCGATGATCGGCTTGATCCCCTTGCCGCGCGCCGCCTTGTAGAAGCGCACCATGCAGAACATGTTGGCCAGGTCGGTGATGGCCAGGGCCGGCTGCTGATCCTTGCTGGCGGCGCCCACCAGATCGTCGATGCGGACCAGGCCGTCGGCGATCGAGTATTCGGAGTGGACGCGGAGATGGGTGAAAGTCGGGGAAGTCATCCCGTCATTTTACCTCGGCAGGCGGGAAGCCGGTGGTCGCCCGGGCGGTTTTGGCAGCGCCTGCCAAGGCCCTGCCTCGCAGCGAGAAGTTGCGGTTTCACAACAACCGCCCATGAAAAAACCCGGCCGCAGCCGGGTTCTCCCGTAACGCGAACCGATCAGCCGCGCTTGCGGCGGCTGGCCAGGCCCAGGCCGGCCAGCGCCAGGCCGAACAGCGACAGCGATGCCGGTTCCGGCACTTCGCTCACGCGCAGGTTGTCGATGCTGACTTTCACGCCGCTGTCGATGTTCACGGTGCGGATGCCGATCTGCGAGACCGACTTGATCTTGCTGGCGCCGGTGGCGACCTTGTCGGCGCCGGTCAGCGAGTTCATTTCGTCGGCAGTCGGGTTCATCCAGGCGGCGAAGCTGTTGTAGTAATCCGAGCCGCCGGTCTTCGACAGGTAGCCCAGCAGGTGGTAGCTCTGGCCGGCGACCAGGTCGCTGCCCAGCAGCCAGGGGCCATCGGTGCCGACGGTGCGCACGTACAGGTCGTTGGTGCAGCTGCCGTTACCGCAATTGGACTTCAGGCCGAAGCTCGGGCCATCCGCATTGCCCAGCCACAGACCCATGAAGTCGTTGTTGCCCAGGGTGCCGGTGTACGAGAAGCTGAAGTCGACGATGATGCCGCCGGTCTGGGTCTCGGCCAGGTTCCAGTAGGCCGCGCGATCCGCGTTGGCGCCGAAGGTCAGCGACTTGTTGCCATTGACGGTGGTGACGGACGGCTTGTTCTTGCTGCTGGTGATGTCGGTGGACCAGCCTGCGTTGAAGCCGGCGTTGGCGCCGTCAAAGTTGTCGTGGGCAACGACGATGCCGGCGTGGGCGCTGGAGGCGAGAACGAGCGAAGCGGCGGTGAGAATAAGTTTTTTCATGGATAGTGAGCGTAAGTCAAAATAAAGAACCGCTGCTCTACAAGCATGAATCATGCCTAAAAGAAAATTCTTAAATGAAACAGCAACTTAGCTTATTTCCATTCTAAAACTAATTGCACAGTGTAAAGTTTTCCGACAATCAATAATCTGGCAATTCGCCCAGAAAGCCCCCGCGCTTATAATACTGTTCACCTTTCCCAGGCTTTCCACTCGCGCCTCATGCACTCCTACCCACTTTGCCCAGCCACCGGCCCCTTGCCGGCCGTTTTCCGATGATCCTGCCCCAGCGCGAAGGCGCCGCCCTGGCCGCGCTGCTGCTTGCGCCGGCCGAAGCGGCCGCCGCGGCCACATCCGGCGCCGCCCCCGCGATCAGCGTGCTGCCGGCACACGCCTGGCCGCCTGCCGGCACCGCCGCTCCCGCAGCCAGGGGGGGCCCTGCGCGCGGGCGCCTCGCCGCGCCGCTGATGCTGGCCGCACGCGCTGTGCTGCGCCGCCCGCGCGTGCGCCAGCTGGCGCTGCGCATCCTGAAACGCTTCCCCGGCCTGTACACGCGCGCCTACCGCATGCTGCTGCAGGGCGGCGGGGTCGGCGCGGCCGGCGCGGCGCCTGGCGATGCGGCGCCGGCGTCGCTGTCGCCGCGCGGCCAGCGCCTCTACCGCCAGTTGCAGCGCATGCAGGCCGCGCCGCGCGCGCCGGCCGTCCCCGGCGCGCGGCGCAAGCTGGCCTTCGTCTGCCCGATGCCGCCGCAGCGCACGGGGATTGCCAGCTATGCCGTCGAACTCCTGCCGGAGCTGATGGATGCCTTCGAGATCGAACTGGTGGTCGACCAGCCGGAGGTGAGTTTGCCGCCGGCGCTGGCCGGGCTGCCGGTACGCCAGGCCGCCTGGTTCGCCGAACATGGCGCGCAGTACGACCAGGTGCTCTACCAGTTCGGCAACAGCCCCTTCCACAGCCACATGTTCGCCCTGCTGGCGCGCCATCCGGGCGTGGTGGTGCTGCACGACTTCTTCCTGGGCGGCGCGCTGGCCCACGCCCAGATGAGCGGCGCCATGCCGAACGCCTGGCAGGACGCGCTGTTCCACGCACACGGTTATGCCGGCATGCGCCGCTGCGCCGCCGACGAAGCGGCCGGCGTCCAGGTGCACAAGGCCTGGCCCGCCAGCCTGGGCGTGCTGGACGCGGCCACGCGCACGATCGTCCATTCGCAGCACGCGCGCCGGCTGGCGCAAGACTGGTACGGGCCGCAGGCGGTTTCGCACATCGACGTCATCCCGCACCCGCGCAAGCCGCCGGCCGTGCACGACCGCGCCGCCGCCCGCGCCGCCCTCGGCACCGATGACGACGTGTTCCTGGTCTGCAGCTTCGGTTTCGTGGCGCCGAACAAGCTGGTGCACGAGCTGCTGGAGGCCTGGCTGGGGTCCAGCCTGGCGCGCGACCCGCGCTGCGTCCTGGTGCTGGTCGGCGCCAACCACGACAGCCCCTACGGCATGCGGGTCGACGAGATCGTGCGCGGCGCCGGGGGTGAAGCCGGCATCCGCATCGCCGGCTGGTGCGACGACGCGCTGTACCGGACCTGGCTGCAGGCGGCCGACGCCGGCGTGCAGCTGCGCGCCAACGCCCATGGCGAAAGTTCGGGCGCGGTGCTCGACTGCCTGAACTACGGCTTGCCGACGATCGTCAACGCCAACGGCTCGATGGCCGAATTCCCGCCCGATGCGCTGTGGCAGCTGCCGGACAGTTTTGCGGTGGCCGAACTCGGCGCCGCGCTGGAAACCCTGCGCACGGACGCAACGCGCCGCCGCGCCATGGGCCAGCGCGCGGTGGCCCTGCTCGACGCCAGCTTCCGCCCGGCGCGCTGCGCGGCCCAGTACCGCGCCACCCTCGACCATGCTTACGCGGACGAGCTGGCGCAGGCGGCAGCGCTGCGTGCGGCGCAGGCCGCGCATGGCGGCGCCAGCCTGGCAACTCTGGCCGGCGCGCTGGTACAGGAGACGGCGCCGGCGCGGACGCCGCGGCGCCAGCTGCTGGTCGACGCCGGCACGCCGCCCCCTGCGCTGGTGGCGGCGCTGCTTGCCGCGGACGGCGGCGGCGTGCGTGTCGAACCGGTGTACTTCGACGGCGCGCAGGACCGATACCGTTATGCGCGCCAGGCCGGCGCGCGCCTGCTGGGCATAGCCGCGCCGCGCGGCGACGACTGGGTGGATGTGGCGCCGGGCGACGCCGTCGTGGTGCTTGCCGAGGCCGTCGCCCAGCTCCAGACTCAGGAGCGCGCTGCCATCCTGGCCGGCTGGCGCGCACGCGGCGTCATCGTCAACCTGCTGGTACAGGTGGCGCCGGCCGATGCGGAGCACGCCGCGGCGCTGCGCGCGCTCGTGGCCGTGGCCGACCGCGTCTTCTGCACCGACGCGGCGCTGGCGCAACAGCTGGCGCGCGAAGTGGCATGAAAACAGCCGCAGCCCGGCCCTGCGGCAGGGCTGCGCAGCCGGGCAGCTTATAATAACGGCTGTCCAGAATTTTGCTTCTTCCACGCCATGCACACCACCACCGACCAGACCGCGCCGGCCGGCACGTCCGCCGCGAGCGGGCGCTACGTCAACATCGCCGCCTATAAATTCATCAGCTTCGACGATACCGAAGCCATGCGCCCGCAATTCCAGGCCCTGTGCCAGGAACGGAATTTGAAGGGCACCATCCTGCTGACGCCGGAAGGCATCAACATGTTCCTGTCCGGCCTGCCGGCCGACATCGACGCCTACCTGGCCTGGCTGCGTTCGGATGCGCGCTTCGCCGACATCGAGGTCAAGTACAGCTACTCGGAAGAGCAGTCGCACAAGCGCATGCTGGTGAAGATCAAGAACGAGATCATCACCATGCGCATGCCGCTCATCAAGCCTGAACTCGGCCGCGCGCCTTCGGTGGATGCGGCCACGCTCAAGCGCTGGCTCGACCAGGGGGTGGACGACAACGGCAAGCCGGTGGTGATGGTCGACACCCGCAACGATTTCGAGGTCGACGTCGGCACCTTCGACAACACGGTCGACTACCGCATCGCCAAGTTCACCGAGTTCCCCGACGTGATCGCCGCGCACAAGGACGACTTCGCCGGCAAGACCGTGGTCACCTTCTGCACCGGCGGCATCCGCTGCGAAAAGGCGGCGATCCACATGCAGAACATCGGCTACGACAACGTTTATCAACTCGAAGGCGGCATCCTCAAGTACTTCGAGGACGTCGGCGGCGCCCACTACAGCGGCGACTGCTTCGTGTTCGACTACCGTACCGCCCTGAATCCGAAGCTGGAACCGACCGTCACCACCCAGTGCTTCGCCTGCCGCGCCGTGGTCACGCCGCGCGAGCAGCTGTCGCCGCAGTACGTGTATGGCGTGTCGTGTCCGCATTGCGCGGACAAGAGCGCGGCTGCCTGAGGATGGCGCGCGGCGCTTCCCTGGTGCGCGGACTCGTCAAGAAGGTCGCGCTGCGCGCGGTCGCCTTCATCGTGGCGCGTCCGCGCCTGGACGACTTCCTGCGGCGCCAGATCTACCGTTTTCCCGGGCTGGCCGGACGCGTGCGCGCGGCCGTGGCGCACTCGCGCCGCGCCGACTGGCAAAGCCTGCCGCCCGTGCTCGCCGACGAGGCCGAGCTCACCGACAGTGCGCGCCAGGTGTTGCAAGACCTGCGCCGCGCGATCGACCGCACCCATACACCGTAAGACTCCCGATGCGCATCATTCTCGACCTGCAGGCATGCCAGGCTTCCAGCATGCACCGCGGCATAGGCCGTTATTCGATGGCGCTGGCCCTGGCCATGGCGCGCAATCCGGGCGGGCACGACCTGCGCATCGTCCTGAACCAGGCCTATCCCGACAGTGCCGAAGCGCTGCGCCAGTCCTTTGGCCGGCTGTTGCCGCAGTCGCACATCACCAGCTTCGCGACGCCGCTGCCGGTCAGCGAAGTCGATCCGCGCAATGCCTGGCGCGTGCGCGCGGCCGAACGGATCCGCGAACACTACCTGGCCAGCCTGCGCCCCGACATCGTCCACGTCGCCAGCCTGTTCGAGGGCCTGAGCGACGACTCGGTCGCCTCGGTCCTGCACGGCGCGGGGCGCGTCAACAGCGCCGTGACGCTGTACGACCTGATTCCGCTGATGCGCAAGGAGCGCTACCTGGGCGACCCGAACGTCGCGGCCTGGTACTACCGCAAGCTCGACAGCCTGAAGCAGGCCGGCCTGCTGCTGGCGATCTCCGGCTCGGCGCGCCAGGAGGCGATCGAGCTGCTGCAACTGCCGGCCGACCGCGTGGTGAACATCTCCTCGGCGGTCGACGCCATGTTCCGTCCGCTCGACCTCGCGCCGGACGCGCGCACGGAACTTCTGCAGCGCTACAAGCTGACGCGCAGCTTCATCATGTACACCGGCGGCATCGACTACCGCAAGAACATCGAGGGCCTGCTCGAGGCCTACGCCATGCTGCCGCCCGCGCTGCGCCGCGCGCACCAGCTCGCCGTCGTCTGCAGCGTCCAGGAAGCCGATCGCCAGCGCCTGCAACGCCTGGCTGCGAAGCTGGGCCTGGCCGGCGACGACCTGGTGCTGACCGGCTTCGTACCCGACGACGACCTGGTGGCCTTGTATAACTGCACGGCGCTGTTCGTCTTCCCCTCGCTGCACGAAGGATTTGGCCTGCCGGCGCTCGAGGCGATGGCCTGCGGCGCGCCGGTGATCGGCTCGGACACGAGCAGCATTCCGGAAGTGATCGGACGCGCCGACGCGCTGTTCGACCCTCACGACCGTGCAGCAATCTGCGCCGCCATGGCGGCCGTGCTGAACGATCCCGGGCGTGAGGCCGCATTGCGTGCGCATGGCCTGGTCCAGAGCACCCGTTTTTCGTGGGATGCCAGCGCGCAGCGTGCATTCCAGGCGTTCGAGGCCTTGCAGGAGCGGCAGACAGGCATGGCCCCGCCCTCCCGTAACGCCGGCGCAGTGGGCAAGCCGCGCCTGGCCTTCGTCTCGCCCCTGCCGCCGGCGCGCTCGGGGATTGCCGACTACAGCGCCGACCTGCTGCCGGAGCTGGCGCGCCATTACGACATCGAGCTGGTGCTGGCCCAGGACGGCGCCGGCGCCCTGCCCTACCCGCAACGCTCGGTCGACTGGTTCGACCAGCACGCCCATGCCTTCGAGCGCATCGTCTACCAGTTCGGCAATTCGGCTTTCCACGCCCATATGTTCGACCTGCTGGAGCGCCATCCGGGCGTGGTTGTCCTGCACGACTTTTTCCTGAGCGGCGTCGTCAGCCATGCCGAATCCGAGCACCCGCTGCCGAATCATTATTGCCGCACGCTCTACCTGGCGCATGGCTGGCAGGCGCTGGTCGAAGAACAGGAACAGGGGCGCAGCGCTTCCTGCCTTGCCTATCCCTGCAACAAACCGGTGCTCGACCGCGCCACCGGCGTCATCGTCCATTCGCGCCACGCCGCCGACCTGGTGCGCCGCTGGTACGGCGCGGACTACGCCGCGCGCCTGCAGGTGCTGCCGCTGTTGCGCCGCGCGCCGGCCGAGCCCGGCCGCAGTGCTGCGCGGCGTGCGCTCGGGTACGCCGACGATGATTTCGTCCTGTGCTCGTTCGGCATCCTGTCCGCGCCCAAGTGCAACGAGCGCATCGTCGAGGCCTGGCTTGCCAGCGATCTGGCGCAGGATCCGCGCTGCCGCCTGGTGTTCGTCGGCGAAACCGCGCCGGGCCGTTTCGGCATCGCGCTGCGCGACCGTATCGCGGCCCACCCGCGCATCGGCATCACCGGCCATGTCGACGAGACCTGCTACCGCGCCCACCTCGCCGCGGCCGACGCCGCGGTCCAGCTGCGCGCGAGCTCACGCGGCGAAACCTCGGCCGGCGTACTCGATTGCCTCGCCTTTGGCCTGGCGACGATCGTCAACGCCCATGGCTCGGCCGCCGAGGTGCCCGACGCCACCTGCCTGCGCCTGGCCGACGCATTCGGCGACGCCGAACTGCGCGCCACCATCGAGACACTGCACGCCGATCCGGCCCTGCGCGCGCGCCTCGGCGCCGCCGCCGCCGCCTTCATGGGGGCGGTCCATGCGCCGGCGCAGGTCGGCATGCTGTACCGCGACGCGATCGAGTCCTTTGCGCGCGACAGCGGCGCCGGCGCCGAACAGGACCTGATCGCCGCCCTGGCCGGCGACCTGCCCGAACCCGACCTGCTGCAGACGGCGGCGGCCATCGCGGCAAATCGGCCGCGGCGCGGTGCGCGCCAGCTGCTGGTCGACATTGCCGGCCTCGGCGAGGAGGAAGATGCACCTGGCCGCGCCTTCCTGCGCGCGCTGATCGCGCAGCCGCCGGCCGGCTGGCGCATCGAGCCGGTGCGGCGCGATGGCGCCCTCTACCGCTATGCGCGCGGCTTTACGCTCGCCCTGATCGGCCGCGCCGACCTGCGGCTCGAGGATGCCGTAGCCGAGGCCGGCAACGGGGACGTGCTGCTGGCCAGTACCGACACGGACAACCGGCCCGGGGCCTGGCGCGCATGCGGCGTGGCGGCGCTGCGCTTCGACCCGCAAGAGGATGTCGCACAAGTGGAGATGCGCTTGCGCCAGGCTGCGGCCGCCGGCCGCCTGGTCTTGCCTGTTCTACTATAATGCGGGCCTGACCGACGCACCGAACCGTTCATGCCCTTTGCCGCAAGCCACCACCCCACTGTCCCGCGTGCCGGCGCCGGCCTGCCGCCGGCGCCCGAGCACAGCGTCCTGTTCGCCGTGCTCGGCTTCGAACCCGGGTTTTATCTCGACGCAGCGGCGCCCGGCGCCCAGCCTTCGCGCCTGGCGCGCGAGTTCGCCGATGCCGGATGGCGCGGCATGCAGATGGCGGTAGCGGGCGACGGCACGCAGGAATGCCTTGGCCGCCTGCTGGCGACAGCAGGCATGCCCGGGGCGCAGTGGCTGGCGCTGCGCGGCAGCGCCGCCCTGCGCGCGCTCGCACACTGGCAGGGCGACGGTTGCCGTCCGCCCGTACTGCTGGTCGAGTCGGGCCAGGCTGCCCTGCCCGCGCCGGATGCGGACTGGCGCGCGGCGCTGTCCGCGGCCGGTTACCGCTTCGTGCTCAGCGCCGACGGGCTGCATTACTTCGTCGGCGGCGACCAGCCGGCGCTCATGCAGCGGGTGGCCGAAGCGGCCAGCCTTGCCTGGCAAGCGCGCCTGCAGGAAGGACGCAAGCTGCTTGCGCACTCCCTGCGCGAGGCCGAACAGGCGCGCGGCGCCCTGCGCGTGGCGCAGTCGGACGGCATGGCCGCCAGCGCCCGCGCCAGCATGCTGCAGCAGCATATCGACGCCATCCTGGCCAGCAGCTCCTGGAAAATCACGAAACCGCTGCGCTGGGCCATGCGGCTGCGGCGCGAACCCGGCCCTGCCTTGCAGCAGCTGCGCCGTGTCGCGCGCCGGCTGGCGCAAGCCTTGCTGGGGCGCCTGGCCGCCCGGCTCCAGGCCAGTCCGGCCCTGGGCCGCCGCGCCGCTGCGCTGGGGCGGCGTTTTCCGGTGCTGGCGCGTCGCCTCGCGGCGCTGGCCGGCCCGGGCGCGGCGCCAGGCGCGGCTCACCTGCTGCCGTTGACTGTCGATCCCGACAACATCGTCGGACCGCAGTTCAAGAGCCTGCTGCTCGAGGAACTGGACGCCACTTCGCCGAGGACTTCCGATTGCGCCTGATTTTCGACCTGTTTCCCTGCCAGACCGATTCGCGCCTGCGCGGCATCGGCCGCTACACCCTGTCGCTGGTCCAGGCCATGGCGGCCGAACGCGGGATGCATGAACTGCGCCTGCTCGCCAACGGCCTGTATCCGGACAGCGCGGCCGGCCTGCGCCATTCTTTCGGCGGCCTGGTGCCCCCCGGCGCCTGCTCGTCGTATACCCACCCGCCGCTGAGCGCCACGGGCATGGACGAACCGCGCGACGAACACATCGCGTCCGCGCTGATCCATGCCGCCTACCAATCCGTCCGCGCCGATGCGATATTGTGCGCCAGTCCCTTCGAGGGCTGGTGCGAGCGCGGCATGGCGGCCCAGCCCGACGGGCTCCTGCCGCAGCACCTGCGCGTCGCCGTGCTGTACGACCTGATCCCCCTGCTGTTTTCCGAACAGCACCTCGACCCGTCGCCGGCCTACGCGGCCTGGTACCGGCGGCGCCTGGCCAATCTCAAGCAGGCCGACCTGCTGCTGGCGATCTCGGAGGCCACCCGCGACGATGCCATCCGGCTGCTCGGCATTGCGCCGGAGCGCGTGGTGAACATCGGCGGCGCCGCCGACGCCCATTTCCGCCGCCTGGAAGACCGCGAGGCGGTCGACGCCGCCGTGCGCCAGCTCGGCATTGTCCGGCCGTTCGTGCTGTACACCGGGAACGGCGACTACCGCAAGAACCTGGGCGGCATGCTGCGTGCCTATGCGCTGCTGGCGCCGGCGACGCGCCGCGGCCACCAACTGGTGCTCAACCAGGTCGGCGATCTCGAACGGTTCCGCACGCTCATGCGTGAAGCCGGACTGGAGGAGGACGAGGTAGTCATCACCGGGCGCGTCGACGAGGACACCCTGGTCTCGCTCTACAATGCCTGCACCGTCTTCGTGTTCCCTTCGCTCTATGAAGGCTTCGGCCTGCCGGCACTGGAGGCGATGCATTGCGGCGCGCCGGTCATCGCGGCCGACAATTCCGCGATTCCGGAAGTCGTCGGCCGCGCCGACGCCCTGTTCGACGCTGCCGAGCCGGCCGCCATCGCGGCCAGCCTGGAGCGCGTGCTGGAGGACCATGCGTGGCGAGCCGAACTGGCTAGCCATGGCCTGACGCACGCGCGCGGTTTCAGCTGGAGCGACACGGCCAGGCGCGCCTGGAGCGCGATCGCGCACGCGCACGCGCATGCATGCGCGCATCCGCACCCGCAGGCCGGAAGCGCCGGCCTGCGGGTGGCCGTCGTCCACGCCGCAGCGCCAAGCGGCCTCGCCGCCGCCGCCCTCGACGCGCTGGCCCGCCAGTGCGACCTGTCCGTCGTCGATGCCGCCGAACTGGCCCAGGCGCGCCCTGCCGAGCGCACGCGCGCCGCCCTGGCAGCGCGCCTGGGGGGTGCCGACGCCATTCTCTACCTGCTGGCGGCCGAGACCCTGAGTCCGGCGCTGGTGCAACTGATGCGCGCCGCCCCTGGAGTGCTGTGGCTTGCCGGCGCCCCCGATGCGGCCCCGGCGCACGCACCCGACCCCGGGCTGCTGCTGCGCGACGCCGGCTTGCAGGGCCTGCATCGCTGGCTGGCGGCAGGCAAGGCGCCGGCGCCCGGCCGCAGCCTGCACGAAGCCCTGTACGGCCTGGTCCTCGACGATGCCGCCACCGTTGCGGCGCTGCGCCAGCGCCATGGCATGGCCCTGCCGCCGCTGGCGCCGGCCGAAGCCGGCCCCGTGCAGCAGGCGGCGCTCCTGGCCGCCATGCTGGGCGCCGCCCATGCGCTCAGCCCACGCCGCGTGGCGGCATGCATCGCCGCCAACCTGCAGGGTGGCCGGCATGCTCCCGCCGCCCTCGATGACCTGGCCGCCCATGCCCAGGCCAACCTCATGAGCGGGCGTGCGCCGCGGCTGCTGATCGACGTGACCCAGCTGGCGCGCACGGATGCGCTGAGCGGTATCCAGCGCGTGGTACGCAACGTGGCGCGCGAACTGTGCCTGCTGGAAGAAGACTTGCCGCCGATCGAACTGGTGCAGCTGGAAGATGGCGTACTGCGCCGCGCCAGCGCGGTCGTGGCGCGCCTGCTGAGCCTCCCGGCCGGCGCGGTGCCCGGCGGCGCCATCGACATCCATCCCGGCGACCTGCTGTTCATGATCGACTCGTCATGGGAGCGCTACCCGGATTTCGCCCCGGTGTTCGAGTCGGTGCGCCGCCTGGGCGGACGCATCGTCACAGTGGTCTACGACCTCATCCCACTGCGCATGCCGCAGTTCTGCAGCGCCGGCCTGGTGGCCGTGTTCCAGCGCTGGTTCGGGCTGGCGGTACGGCACAGCGATATGCTGCTCTGCATTTCCGGCGCGGTGCGCGACGACGTCGCCGCCTACCTCGACGAATACGGCATGCATCCGCCGCACCCGCTGTGCCTGGACTACTGGCGCCTTGGCGCCGACATCGTGCCCGACAGCGCCGACCAGGCGATCCGGCCGGAAGTGGCCGCCATGGCCGCCGACAGCGCGAGCCCGCTGTTCCTGATGGTCGGCACCATCGAGCCGCGCAAGGGCCATGACGCGGTACTCGACGCCTTCGATGCACTGTGGGATGGAGGCAGCCAGGCACGCCTGTGCCTGGCCGGCAAGGAAGGCTGGGAAGTCGATGCCCTGATGCAGCGCATCCGCCGGCATCCCGAGCTGGGGCGGCGCCTGTTCTTCGTCGAGCGCTTCAGCGATGCCGAGATCAACCTGTGCTACAGCCACGCCCAGGCCCTGCTGGCCGCCTCGGTCGCCGAAGGCTATGGCTTGCCGATCGTCGAGGCGGCCCAGCACCGGGTTCCGGCCATCGCTTCCGACATTGCGGTGTTCCGCGAAGTGGCAGGCGCCGGCGCGGCGTATTTCCCGCTTGGCGACCGGCAGGCACTGATGGACCTGGTATTACGCTTCAGCCTGCTCTCGCTGCCCGAGCGCCAGGCGATGGCGGCCCTGGTCGAGGTACTCACCTGGCGCGACAGCGCACGCCAGGCCTGGCGCAAATTGCAACAGGCTTTTTCTTCCTGAAACCAAAAAGCGTTGCTTCTGGAGCAATTGCTTACAGAAAAATTATCCTTATACGAGGTCAGCAGGTTACAATGCCTGCCTTTGATTTGTTGCTTTAATTCTTACAATGAGTAACCGCCCTACTGCGAACGCCGTGCTCGACATTGTCGCGGCCATCCGGCGTCTTCCGCTCGTCGGCATGCTCGGGTGGCAGGACGTGCGCGCGCGTTATCGCCGTTCCGCGCTCGGCCCATTCTGGATCACGCTCAGCATGGGCGTCATGATCGGCACCATCGGCATCGTGTTCGGCCAGATCTTCCAGACCCCGATGCACGAATTCCTGCCGTTCCTGACGATCGGCATGATCCTCTGGACGTTCATCGCCTCCGTCATCACGGAAGGTGCGATCGGCTTCATCAGCGCCGAAGGCATCATCAAGCAGCTCCCGCTGCCGCTGTTCGTGCACATCATGCGCATGATCTGGCGGAATTTCCTGATCCTGCTGCACAACCTCGTGATCTTCCCGATCGTGCTGCTGATTGTCGGCAAGCCTCTCGACTGGACCGCCCTGCTGAGCGTCCTGGGCCTGCTGCTCGACATTCTCAACCTTGGCTGGATGGTCCTGATCCTGGCGATCGTCTGCGCGCGCTACCGCGACCTGCCGCAGATGGTGACCAGCGTCCTGCAGGTGATCTTCTACCTGACCCCCGTCATGTGGATGCCGTCGCTGCTGCCCAAACGTGCGGGAACCTTCCTGCTCGACCTGAATCCGTTCTATCACATGCTCGAGATTGCCCGCGCTCCGCTGCTGGGCCAGGTGCCGGGCACGGAAAACTGGGTGGTCGCCGCCTCAATGGCCGTGCTCGGCTGGGGCCTGGCGATCCTGATCTTCGGTCGCTACAAGCGCCGCATAGCTTACTGGCTGTAAAAACGAACCATGGCGTCTATTCATTTCGACAGCGTCGCAGTCGACTTCCCGATCTATAACGCAAGCGGGCGTTCCCTCAAGAAGCGCCTGATCTCGGTCGCCACCGGCGGCCAGCTTGGCTCCGACCCGATGGGGCGCGTCGTCGTGCGCGCACTCGAAGGCCTCAGCTTCACCTTGCGCGACGGCGACCGCGTGGGCCTGCTCGGCCACAACGGCGCCGGCAAGAGCACGCTGCTGCGCCTGCTCAGCGGCGTCTACGTGCCTTCGGAAGGAAGTGCCCGCATCGACGGCGAGATCGGTTCGCTGATCGATATTTCGCTGGGCATCGACCCGGAAGCGACGGGCCGCGAGAACATCTACCTGCGCGGCGCCCTGCTCGGCATGAACAAGGCCGAACTGGCCGAACGCATGGAAGACATCATCGCGTTCTCCGAGCTTGGCGACTTCATCGACATGCCCCTGCGCACCTACTCGACCGGCATGCACCTGCGCCTGGCCTTCGCGGTCTCGACCACGGTGCGCCCGCAGATCCTGCTGATGGACGAGTGGCTTGCGGTCGGCGACGAGAACTTCAAGCACAAGGCCGAGGAACGCATGCGCACCCTGGTCCAGTCGACCAACATCCTGGTCATCGCCAGCCACGCGCGCGACCTGATCCTGGAAACCTGCAACCGCGTGCTCTGGCTGGAACACGGCAAGATCCGCATGGATGGTGCTGCCGCCGAGGTCGTGGCAGCCTATTTCGGACACTGACATGGAACGACACTATCGTAGCGGACTGGATATCGATGTCGCGTTGAAAACCGCATCGCGGCGTGCGGTGGCGGCATCCGCGATCACCCGGCCTGCCCTGTCCCCGGCCGGCAACCCGGCTGCGTTGCCGGTCCAGCAGGCAAGCATCGACATGACCCGAACCGACCTGCGTGGCCGCGTCAAGCGTTGGCTGCGCCGTCCCGCCGCGATCACCTTCCGTCTGCTCAAGCCTTTCCTGCGCCCGATTGCCTTTCGCACGCGCCGCTACCTGACCGAGACGCTGCACCAGGACACGCTGCGCACGCTTGCAGATACCCAGCGCCAGGTGCAGCACGCATCGGCCGAAGTCCTGCGTGAAGTCCAGTCGGCGCGTGAAATGCTGCGCCAGGAAATCATCGCGATGCAGGGACACTCGGTGCAGGAACAGCAGGTCCTGTTTACGGGGCTGTTGCAGGAGCAGCAGGCGACGCGCGACCTCGTGCGCCGCCTGTTCGCGGAAGACCGGCACAGGATTGCGGCCCTGTTGAACGAGCTGACCGCCAGGAACGATGCAACGCGTCAAACCCTCGCCGACGGGCAGCAGCAACTGGCGCAGATGTTCGCGCACAGGCTGGACACCATGACGGAACGGCTGGAACAGCAGGCAGGCACGCACGATACGGCGCGCCAGGCGCTCGCGGACGAACAGCAGGCGCTGGCGGACAAGCAGCGGACGCTCGCCGAGGAACAGCAGGCGCTGGCGCACATGCTCGCACGGAAGATCGACGAGATGACGGAACTGCTGGACAAGCAGGCTGGCACCCGCGATGCCGACCGCCAGACGCTCGCCGGCGGACAGCAGGAACTCGGCCAGCTGCTCGCACGCAAGCTCGACGGGATTACCGAACTGCTGCAAGAGCAGGCCGGCACCCGCGATACCGCCTTCCAGAGACTCGCCAGTGGACAGCAGGAACTGTCGCAGGTAGTCGCGCACAGGCTCGACCAGTTTGCGCCGCAATTCGACCGCCTCGAACAATATGGCTATGCCAGCGCGCGGCGTGCGCTGATGCACTGCGCGGCCGACGAAGTGATGGTGAAAACGGAAGCCGGCTATGTGATGTGCTCCGATACCGACCTGGCATTGCTGGCGACGCTGATCGACACCGGGGAACTGGAACGCGGCACCCGCCTGCTGATCCAGCAGATCCTGCAACCGGGCGACACCTTCGTCGACGTCGGCGCGAACGTCGGACTGCATACGCTGGCTGCGGGGCGCGCCCTGCAGGGCCGCGGACGCATCGTGGCATTCGAGCCTTTCGAGGGAACGCGCAGGCTGCTCGAAAAGACGCTCTGGATTAACGGCCTGAGCCAATTGACCGAGGTCCACGGCAAGGCCGTCTGGGACCGCGAAGGCGTCAAGACACTGTTCCTTGGCGCCACCAGCGGACACCATTCGCTGTTCGAGCTCGGCAACGGCAACGGCCAGCAGGCTGCGCCGTCGGTCGAGGTGGCCACGGTCACGCTCGAAGCCGCGCTCGGAGCGGCCTGCCAGGTCGACCTCCTCAAGATCGATGCGGAAGGTGCGGAACTCGAAGTGCTGCGCGGCGCCCTGCCGATCGTGCAAGCCAATCCCGACATTGCCCTCATCGTCGAATTCGGACCGTCGCATTTGCACCGCAACGCGCATACCAGCGCCGAATGGCTCGCCGCCTTTACCGGCCTCGGCCTCGAATACCGCGCCATCGACGCGAATACCGGTGCGCTCTCGGAAATCAGCGTGGCCGCACTGGAAGCTGCGGAATCGACCAACCTGTTCTTTTCACGCCCGGGCGCACGGCTCTGGCCCAAAGCCGGGGAAGCCGCATGAACCAGCCCGTCATCATCGTCGGTGCAGGCGGCCACGCCAAGGTCTGCATCGAACTCCTGCAAGCCATGGGCGAGACCGTCCTGTGCTGCGTCGGCGCCAGCGACAGCGCGCCGACCTGCCTGGGCCTGCCCGTTCTCCAGGGCGACCATCACCTGGCCCGCCTGCGCGACGAAGGCCACACGCGCGCCTTCGTGGCGCTCGGACCGAACCGTTTGCGCGCCAGGCTCGGCTGGCAAGTACGCGAACTGGGCTATGAACTGGTGAACGCGATCAGCCCCGCCGCGGTCGTGTCGCCATCGGCCCGGCTCGGCGCCGGTGTCGCCGTCATGGCCGGCGCCGTCATCAATGCCGAGGCAAGCATCGGCGACCTGGCCATCATCAATACCGGCGCCAGCGTTGACCATGACTGCAGCATTGGCGAGGCCGTGCACCTTGCACCGCAATGCGCATTGGCGGGCAACATTACCGTCGGCGCCGGCACTTTCCTGGGCGTGGGCTGCAAGGTTATTCCGGGAATCGAGATCGGCGCGCACGCGACCGTTGGCGCAGGCGCCGTGGTTATCGGCCAGATTCCGCCGGACGTCACCGCAGTGGGCGTGCCCGCCCGCGTCCTGCACAAATAAAGAGAAACAGAGAAAACATTCATCATGGAGCGAAATCAATGAGCCGCATTTCAGTAGCCCAGCCTACCCTGAACGGTAAGGAACGCGAATACGTTCTGGACTGCATCGACACCAACTGGATTTCGTCGAACGGCAAATATATCGGCATGTTCGAACGCGCCTTCGCCGACTTTTGCGGCGTCAAGCACGCAGTCGCCACCAACAACGGCACCACGGCGCTGCACCTGGCGCTGATCGGCATGGACCTGCAGCCGGGCGACGAAGTGATCATCCCGACCGTCACCTACATCGCCACCGCGAATGCGGTGCGCTACTGCGGCGCGACGCCGGTGCTGGTCGACGTGTGCCGCGAGACGATGAACATCGACCCTGCCGCCATCGAAGCGAAGATCACGCCGCGCACGCGCGGGATCATTCCGGTGCACCTGTACGGCCATCCGGCCGACATGGATGCGGTGAACGCCGTTGCCGAGAAGCACGGCCTGTGGGTGGTCGAGGACGCCGCCGAGGCGCATGGCGCCGAAGTGCGCGGCCGCCGCGTCGGCGGGCTGGGCACCTGCGCCATCTTCTCGTTCTTCGGCAACAAGATCGTCACGACCGGCGAAGGCGGCATGATCACGACCAACGACGACCAGCTGGCCGACAAGCTGCGCCTGTTCCGCGGCCAGGGCATGGACCCACAGCGCCGCTACTGGTTCCAGGTGATCGGCTACAACTACCGCATGACGAACATCCAGGCCGCGATCGGTACGGCGCAGATGGAAACCATCGACCGTGCGATCGACGAACGCCACCGCCTTGCCGGCTGGTACAACGAAGCGCTGGGCGGCCTGGCGGACAAGCTCGTGCTGCCCGTCGAGCAGTCCTGGGCCAAGCAGGTGGTCTGGATGTACACCGTCTACCTCGTCCACGGCGACGAAGCGAAGCGCGACGGCATCATGCGCGCCCTGGACGAAGCCGGCATCGAAACGCGGCCGGTGTTCTACCCGATGCACATCCTGCCCCCCTACCTGGAGCAGACGTCCTATCCGGTGGCGGACAGCTGGGCCGGCCGCGGCATCAACCTGCCGACGCACCAGGGGATGACCCGCGACGACGTCAAACGCATCGCCAGCCAGCTGCGCACTCTTCTCGCCGACGCATGAAAATTGCCCTCTGCTCCTCGTTCATCCCCTTTTTGCCCAGTGGCGCGCGCAACATCGTGGAATGGCTGCAGGCCATGCTCGAGAAAGAGGGCCACCAGGTAGAGCGAGTCTATCTCCCGGAAGTGGATACCCCGGACCTGCTGTTCCAGCAAATGGCTGCATTCCGCTGGATCGACCTGTCGGCTGCGGACCGCGTCATCTGCTTCCGCCCGCAGGCGCACCTGATCCAGCATCCCCACAAGATCCTGTGGTTCATCCACCACTTGCGGGTTTTCTACGATCTGTGGGATACACCTTACCGTGGTTTCGAGGACGACCTGCGCCACCGCGGCCTGCGCGATGCGCTGCACCAGGCCGACACGGCCGCGCTGCGTGAGGCGCGTCACGTCTTCACCAACTCGCAGGTGGTGTCCGACCGGCTCACGCATTTTAATGGCATCGACAGCGAGGTGCTGTACCCGCCCGTGATCGATGCCGAGCGCTTTCATTCGCGCGGCCATAACGACGAAATCGTGTATGTGTGCCGTCTCGAGCACCACAAGCGCCAGCATCTCCTAGTCGAGGCGATGGCGCTTACCCGCACGCCGGTCCGCCTGCGCCTGTGCGGCGCCAGCATCAGCAACACGTATCCGGACGCATTGAAGGAGCAGGTCGCGGCGGCCCGGCTGCAGGGCCGCGTGATGCTTGAAAACCGCTGGATCAGCGAACAGGAAAAAGTCGACGTCCTCGCCAACTGCCTGGCCGCCGCCTACTTGCCGCTCGACGAAGATTCCTACGGTTATCCAAGCATCGAGGCGAGCCACGCACGCAAGGCGCTGCTGACGACGAGCGACTCGGGCGGCGTGCTCGAACTGGTGCGCGACGGCGACAACGGGATCGTCGCCGAGCCGACGCCGCACTCGCTGGCCGCCGCGATGGACAGGCTCTACACCGACCGCCAGCGCACCGTGGCGATGGGGGAACGCGCCTATGCCCGGCTCGACGAACTGAACATATCCTGGTCTCACGTATTGAAAAGGCTCCTCGCATGAAGGTGCTCATCGTAAATAACATGGCGCCCTTCGTCTGGGGAGGCGCCGAAGAGCTGGCCGTGCACCTTCAAAAGAACGTCATCGCGGCCGGACACGAAGCGGAAGTCCTGCGCATTCCATTCCAGTGGGAGCCGGCATCGCGCATTCCATCTCAGATGCTGATGGTGCGCGCCTTTGAACTGACGAACGTCGATCACGTCATCGCCCTGAAATTCCCGGCGTACCTGATTCGCCACCCGCGCAAGACCCTGTGGCTGCTGCACCAGTATCGCCAGGCATACGACCTGTTCGACGCCGGCCAGACCAACCTTCCGCCCGGCCCCGCCGGCGAGGAACTGCGCACCCTCATCCGCAATGCGGACAGCGAGAGCTTTGCGGAAAGCCGCAAGATCTTCACCAATTCGGAAGTCACCCGCCAGCGCCTGCAGCACTACAATGGCTTCGACGCCGAAGTCCTGCTGCCGCCCATCAACGATGCCGAGCTGTTCGATGGCGGGCAAGCGGGCGATTACGTATTCGCCGGCGGCCGCATCAACGACATGAAGCGCCAGTACCTGCTGCTGGAAGCCTTGCGTCGCGCACCGCGCAACGTCAAGCTGCTCATTGCCGGCCCGCCGGACCGGCCGGCCGACGGCGAGCGCCTGCGCGCCCTCGTCGAACAGCTCGGGCTGGCGGACCGGGTGCGTCTCGACCTGCGCTTCCTGCCGCGTACGACCTATGCCGAATACCTGAACGGCGCCGCGGCCGTCGCTTACCTTCCGTTCGATGAAGATTCGCTCGGCTATGTATCGATGGAAGCAGCCCTGGCGGGCAAAGCCTTGATCACGACCACCGACAGCGGCGGCATCCTCAGCCTGGTCAAGCACAACGAAACCGGCTGGGTAGCAGAACCGGACGCCGAAGCGCTGGCGTCGGTACTGTCGCAGGCCTGCGACAATCCGCAGCGCGCGGCGGTACGCGGCGCGGCGGCAAAGGCGCTCTGGCTCAGCCTGGGCATTAATTGGCCCCAAACTGTGGAGAAACTGCTGCAATGAAGCTTGTCATGTTCACCCCCGGCCTGCAAGCATCTGCGATTGGCCGGATGAGCACGCTTGTCGTGCATGCATTACGCGCGGCCGGCCACGAGGTCACTGTCGTGCGTTGCGAGCTGGAATCGCTGATGAAAAAGCAGACGCACGATTTCGGCGGCACGGTGCTGTCATGGGCCGACCTGGCTGCCGTCACGGCCGCCGTTGCGCGCTCAGACAGCGTGGTTTACCAGGTCGGCAACAACTACGACTTCCACATCGGTTGCCTCGAATGGTTGCCGCGCGCTCCAGGGATCGTATGTCTCCATGACTTCTTCCTGGGCCACCTGTTCTGGGGCTGGGCGGATCGCAACAGGCCGGCCGCCCACGCCGTACTCCGGTCCTGGTATGGCGCCGCGGTGGCGGAACATTATTTCATGCATCCGGATTCGGATTCGTTCATCGCCAGCACGGTCGACGCTGCACCGATGACCGAATGGATCGGCGGCATGGCTTCCGGCGTCGTTACGCACAGCAATTGGGGCGCGGAGCGACTGTGGCGCAGCTGCGCAGGCCCGGTGCACGTGGTGCCGCTGCCCTACAACGCGCCGGCAGGCAGGGGTGCCGAGGCGCACAGCAACGGCCCTACCTTCTATGTCCTGACGATCGGGCATGTCAATCCGAACAAGCGTGTCGCCAGTGTCATCCGCGCGATCGGCAACAGCCCTGTGCTGCGCGACCATACCGTCTACCGGCTGGTTGGCCGGATCCAGACTGAAACGGTTGTCGCCCTGTCGAGCCTGGCGCGCAGGTATCAGGTCAACCTGCTCATTTCGGACGAGCTCGACGACGACGCGCTGGTCAGCACGATCGATCAGGCCGACGTGGTCACCTGCCTGCGCTGGCCAAGCCTGGAAGCAGCCTCCGCGTCGGCGATCGAAGCAATGTTGTACGGAAAGCCGGTCATTGTTACCGACACGAATTTCTACAGTGAATTGCCGGACGACTGCGTGCTGAAGATCGATCCCGAGAACGAGATCAGCATGCTTCAACAAGCGCTCGAGCAACTCTACCATTCACCGGATATGCGCGGCACGCTCGGAGCACGCGCAAAGGAATGGGCCGGCGCCACCTTCCGCGCCGACCATTATGCCGAAAGCCTCGTCGGGATGACGGCCAACGTCAGCCGGGCGCGTCCGACCCTGACGGCCATCGAACGGCTGACCTCGACACTGGCAGGCTGGGGGGCAAGGTCGGACTGGTTGAGCGGCGAAGAAAGCCGGGCTGCGCTGGATCTCTTCACCATCGGCGGCACCGGCAACTGATCTGCACCCTGCCTTGCTGCGGCATGTGCCGCTATCGGGCTTTGCCCTGCCGACATTCCACTCGCTGGTGCCGGCAGGACAAGCTGGCATCCTGACTCTAGCCGCTGCCGAGGCAGCCGGATCACGCCGCGGACGGTCTTCGACCGGCCGCGGCGCCTTCGGCATCATCCGCCTGCAGCGCCCTTGCCGCCCGTCCTGGGCCGGTAAGTGCCGCGCCTGACCGACTCGAACGCGCTTGCCGCGCGCTCGCCCGAACACCTTCCATTGTGCACCTGAGCGTCGATGCCGGCGCTGGCGGGCGCCTACGCTCCGCCCAGGGGCGCGTGCAGAAGACCTCCTGCGCGCGGAACTCATGGCCGGACTGTGCGCTCACAGGCATCCGGGCCCGATGGCCCGGCATTGCCTGTCTTGCCCTGAATCCGGGCCCTGCGCCGCTTACTGCGGCGCGATTTCGAACCAATCGAGCTGGAACGACAGGCCGTAATACGCCAGGTCGACTGGCGCCCGCAGCGCCAGATCGTTGGCGCCCGGCCGCAGCCAGCTTGCCGGTACGTCGATAGAGAAGCTGCCGTCCGTGCCCGGCTTGAGCGTCAGCGCATGGCCGTTGACGAGTGCGGTGACGTCCTGGCGCACGGCCTCGCTGGCGAACGCGCCGAAGCGCCCGCGCAACACATACGGCCGCGCGACTGGGGCAAGCATAAATTGTATGCCAGCAACCGGCGCCGTCTTCCATGCCAGCGAGACGTGCTCCATTCCCTCAGCCTGCCATTCGACTTCCCGCCAGCCATAGCCACGGGTCGGCTGTTCCAAGCTCCACCAGTCGCCAAAACTCCAGCGGTAGGACGGATTCGGCTGCTCATCGCGGAACATCCCGTGCAGCAGGGTCAAGCCGCCGCCGGGTTGCAGACTGCCCAGCTCACGCGCGGTGCGCGTGGTGTTGGCAGCGGTCGGTGCGGCTGCACCTTCGAGGCGTCCGCGGAAGTCGGCGCCGATCGTGAGAACGATGGCTTGTGCCGCGTCGAGGCGTACCGGCGCAACCGGGTCGGCATAGGCGAACTCTGGCGGACCGGCACGGCCTGCCGGCGTGAATGTCCAGCCGTTATCATCGCGCACGCAGCTGCCGCGGCGTCCGAGGCTGTCGCTATGGACCCACTCGCCTGCCGGCCAGTGGCAAACCTGAACCGTACCGGTAGCATGCCCGTAGAGATAGGCCAGCGTCGGTTCCAGGCTACCTTCCGGGAAGGTCCAGGTGTGGCCCAGGGAATTGCTTTCGTCGAGGACCACCAGGGTCTTGCCGGCAAAGTTACCGTCGAAGTTGCTGACAATGGCGCGCAGTTGCGCCTGCTGTGTGCGCGAAATGTTTTCGTAATGGTGGAACTGGAACAACTGTGCAGCGAAACCGCCCAGCAATAACAGGACCGCCGGGCCGGCCGCGAGCGCCCGGTGCACGCGGCCGAGCAGCAACAGCAGTGCCAGGAAGGCAAGCGCGGCGCCCGGACTGGCCCAGAGGAAGGTCCGTTGGCTGATGACCTGGTGGGTTGGCAACAACAGGAAGGGCGCGTAGCCGAGCGCGCAGGCCACGAGGCCACCGAACATCAGCCACAGCGGGTGCACCTTGTCCGCGTGCCCCTGCGTTCCCTCTGCACTTGCAGCGCTGCTGCGCTTCCATACAAAAAAGATTGCCAGGGCCAGCACAACGGTCACGAAGACGAGGTAGGCGGGATTGGCGAATTCGTCACGGATCATCCGCGCCGCGTCGATCCAGCCGCCAAACAGGGCACGTGCATAGCCGATCGAGAACAGCTTGGGCAGCGATTCGAACAGGACCGCCACGATGCTACGGCCGCCGCCGGCGATCGTGCCCTGGTAGCTTGCGACCTGCCCGGCCACCCATTTCGCGTATCCGAGGTAGAGGAATGCCCCGCCCACGAATATCAGCAATGGCCCCAGTCCGGCGCGCACCCGGGACCAGAATCCGCGCCAGCCCCAGCGCGCCATCATCACCACGAACGGCAGGGGAACCAGGGTCAATGCGGCCTCGTACATGCAGCAGCCGAGGAATAGCAGGAACGCTGCCACGGCAGCCGCCATATACCTGCGGCGGCGCCGCACCCACTCCAGTCCATACAGCAGCAGCGCGCCTGCCAGCAGTGCCAGCGCCAGCGACCAGTTGATGTGCAGCGAGCGGAACGAAAGCTGCATGGTGTCTGCCGGATAAAGAATTACCAGCGGTCCGAACCAGGCGGCCCAGGCAGCCGAACGGGTCGCGCGCCATGCCAGCGCAGCGGCGGCAATGCCCTTGATTGCCAGTGCTGCGATCTGCAGCAGGTGCCAGGCGACGAAGGAATCGGGACTAAGGGCGTGTGCAATCCAGAAGGTCAGCGGCATCAACGGACGGACCGCGTGCGCACCCAGCGGTCCATCGACCCAGGCGACAGGAAGCGCGCCCTGCATGGTGAACAAGCCCAGCAGGCCCCACTCCTCGATATGGCCAGTCATGCCGAAGCCGAATGGCAGCCACAGCAGCAACAAGGTGAGGAGGGTTGGCAGCAGCAGGGGCAGAAGCGGCAAGGCGCGCTGGCTGGAAAGAGGCGATGGTCGCATCGGGAAAGGATTGGTCATTAATTCTTGGAACCGTGGTGCATGCCCACGGGCGGATTGAAACGGTTAACCACGAGCCGGGTCAGTACGAACGTCAATGGCAGGGTGATCACCGACACCAGCAACGGCGCAATCCATGATGGCAGCGCGGTATGCTCGACGAGGAGGCCGAGCACCAGCGCCGATACGCCGTACTGCACGAGATACACCAGCGGAAACACGACCATGCCATGCCACGACATGCGGCGCTTGAACACGACGGTCGAGTTGAAGAAGTAGGAAAACACGATGCCTGCGGCGTATGCAATGAAGAACGCCAGCTGGTAGCTCAGCACTGCGTGCAGTGCGAGATAAACGAGGTAGGTGACAGCCGTGTTCAGGCCGCCGCCGACAAGGAAGCGCAGCACGCGCAGCATGCCTGCGCGCCTGCCGGGGCTTCCATTGCCGGCCTGGATCACTTCCAGCTCCGCCATGGCGCCGCGGCGCCGCTCCACATCGATTCCAGTTCGCGCTTGTCACGCAGGGTGTCGCAAGGCTGCCAGAAGCCCGTGTGGCGGAATGCAGCCAGCTGGCCGTCGCGCGCCAGGTTCGACAGCGGTTCACGCTCCCATGAGGTGGCGTCGTTATCGATATATTCGATAACCTTGGGCTCCAGCACGAAGAAGCCGCCATTGATCCAGCCGATTTCGTCGCTCGGCTTTTCCTCGAAACTCGAGACGCTGCTGTCGCCCTTGATGTTCAGCACGCCGAAACGACCCGGGGGCTGGACCGCCGCCACCGTCGCCAGTTTTCCGTGCTCGCGATGGAAAGCGAGTTCGGCACCGATGTCGATGTTGGACAGGCCGTCACCATACGTCAGGCAGAAAGTCTCGTTGCCCAGGTAAGACGCCACGCGCTTGAGACGACCGCCGGTCATGGTCTCGGGACCGGTGTCGACCAGGGTGATGCGCCAGTTCTCGGACTGGGTATTCAGGATCGTGTGCTGGCCCGTGCCCAGGTCGATCTGCATATCCGACATGTGGCGATAATAATTGAAGAAGAACTCCTTGATCACATAGCCTTTGTAGCCGAGGCAAATGACGAAGTCGTTGATGCCGTGATGCGAGTACATCTTCATGATGTGCCACAGCAGCGGTTTGCCGCCGATCTCCACCATTGGCTTGGGTTTGGTGTCGGATTCTTCTGCAATACGGGTGCCGAGGCCGCCGGCGAGGATGACAGCTTTCATGTACTTTCTCTTATAGCTTGAGTTCAGAGGTATCGAAGTTGATGCTGTTTTCGACAATGGCTATTGGATCTGCACGCAACATGACGTAGATTCGCAGCAGGTATTCGCCGATGATACCCAGCAGGAAAGCGTTCAGGCCAATGCCGAACAGGATCAGAATCTGGGTACTGGCAAAGCCGGGCGGGAGATGCGGCTGGAACAGACGCATGAACGTGTAGTAGACCATGCCGACCATGCTCAGGCCGAGCATGACGCCGCCCAGCAACGAGGCAATGCGCAGCGGCGCTGTCGAATGGTTGAAGATTGCGGTCATCCCCAGGCGAATCAGGCGGCTCACGCCGAACTTGCTCTCGCCTTCAAGACGCGCATCGCGCGCATACTCGACGCCGGTCTGGCGGAATCCGAGGCCGGCAATCATGCCGCGCAGGTAGGGATTGGGCGTTTTGCTGGACGCCAGCGCCTGGACCACGCGGCGATCGACCAGCCGGAAGTCACCCACGTTCTGCGGAATCGGATGTTCGCTGATCTTGTCGATGACCCAGTAACCGGCGCGGCGAAACGTGTTGATCAGGATATTCTCGCGGCGTTTGCGCCGGATACCGTAGACAACGTGATAGCCCTGGGTCCAGCGTTCGAAGAATTCCTCGAGCAGCTCGGGTGGATCCTGAAGGTCGGCATCGATCTGCATGACGGCGTCTCCCCGCGTATGCAGGTAGTTCGCGAGAATCGAGCGCTGGAAACCGAAATTGCGCGAAAAGCGGATCGCGCGCACGCGGGCGTCGGTCTTTGCCAGTTCGCCCAGCATCTCCCAGGTACGGTCGTCTGAATGGTTGTCCGAGAATACAAACTCGAGATCGCAGCGCGACCGCATGCGGTCGGCGAGCGCGGTCAGCCGGGAATAGAGCCGAGCGATATTCCCTTCTTCGTTAAGCACAGGAATCGAAATCGACACCAGCGGGCGGCGCGGTGGAGAAAGCTGCTCAATGGACATCATCAGTGGGAACGGCAGGTTGCAGAATATACGGCTTGAGGTAGTCGACGACACCAGCGGCGGCGTCGCGGAAATAAGCAAGTTCGAGCGCGGCCGGGCGCTCCAGTACCGCGCCGAAATTGTCGCTGGCCGGTTCTGGCAGGGCGCCTACTTCGAGCTGCGCGCGCGCGCCAAACGCCTCGAAAACCGTCTCGGCCAGCGCGCGCAGGCTGAGCGGCGCGCCATGGCTGAGGTCGACAACACCGGACAGGCCGGTTTCTTCGAGGCGCGCCAGCGCGGCCGCATCGTCGTCGACGTGGTGGTATTCGCGCAGCTGGCGCCCGAGCGTCATGCGAAACGGCGCCTGCGCACGCAAGGCCGACAGGATCTGGCCGAGGAACATGAAGCTGGCCGGCTCGCCACCGCCATATAGCGTGTGGATCCGCACATGGGCCACCGGAAGGCCGGACGCAGATGCGGCGGCAATCCGGCGCCCCAGTTCGGCCTTGCTGCGCACGTAGGGGTTCTGGCTTGCCATCAGCGTTTCCATGACGGTGCCAAAGGTGCGCACCTTCAGCCCGAGCGACGCGGCGCCCTCGACGATATTCAGCGGCAGGGCGACATTGACGCGCGCGTGCTCTTCCGGCGCCAGGCGCGGGTCGAGCAGGCCCGAGGTGACGTAGACAACCGAGCCGCTACCGGCCCAGGGAGCGAAATACTCTGCGACCTCGTGGTGCGCGCCGGGTTCACCCCAGTGCGCGTACAGCGCACGCGGCAGCACGGTGACGGATGCGCCGGCATGTTGACGTGCGATCGCCTGCCCAAGGCGGCCGCTACCACCAATGAGGAAAATCATTGTGCCAGGCCTGCACGCCAGGCGGAGATCTGGTCCAGCGTAATCGCGCGTGCCTGCGCCGTATCGGCATAATAATCGCGGTACCAGGTTGCGGTGTAGGCCACCACCTGCTTCGTATCCCAGGCGGGTACCCATCCGAGCAGGTTGCGGGCCAGCGAGCTGTCGAGCGCCAGCGCACCGGCCTCGGGCAGCGGGTTGTCCATGTATTCAAGCTGGGGACGCATCCAGTGGCCGCACATCATTTCCAGCACTTCGCGTACCGAATGCTGTTGCGGATCTTGCGGGCCCAGGTTCCAGGCGCGTGCGAAACGCGCCGGCTGGTCCGACACCAGGCCAGCCATCAGCATCAGGTAACCGTGCACCAGTGCCAGGACGTGCTGCCATGGGCGGCTGGCGTCCGGATAGCGTAGCGTCATCGGCTGGCCGTCGACCACGGCGCGCACGAAATCGGGGACCAGGCGATCTTCCGACCAGTCGCCGCCACCGATGATATTGCCGCCGCGGGCAATGGCGATCGCCGGCCCCTGCCCCTTGGCCGCCGGGTAGGACGCCGCATAGCTCTGGATGACCATTTCGGCCGCGGCCTTCGACGCGCTGTACGGGTCCTTGCCGCCCAGAGGATCGTTCTCGCGGTAAGGCCAGGGCCATTCATTGTTCTGGTACACCTTGTCGGTCGTAATGCACACGACGCCGCGCACACCCGGCACCTGGCGCGCCGCCTCGAGCACATTGGCCGTGCCCTGCGCATTGACGGCAAAGGTTTCGAGCGGTTCACGGTAGGAACGCCGCACCAGGGGCTGGGCCGCCAGGTGCAGGATCAGGTCGGGCCGGAATGCCGCCATCGCGGCATGCAGTGCCTCGTAATCGAGAATGTCGCCGAACGTGGTGTTGCCGTCGGCACGCAGTCCGGTTGCATCGAACATCGACGGCGTGGTTTCCGGCTCGAGCGAGTAACCGGCCACGACAGCGCCGATTTCTCCCAGCCAGAGACTGGCCCAACTCCCGGTAAAGCCCGTATTCCCCGTAATGAAGATGCGTTTTCCCTTCAACGCCGATTCGAAGTTAAGACTGTGAGTCATGGTAAGCGATAAGACTTATTATTCATTCTAGCAGCGATGATAACAGAGGCTCACTGCCTAAGTCATCCATTCCTTGCTTCTTAACGGAAAGTAAAGTGCTTGTGTCCGAGGTAGCTGGTAAACACCGGCGCCATCACCCCGACGGCATGGGCCAGTTCCGGCGCATGGCGTGTCACGCCCAGCGCGGGTAACAGGAAGTGCAGCATTCCGAGGCTGATCAGCCAGGTCTGCAGAACCGCAACCAGGTTCACGGCAGTGAACAGCAGGATGGCTTTGCCCGTACCATGGCTGGGCCTGGAAAACACGAACATCCGTGCAAGTACAAAGGCGGTCACCATCCCGGTCAGGTATGCCAGCACGATCGAGGCCGAGAACGACATCCAGGTGTTGTACAGGATGCGCGAACCGAAGTTGACAGCCGCCGCCGTGCCGCCGGTGAGCAGGAACACCAGGAACTGGCGCGACATGAATTGCCGGATCACGCCGCCGCGTCCTGCGCCATCTTGCGGCCGAAGTCGATACTCTCGGAAATACCGCGGTCTTCCGGATAGTAGTACGACGTATCGGCCACCCACAGGCCCTGCACCGGCAGCTTCGGCGCCGGCAGGCGGTCCAGGTAGCCGGGTTCGCAGATCGGCTGGGCGTAGCGATAGCGGCTGGCGCGCATGTCGAGGAAGTCGGCGTCGGTCAGGGCTGGATTGATCTTTTTCAGGTAGCTACGTACCTTGTCGAGGAAGACCTGGTCGGGCTCGGCGAATTTCGGATGCTCGCCCGGAATATAGAAGGGCACGTAGACCACGTGCTCCTTCAGCGGACGCAGATTCGAATACTCGACCAGGCCAGGGATGTCCATCTCCGGATCGTTGGTGTTGAGCCAGAAGTTCTCCGACACCGGCTTGCGCAGCTTCGCAATCACGCACACGACGGCGATGTTCTTCTTGGAAGCAAAGGCGTCCAGCAGGTCTGGCGGCAGGTCGGGCATCACGCGCGGCACGTACGGCAGCGGAATGGTGCTGATCACCTTGTCGAAGGCCGCAAAGGAGCCGCCGGCCTCGACACCGCGCACTGCGCCCTCCCCGATCACGACTCTGGTGACCGGCGTCTTCAGGCGCAGTTCGCCGCCATGGCGCTCGATATCGGCGCGCATGGCATGCAGCAGGGTTTCCGAGCCGCCGTCGAGGTAGCCGAGTTTTTCCTTGAACAGGCTGTAGCGGGAGCGGCCAATGCGGCGGATGCGGCTCCAGATCCAGGCGGCGGACAGGTTGCTGCTGTAGTCGTAGAACTTGTAGTCGAACAGGCGCCGCCACAGCACTTCCCAGGCTTCCGGCCCCACGGCGCGCTTGATCCAGCCGGTCGCCTCGACATGGTCGAGCGGCTTCCAGTCGTCGCGCCTGGTCGAGAGGAAGGCGTGCAGGCCGTAGCGGAACTTGGCGGCCATGCCCAGGCCCTTGAACTTGAGCAGCGCAACCGGATTGCCCCAGGGTTGCAGCCGGTCCTGGTACCAGTAACCCATCTTCGTGGCGACCCAGTGCATCTTGTGGCCAATGCCGAGTTCGTCGAGCACTTTCAGGAAAGCGTGGTCCGAGATGCAGTGGAAGTGGTAGTAGCGTTCGATCGCGAGACCGGAAAAGTCAAAGGCGGCCGCCATGCCGCCGACCCGGTCGTCGGCTTCGTACACCACCGGATGGTGGCCGTCGCGCGCCAGCTGGTAGGCGACCGCCAGGCCCATGGGGCCGGCGCCGAGGACGGCGATACGTTGTCCCATTCAGAACTCCATGACGATGTGGCTGTATTTCGGATCGTTGAAGGTCTCGTCGATCGCCTCGGCAAACGGCGTGCTGCGCACGCCGAAGATGCCGGGCCAGTCGATCACTTCGAACCTGTCGGGTGCGATCAGGGCGCGCAGCTGCTGGGTGGTGAACGGCGGATTCCGGTCGAACCGGCTCCACAGCCAGATCAAGCCGTAGAACAGGCTGTAGGGAATGCGCACGATCGGCGTGCGGCTGCGCGTGGTGCGCTTGATCTGGCGGATGATGTCGATGTAGTCGACCTCTTCGTGGCCCGAAATGTTGTAGATGCGGTTCTCGACCGGGTGCTCGATGCAGCTGATGATGATGTTGCTGAAGTCGCCCACGTAGAGCGGCTGCCGCATGTAGCGGCCATGGCCCGGAATCGGAAACACCGGCACCTTGCGCATGAAGCGCGACAGCCAGCCCAGGTGCTTGCGGTCGAACCAGCCGAACATCAGCGTCGGGCGCAGTACCGGGCAAGGCACGCCGCTGGCCAGCACCATCTCTTCCTGCGCCTTCTTCGAGCGCGTATAAAAATCGTCGGCAACGGACTTGACCACGGACGAGCTCACGTGCACCAGGCGCACGCCGGGGTGGCGCTTGATCGCGTCGAGGACCAGGCGCGTCGAATCGACGTTGTTGCGCACGAATTCCTGGTAGTCGATGCCGCCGATCTGCGCCTGCAGCATGATCACGACGGCGGCGCCCTCGATGTGGCGCGCCCATTCACCCGGCTCGGCCAGGTCCGCGTACTCGGCCACGATGCCGGGCTGGATCTGGCGCAGCATCGCCAGGTTGGCGCGGTGCTTGTCGAGCACGACGATGTTCGTATAGCCGCGCGCCAGCAGGCGGGCGACCAGGTTTTGTCCAACCAGCCCCGCGCCGCCGGGCAGCAGGATCTTTGCATTCAGGTCCATCGGATTACTTTCGTTCCACGGTAAGTCCAAACAGGCGTACCCCCAGCACCCGTCCATCGGGCGAGACGCCGGCCTGCTTTGGCGAAATCGGGTGCGCCAGGCGCAAGCTGACGGCAACGTCGTCGCTACTGCCCGCAGGGACCACAAACGCCACCTGCTTGCGGTTGTCCTGCTGGGTAAAGGCGGCGGTCGCGACCGCTTTTCCATTCACTTCGATCGTCAACTCCTGGCGGTAGTCCGGACGCGGCAGGAAGGCCGCGAGATCGAGCAACACACGCGTGCCTGCGGCCTGGCCGATGTGCAGACCGAGGTTGGACCTGTCCCCCATCGACCAGACGAACCCGCCCGCTTCGATGGTCGACCAGCCGGTTTGCAGGATGAAGGCGCTGTACCAGGCGGCGCGCTCGGACACGGATACCGGGCTGTAGCCGGCGAGGTCGGGCTTGGCCAGGCGGTAGAAGCCCAGGCCCAGGCCTTCGACCACCGGTGCACCCAGCGCCGGGTCGGGCGCGCCGGCCAGCGGACGCACGTACAGGCGCGGCGCGGAGGTCAGCTCCGCAGGCGTGCAGGCCGCCACGCGGGTGAAGGAAATATGCCAGTTCTGGTTCACGCAGAACAGCTCGGTATTGCGGCGTTTGGCGTACGCTTCCACGCCGAGCACATGGGACCAGACCGTGCCCCAGTCGACCGTGTTGTCGAGGTCGAGGACGATGCGCTGCGGCGATGCCGATGGTGGTCACCGACCCGCGCCAGCCCGACAACCCGATCGTGTTCGTCAACCGCGCCTTCCTCGATCTCACCCTGTACGAGGAAGCCGAGGCCGTAGGGCGCAACTGCCGCTTCCTGCAGGGCCCGCAGACCGACCCGGCGACCGTCGACGCGATCCGCAAGGCCATCGCCGACGAGCGCACCGTGGCCTTCGACATCCTGAACTACAAGGCCGACGGCACGCCGTTCTGGAATGCGCTGTTCCTGGGGCCGATCTTCGACCAGGAAGGCCAGTTGCTCTACTTCTTCGCCTCGCAGATGGACGTGACCGAGCGCCGCGCCACCGAACAGTCCTCGCTGCAGGCGCAAAAGATGGAGGCGATCGGCCAGCTGACGGCCGGCATGGCGCACGACTTCAACAACCTGCTGCAGGTCATCAACGGCAACCTGGAACTGGCGCTGCTGGCGCTCGGCGCCGGCAACAACACGGCCGGCGAATCGATCCGCCGCGCCCAGCGCTCGGCCATAAAGGCCGGTAAGCTGACCCAGCAACTGCTCACCTTCGCACGCAAGCAGCGCCTCGAGCCGCGCCGGGTCAACCTGAACGCCCTGCTGGTGGAATTCTCGGAACTGCTGGTGCGCACCCTTGGCGACCAGGTCGATCTGCACCTGGACCTTAAGCCCGGCCTGCCCGCCTGCACCCTCGATCCGACCCACCTGGAAATGGCGCTACTGAACGTCCTGATCAATGCGCGCGACGCCATGCCGAACGGCGGCCAGTCAAGGTTGCCACGGCGCTGGCGCCCGGCAACCAGCTGGCGATCTGCGTGGCCGACCAGGGCGAAGGCATGACGCCCGAAGTCATGCGGCGCGCGACCGAACCCTTCTTCACCACCAAGGGACCGGGCACCGGGCTCGGGCTGGCGATGGTGCACGGCTTCGTCCAGCAGTCGCGCGGCCGGCTGGACATCGACAGCACGCCTGGCCAGGGCACCACGGTGCGCATGCTCTTCCCGCTTGCCGACGGCGAGACGGCGGCGAACGACCCCGGGCCGGGGGCGGGCCAGGAGGCCGATGGCGAAGACCCGGACGCGGCAACACAGGAGGACGAAAACAGGCCGCGCATCCTCGTCGTCGAAGACAACGAGGACGTGCGCGAACTGGCGGAAAGCATGCTCGGCGCGGCCGGCTATGCGGTGGTGTCGGCACCCAGCGGCGAGCGCGCGCTGGAACTGCTGGAAGAAGAAGCCGACATCGACCTGCTGTTCACCGACGTCATCATGCCGGGCGGCATGAATGGCCTGCAGCTGGCCGAGCAGGTGCGCGCGCGCCGGCCGGAGACGCCGATCCTGATCACCACCGGCTACATGGACGAGCTGCCCGCGCCCACCCCGCGCGCCCAGCCGCTCGACGTGCTCGGCAAGCCTTACCGGCAGGAAGAACTGCTGTCGCGCGTACGCGCCATCCTGCCGGCACGCACTGTTCTGTAAAGTACAATACCCGGGTTCGTATTCGGGCGCATACACGGGCCAGGCAGCGCGCCGCCTTCGCGTTGCCCTCCTGGCCGCGTGCCATTCAATCGCCGGACGTGGCGCAAGCCCGGCATCCGGTGCTACCAGGACACCATTCGCATGATTCTAGTCACAGGGGGAGCAGGTTTCATCGGCTCGAATTTCGTTCTCGGATGGCTGGCACACAGCGACGAGCCGGTCGTGAACCTCGACAAGCTGACCTATGCCGGCAACCTGGCCAACCTGGCCTCGCTCGCCAACGACCCGCGCCACCTGTTCGTCCACGGCGACATCGGCGACAGCGCGCTGGTGGCCAGCCTGCTGGCGCGCCACCAGCCGCGCGCCATCCTCAACTTCGCCGCCGAAACCCATGTCGACCGCGCAATCGCGGGAGCCGGCAACTTCATCGCGACGAACGTGGACGCCACCTTTGCCCTGCTCGAGACCGTGCGCGCCTGGTGGCAGGCGCAAGACGACGCGGCGCGCGCGCGCTTCCGCTTCCTGCATGTCTCGACCGACGAGGTCTACGGCACCCTGCAGCCAGGCGAGGCCGCCTTCAGCGAAACCACGCCCTATGCGCCGAACAATCCGTATGCCGCCTCGAAAGCCGCATCGGACCACCTGGTGCGCGCCTGGCACCGCACCTATGGCTTGCCGACCCTGACGACCAACTGTTCTAATAATTACGGTCCGTATCAATTTCCCGAGAAGCTGATTCCGCACATGATCGCGCAGGCACGCGCAGGCCAGCCCCTGCCCGTGTACGGCGACGGCCAGCAGGTGCGCGACTGGCTCTTCGTGACCGACCACTGCGCGGCGCTGCGGCGCGTGCTCGAGGCCGGCCGCCCCGGCGCAACCTACAACATCGGCGGCAGCGACGAAATGGCAAACCTGGATGTGGTGCGGACCGTGTGCGGTATCCTCGATGAACTGGCGCCCGCAGCGCAAGGCAGCCATGCCGACCGCATCGAGCACGTCACGGACCGCCTGGGGCACGACCGCCGCTATGCCATCGACGCCGGCAAGATTGCACGCGAACTGGGCTGGACGCCGGCCGAGAGCTTCGCCAGCGGCATCCGCAAGACCGTCGAGTGGTACCTGGCGCACGCGGACTGGCTCGATGCGCTGCAGGCCAGCCATGCCGGCCAGGGGGAACGTTCATGAGCACCGCCCCGGCGCGCAAGGGCATCATCCTGGCGGGCGGCGCCGGCACGCGCCTGTACCCGCTCACGACCAGCGTCTCGAAGCAGCTGCTGCCGGTGTACGACAAACCGATGATCTATTACCCGCTCAGCACGCTGATGCTGGCGGGCCTGCGCCAGATCCTGATCATTTCCACGCTCGAGGACGTGCCGCGCTTCCAGGCGCTGCTGGGCGACGGCAGCCAGTGGGGACTCGAACTCGGCTACGTCGCCCAGCCCTCGCCCGACGGCCTGGCCCAGGCCTTCATCCTGGGCCGCGATTTCCTGGGAGACGCGGCGTCGACGCTGATCCTCGGCGATAACATCCACTACGGCAACGACGTGGTATTCAGGCTGCAGGCGGCGTCCGCGCGCGACAGCGGCGCCACCGTGTTCGCCTACCACGTTACCGATCCGGAGCGCTATGGCGTCGTCGAATTCGACGCGGCGCGCCGCCCGCTGAGTTTGGAAGAAAAGCCGCTGCGGCCGAAATCGCCCTATGCCGTGACCGGCCTGTATTTCTACGACAACCAGGTCTGCGACATTGCGGCCAGCCTGAAGCCCTCGCGGCGCGGCGAACTCGAAATCACCGACGTCAACAGCCATTACCTGGCGCGCGGCGCGCTGAACGTCGAGATCCTGGGCCGCGGCACAGCCTGGCTCGATACCGGCACCCACGATTCGCTGCTCGACGCCAGCCAGTTCATCGCGGCGATCCAGAAACGCCAGGGGCTGAAGGTTGCGTGTCCCGAGGAGATTGCCTGGCGCATGGGCTACATCGACAGCGCCCAGTTGCTGCGCCTGGCGGAACCGCTGGCGCGCAGCGGGTATGGAGAATACCTGCTGCGGCTGGTGCACGAAGGGGAATAAGGCCGGCGGCGGTGCGCCGCCGGCCGGGGTGGATCAGGCCTGTAGCTTATGCCTGCGGCTTCGGCAAGCCGCCGAGCAGGACGGCCAGCTTCTGCTTCGGCTTGGCCTGCGTGCCGCCAACGGCCTGGACCGCTTCGCGGCGCGGTGCGCTCGCAGGCTCGTAAGGCTTCAGGAACCACGGATCGATCTTGTCGCGGCGCGGCACCGGACCGGCGCCATAGCTGCGCGGCCCGCGTTCGCTACGTACTTCGCTGCTGCGTTCGCTGCGGCCCGCCTCCACGCTGCCGCCACGCGGACGGCGCTCGGTGCGTTCGGCATCGCGGTCGCGGCTGCGGGCGCGCGGCGTGAAGTTGTTCAGCTCGCCGCGCTGGACGGTCTGCTTGATCAGTTTTTCGATGTCGGCCAGCAGGCGCTCGTCCTTGTCCGAGTACACCGAGATCGCATCGCCCGAGGCGCCGGCGCGGCCCGTGCGGCCGATGCGGTGCACGTAGTCTTCGGCGTTGTACGGCAAATCGAAGTTGATCACGCACGGCAGGTCGGAAATGTCGAGGCCGCGCGCGGCAACGTCGGTCGCCACCAGCACCTCGATCTCGCCCTTCTTGAACGAATCGAGGGCGGCCATGCGTTCCTGCTGGGTTTTATCGCCGTGGATGGCCGAGGCCTTGATGCCGCACTGTTCGAGGTGGCGCGACAGGCGCGAGGCGCCGATCTTGGTGTTCGAGAACACGATCACCTGCTTCAGCTCGCGCTGGCGGATCAGGAACTCGACCACGTCGCGCTTCTGTTCCTCGTCGACCTTGTAGACCACCTGGGTGACCTTTTCGGCGGTGGCGTTGCTGCGCGCCACTTCGATCAGGACCGGCTGGTCGAGGAAGCTGTTGGCCAGCTTCTTGATTTCTGGCGAGAAGGTGGCCGAGAACATCAGGTTCTGGCGTTTCTTCGGCAGCAAATTGATGATGCGCTGCAGGTCGGGCAGGAAGCCCATGTCGAGCATGCGGTCGGCTTCGTCCATGACCAGCATCTGCACCTGGCCCAGGCTGACGTTCTTCTGCTCGATGTGGTCGAGCAGGCGGCCCGGGGTGGCGATGACGATTTCGACGCCGCCCTTCAGGATCACGGTCTGGCCCTTCATGTCCATGCCGCCGAACACCACGGCCGAGCGCAGCGGGGTGTGCTGGGCGTAGGCCTTGACGTTGTCGGCCACCTGCACGGCGAGCTCGCGGGTCGGCGTGAGGATCAGCGCGCGCACCGGGTGGCGCGCCGGCGACATGCTGGTATTCGCATGGGCCAGCAGCAGCTGGATGATCGGCAGCGAGAAGCCGGCGGTCTTGCCGGTGCCGGTTTGCGCGGCGCCCATGACGTCGCGGCCCTGCAGCACGACCGGGATGGCCTGGGCCTGGATCGGGGTCGGATGGACGTAGCCCTGGTCGGCGAGGGCGCGCAGGATCTCGGGCGCGAGGCCGAAATCGGCAAAGCGCACCTCTGGCGTGGCAGCCTCGTTGTTCATCGGTGTTTCAGACATTATTCTTTCCAGGCATGTAATCGTTCCGCTCTACGGCCGCTTCGCTGCCTCGCCCCGGACGCATGTCGACGCGCAAAACGCTGGATGGGCGGGCTTGCCGCCAACTGGTGCGCGGCCCGTGGCCGGCTCGGTAGGCACGCCTCGCAGGCATAAACCGCCGGCGCGAACGTAGAGACACTAAGTAGCATCCTCAAGGTTACCTCAAAAACTCGAAGGTGTATATGGAATCCTGTGTCGATGCGGCCTGCCCATGCCTGTCCGCCCTGCCGTTTTTGCAAGCCCGGGCTTTACCCGGCTTTACATTCCCTGCCCTGTGTTTCGGTTTTGGCTCGCCGTAAATGGAGACAAGACAATCTTTGCAGAGGAAAAAAATGGTTTCAAGTATTGGCGGATCGAGCCTGGCGCAATCGCTGCTGGCGCGTGCCGCAAGCCGCAGCAGCCAGGAAGTGCAGGCTGTGGGCGCCCAGGGTGCGGCCGGCACGGCCAGCGCAGCAGCAAGCACCGAGACCAGCAGCGGCGAGGCGGACAGCGCCGCCGTGACGCGCAGCGCCCTGTCGAGCGCCACCGACCGCCTGGGCGGGCAGCTCAATGCCCAGGCCGATGCGGCGCGCCTGCGCCAGGCCGGCGGCGAGGAAGACACTGCCGATGCCGGCGGTGCAGGCGGCGCCGGCGGCGCAGCATCGGGCAGCAGCGAATCGAGCGACTATATCGCCGAAGCCGATACCAACAGCGACCGCAAGGTCAGCGACGAAGAGCGCGCCGCCTACGAGAAGAAACTGGCGGCCCAGGCCGAAAAAAGCGCGCAGGAACCGCAAGCCGGCGCGCCTGCGCAAGGTTCGCGCGCGCAGGAAGTGCAGCAGGCCTACAACCCGCAGGAAAACGCCGCGCAGCTCGATATCCAGGCGTAACGACGACAAGCCCGCACCGGCACGCCGTTCAGCGCCACCCGCGCGCCTGCACCGTGCGCTCGGCAGCCGAGCTGAGCGGCGTGCCGTCGATGCGGGCGTCGATGGCGGCCAGCACCGCCGGCGGCAGCACGGTGCCATCCATCCAGGCCGCTCCCGCGGCGCCCTGCACCAGCACCGGCATCTTCCATTGCGCGCCGTCGCGGCAGGCCAGCCCGGCGGTGGTGTCCATCACGAAGCTGCGGCAGTAACGCCCGTCCTTGCCCAGGAAACTGATGCCGATGCGTATCCGGCCCGAGGGCCCGGGGCTGGCCAGCTGGGCGCTCAGGGCCTCGGCCAGGCTGCCTTGCGCCACCAGGGCGCCGCTGCCGTCATTCAGCGAAGCGAGCGCGGCATCGCCCTGGAAGGCATGCCAGCCGGCGCCGCCGGCCACCAGGCCCAGCGCCAGCGCGGCGGCCACGGCGCCGAGGTGGCGGCGGGTCCAGGCGGGCGCCGGCGGCGGCGTGGCGAGCAGGCCCAGGCGCGCGGCGCGGATGGTGTCGAGCTGGACCACCTTGGCGCCGCCATGGTGTCCGCCCGCATGGGCATGGCCTGCGCCCTCGCGCCCGCCGGCGACAACGCCATACACGCGGCTGCGCCGGGCCCGGTGCTGGGCCACGCGCGCGGCGATCGCCGGGTCGGCGCGGATGGCGCGTTCGACCGCGGCGCGCTCCGGCTCGGCCAGCTCGCCGTTGACGAATGCAAGTAAGAGTTCGTCGGAGAATTTCATGGGATCGCTAGGATGTGATCAGGCCATGTTCGTCCAGCACGTCGTGCAAGAGCTCGAGCCGGATCACCGGATTGTCGAGCATGAGCAAATTCTGTTTCCCTCCATTCGGCAAGGGCAGCAGCTCGCACCAGCGGTTCGCTACCCAGCCGCAATCGTCGAGCCGGAACGGCGGCTGTACCGGCCAGCGTTCCTGGGGCACGTCTTGCAGGGAACCCAGCACCCGGTCGAGCGCATCGGCCGCACCCTGCAATTCGGCGGGAATGGGCACAGCATGATCGCCCTCGACGAGTTCGACCTCCGCCATCCACAATCCGTTCAATCGTTGTTGCGACGATTTGACCTCGAAGCGTGCGCCGCCGCGGCAGACCACCTGCAGCAGGCCGGGCGTGGTGGCGGTGGTGTCGCAGACGGTGGCCAGGGTGCCGCTTTCGGCAAAGCGCTCGGGCTGGCCGCCGCGCTGGCGCACTTCATGTCCCTCGGTCAGGAGCACCACGCCGAAAGGCGTGTCCTCGGTCAGGCAGCGGCTCATCATGTCGAGGTAGCGCGCCTCGAAGATCTGCAGCGGCAACACGCCGTCCGGGAACAGCACCGTGCTGAGCGGGAACAGGGGTAAGGAAATCGTGGCCATGACCCATGATGACAGAATCGCTTCCCGGACCGCTGCACGATTGCCTGCCCGCCAGATCGTGCCCGGCGTGGCTCCGGATCAACCCCGCGTCAGCCCTGCGGCGCCACCAGCGGCAGGTGGCGCAGGGTCTGGCCGAGCGCTGCAATGCGCCAGCGCAGGCGTTCCCATCCGGGGTCGGGCAGGCGCACCACGCGCACCAGCAGTTCTCCGCCGGCAACCGCCGGGCAGGCATACGCATAGTCGCCCAGTTGCCCGAAAGGCAGGCGGAATTCCTGGCCCGGGCGCAGGTGCAGCGGCCCGAAGACGTGGGCGACGCGGTCGCGGTTGCGCAGCAGCAGCACGTCCTGCACGCCGAGCGTGAGTTGCATCATGCGCGGCAGCGCGGCGCGACGGGCGCCGGGCTGGGCCGCCGGATCGAGCGCATGCGGGGGAATCTCGAACAGGCGTTCGTGGCTGGGGTAGCGCAGCGGCGCCAGCGCGCCCCACAGCAGCGCCAGCAGCACGCAGGCGGCGAGCGCCCAGAGCGGCGCGTAGCGGCGGAATACGGGATGCATCGGTTCCTCATGGACAGCATGCCGGCGACATGCAGCGGTCGATTTTATACCGGGAACATTGATTCCTGTAAAATCCGGCGCGCGGGAAAACCCCTGGCGGCACGCTTTGCCGCCCTGCTTCCGTGCGCCCCGGCGCCCTCGACCTGCGTATGCTGGCGGCACCTACCAACCCCTCGTTCATTTCGTCCAGACGGACGCACGGCCAGCCACTACATGCAGCGTCCAGACCCCGACCAGCCCAGCCCCATCTCCCGCGCGCCGGCGCGCCGGGGATGGGGTCCCCTGGTGCTGGCCGGGCTGGTGTTCGCGCTGTCGCTGCTGGTCACCTGGATTGCCTGGAGCGGTGCGCGGCGCGACACGGCGGCCGACCTGTCCGCCCAGTTCGACTACCGCGCGCACGACCTCGTCACCGCCACGGTGCGCCGCATGGCCGTCTATGAACAGGTGCTGCGCGGCGCGCGCGGCTTCATGCGCGGCAGCGCCGAGGTCGACCGGCAGGAGTTTGCCGATTACTTCCGCCTGCAAAATCTGCAGGAACATTTCCCCGGCATCGAAGCGCTCGGCATCGCCACCATCGTGCCGCCGGCCAGGCTGGCGGCCCACGAGGCGGCCATGCGGGCCCAGGGTTTTCCCGGCTACGCCGTGCATCCGGATGGTCCTCGCCCTGTGCTGAGCTCGGTCACCCACATCGAACCCTTTACTGGACGCAACCTGCGCGCCTTCGGCTACGACATGTACAGCGAACCGGTGCGCCAGCGCGCCATGGCCGCCGCGCGCGACAGCGGCCTGGCGGCGCTGTCGGGCAAGGTGGTGCTGGTGCAGGAAGCGAGCAACCCGCAGGCCGGCGTGCTGATGTACCTGCCGGTGTACCGCGAAGGCATGCCCACCGCCACCGTGGAGGGGCGCCGCGCCGCCATCGTCGCCTGGGTGTATGCCCCCTTCCGCATGAACGACCTGATGCGCGGCGTCGGCGGCGCCCATGCGGCCGACCTGGAAGTGGCGATCCACGACGGTGCGCAGGCGGCGCCGGCGAACCTGCTGTTCCGTACCCAGACCCAGGCCGCCTGGCGCGCCCCGCTGCTGCGGCGCACGCTGCAGGCGACGATCTCGGGCCGCCAGTGGACCATTGAAATCGCCTCGTCGCCGAGCTTCGAAGCCCGGCTCGACACCCGCCGCCCGCACGTGATCGCCGTCACCGGCATCGGCCTGGCTTTCCTGCTGGGGCTGGTGGTCTGGCTGCTGGCCAGCTCGCGGCGGCGCGCGGTGCAGCTGGCGCGCGCCATGACGCTGGAACTGCGCCAGTCCTACGAGCGCATCGCGGCCGAGGAAGCGCGCATGCACGTGATCCTGCAGAACGCCTACGATGCCTTTGTCGCACTCGACGCCGACGGCCGCATCACCGACTGGAATGCCCAGGCCGCCGCCCTGTTCGGCTGGAGCGCGCAGGACGCCATCGGCCAGGATGCGGGCGCCCTGCTGCTGCCGGCGCCGGCGCGCCTGCCCGGCAGCCAGGGCTTTGCCCAGTTCCGCGCTGCCGACGGCGAGCCCATCGTGCCCGGCCAGCCGGCCGAGCTGAACGCCTGCGCGCGCGACGACACCCTCATTCCCGTGGAAATCGTGGTGGCCCTGCTGCCGCTCGAAGTCGGCAAGGGCGCCAGCGCTTTTGTGCGCGACCTGCGTCCGCGCAAGGCAGCCGAAGAACGCGAACGGCTGCGCCAGCTGCGCCTCGACGAAGCGCGCACGGCGCTGGCGCGTTCGCAGAAGCTGGAAGCGGTGGGCAAGCTGACCGGCGGCGTGGCCCACGACTTCAACAATATCCTGCACATCATCAGCGCCAACGTCCAGCTGATGCTGAAAACCGGCGACAACAGCGAGAAGCGCCTGCACGGCATCCTCGACGCGGTCGAGCGCGGCGCCAGGCTGGCGGCGCAGTTACTCGCCTTTGCACGGCGCCAGCCGCTGCACCCGAGCCTGGTCCAGGTCGACCGCCTGCTCGACCGCATGGACAGCCTGCTGCAGCGCGCCGCCGGCGAGGCGGTGGCGATTGACCGCAGCGCCGGCGCGGATGACGGCGACGGCGCAGGCGCCCTGTGGCCGACTTTGGTCGACCCGAACCAGCTGGAAAACGTGCTGCTCAACCTGGTCATCAATGCGCGCGACGCCATGGACGGCCGCGGCCGGGTAACGATCCGACTCGAGAACGCCCGCATCGACGGCGCCGGCCTCGACCCGGAGATCCTGCCCGGCGACTATGTATTGGTGGCGGTGTCCGACACCGGCCAGGGCATGCCGCCCGAGGTAATGGAACGCGCCTTCGAGCCCTTCTTCACGACCAAGCCCGAGGGCAAGGGCACCGGGCTCGGCCTGTCGATGGCGCACGGCTTCGTCAAGCAGAGCGGCGGACATATCCGGCTGGCGAGCGTGCCGGGTGCAGGCACGACGGTCAGCATCTATTTGCCGCGCTGCGCGGACGGGGCCGGTGCGGCTGCTTCGTTACAGCCGCTTCCTTAGCGCCACTTCATAGCCGCGGCGCGCCCGGCTGGCGCCCGCCCTAGACCGGCTGCGGCTGCGGCTGCGGCGCGGGACGCACCAGGCTGCGCGCGATTGCCTCGACGTGGCGCTCGTCGGTGCCGCAGCAGCCGCCCACCACATTCATCTGCGGCAAGAGCGTGCGCAGTTCCAGGTATTCCTCGCCCAATTCCTCGGGGTCGCCGTCGTCGAGCGCCAACGCTTCATCGAGCTCGGCATGGCTGCGGCGCGAGGCGTTCGCGCGCAGGCCATGGATGCGCGCGCGCCAGAGACCCTCTTCCGCCAGCGCGGGTTCGACGTGGCTCGGGTGGGCGCAATTGATCATGTAATAGAGGGGGTAGTCGCCGGTTTCGGCGTCGGTGCGCAGGATGGCGTCGGACAAGGCATCGCCCGACGGCAGGCGGCCGTCGGTCTCGAGGGTGAAGGAAATGGCGATCGGCATGTCGCAGGCCGCGGCGGCGTCGACCACGCCAATCGCCTCCTCGGGGTAGGTCATGGTGAAGGCGCCGAGCATGTCGGCCTCGGTGCCGGCAAACGTGGCGACCTGGGCCAGGTGGTAGTCGCGCGCGTCGCCGGCGGGCATGCGGCGGTCGGCGCGGTAGCCGTCGCCGCGCGGGCCGATGTTGCCGCTGATGACGATCGGGGTGGATGGACTGTCCCAGCCTTCGCGCACCTCGGCCAGCAAGGCGACCGCGGCGCGGTTGGCCTCGGCCAGTTCGAGCGCGTTGTAGCCGAGGGTGCGCGCCCAGTCGCGGTTGGCGCGCCAGGTGGGCGTTTCCAGCACCGCGCCCAGGCCATGCTCGTGGGCCATGCGCGCGAACAGTGCGAAGTAGTCGTGCAGGGCCTGGCGCCCGCGCGCGTCGCGCAGCAGCACGAAGGAGGCGAACGAAGGCAGCGTGAATCCTTGCTGGAAGCTCAGCATCGTTTCCAGCCCGACATCGGACAGGAACAGCCGCCCGCCGAGCTGGGGCAGGCGCTTGCGGTAGCGGCTCATGGGGTCTCCTCGGGAAGAAGTGCTTCATGCTTGGAATGCGCGAGTGCTTGCGTGGTTCCCGCAACCGTGTGGAGCACGGCTGACATTGCGCAAGGTGGCTCGTACGCGTAGGGTGGGCCGGGCCGCGAAAGGCACTTGTGCCCACGCGGTATGGCACCGTTGCGTGTCGAAACGTTTTGCGGAGATCCATATGCTCAGTCGATGGCGCGTTTGAGCACACGGTGAGCCCGCGTGGGCACGAGTGCCCACCCTACCGCCTGGCATCTGTCCGCGAAACCGTTGCGTTCACCCGTCAATCCCGGCCATAAGGGCGCTGGCGCACATTGCGCGCGCCCGGGCTCTGGCACACTCGGCGGGTAAAGGAGAATGCCATGCACGAGCTCAGTCAGCCCGCCTTGCCGGTCCACCGCGCCATCCCCCAGGCAGAGGGCTTCGACAATTCCTTCGCCCTCCTGAGCGAGGGCTACCGTTTCATCGGCAACCGCTGCGACGCGCTGGGGTCCGACATCTTCAGCACGCGCATGATGCTGAAACGCGTGGTCTGCGTGCGCGGCGAGCCTGCCGCGCGCATGTTCTACCAGCCCGGCCGCTTCACGCGCAAGGGGGCGATTCCGCCGACTGCACTGGCGCTGCTGCAGGACAAGGGCGGCACCCAGGGGCTCGACGGCGAAGCGCACCGCGTGCGCAAGGCGCTGATGATGCGTCTGCAGTCGCCCGAGCAGCGCGCGCGCCTGGTAGCCATCATCGAAGCCGAATGGCGCGCCCAGTTCTGGCGCTGGGCGCGCACGCGCCAGGTGGTGCTGATCCAGGAAGCGCAGGCCGTGCTGTGCCGCGCCGCCTGCTCCTGGGCCGGCGTGCCCCTGCACAGCGCAGACGACATGGTGCTGCGCACCGCCGAGTTCTCGGCCATGATCGACGGCGCCGGCGCCGTGGGCCCGCGCAACTGGATGGGCCAGGCCCTGCGCCGCCATACCGAGCAATGGGCCTGCGAACACATCAAGGCGATCCGCCTGGGTGCGCCGATCGACCCCGACAGCCCGGCGGCGGCAATCGCCTTCCACCTTGACGCCGATGGCGAAGTGTTGTCGACCCAGCATGCGGCGGTGGAGCTGATCAACATCCTGCGTCCGGTGGTGGCGGTGGCGCGCTACATCGTCTTCGGCGCCCTGGCCATGCACCAGTTCCCGGAATGGCGCACGCGCCTGGCGAGCGGCGACGATGCGGCCCTGCACATGTTCGTGCAGGAAGTGCGGCGCTTCTACCCCTTCTTCCCGGCCATCGGCGGGCGCGTGCTGCAGCCCTTCGACTGGGAAGGCCTGCATTTCGCGAAGAACGACTGGGTGCTGCTCGACATCTACGGCACCAACCGCCACCCGAGCAGCTGGAGCGACGGCGAGGTCTTCCGTCCGGAACGTTTCGACAGCGGCGCGGAGAATGGCTACAACCTGGTGGCCCAGGGCGGCGGCGATTACGCGAACGGCCACCGCTGCCCGGGCGAAATGGCAACGATTGACATCACGAAGGCGACGCTGCGCCTGCTGGCGGCCGAGATCGCCTACGAGGTGCCGCCGCAAGACCTGGGCATCGACCTGGCACGCATGCCAACCCTGCCGGCCAGCGGCTTCGTGATGGAAGCGCTGCGGCCGGCGCGCTGAGGCCGCACTCCCTGGCCAGGCCCGTGCATCACGCCGCGGAGCGCACCGCAATGCAGGCGCGGCCCTGCAGCTTGGCGTCGTACATCGCTCCGTCGGCGCTGCGCATCAGCTCTTCCGCACTGGCGCCGCTGTCCGGATACACCGCCACGCCGATGCTGCCGGAAATATCGAGCCTCAGGCCGTCGTTGAAGAAGGGGCGGTTCAGCTGCGCGAGGATGTCCTCGGCCACGCCGCGCGCATCCGGCGCCGCGCCGATGCGCGGCAGCAGCACCACGAATTCGTCGCCGCCGATGCGCGCCAGGGTGTCGGACGCGCGCAGCGCCGAGCGCACCCGGGTCGCTACCTGTTGCAGCAGCAAGTCGCCGACCGCGTGGCCATGGGTATCGTTCACCGGCTTGAACTTGTCGAGGTCAAAGAAGAGGACGGCCAGCTTGCCGCCCTCGCGCTCGGCGCCGAGCAGGGCCTGGCGCAGGCGGTCGTTGAACAGCAGGCGGTTCGGCAGGCCGGTCAGCATGTCGTGGTGGGCCTGGTGGCGGATCTCGTCTTCCTGCAGCTTGCGGGCATCGATGTCGGCCACGGTGCCGACGATGCGCAGCGGACGCCCGCCCGGCGCGCGCTCGGCCACGCGCCCGCGCACTAAAATCCAGCGCCAGTTGCCGTTGCCGAGCCGGGTGCGGTACTGGCCGGCGTAGTGCGGGGTGGCGCCCTGCAGATGCTCGTCGAGCCCGCGCAGCACGCCCGCGGTGTCGTCGGGATGGGCCATGCGCCGGAAGGCGGCGCGGTCGAAGGGCTGCAGCACGCCGGGCGCGTCGACGATGCCCTGGGCGCTTGGCGAGAGCGTGACCATGCCGCTGGCAAAGCTGAAATCCCAGACGCCCTCCCCGGCCGCGTTCAGCGCCAGCTGCCAGCGCGCCTCGGCCGCGGCCAGGGCCGCCACGGCGCGGCGCCGGCTGTCGGAGGCCGTCAGCGCGATCCAGGCGCCCAGCACCAGCAGCAGCGACACCGCGGCGCCAACCCGCAGCAGCAGCCTGCGCTGGCCGGCGTAGCGCGCCTGGGCATCCTTCACCGCCTGGCCGACCGTGACCACCAGCCCGTATTCGGACAGCGTGCGCCAGCCATAGTAGCGCTCGATGCCGTCCAGGCGGCTGACGCGGTGGAAGCTGCCATAGGGACCGCTGCCCGGCGCGTACGGCGTGCCCGTCAGCACGCGGCCGCTGTCCTGGGCATGCTGGTTGCGCGTGGTGCGCGCGACCACGATGCCGTCCTTGCGCACCAGCGAGATCGAAGCATCGGTGCCGAGGTCGATGCTGTCGTAAAAGCGCGAAAAATAACTCGGCGCCACGCCAGCGACGATGACCCCGGCCAGGCTGCCGTCGGCACGCACGATGGGCCGCGAGAACTGCACCGACCACAGGCCCGAGATGCGGCCCTTGCGCGGCTGGCCGATGGCCAATTGATCGCGTCCGCCGCTGTCGAGGGCGGCGCGCACGTAGTCGCGGTCGCTCAGGTCGACCGGCGTGGTGAGCTTGCCGGCGCTCGAGAACACGGCCATGCCGCGCGCGTCGGTAACGATCACGTTGACCAGCAGCTGGCCCTGCAAGTGGGTATTCAGCTCGGCGACGATGGCGCCGAACTGGGCCGGATTGCGCAGCCAGCTCAGGCGCAGCTGGCTGAGCGAGAGGTCGATCGAGGTCACGGTCGAGCGCACTTCCTCGGCAAAGGCGTGCGACAAATTCTGAACGTTGCGGCTGCTTTCCTCGTGCGCGGTCGCGCGCAGTTCGACATGGGCGCGGTAAATCGCCAGCCAGGCCAGCGGCAGCGCGAGCGCCAGGAACAAGGCGAGACGCAGCAGCACGCGGCCATGGAAATAGGCGCGCGCGGCGCGGACAAAACGCAGCGAGGTGTCGAACTGGTGGGACATGGCCGGGGAAAACCCGGCGATGGAGGCCGGCTTGACGACTGTTGACGAAAAATTACATAGAAATTTTATAGCTGAAGTATCTGTGCGGCAAGTAAAACCCGCGGTTTCGTTGTTTCACAGCGCCGCTTTATGCTGATTGGGTGAAATATTCTTTCAAACTGCCGGATTTGACGAAATATTATTTCATCGCTATCCGGTCATGCATAATGCGTCCATACCTTCTGCGACCTTATGAAACTGCTCTTCAATATTCTCGGCGTGCTGGCCCTGCTGCTCGGCATCCTGGGCCTGTTCCTGCCGCTGTTGCCGACCACGCCCTTCCTGCTGCTGGCATCGGCCTGCTTCGCGCGCGGCTCGGACCGCCTCCACGGCTGGCTGCTGAACCACCGCGTGTTCGGCGTCTACCTGCGCAACTTCGAGGCCGGCCACGGCATCCCGCTGCGCGCCAAGATCGTGGCCTCGGTGATGATGTGGAGCTCGCTGCTGGTGGCCATCCTGCGCTTCGAGCACCTGGGCCTGCGCGTGGCGCTGGTCTTGATCGGCGCCAGCGTCAGCCTGTATTTGTGGCGCTATTTGCCGACGCTGCGCACCAGCCGCTGAATCACATGCCGGCGTCGTTGTCGGCAATCGACTGCGCCACGCCTTCTTCGACGTCCCTCAGGAAAGCCGCGCCGGCGCTCGACAAGGCCAGGCTGGGCGCGGCCAGTTCCAGCAAACACGCCAGCATCGGCCGGAACCAGGCCGTATCGCTGCCCAGCTCGGGATGGGCATGCGTATCGTTCAGGTAGAGCACGGCGCGCGTGACCATGTTGGGGTCGCGCCCGAGCTGCTGCACGTAGTCGGCGTGGCGCGCTGCGTCCTGCTGCAGGCGGGTCGTGACGGTATCGAGGATGTCGTGCGATACGCTGTTGTGGCGCGCCAGCAGGATGCGCGCCAGCGCCAGGCAGGCCTCGTCGAGTTCGTTGTTCCGTAGATGCATGATTCTTTCGCCGTAGTGAGACACTGCCATGAAGCCAGGCGTGCAAGGCCGCGCCGCCGGTTTTGTCCGATAATCGTAAGCGATATCCACGAACAGCGAGCAGCAATGGAATTCCAGTTTCTCGGCACCTCGGCCGGCACGCCCACGCGGGCCCGCAACGTCACCGGCCTGGCCCTGCGCGCCGGCGCCAGATCCTGGGTCCTGGTCGACTGCGGCGAGGGCACCCAGCACCGCATCCTGCGCACCGGCTACTCCTTGATGAGCCTGACGGCGATCTTCATCACCCACATCCACGGCGACCACTGCTACGGCCTGCCCGGCCTGCTGGCCAGCGCCGGCCTGCTGAACCGCACCGCGCCGCTGCTGATTGTCGGCCCGCCCTCGGCGCGGCGCTTCGTGAACGCGGTACGCGAGACCACCGAGCTGACCCTGCCGTATGCCATCGACTTCATCGACGTCGAGCAAGCGATGGCCATCGACGCCCTGCCCGACCTGGCGGTGCGCACCACCGAGCTGGCGCACCGGGTGCCGACCTTTGCCTACAGCTTCACTGAAAAGCAGGTCGAACGCCGTCTCGACATCGACAAATTGCGCCGCGACGGCATCCCTTCCGGCCCCGGCTGGGGACAACTCCAGGCAGGCCAGGACATCGTGCTGCCGGATGGCAGGCCGGTGCGCAGCCTTGATTACATCCAGCAGCCGCGCAGGCCGCGCAAGCTCATCGTCGCCGGCGACAACGCCACGCCGTCGCTGTTGGCGGACGCGGCAGCCGGCGCCGACGTGCTGGTGCACGAGGCCACCTATACCGAGGCGGTGCTGGAGAAGGTCGGCCCGGCCCCGATGCACAGCTCGGCAAAGATGGTGGCCGACTTCGCCCGCGAAGCGCAGCTGCCGAACCTGGTGCTGACCCACTTCAGTCCGCGCTACCACGAGCTGGGCGAGATCGAACAGGAAGCGCGCGCGGCCTACGGCGGCCGGCTGTTCTTGGCGCGCGACCTGGAGCGTTATGCGCTCGACCGGCATGGCGAACTGACGCTCGTGCCGGCCAGCCCGGCCAGCCCGACGTCCGGCCCGCAAGCAGCGCCGCGTTAATTCCCCGCCAGCCGCAGCCGCGTCGACGGCGCGACAAAAGTACGCAGGTGCGCGCGGCGGCGCCCTTCCATCGCGCGGCGCAATTGCTCGGCGCTGACCGGCGGGCTGTAGAAAAAGCCCTGGAACTGGTCGCAGTCGTGCTCGCGCAGGAAATTCAGTTGCTCCTCGGTTTCCACGCCCTCGGCGATCACCTTCAATTGCATGGTGTGCGCCAGCGCGATCACGGCGCAGACAATCGCCGCGTCGTCGGCATCGGTGGTCAGGTCGCGCACAAACGAACGGTCGATCTTCAAGGCGTGGATCGGAAAGCGCTTCAGGTAGCTCAGGCTGGAGTGGCCGGTGCCGAAGTCGTCGATCGAGAGGCTGACGCCCATGTCGGCCAGCTCCTGCAGGGTGGCGGTGGCGCCGGCCGGGTCCGCCATGACCACGCTTTCGGTGATTTCCAGTTCCAGCTGGGCGGCGTCGCAGCCGGTTTCTGCCAGGATCTGGCCCACCAGCTGGACCAGGTTTTGCTGGTGGAACTGGCGCGCGGACAAGTTCACGGCGACGGTCATCGGCGGCAAGCCCGCCTCGCGCCAGGCCACCAGTTGCTCGCAGGCGGCGCGCAGCACCCAGGCGCCGATCTCGACGATGAGCCCGGTCTCCTCGGCAATCGGAATGAAGTCGCCTGGCCCCACCGGCTCGCCACCCGGCGGACACCAGCGCAGCAGCGCCTCGACGCCGACCTGCTCGCCCGTGGCCAGGTCGATCTGCGGCTGGTAATGCAGCACGAATTCGTGGCGCTCGATAGCACGGCGCAGGCCGCTTTCCATGCGCAGGCGGTCCAGGGTGCGCGCATTCATCTCTTCGGTATAAAACTGGAAATTGCCCCGGCCTAGTTCCTTGGCGCGGTACATGGCGGCGTCGGCATTCTTCAACAGCGCATTGCTGTCGACGCCGTCGCGCGGATAGAGGCTGATGCCGATGCTGCCCACCGGCGAGAATTCGTGGCCGAGCACGTTCATCGGCAACAGCAAGGCTTCCAGCAACTTGGCCGACAGCACGGCGGCGGCGCTGCTGTCGGCGATGTCCGGCATCAGCACCACGAATTCGTCGCCGCCGAGGCGCGCCACCGTGTCGCCCTCGCGCACGATGCCGGCCAGGCGCCGCCCCGCCTCGACGATCACATGATCTCCCGCTTCATGGCCGAGGCTGTCGTTGATGGTTTTAAAACGGTCGAGGTCGATGAACAGGATGGCCACCTGGTGCCGCGAGCGGTGCGCCAGCGCCAGCGCCTGGTCGAGGCGGTCCATCAGCAGGCTGCGGTTGGCCAGGCCGGTGAGCACGTCGTGGCTGGCCATGTGGCGCAACTCGTGCTCGTACTGCTTGCGCCGGGAAATGTCCTCGACCACGATCATGAGGTTCACGTCGGCGCCGCTCGACACCATGCGCGACACCGCCACGTTCACCCACACCGGCTCGCCATCCTTGCGCACGTAGCGCTTTTCGATGGCATAGCTCGGGATTTCTCCCGCCAGCAACAGCCGCAGCGAGGCTTCGCTGGCCGGCATCTCTCCCTCCAGCGACATGTCGCGGAAACTCATGGTTTTCAATTCTTCCTCGCTGTAGCCGACGATCTCCTGGAACTTGCGGTTGGCGCGCAGCCAGCGCCCGTCGCGCGCGGCCTGGGCCAGGCCGACGGCGGCGTGGTCGAAGGCGATGCGGAAGCGCTCTTCGCTGTCGCGCAGCGCGGCCTTGGCGCGCATCGGCACGGTCAGGTCTTCGGCGATCAGGAGCAGCAGGTTCTCGCCGTCGAGCCAGGCGCGCGACAGGGCGCAGCGCAGGTAGCGCGGTTCCAGCGACGCCAGCTCGGCGGGCAGCGTCAGCATCAGCTCCTCGCTGTAATCGGGCGCGCGCAGGCCGACGTCGATGCGCTCGCACAGCTCGGGCAGGTGCAGGAAGTCGCCGACGTCGATGTCCCCGGCCGGCGCCGGTACGCCCAGCATCGCGCACATCGCCGGATTGATGGTGCGCACCTGGCGCGCGGTATCGATCACCATCACGCCGGATGGCAGGCTGGTGAGCACTTGTTCCGCGTAATTCTTCAGGCCCGAGAGTTCCAGGCGGCCGGCCTGTTCGTATTTTTTTCTGGTCATCGGTGGAGGCGTCGGTGGGACGCTGCCTGCATTCATTGAGCGAACGCAAGGATGACGCAGATAATTGAATCAGTTCTTGAGGCAGATCAAAATATTTCCGATAAGCATGCCGCGTTCAGGGTGGACGGCATGGCCGTCCACCCCAAGCTCTACACCGAAATCCGCCACGGCGCCGTCGAATCATAGTCGCTCTTGTCGGCATTGAGCGAAATGTGGACGTGCTTCGTGTGCGGATTCGAGCCGCCGTAGCTGCGCCAGACCCAGGGCGCGACGCTGCCTTGCGCATACGAACTCATGATGCGCCGGTTCCAGATCACGTATTTCACCCGCGGATCGCGTCCCGACTGCAGCGACTGCGCCAGCGTTTCCGCGCTGCAGCCGCCGGCCGCATCGTGGGTGATGTCGACCGCCGACACCACGCCGGTGTTGCCATCCTCGATCCAGGGATTGTGGTCCGAGTCGCGCGAGCGGTGCGCGGCGTCGCCGATGGTGCCGTCGCTCGCCTTGCTGCGGTTCGGCGCCTGGCGGTTGACCTCCTCGCGCAGGGCCGTGATCGCCCGCGCCAGGCGCCACGGACGGGCCGAGTCGACGTAGGAATACGACAGCGGCGCCAATTCAACAGTGGCGCCGGGCGCCATCTCGCCGACATCGTCGCCGATGTTCGGCGTGGGCGTCTCTTCCCGCATCTCCGGCGCGACGCCCTCCTGCGGCATGCGCAGGGCCTTGCGCAGCGTCCCGCCGAACAGCCCGCTCACCGAGGCGAAGCCGGCGTCGGTCGGATGCAGCTCGTCGGCCCAGCGGCCACCGACGGTGCCGCGCACGTCGACGTGCCAGGCATTCCGGAACAGCCCGGTCGGATAGCTGGCCCCGCACAGGCGCTGCAAGACCAGGTTCAGGCGGTCGATCAGCTCGTGCACGATGGCGCGCTGCAGGCCCGGGTCGTCGATGCCGAGACCCTCGCGCATCGGCCGCCCCAGCCATTTGTCGACCGCAGCCCAGCTCGGGTTGCGCGTCTCGCCCGGCGCGCCGCCCGGCAGCGCGTAATCGTAGCCGTGGCAGAGCACCGGCAGCGTGGGAAACTCGCGCGCCACGTTGTCGAGCACGCGGCGGTAGCAATCCTCGATGAAGCGCAGCTTCTGCTCCAGCGCCGGCGTGTCGAGATACCAGCCGGCCGGCTGCCCGGCCTGGAAGCGCTTGAGGATTTGCGTGACCACCGGCTTGCCGCGCCCATCCGCGCCGATGATGTCGTTGCCGCCGCCGGAAAACAGGAAGGCCTTGACGTTGCCGGCGTTGCGGCGCAGCGCCTGCATGTACTCGGCGGAATCGAAGACCATGTTCTGCAGCGTGTCGCCGGCGGCATCCACGCTCCACACGTTGTAGTCGCTGCCAAGCCCGTCGATCACGTCGGACAACAGCACCGGGAACTGGAACCAGGAATCGCCTTCGGACACCAGCACCGGCTTGCGGTCGCCGGTGGCGATGCGCGCCTGGAAGGCAGCCTGGCGCCGCATGCGGCTCAGGCCATTCGCCCAGGACATGGCCATCGCGCCTTCTACGTTGTCGCGCGGCGGGGCGATGTCGACCAGTTCCGGGTTCAGGATGATGCCCGGCGAAAAGGGTTTCGCCAGCTCGGGGGCGCCCTTGAAGTAGGGCCGCAGCTCGGCTTCGGCGATGCTCGGGTCGCGCATCATGTCGGTCAATTCCCGCATCGACACACGCCCGCGCCCGCGCGCCGCCGGCCTGGCGCCGGGCCGGGCCATGGCGCGTTCCTCGGGCCTGCCGATATCGACTTGCGGCAAGCCCTCGACGTCGACCGTGATGCGCAAGTTGATCGGAATCTGCAGCGCGCCGGTGTCGCCCGCCGCCGGCTGGGCAAAGGACGGCGCCGGGCGCGCGGCCCCCTGCCCTTGCGGCGCTTCGAACACCCGGCCTGCCGATTGCCGGCCATCGGCGACAATCCAGGACGGCTGCCAGAGGTCGGTCACGCCGATGCGGCCGTCGAACTGCACGCCGGCATCGAGCACGCGGGCGTCGCGCCCCAGCTCGTAGCTCGGCACCGCATAGTTCGCCTTCAAATATTCGCCGGCGAAATGCAGGCCGATTACGTGGCCGGTGGACACGTCGATCACGGACGAACCCGAGCTGCCGCCCAGGGTCGAGCTGTCGTGCACCATCGCCTGCACCTCGTTCTCGAAGCTGCGCACGCGGGTACGGCGCCGCACCTTGCCCGGCTGCAGGCGCTTGACGTTGTAGACGCCGCCGAAGATACGGTCCTGCAAGGCCAGGTCGTTGCGGTCGTCGCGCGCCGGATAGCCGACCGCCACCATGTCGCGGTTGAGCAGGTCTTCGGGGGCGCGCACCGACAGCGTCAAGGGCTGGGCCGAGGCCGGCAAGCCGCTCACCTGCAGCAGGGCCATGTCCCAGTAGGGATGGATCATCAGCACACGGTCGACCGTGATGTAGGTGGCCTGGGCCGGGTCGCTGTCGACCTGGCATTCGAAGTCGACCAGGGCGTCGCCCGGCCGGTAGATCAATCCCTCCAGGCCCAGGCCTTCGGCAAACAGGCGCGCCACGTGACGGTTGGTCATCAACAGTTGCGGGCCGACCAGGAAGCCGGTGCCGCCATACGGCACCGTATACATGTTCGGCAATTCGATGCGGCCGACCGCGCCCAGCAGCGGATCGATGCGGTTGCGCATCTCCTTGGTGTCGAGCTCGCTCCAGACGCCGCCCAGCTGGTCGTAGGTGCCGCCGCGCACGAACACGGCCGGCCGGTCGTGGGCCAGCACGATGGCCTCGACGCCGAACAATTCGGCGGGGCTGACCTGGTCGTCGCGCTGCTCCTTCAGCTTGCGCATGCCCTCGAGGGCGTCGTTGTAGCCGAACTGCGGCCCGGCGCCGGGGCGGTGGTCGCCACTGGCCTCGAACGGCCGCAGATCGCCGCTCCAGTCGGGTGGCGGGATGGGCAACGAGTCGAGATCGTCGCCCGGGGACAGCTGGCGCAGCATGGCGCGTACCCGGCTGACCCGTTCCATGTGATTCAGCATGATTTCCTCCTGCATGGTTGCTGGTGCAAACAAAAGAGGAGCCCGGGCCGGCAAGGACTTCATCGGTGCCGGGCCGTCGCGCGGTGCTGCGCCGAAGCGTGCACTCGTCGTTATGCGTTGCGCATATGGAGGGTCGGATTAGTCTAGCAAATGGGTGAGATGGAGCAAGGTCGTGCGTTGTAATTTGGGCTATGTATTCGCCTACGACAAGGACGCTTGCGGTGCAGAAATTCAATTTCCTCACCGAGTTGGCGATCGCATGTCTTGCTACACCTAATTACAAAATTGTTACTTGTTTTGTGACAAAGCGTGAATTTCCGGGCAACTTTCTCAGGGTATATTGGCTCGGCTGCAAGCCAGTGCATTTTTCCTGTCGAAAGCCGAGTCTGCTCACATGAAACAATTACTCTCCAGAACGCGCCGTTTTTTCCTTGGAACTTTACTGCTGAGCACAGCTGTCCATGCCCAGATTCCCGGTTTCGAATTGCCGCCCGCCTGCCCGCCGAACTCCAGCTGCGTACCCGGCATCCCTCCGACCCTGCCGCCGGCGCCACCCGGCACCTGCGGCCCGGGCAACGGCGGATCGACCTGCGGCGCCGAAGGCCCCGCCTCGGCCGACAGTTCCGACGGCCTGAACATCGGCGCCGGCAATCCGATCAATATCATCAACGGCAACAAATACCAGCGCGAAATCGACATGGCGGCGCTGCCCGGCACCCTCGGGCTGGAAATCGTCCGCCATTACAACAGCACTTTCAGCCGGCCCAACCACTCCACCAACCTGGTCGGACGCGGCTGGAAACTGTCGTACGAAACGGAACTGCACGTCACCGGCAATGCGTTCCAGGTCATCCAGGCCGACGGCGCCCGCATCATCTTCGAGCGCGACCCGGACAACCCGGCGCTGTGCGCCAGCCGCAACCCGGCGGACGGCCACCTGACCGAAGTGCAGACCAGCCGCGGCAAGGAGTACGTCTGGCGCTGGCCCAATGGCCGCGAACTCAGCTTCGACGCCAAGGGCAAGCTGGTGCAGATCCTCGCACCCGGCGGGCAATTCGTGACCCTGCAATACGACGCCCAGGGCTTGCTGCGCACCGTGACCGATCCGCAGGGACGCAGCCTGCGCCTGCATCACGCCGGCAAGCGCGATGCGGGCGGCAACTTCCGCGGCCTGCAAGCCATCGACAGCCCGGTCGGCCGCTTCGCCTACAGCTACGGCAGCCCGTTGCCGAAAGGAGCGGGCGACGACCCTGCCCTGCTGCGCGCCAACCTGCGCATGGTGAAGTTCCCAGCCGGCGCCAGAACCTACCACTACGAAGACGCGCGCTTTCCCACGCTGCTTACCGGCATCAGCGAACTGAGCGGCGGCGGCGCCGCGCCGCCGCGCTGGCAGCGCATCGCCACCTATGGCTACGACGGCAACGGCAAAGGCAATCTCTCCGTCAGGGGCTTGCCGGCCCGGCTGGCCCGCGCCGCCGACGGCGCCCTCATGCAGCCGGCAAGACTGGCCGCCGGCACCGGTGTAGGCCAGGTCACCCTGGACCACAGCCGTCCGGGCGCCACGGTCGTCACCAACGAGCACGGCCAGCAGACCGTGTTCCGCCACACCGTCAGCGGCGCCGGGTATCGCCTGCTCGAAGTGCGCGGCCCCGGCTGCGCCGACTGCGGCGAAACGAACGTGCGCTACGACTACGACCGCGACGGCCGCCTGACCGGCACCACCACGCTCGATGCGAGCGGACAAGCTGTCGCCTCGACCGAAGCCGTGCTCGACCAGCTCGGACGCACGGTGCGCCTGACCCGCGTCATCTACCGCAACGGCAAGCGGGTGTCCTCGCACTGGCAGCGCCGCTTCGAGTACGCGGGCGCCAGCACCCAGCCAGCGCTGATCGGCCGCCCCAGCGTGATACCGGGCAAGGAACACCTGACCCTGGTGCGCTATGCCGGCAGCGGCCCCGCTGCCGGCCTGCCGGTCGAGGTCACGGAGCGCGGCTTCGCGCCGTCGCCCGATGCGGCCGGTTTCGTGGCGATCGCCCGCACCATGTCCTACCGCTACAACGCGTATGGCCAGCAAACCCTCGCCGACGGCCCGCTGCCGAATGCCACGCGCGGCGCCGGGCCCGCCAACAGCGACATCACGCTCACGGAATACGACCCGAAAAACAAGCTGCCGGTGCGTACCACGCTGCCCGGCAACATGAGGACGGAGGTGCTGGAACGCGACGCCGCCCTGCGCCCGACCGTCGTGCGCACGAACGACGGCACGCTGCTGCGCACCACCACCGTGCGCTACGACTGGCGCGGCCAGCCGCAGGACATCCGCGTCGTCCACGGGAGCGGCGAAACGGCGCTGACCCAGGTCACCGGCTACCGCTTCGACCTCGGCGGCCGCGTGACCGCGATGATCCGGCCTGACGGCAGTACGGTTGCGCCGTCTGCCGCGGAATCGGCCAAAGCAGCGGTCAATGGATCAACCTCAGCATCGAACGACGCATCTGCCGAAGGCGCGGCGCTGCCGGCAGCCCTGCGCGCAGGGAGCGTCGAAACCGACAGCCTGAAACGCCCCGTCGCCTGGACCGATGCCGGGGGCGTGCGCGCCCTGGACGCTGCCTGGGGACCGATCGGCACCGCCGCCGAATCGATGATCCAGGCGTTCAGCGCCAACGGCGCGCAAGCGGTGCGCCTGGTGGACGACTTCGGCCGCGTCAGCGCCATCCGCAACCCGGGCCAGGGCTGGCAGATCGCCACTTACGACGCCGCCGGACGCATCGTCGAACTGCGCGACCCGCGCGGCGCCGTACAAAAGGCGCGCTGGGACAACGCCGGGCGCCTGGAATCGCTGCAACGCTTCCTGCCCGGCGCCACCGCGTCCGAGCAGACCCTGGCCTACCGCTACCAGGGCATGCGCCCGGTTGAGCAGCGGATCGAGGATGCCGATGGCCGGCGCGTCACGCAGACGGCCTACGACGGCCGCGGCCTGATGCTCAGCCGCACCCTGCGCATCGAACCGGCCGGAAAGCTGGCGCTTGCCATGCCGGCGCCTGTCGTCATGACGCAAGGCTGGCGCCATGACGGCCAGGGCCGCTTGATCGCGCAGGTGGTCACGGATCACCAGGGCAAACAGCTCGAACTGCTGCAACAGCTCGACAAGAAAGGCATGCCCGTTGGCCTGTCCACGGGCGGCGCCCTGCCCGCCAGCCTGGGCGGCGGCAACACCGTGGTCGGCAGCATGCGCTGGCAGCAGCAGTTTGCCACCGACATCGTGCACGGCGACGGCAGCGCCGATCATTTCGATGCGCCGCCGCAGGAGGCCGGTGCGCCGCAAGCGGCCAGCCCATTGCGCCAGATTGCGGCGATGGGTGAGGTGCTGGGCGATGCAGCGGGAGAAACCTCCGGCTTGCCCGGCACGCCGGGCGCCGGCGCCGATGCGGCCGGCCTGCCCGCCAGCATTACCACCATCGGGGGACCGCAGCGCCTGACCTGGAACGCCGCCGGCCAGCTTGCCCACAGCGCCAGGGCCGCGGGCAGCAGCAGCTATGTGTACGACGCGCTCGGCCAGCGCGTGGCCAAGCTGGTGACGGATGCGCAGGGCAAGACAGTCGCTACGCTCTCGTTCTACGACAGCAACCGCCTGGTGGCGGAGGCCGACGCCCACGGCGCCATGCGTTACGCCTACGCCTGGCTCGGCTGGCGGCCCCTGGCCCAGTTCGATCTCGGCACGGCATCGCTGTGGCAGCGCTTCAAGAACTGGCTGTTCGGCGCACCGGCGCGTGCCCTGCATACCGACCGCGTCGGCAAGGTGCTGAGCATGTCGGAACACGGCGAGACCGTCTGGCAGGAGCCGCGCCCGGTGGGCAGCCTGATGCAGGTGTCGCTGCAGGCCGGTAGCGCACAGCACCAGCCGCTGCGCTACGTGGGCCAGTACCATGACGACGACAGCGGGCTGGTCTACCACGGCGCGCGTTACTTCGACCCGGCCAGCGGACGCTTCCTCAGTCCCGACCCGGTCGGCGTGGGCGATGCCCTGAGCGGCCTGGCAACGCCGCTGCTGCTCGACCTGTACGCCTATGCCGGCGGCCAGCCGGACGAATACTTCGACCCCGACGGCGCGGCGCGCATCCGCTACTTCGCCATCACCACCGGCGCCAACGGCCAGGCAATCGGCACCGAACAGGGATTCACCAGGGCGCGCTGGGCCTTCATCGTCGACAACGTTGCCGCCGGCCCCGGCCTGAATCCGCTGGGCCAGACCCGCAACACCTACGCGGCCAACCACACGGCCCTGCTGGTCGACGTGGGCGGCAACTTCAATGCGGCGAACCCGGCGCAAACCTGGAATGGCGCCGGCCAGGAAAGCGCCTTCCTCAGCCATTACGGGAATAACCTGATCAGCCTTGCCGAGTTCACGGTCGAGATGGACGACGACAAGGCGGCCAAGCTGATCGCAACCTACATCACCGCCGACCGAACCCGCCTGTTCGGCAATGTCTGTCCCGCCCGCAATCCCCTGCTGCCCGCGATCCGCTTCGCCCCGGGCGAGGCCGACATCAACGTCACACGCCAGGTGGAGCCCGCCGTGGCCGGAACGACCGGTAACCAGGCCAACGTGCAGCGCATCCTCAACTGCAACCGCCCGACCACGGTGCCGGTCACCTACGCCAACGACGCGGAGCGCCGGCGCGTGATGAAGTTCGAAGCCGCGGCCGAGATGCAGGAGTCACCCGCGCCGTCGGCCATCTACCGCGACTGCAGCACCAACAATGGCTGCCGCAGTGCGACCGACATCACGCTGAACGGGCATTCGTATTACGCCAGCTACGGGCGCACCCAGTTCGTGAGCGAAACCTTCCTGCGCACCTTGAACGACCTGGTCCCCCAGCTGACGCCCGCCGAACTGGCCCAGCTGCGCCTGAACACCGCGGTACAGCTACCCAACGGCAACATGGGCACCATGGCGGACATGGCCGAGCTGGCCCAGCGCCGTGCAACAGCAGCCGGCAACGCCTTCCGCGATTTCCGCGCCCGTTTCGGCACAGGCCGGACCACGGCGCAGGCAACCGCGGCATGGAACAGCCTGAGCGCCGCGCAGCGCGCCAGTTTCACGCGCAATACCGGCTTTGGCATGACGGAATTCATCGACATGCTCGCCTTCGTGCCGAGCGGCCGGGCCCGCACCGAGAACGAGGCCCTGAATGCCTTCGGTTCCGAGGCAGCCCGCCGCCTCCTCGACGGCAACGGCGCCACCAGCTTCGGCGACTGGCTGATGTGGCTGTACCAGAGCCAGGACCCGTACAACTTCGTCTCGAAGCGCTTCCTGAAGAGCAATCTCGAAACCATCATGAATACGCCGGCGATCCGCGCCCGCTTCGTCAACAATGAAACGCCGGGAACCGAGGCCTACCGGACCCGCCAGCGCGAAATCGAGAACGACCTGGCGGTGCGTACCGCGATTACCCATAATCGCGGCAGCGGCGGCACCGCGGTGAATATCAACGTGCCCCAGTACGTGCAAGACTACGCGAACGAATTCACGCGCGTGGCCGGCCGCGGCGACTGGCGTTCGCTGCGCTGTTCCGATGAACTGGGCAATACCAAGGGCCTGCAATTCAATAACCTGAACCTGAGATGACGACCATGAAGCTTTACTCAACGCTGTTTGTTGCCATGGGCGTGCTGTTGCCGGTTTGTGCCTGGGCCGACGCTGCGCCGCCGGCTCGCATCGAACTGCGGCCCGACGCGCCTGCCTGCAAGACGCCCAAGGCGAAGCTGCCCAAGCTCGGCGTGGATGTGGCGAACGACATGCCGACCGAGATCAAGGCGGATTTCAATGGGGATGGCTGGTGCGACTATGCATTGGCTGTGCCCTATCCACGCAATTCGCAGATGAATTCATACCGCCTGGACCAACTTATGGCACTGGGGCAGGCCGATGGCTGGAAGCCGGTATTCAACGGAAAGAAAGGATGGGAGCTGGATGCGAATGGGTATGAATATCGGACTTGGCCAACAGACCGTATCGACCTGACCGATATCAGGCTGCTGTTTCCAAAGCAATCGGGTGCGCCCTTTGTGCTGGGGCTGTACGCGGGTGACCCCGACGAAGGAAAACGCAACATGGGGAAAAACTGCTATCAATATCAATCCGTGCATCGCTGGGACGACAAGGTCGGTACCTTCAGAAAGACCGACGATGCAACACGTGACGCGGTGCTGAATTACTTTTATTCGGCGATCGAGAAGCCTTGCAGCGCAAAAAAATAAACTTGCCGCTGATGGCAGCCAGACGATCACATTCCCTCCTCGCCTGTTTCAGTACATGAAGCGTATTCCAGCGTTGGCGATCATGAGTGGAGTGGCGATGTTGGCTTCTTCAAGCGTGCATGCGGCCAAGCCATACACCTTTGAGCTGCGACCAGATGCGCCGCAATGCAGGATGCCTGAAGCGAAACGGCCGAAACTTGGTGTCGACTTCAAGCATGACCTGCCAACCGAGATCAAGGCGGACTTCAATGGGGATGGCTGGTGCGATTACGCCCTGGGCGTCCATTACCCTCTGAATTCCAACATGAATGCCTATGGCCTGGATGAGTTGATGGTGCTGGGTCAGGCGCGCGGCTGGAGGTCTGTTTTCAACGGCAAGAAAGGATGGGAGCTGGAAGACCACGACACCTGGCCGACCTTCCGTGTCGACCTGACCGATATCCGGCTGGTGTTTCCAAGGCAGGGAGGCGCGCCATTTGTCTTGGGGCTCTATGCGGGCGGATCAAACGACGGGACACGCGGCATGGGCAATGGCTGCCAGCAGTACAACTCGGTATACCGCTGGGACGATACGGTTGGCACCTTCAGGAAAAGCGAAGAGGCAACGCGCGATGCCGTGCTGCGGTATTTTTATTCGGCGATTGAAAAGCCTTGCAGCGCACGGGAATAAGACCGAAATGCGGCGGTGGGACGAATGGAATCGGAAAAGCGAAGGCTTACGCAGACTGGGGGCGTAAGCCTTTGTTGTATTGGTAGGCCTCCCCGGAGTCGAACCGGGCACCAACGGATTATGAGTCCGCTGCTCTAACCAAGCATGAGCTAGAGGCCCAGAAATCGGGACAGTGGCTAGAAGAACTCTCGCCACCCGCTCCAACGGCGCGGAACCGTGGAGCAGAGTGGCGAGAGGATATTGCTTTTACACTAGAGCCGTCAAGCTTTAACGAAGACCGCAGCCAACAATCAGCTACTCCCCTCCAGGAAGCTCTTCAGCTTGTCCGACCGCGACGGATGCCGCAGCTTGCGCAGTGCCTTCGCTTCGATCTGGCGAATCCGCTCGCGCGTCACGTCGAACTGTTTACCGACCTCTTCCAGCGTGTGATCGGTCGACATCTCGATCCCGAAGCGCATGCGCAGCACCTTGGCTTCGCGCGGGGTCAGCGAGTCCAGCACGTCCTTCACCACACCGCGCATCGAGGCATGCAGGGCCGCATCCGACGGCGCCAGCGTGTTGTTGTCCTCGATGAAGTCGCCCAGATGCGAATCGTCGTCGTCGCCGATCGGCGTTTCCATCGAAATCGGCTCTTTCGCGATCTTCATGATCTTCCGGATTTTGTCTTCCGGCATTTCCATCTTGATCGCGAGCGTTGCCGGGTCTGGCTCTGCGCCGGTTTCCTGCAGAATCTGGCGCGAGATGCGGTTCATCTTGTTGATGGTCTCGATCATGTGCACCGGAATACGGATGGTGCGTGCCTGGTCGGCGATCGAGCGGGTGATGGCCTGGCGGATCCACCACGTCGCATACGTCGAGAACTTGTAGCCGCGGCGGTATTCGAACTTGTCCACCGCCTTCATCAAGCCGATGTTGCCTTCCTGGATCAGGTCGAGGAATTGCAGGCCGCGGTTCGTGTACTTCTTGGCGATTGAAATCACCAGGCGCAAGTTGGCCTCGGTCATTTCGCGCTTGGCCTTGCGGGCCTTCATTTCACCGGCCGCCATCTGGCGGTTGATGTTGCGCAGGTCCGGCAGCGGCAGCACGACGCGCGCTTGCAGGTCGATCAGGCGTTGCTGCAGTTCCTTGATCGTCGGGATATTGCGGCCGAGGATGGCGCTGTAGGCGTGGCCGGCGCTCACTTCGTCATCGACCCATTCCAGGTTCGTCTCGTTGCCCGGGAACACTTTAATAAAGTGCGCGCGCGGCATGCCGCAGCGGTTCACGGCCACGTCCAGAATCTGTTTCTCGATGTGGCGCACTTCGTCGACCTGGCCGCGCAGGGTGTCGCACAGCTTCTCGACGACTTTCGCCGTGAAGCGGATGCCCAGCAGTTCGTTCGAGATGGACTCCTGCGCCTTGACGTAGGCCCTGGAGTTGTAGCCGTCCTTTTCGTAGGCCTTGCGCATCTTGTCGAACTGCTGTTCGATGGTGCCGAATTTTTCCAGGGCCGAGGCCTTCAGGGCTTCGAGCTGCTCGGCGGAATAGCCGGCCGCGCCGGTGCTGGCGGCAGCTTCTTCTTCCTCGCCCTCTTCTTCGTCCTCGGCGTCTTCTTCCTCGTCCTCGTCGCTGTCGCCAGCGCCCGGGCCAATGGCGCTCGGCGAAGTTTCTTCCGGCGCTTCTTCGTCGACCATGCCGTCGACGATTTCGTCGATCTTGATCTCGTCGGCTTCGATGCGGTTGGCGGCGGAAATGATTTCGGCGATCGTCACCGGGCAGGCGGAAATCGCCTGGATCATGTCGCGCAGGCCGTCCTCGATGCGCTTGGCGATTTCGATTTCGCCTTCGCGCGTTAGCAGCTCGACCGAACCCATTTCGCGCATGTACATGCGTACCGGGTCGGTGGTGCGGCCAAAGTCGGAGTCGACGGTCGAGAGTGCTGCTTCGGCGGCGGCCTCGGCTTCGTCGTCGCTGGTGACGGTGGCAACGTTATCGGACAGCAGCAGCGTTTCGGCATCGGGCGCATGTTCGTAGACAGCAATGCCCATGTCGTTGAACGTGCCGATGATGCCTTCGATCGCTTCCGGGTCGACGATGTTGTCGGGCAGGTGGTCGTTGATTTCCGAGTAGGTCAGGAAGCCGCGTTCCTTGCCGGACTTGATCAGCGCCTTGAGCTTCTGGCGGCGGATCTCGAGCTCTTCTTCGCTCGCTTCGGTATCGGACGAAAACGCGTCTTTCAGCAAGGCTTTTTCTTTGGCCTTGCGGTCCTTGGCCTTGGCCTTGTCGACGGCTTTCAGTTCGGCACGTTCGACGGCGTTCAGCGCAGCGACCTCATCGTTCTCGGGCGTGAATTCCTTCGGCTTGCGTCCGCGCCGCCCGGGGACCTTGACGGTCGGCAGCACGTAGCCCGACGTGTCGATGGCGGCCAGGGTGGCGGCATCGGTGGTCTGGCTGACGACAGGCGCTGCATTCGTGCGAACTTCCGCCTTGTCTTGCGCGTTGTCCGCCTTGGCGGACGCTCTGGTGGTTTTGGCAGCCACTTGGGGTTCGGGTTTCTTGGTTGGCACAGGCGCTTTCGATGTCACGACGACGAACTTTACGATGGTTAAAGATAAAGTTTTATTACCTTACAACACCCTGCAAACAGCGTACAACACTGCTTCGCTAACGGAAACTCCACGCGCCTTTTGACACGAAAATCGTTTCAAAGGTTGCAATAGTTAGCGTTTTATTATAGCACGCACCCCTTATTTTTCCAGATACAAACCGTGCCATCCAGGCAACAGTCTGGCGCAGGCTTGATGAGATCAGCGCGGCGACATGGCTGCTTCTGCCTCCTTGGCCAGGAGGTGCTGCTGGGCTGTAATTTCGCGATAGCGAGTACTGACCTGATCTGGGGTCAAGCCGGAAGAAAACAACTGGTTCAACTCCTGTTTCAAGGCATCCATCTTGATTTGCCTCACAGCACTTACTAGCCAGACACGGTCCGCTTCGCTGTCCGTTTCGGGTTCCGACGCGATTTCCGCGATGATACGGTCGTACTCACCGGTCAATTCTTTCAGCTGCTGGGACAGGGCCGCGAAGGTGCCGTATTCGCCCAGCGCCTGGGCCATTTCCACCAGGTGACGCAAGGCGTCGGCGCTTTCCGGGCCAAAATAGTCGAAGGCATGCAAGGCGCTGTCGTCCAGATGCAGCGACAGCGATGGGTGCGCCACCAGAATACGCAGCATCTGCAATTCCAGGCCCACCGGCTCCGGACGCCCCTGGCGCGGTGGCGCCCTGCGCACCACCGATACCGGCTTGGACAATTCGAACAGCGCCTCGATCTCGGCCGGTGTCGATTCCGTCAGGCTGGCCAGCATGCGCACGATCTGCAGGCGCAGGCTCGAGGGCGTCATCGCTTGCAGCATCGGTTTCGCGTCGAACTGGGTCTTGGCGCGCCCTTCCGGCGTGGACAGGTCGTGCTCGCCCGTCACTTCGCGGATCAGGAACTGCGACAGCGGCATCGCCTCGTTGATTTCCTGGGCGAAGGCGTCGGCGCCGAACTCGCGCACGTAGCTGTCCGGGTCATGTTCTTGCGGCAGGAACAGGAACTGGATGGTCTTGTTGTCGCTCACTTGCGGCAAGCAGGCTTCCAGCGCGCGCCGGGCGGCGCGGCGGCCGGCCTTGTCGCCGTCGAAACTGAAGATGACGTTGTCGGTCTGGCGCAGCAGCTTTTGCACGTGGGTACTGGTGCAGGCGGTGCCGAGCGTGGCCACGGCTTGCGGGAAGCCGAGCTGGGCCAGGGCGACGACGTCCATGTAGCCTTCCGTCACCAGCACGTAGCCGGCGTCGCGAATGGCTTGCCTCGCCTCGAACAGGCCATACAGCTCCAGGCCTTTCTGGAACAGCGGGGTTTCCGGCGAGTTCAGGTATTTCGGCTCGCCGCCGTCGAGCACGCGGCCGCCGAAGCCGATCACCTGCCCTTTGGTGTTCCGGATCGGGAACATGATGCGCTCGCGGAAGCGGTCGTAGCGTTTCTTGTTGCTGCCGTCTTCGTCGACTTTATCGATGACCAGTCCCGATTCGACCAGGGCCAGCGCGTCGTAATCCTGGAACACGCTGCGCAGGCTGTCCCAGCCCGACGGGGCGTAGCCCATGCCGAAGCGGGCGGCAACTTCGCCGGTCAGGCCGCGGTTCTTGAGGTAAGCGATCGCGTTCGGCGCGTTGCGCAATTGCGCACGGTAATAGTCGCAGGCTTGCGTCAGGGCGTCGGTCATCGCCAGCGACTGCGCCTGCTGGGCGGCGCGCTGCATCGGCGGGATCTTGTCGTCGGCGTCGGGCACGACCATGCCGACGTTCTGGGCCAGGTCTTTCACCGCATCGACGAAGCCCATGCCCGAGTATTCGATCAGGAAGCCGATGGCGGTGCCGTGGGCGCCGCAGCCGAAGCAATGGTAGAACTGCTTGGTGGGGCTGACGGTGAAGCTGGGGGATTTTTCGCTATGGAAAGGACACAGCCCCATGAAATTGGCGCCGCCCTTTTTCAGCTGGACGTAGCGCCCAACCACATCGACGATGTCGACACGGTTGAGCAGATCGGTAATGAATGATTGCGGGATCACTTGGTGGTCACAGTGTTTGTCTCAGGTCAGACTATACCGCAGGGCTCGCTACAAATTGATTTGCAACAAGCAGGGGCCGCACAAGACCCCTTTGTGGTACATCAGGCGCCGGACAGCGCTTTTTTGACGAGGTTCGATACAACAGTCATGTCGGCGCGGCCGGCCAGCTTTGGCTTGACGATGCCCATGACCTTGCCCATGTCCTGTGGACCGGCGGCGCCCGAGGCGGCCACGGCAGCGGCGACTTCGGCGGCGATTTCATCATCCGACAGGCCGGCAGGCATGTAGGTGGCCAGCACTTCGAGCTCGGCCTTTTCGATATCGGCCAGGTCGGGGCGATTGCCGGCTTCGAACTGGGTAATCGAATCCTTGCGCTGCTTGATCATCTTTTCGATGATAGCGACGGTTTGCTGCTCGTTTACTTCGATCTGCTCGTCGACTTCCTTGCGCTTGATTTCGGCCAGGATCAGGCGAATGGTCGCCAGCTTGCTGGCTTCCTTGGCGCGCATCGCGGCTTTCATGTCGTTCGTGATTTGTTCTTTCAGGCTCATGGCATCTCCGAGGTGATGATTACAAACAACAAAACCCGCCGCGGTCACAACCAGGGCGGGCTCCAGAGACTTTCGCGGCTACCGGGACGGGCATTGCCCACGTCGCCGGATCATGGCCAGCGGGACAGTCTTAGTACAGTTTCTTAGGCAGTTGCTGGCTACGGATGCGCTTGTAGTGGCGCTTCACGGCAGCGGCGAGCTTGCGCTTGCGCTCTGCAGTTGGCTTTTCATAGAACTCGCGTGCGCGCAGTTCCGTCAGCAGACCGGTTTTTTCGATAGTGCGCTTGAAGCGACGCATAGCGACTTCGAACGGCTCGTTTTCTTTAAGGCGGATAGTGGTCATGTAAAAATCAAACCGTTGGATTTAGGGAAGAACGAAAGTCTAGCAGGTTTTGACAAGTAGGGGAAGAGTTTACCTGCTTGTGCTGAATTTGCTACAGCGCATGGATGGGCAGGGTTTATTGGGCTGTTGCCTGTGCTGTTCGTGGTTTGTTGAGTCCGCGTGGGCACGGAGTGCCCACGCTACGAGGATGTGAAAAAATCGCCATGGCGGCGTTGCCTCGTCTCGCCGTACGCTCGTACTGTCTTCGACTCGACGCCTTGCCCTGACAATTTTTTCACATCCTCTACGGATGAGGTTACTGACTTCGGATAGCAACAACCAATCTCGTTACTTATACGCTCTGGCCGGCGACGAAGCCGGAGGCCCAGGCCCACTGGAAGTTGTAGCCGCCGAGCCAGCCGGTGACGTCGACGGATTCGCCGATGAAATACAGGCCGGGAACCTTGTTGGCCATCATCGTTTGCTGGGACAGTTCGCGGGTGTCGACGCCGCCCAAGGTGACTTCGGCCTTGCGGTAGCCTTCCGAGCCGGTCGGGACGATGGCCCAGCGGTTGATGGCGTCGCCGAGCTTGCGCAGCTTGGCGTCGGCCATGTCGGCCAGGCGGGCGTCAGGGGCGAAGCCGTTGGCGAGCAGCAGGCCTTCGGCCAGGCGTGCGGGCAGCCATTGCGACAGCACGTTGCCGAGTTGTTTCTTGACCGTGGTTTTCGAGCCGATCAGTTCTTCGGCGACGTCCATTTCCGGCAGCAGGTTCAGCACGATCGGCGTGCCGGGTTGCCAGTAGCTGGAAATCTGCAGGATCGCCGGGCCGGACAGGCCGCGGTGGGTGAACAGCAGGTCTTCGCGGAAGTGGCCTTTCTTGGCGCCCTTCCCTTTTCCGGAACCGGTCGACACTTCCACTTCCAGCGCAATGCCGGCCAGCGGCGCGAACGCTTCCCAGCTCGGGCCGTCGAACGTCAGCGGCACCAGGCCCGGACGCGGCTCGACCAGTTTCAAATCGAATTGGCTGGCGATGCGGTAGCCGAAATCGGTGGCGCCGATCTTCGGGATCGACAGGCCGCCGGTGGCAATCACCACGCTGGCCGCTTCGATATCGCCGTGGTCGGTGGCGATGAAGAAACCGTCATCCAGTTTTTCCAACGATTCGATCTTGCACGGCATGCGCCAGGCGACCTCGCCTTTCAGGCATTCCGACTTCAGCATGTCGATGATCTGCTCGGCCGATTCGGTGCAGAACAGCTGGCCGCGGTGCTTTTCGTGGTGGGCGATGCGGTACTTCTTGACCAGCGCGACGAAATCCTGCGCGGTGTAACGCGACAGCGCGCTTTTGCAGAAGTGCGGGTTGTCGGACAGGTAATGCTGGTGCGAGGCATTCACGTTGGTGAAATTGCAGCGTCCGCCGCCGGAAATGCGGATCTTTTCCGCCAGTTTCCCGGCGTGGTCGATCAGCACCACGCGCTTGCCGCGCTGCCCCGCCACGGCCGCAGCCATCATCCCGGCCGCGCCCGCGCCGATTACCGCTACATCGAATTGTTTTGCCATGCTGCTGCCGTGTCCTTCAAAGCGAATCGCCAAACCGGCCATTTTAACGCTTCGCGACAGTAAATCCGAGGGCTGGCGGCAAAAACGCCGCGGCGATGCGACGTTCTTGCCAAGGCATTATCGATACGTCAGCTGCGTAATGCTCGTGAAGCGCGCACGCACTGCGCCACCTGGTTCAGGATGGAACGCGGCACCGGCACCTCGCCGCGCAAGGCGGCGGCGATCCAGCTGGCGGTGGCGGCCGCATCGCGCGCTTCCGGCACCTGCGACAAATCGTCGGTCGGCGCATCGCGTTCGACCAGCAGGGTGCGCGTGCCGGCGTGGAACCAGTCGATCTGCTGGGCGCGGTGCGGGTTGGCCACGGTTTCGCCCTCGGTGCCGCGCATCAGGAAGGCGTCGCCGCGTGCGTGTGGTGCAGCCGTGGTGAAGTATTGCGCCAGGGTTTCCAGGTACTCGGGATGGGTGTAGGACACCAGGCGCAGCGCCGGGCCCTCGAAAGGCTGCAGGATTTTTACCAGGGTGTGCGTGGAATTGCGCACGCCGAGGATGCGGCGCAGCGACAATTGATGGGCCAGCGCCGGCGCCAGGGTCTCGATCGCCATGAAGGCGGGACGATGCGCGGCAAAGGCGTCCTGCAGCTCGGCGCTGGAGCCGGCTTCGGCCAGGCCCATCTCGCCCAGGATCTCGGCGGTGGTTACGCGGCCCGGGTCGGTGCGCACGCCGTGCACCAGCGTCGGCACGCCTTCGCGCGCCAGCAGCAGCGCCAGCAGAGGCGTCAGGTTGGCCAGCTTGCGCGCGCCGTTGTAGCTGGGAATGAGTACCGGGGCGAACTCGCCGGCGGGGCTGGGCAGCGGGGCGAACGAACGCTCGGCGGCATCCATGAAGCCCGCCAGCTCCTCGACGGATTCGCCCTTGATGCGCATGGCGAGCAGGATACCGCCGAGTTCGAGATCGGATACGCGGCCATCGAGCATGGCGCCATACAGAGAAGCTGCGTCTTCGCGCGACATGCTGCGCGCGCCTTTGACGCCGCGGCCGATCTCCTTGATGAAGCGGGCGGCGGGGAATGGGTCGTTGTGAGTTTGCATCGCGATACTTTACACCGATGTGCGGATGGCCCGCTTTTGCGCTGCTTGGTGCACCAATGCATTTTTGGCGCTACACTGGCCGATCCGACTTTTGCCCCACGGACGCATTATGCAGATCACACCAGATATCGAAAATACCAATGTTACCTCGTTCGGGCGCATGCCTACCCCGACCGAGCTGCACGCCAAGCTGCCGCTGACCGAGCGCGCTTTCTCTACCGTCATGGAAGGCCGCGCCGCCTTGCGCGACATCCTCGACCGCAAGGACAAGCGTTTGTTCGTGGTCGTCGGTCCCTGCTCGATCCACGATCCGGAAGCAGGCCTGGATTATGCGCGCCGCCTGAAAGCCTTGCAGGAAGAAGTGGCCGACACGATGCTGCTGGTGATGCGGGTGTATTTCGAAAAACCGCGCACCACTACCGGCTGGAAGGGCTATATCAACGATCCGTTCATGGACGATTCCTTCCAGGTCGACGTCGGCATGGAACGCGCGCGCCAATTCCTGCTGGATGTATGCGAACTCGGTTTGCCGACCGCCACCGAAGCGCTCGATCCGATTTCGCCGCAATACCTGGGCGATCTGATTGCCTGGACCGCGATTGGGGCGCGTACCACCGAATCGCAGACGCACCGCGAAATGTCGTCGGGCCTGTCGACGCCGGTCGGTTTCAAGAATGGCACCGATGGCGATGTGAGTATCGCGATCAATGCGGTGCTGTCGTCGGCCAATCCGCATGCGTTTTTGGGGATTAACGACAAGGGCACGGTGTCGATCGTGCGCACCCGCGGCAACGCCTATGGGCACGTGGTGCTGCGCGGCGGTGGCGACCGGCCGAACTACGATTCGGTGTCGGTGACGATTGCCGAGCAGGCGCTGGTGAAAGCCAAGCTGCCGGCCAACCTGGTGGTCGATTGCTCGCATGCGAACAGCTACAAGAAGCCGGAACTGCAGCCGCTGGTGATGTCGGACGTGATCCAGCAGATCAGGCACGGGAATCGCTCGCTGGTGGGGGTGATGATCGAATCGAATATCGTGGCGGGGAACCAGCCGATTCCGTCGGATTTGTCGCAGTTGAAGTATGGGTGTTCGGTGACCGATGGCTGTATTGGCTGGGACGATACGGTGGCGATGCTGCGTAGCGCGCATAAAGAACTCTTGCAGCGTCCGTAATTCGGCGCACACGGTGTTGATATTGTAGGGTGGGCTCTCGAGCCCACGCGGTTTCACTGGCTGCATATCTGCGGCAATGGCGCGTATTCGCAAACGATGAGACCGCGTGGGCACAAGTGCCCACCCTACGCCCATGCACCGGCAGCGGGCCACAAGACCGTCATCGCAGCATCGTCCGTCTGGGTGCTTTACAATGTCGGATTCCGCTTCCCCCTCCCCTCTGTTCCCATGATTGTTCTCGGCGTCGAATCCTCCTGCGATGAAACCGGCCTGGCTCTGTACGATACCGAGCGCGGCCTGCTGTCCCATGCCCTGCATTCGCAGGTGGCCATGCACGAAGAATACGGCGGCGTGGTGCCGGAACTGGCCTCGCGCGACCATATCCGCCGCGCCCTGCCCCTGCTGGAACATTCATTAAGTAAAGCCGGCATCGCCAAGAACGACATCGACGCCATCGCCTATACCCAAGGCCCCGGCCTGGCCGGTGCGCTGCTGGTCGGTTCCTCGGTGGCCTGCAGCCTGGCCCTGGCGCTGGACAAGCCGGTGCTCGGCGTGCACCACCTCGAAGGCCATTTGCTGTCGCCGCTGCTGGCGACCGAGCGGCCCGACTTTCCCTTCATCGCGCTGCTGGTCTCGGGCGGCCACACCCAGCTGATGCGGGTCGACGGCGTCGGCCGCTACACGCTGCTGGGCGAAACCCTGGACGACGCCGCCGGCGAAGCATTCGACAAATCGGCCAAGCTGCTCGGCCTCGGTTATCCGGGCGGCCCGGCGATTTCGCGCCTGGCGGAATTTGGCGATCCGAAAGCCTATACCCTGCCGCGCCCGATGCTGCATTCGAAGGATTTCAATTTCAGCTTCTCGGGCCTGAAGACGGCGGTGCTCACCGTGGTGAAGAACCACGAGGAAAAGGTGATCGCGAATATCTGCGAGCAGGACAAGGCGAACATCGCGCGCGGGTTTGTCGATGCGATCGTCGACGTGCTGGTGGCCAAATGCGTGAATGCGCTGCGCCACACGGGCCTGAAGCGCCTGGTGATTGCCGGCGGCGTGGGCGCCAACAGGCAGCTGCGCGAAGCCTTGAATGCGGCCGCGGCCAAGCGCAAGTTCCGGGTGTTTTATCCCGAGCTGGAATTCTGCACCGACAATGGCGCGATGATTGCCTTTGCCGGCGCCATGCGGCTGGAAAAGAACCCGGACCTGGCCGTGCGCGACTACGCTTTCAATGTGCGTCCGCGCTGGCCTTTGGACGAGCTGGAAGCGGCCTGAGACGGGTTCTGGAGGCGCGCGGCCGGTAATGAACTTGCAAGGCTGACACCGATCCTACCGTGTGACCGCCGGTTGCCAAAGAATGGCACACTTTGACGGTTCAGTTTTCGGAGGTCCTACATGCGCGTTGTGAGTTGGAACATCCATTGGGGCTGTGGGAAGGACGGGCGCATCCGTATCCACGCGATCATCGATGTGCTGCGCAAGCTTAATCCAGACGTCATCTGCCTGCAGGAAGTAGCAGCGAATCATCCTGAACTCGAAGGAAGCGCGACCGCGAACCAGTTCAAGCAACTGGCCGGCGCTTTTGGCGGCTACCACGCCATCGACTATGCCCCGAGCGAAATCTACCGCAACAACGTTCCCCGCCTGTTCGGCAACCTGATTCTTTCCAAATACCGCATCACGCAGGCGCACCGGCATTCCCTGCCGTGGCCGTTTGATCCTGTGTCGCCGGGCATGCCGCGCGGGGCGATCGAAGTCGTGCTCGATACGCCGCGCGGCAAGCTGCGGCTGGTGACCACGCACCTTGAATATTATTCGGCGCTGCAGCGCGGCGCGCAGGTAGGACGGCTGCGCGAACTGCATGCCCAGGCCTGTGCGCGGGCGCGCGCCTATGTGCCGAATCCCGAGATGGATGCGCCGTTCCAGCTGGGCGAATTGCCGGCGTCGGCGATTTATTGTGGGGATTTCAATTTGCAGCCGGGGGCGGAGGAATACGAGGCGATGCTGGCGCCGCCCTTGAGCGGAGAACTGGCGCTGGTGGATGCGTGGCGGGCAAGGCATCCGGACCATGCGCGCGCGCCGACGGCGGGGCTGCATGGGTTTGCCTGGCCGGAGAAGCCGGATTGCTATGACTATTTCTTTGTGACCGAGGATTTACGGCCGAGGATTGGGGAGGTGGAGGTGCAGTCGGAGACGGGGGTGTCGGATCATCAGCCGATTGTGCTCGATCTGGTGTGAAGCGGTGGGGGTGATCTTCTGGATGCGGTGGCAAGATGCTGGCGGTTCGACCACATCGGAGGCCAACACGATGCGGGCTTCCGCGTGGGCACGGGGTGCCCACCTTACGTGTGCAAACTGTGTTGGCTGGACCATCGTAGGGTGGGCACTCCGTGCCCACGCGGAACGCACCGTCGTGTTGGCCCTGTTTGAATCCCGCTGCCAATCGCCCCGCGGCGCATCCTGAAGATCAGCCGAGCGCCTCCTGCCCCTGCGCCGCAATCTCCCGCAGCGCCCGCTCAAACACCTCCGGCGGCTGCCCACCCGAAATCAGATGCCGCTGGTTGATGATGATCGCCGGCACCGAGCGAATCCCCGCCTTCTGGAAGAAGTGCTCCGTCTCGCGCACCTCGTCGGCATACTCGCCCGACTCCAGCACACGCTGGGCCTCGGTCTTGTCCAGGCCGACCTGCCCCGCCACACTCACCAGCAGCTCGCGCGAGCTCGGGTCTTCGCAATGGGTGAAATAGGCTTCGAACAGCGCCAATTTGAGTGCATGCTGGCGGCCCTGCTCTTCGGCCCAGTGCAGCAGGCGGTGCGCGTCGAAGGTGTTGTAGATGCGGCCGCGGCGCGCCATGTCGAAGGTGAAACCGACCGCTTCGCCGCGCTGGCGAATCTGTTCGCGTGACTGGATCTGCTGCTCGAGCGGGGCGCCATACTTCTCGGTGATGTGCTCGACGATGTCCTGGCCTTCCGGCGCCATGTCCGGGTTCAGCTCGAACGGCTGGAAGTGCAGGTCGACGGTGACGTCCGGCGCCACGCGTTCGATGGCCTGCTCCAGCGACTTGAGGCCGATCGCGCACCACGGGCACGACACGTCCGATACGAAATCAATCCTCAATTGCTTGCCCACGCGACACCGCCTTCCTGAAATGAATACCGGCGCAGGATGCGCCGGCTGTCCACCCATATGGGCATGCTTGCGAGAGAATCAATAGGCGCTTACTTCTTCTTGGCTCCCGCCGCCTTGCTGCCGATACGCGACTCCTTGCCGGCGATCAGGTTGCCGATATTGGTGGCGTGGCGGTACAGCAGCAGCGAGCTCATCGCCACCACCGCGAACAGGATGGCATCGACGCCGAACAGCAGGCCGTAGTAGAACGGCGCAAACACCGCGGCGATCAGCGCGGCCAGCGAGGAATAGCGGAAGGCGTAGGCCACCACCAGCCAGGTAACCAGGGTCGCCAGGCCGAGCCAGACGTTCAGGCCGAGCAGCACGCCGAGCGCGGTGGCCACGCCCTTGCCGCCGACGAAGCGGAAGAACACCGGCCACAGGTGCCCGAGGAAGACCGCGATCGACACCAGCGCAATGCCGGTGTCGTCGATGCCGAAGTCGGGGCCGAAGTGCACCGCCAGGAACACGGCCAGCCAGCCCTTGGCGCCGTCGCCGACCAGGGTGGCGATCGCCGCCTTCTTGCTGCCGCTGCGCAGCACATTCGTGGCGCCAGGGTTTTTCGAGCCATAGGTGCGCGGGTCGGACAGGCCGAACACGCGGCTCATCACCACGGCAAAGGAAATCGAGCCGATCAGGTAGGCAGCAACGACAGCGATCAGTGTATTCATGTTGTCTTTCTATTATTTCTTATATGTAAAACGAGCGTGAATATACACTAGCCGGCCAGGCGGCGATAGTCAGTCGGCCAGCGCACATTGCACCGGCTTTGCGCCGAGCACCTCGACCAGCACCTGCGGCGCAATCCCGACCAGGTAGCCGCCCCGGCCGCCGTTGATGTAGATTTTTTCGATGGCGAGGATGCTCTCCTCCACGTACACCGGCATCGCCTTTTTCGTGCCGAAGGGCGAGGTGCCGCCTACCAGGAAGCCCGAGTGGCGCTGCGCCACTTCCGGTTTGCAGGGTTCGACCGACTTGCAGCCGATCGCGCGCGCCAGGTTCTTGGTCGACACCTTGCGGTCGCCGTGCATCAGCACGATCAGCGGACGCGCCGCCTCGTCCTGCATCACCAGGGTCTTGACCACGTCGTGTTCGGGCACGCCCAGCGCGCGCGAGGATACGGCCGTGCCGCCGTGCTCTTCATAGGCGTAGGGATGCTCGGAAAACCCCACGGCGTGCTTGCGCAGCCAGGCGGTGGCGGGCGTTTCTGAGACGTGCTCTTTCTTGGCCATGCGTGATACGCTAATCACTGGAATAAAGGGGTTTCTATTATGCAGCAACTGAACCAGCAAGAGCGACGTTTTGCGACTTTCAACGTCTGCAACCTGGCGCCGCCGGGCGTGAAGCTCTACGACAACTTGCTGCCCACCACCGAGCAAGAATACGAAGCCAAGCTGGACTGGACGGCGCACCAGATCGACCTGCTCGACGCCGACGTCATCGGCTTCCAGGAGATCTTTTCGCAAGCGACCCTGAAGGAAGTACTGGCGCGCACGCGGAACTACCGCGAAGCCTTCCATGCCGGCTTCGACCCCGACCCGGCCGCCATGCGCCTGACCCCGAGCGTGGCCCTGGTCTCGCGCCTGCCGCTGGTGGTGCCGGCCCAGCCCATGAAGGATTTCCCGCACGGGATCGAACTGCCCCAGGGCAGCCGCGACGCCGCCCGCTTTACCCGCGCGCCGCTGCACGCCATCGTGCAGGTGTCGCCGGATGTGGCGGTGGACGTGGTGGTGGTGCACCTGAAGTCGCGCCGCCCCGACTACCGCACCGGCGACACCGGCGAAGACCCGGCCCTGTACGCCCTCGCCTGCCTGCGCTCGCTGATCCGGCGCGGCACCGAAGCGGCGGCCCTGCGCGTGCTGGTGACTGAAATGGGCCGCGCCAACCGCCGCCCGCGCGTGGTGCTGGGCGACTTCAACGACGTCGCCGATTCGGTCACCACCGGCATCGTGCTCGGCGCCGGCGCGCCGATGGCCGACCGCCTGTACGACGCCAACGAGGTGCAGCGCCGCGTCGACCACGCGCACCATATGGGCTTCTCGTGCGTGCACGAGGGGCATTACTCGACCATCGACCATATCCTGGTGTCGGAAGAGTTCAATGCGGCGTTGCCGGATGCGATTGGCGAAGTGGTCGAGGTGCTGTACCTGAACGATCACCTCGACCTGGCATTGCCGCAAGCATCGGACCACGGCCAGGTGCTGGCGCGCATCCGCCTGTTCGACGACAGCCACGGCCTGCGCGACGCGGGTATGTGAGTAATCGCCATCCCACGGATTCAGCCCGGGTTTGCATGCCTGTTTCATTTGCGGTGCGTGCATTCATGCGGCAGGACCCGTAGGGTGGGCACTCCGTGCCCACGCGGAACGCGCTGCAATGTCAACGGCCTTCTAGCCAGCAATACGCGTCCAGACAACGTATCCAAAAGCGCATCGTTTCAACCAAGCTCGGCCAGGATTTGAGCCGCCGGCATGCCCCAGGATATCGCGCATCCGAGCAAACGGCAACGATGAAAAACGGCCAACACAGCGGCGCGTTCCGCGTGGGCACTTCGTCATTGATGCCCCCGGCATCAATGACCCCACCGTACGGAATCACGCACAGGCCACGCATGCACTCGATCCGGCTTTTCTGCACTTCAGCGCTGCCAAACCACTGCTTGTCGCATTTCGATGGCGGCCGGCGTTGTCAATTTCTATAGTTGCCACCATGCGCTAGTAGCTNAATCACGCACAGGCCACGCATGCACTCGATCCGGCTTTTCTGCACTTCAGCGCTGCCAAACCACTGCTTGTCGCATTTCGATGGCGGCCGGCGTTGTCAATTTCTATAGTTGCCACCATGCGCTAGTAGCTCCGTCTCCCGTTCGAGGTGGAGCACGGGCGCCCCGTTTCTCCGTGCTTCCCAACAATTCGCGAATAATTCAAATACCGGCCGCCATGAAAATCGAGACCTTGCCGCTTACGCCTGCGATCCCCCTCTCCACCAAGCGCCGCTGGCGCAAACCGGCGATTGCGCTGGCACTGGCGGCCGCTGTCGCCGGCGGCTGGTATGCGTTTCAGGGCAAGCCGGCGGCCCCGGCGCCGAAGGCCGAAGCCAAGCCCACCGTCTTCGAACTCTCGCACAGCGACGTGGTTACGGTCGAGGCGCGCGAACTGGCGCGCCGCTTGCCGCTATCCGGTTCACTGGCGCCGCTGGCCCAGGCCACCGTCAAGTCCAAGGTCTCGGGTGTGGTGCTGGAAACCGGCCTGCGCGAAGGCATGAACGTCAGCGCCGGCCAGGTGATCGCGCGCCTCGACGACGCCGACGCGCGCGCCCGCGTGGCGCAGTACGCAGCGGCGCTGAAGGAAGCCAACGCACGCCTGGCGCTGGCCAACAAGAACGAGTTGAACAGTCGCGCCCTGCTGGAGCAGAACTACATCTCGCAGAATTCCTTCGACACCACGCGCAACAGCGTCGAACTGGCGCAGGCCGCGGTCGACGCCGCGCGCGCCCAGCTGGACCTGGCGCGCATCGCCCTGAACGACACCGTGATCCGCGCGCCGCTGTCGGGCGTGGTCAGCAAGCGCTTCGTGCAGGCCGGCGAAAAGCTGTCGCCGGACAGCCCGGTGATGGCCATCGTCGATTTGCAGCACCTGACGCTCGATGCCCAGGTGCCGGCCTCCGACATCCCGCGCATCAAGGTCGGCCAGGACGTGCACTTCCGCGTCGACGGTTTCGATGCGCGCGATTTCACCGGCAAGGTGGCGCGCATCAACCCGGCCACCGAAGCCGGCTCGCGCGCGATGCTGGTGTATATCAGCGTCGCCAACGACGATGGACTGCTGCGCGCCGGGATGTTCGCGAAAGGCCAGATCACCACCGACAAATCCGCCGCACGCCCGATCGTACCGCTGGCCGCGCTGCGCAAGGATGGCGAGCGTGACGTGGTCTACCGCGTCGCCGACGGCAAGGTGGTGGCGCAGCCGGTCACGCTCGGCATGCGCAACGAGGACGAAGGCCTGGCCGAAGTCACGCATGGCGTCGACGCCGGTGCGGTGCTGCTGAACGTGCCGCTCGATGGCGTCAAGCCGGGTGCGCAGGTCAAGCTGGCCGGCACCACTGCCAAGGCCAAGCCCGATGCCAAGGCCACCGACAACATCGTTGTCGCGAAAAAGGACTGAGCCATGTGGATCACCAAAGTCAGCATCCGCCACCCCGTATTCGCGACCATGGTCATGGTCGGCCTGATGGTGCTCGGCCTGTTCTCCTACCGTACCCTGGGCGTGGAGAGCATGCCGAACGTCGACCTGCCCTTCGCCTGGGTCGAGACCCAGTATCCGGGCGCGTCGCCGGAACAGGTGGAAAACGACGTCACGCGGCCGATCGAGGAAGTCATCAACACCGTCAGCGGCGTGAAGACGATCCGCAGTAATTCCTGGGAAGGCCGCAGCGGCGTCTCGGTCGAGTTCCACATCGCCACCAACACCGACAAGGCGATGCAGGACCTGCGCGACAAGGTGGCGCGCGTGCGCCCCGGCTTCCCGAAAGAGGTGAAGGAACCCTTCATCACCCGCGCCGACGGCGAGAACCAGCAGCCGGTGGTGCGCCTGTCGGTGAGCTCGACCGAGCGCGACATGCGCGCCCTGTCGCTGCTGGCCGAACAGGTGATCGTGAAGCGCCTGCAAAGCGTGGCCGGCGTCGGCGAAGTACGTACCGGCGGCGTGGCCACGCGCCAGATCCTGGTGCACGTGAAGCCCGAGCAGCTGCGCAGCCAGAACATCGGCATCGACGAAGTGCTGCGCGCGATCCAGGCGACGAATGCGAATCTCCCGGCCGGCAATTTGCAGTACGGCGCTAGCGAGCGCCTGGTGCGCGTGGAAGGCAAGATGCGCGAGGCGCGCGAGTTCAATAACATCATCGTGGCACGCCGCGCCAGCGGACCAGTGTATCTGTCGCAGGTGGCCGATGTGGTCGACGGCGAGCGCGAAGAAACCTCGATCTCGCGCGTGAACGGCCAGCGCGCCATTTCGGTCGACATCACCAAGGTGCAGGACGCGAACACCGTGCAGGTGGGCACCGGCATCATCAAGATGGTCGAAGAGATGCGCAAGACCTTACCAAGCGACGTCCACTTCCGCGTGATGGACGACCAGTCGACCACGGTCCAGCAGCAGCTCGATAACGTCAAGCGCACCATCATCGAAGGTGCGATCCTGACCATGGTGATCGTGTTCCTGTTCCTGCATTCCTGGCGCAGCACGGTGATCACCGGCCTGACGCTGCCGATCTCGGTGCTGGCTTCCTTCATCGCGATGCGCTACTTCGGCTTCACGCTGAACTTCCTGACGCTGATGGCGCTGTCCCTGTGCATTGGCCTGCTGATCGACGATGCGATTGTGGTGCGCGAGAACATCGTGCGCCACCTGGGCATGGGCAAGTCGCACATGCGCGCCGCCGAAGACGGCACCAACGAGATCGGCATGGCCGTGATGGCGACCACCTTTGCCATCGTGGCCGTGTTCGTACCGATCGCCTTCATGGACGGCATCATCGGGCGCTTCTTCCTGCAGTTCGGCGTGACGGTGGCGGTGGCCGTGATGGTGTCGCTGTTCGTCAGCTTTACGCTCGATCCGATGCTGTCGTCGGTATGGCCGGACCCGGTAAAGGACCGTTTCAAGTACGTGCCCTGGCTGGGCCGCATCATGGCGCGCATCGAGCACGGTATCGAGCACGTGCACACCTGGTACGGCAAGGTACTGGGGCTGGCCCTGCGCTGGCGGAAAGCCACCCTGGCGCTGGCGCTGGCGGTGTTCGTCGGCAGCCTGGCGCTGGTGCCGCTGATCGGCGGCGAGTTTGCGCCGAAAACCGACAACGGCTTCATCGAGATGCGCTTCAAGACCCCGGTCGGCTCCAGCCTGGCTTATACGGACGCAAAGGTGAAGCAGATCGAGGACATCCTGCGCGAGTACAAGGAAATCGACGCTATCAGCAGCGCCATCGGCGTGTACGAAGGCCACAACAGCGCGCAGGTCGTGCTGAAGCTGACCGACGTGAAGAAGACCGGGCGCCGCTCGCAGGAGACCATGGAGTCCGTCATCCGCGAGCGCCTGTCCTCGATTGCCGGCATCACCATGTCGGTCGGTAACAAGCCGATCTTCATTGCGATCCTGGGCCGCGACGAAGCCAAGCTGGACGCCGTGGCGCACAAGCTGATGGACAAGATGCGTGCGATCAAGGGTGTGGCCGACATCGAGTACAGCCAGGAAGGCGCGAACCCGGCCACCGTCATCCGCATCAACAACGAACTGGCCAGCGACCTTGGCTTGTCGGTGCAGCAGGTCGGCGCGGCATTGCGTCCGTTCGTGGCCGGCGACGAGATCAGCCAGTGGCTGGCGCCGGATGGCCAGAACTACCAGGTGAACGTGCAACTGCCGAGGAATGGGCGCCAGAAGGTGGCCGACCTGGCCGATCTGTCGCTGGCGTCCTCGCGCGTGGATGCGGCCGGCAACCCGATCATGGTGCCGCTGCGCCAGGTAGTCGAGTTCGTGCCCTCGTTCAGCCCGCAGGTGCTCAAGCGCCAGGCGCTGGAACGGCGGGTGGCGATCTATGCCGGTGTCGAAGGCCGTCCGTCGGGCGACGTGAACGGCGACATCGACAAGGCGATGAAGGAAATCGAGCTGCCGGAAGGCGTGCGCTTCGACGTCGGCGGCGATGCCCAGCAGATGGCCGAAACGATGGGCAACTTCCTGTCGGCAATCGTGATTGCGATCATCTTCATCTACCTGGTGCTGGCCTCCCAGTTCGGCAGCTTCCTGCAGCCGATCGCCATCATGATGTCGCTGCCGATGTCGCTGATCGGCGTGCTGATCGCGCTGCTGGCAACGGGCAGCACGCTGAACGTGTTCTCGGTGATCGGCGTGGTGATGCTGATGGGGCTGGTGACCAAGAATGCGATCTTGCTGGTGGACTTTGCGAACCACAGCCAGCGTGCTGGCCAGGCGCAGTTCGCGGCGATCCTGGAAGCCGGCCAGGTGCGCCTGCGTCCGATCCTGATGACGACGCTGGCGATGATCTTCGGCATGCTGCCGATGGCGATCGGCGCCGGGGATGGCGGCGAGACCCAGGCGCCGATGGGGCGCGCGGTGATTGGCGGGGTGATTACCTCGACCCTGCTGACGCTGGTGGTGGTGCCGGTGGCGTACAGCTACCTCGACAACCTGGGCAAGCGCGCCAAGCGCTGGTTTGCCAAGGGGCACGAGGAAGTGGGTGAGATTGCACCGGCAATCGCGAAAGAATCGGCATAGAAACCGGAGTCTGCAGCGCGAACCGTACGGTGGGCACTCCGTGCCCACGCGGAACGCACCGCGGTGTTAGCGGTGTTTGGACCGAAATGGATGCATGACGTTAGCGGCTCCTGGGCGGACCGCTAACGCAAAATCGCCCCCCCGGATGTGCCTCTGGATGCCGCACATCTGACTAGGCGGAAACGAAATAATTCCGCCAACAATGCGGCACGTTCCGCGTGGGCACGGGGTGCCCACCGTACGGGAGTCGTTACGACTGCTCTTGGGTTTCCGTTGCCTCGGACTCTACCCCTTCCCCTGCCTCCCCCTCTGAACCTTCCGCCTTCGGACTGCCCTTCGCCTCCAGCTTGCGCTTGGCTTTTTCCTCCGCCTTGCGCTTCTTTTCCAGTTCCCGTTGCCGCTTTTCGTATTGGAAGTTGGTCCTTGCCATGATTTCCTCGTATGCAAGCTGACATGAAAGAATGGTGCCGAACCCGAACCATTATGCGCCAGTTAAGCGACACGAACTTGACCAGTTTCGAACTAGCCACGTGGGTGATGCTGTGCATGCAGGTGCTTCAAACGTTCGCGTGCCACATGCGTATAAATCTGTGTCGTCGAAATGTCCGAATGCCCAAGCAGCAATTGCACCACGCGCAAGTCGGCGCCATGGTTCAGTAAATGTGTTGCAAACGCGTGGCGCAGCGTGTGCGGCGACAAGGGCGCGCGGATGCCCGCCTTCAACGCATGCTTCTTGATGAGTATCCAGAACATCTGCCGCGTCATCGGCCCGCCACGCCCGGTCACGAACAGGGCATCGTCTATCTGCCCGTTGAGAATGATCCCACGCGCATCCTTCAGGTAGCGCTCGACCCAGTTTCGCGCCTCAGCCCCGAAGGGGACGAGGCGCGTTTTACTGCCCTTGCCGGTAATGCGCAGCACGCCATCGTTCAGGCTCAGTTCGACCAGTTTCAGCGCCACCAGTTCCGACACCCGCAGCCCGCTGGCATACATCAGCTCCAGCATGGTGCGTTCGCGCAGGCCCAGCGGCGTGCTCACATCGGGCGCATTCAACAGCGCCTCGACCTGCTCCTCGGTGAGGGTGTGCACGAAGCGCAGCGGCTGGCGCGCCGTGGCCATCTTCAGGCAGGGGTCCTCCGCCACCTGGTTGCGGCGCAGCGCCAGCTGGTAAAAGCGTTTCAGGACCGACAGCCGCCGGTTGGCCGTGCTCGGCTTGGTGTCGGCGTGGCGCTCGGCAAAGTACCCGGCCAGGTGTTCAGCCTGCACGCTCAATAGCCCGCATGCGGGATAACGAGCGTGCAGCCACTGCGCAAACAGGCGCAGGTCGCGCCGGTAAGCGTCGAGCGAGTTCTTCGCCAGGCCGTGTTCCAGCCACAGCGTGTCGCAGAACTCGTCGATCAGTCCCAGATCGACTGCTGCTGCCATGGCGATGCGGTGGCGCCTTCATGGCGCAGGAGCCAGCGCTTGACGGACAGGTGGAAGCCGTTTTCTTCGTCGTGGCTGGCAAAGCCGCCCAGGCCGCGGGCGGCCGTCACGCGGTGGCAGGGAATGACCAGCGGGAACCAGTTGGCGCCGCAGGCCTGGCCCACCGCGCGCGGCGCCGAGCCGAGTTCCTTGGCCAGGATGCCGTAGGTGCGCACGCTGCCGCGCGGGATCGCGCTGATCGCCCCCCACACGCGGCGCTGGAAATCGCTGCCCGCTTCCATCAGCGGCAGGTCGAACACGAAATCGGGGTCTGCCAGGTACTGTTCGACCTGGCGCGCGGCCAGCTCGGCCGTGGCGTCCTGCGCCGCCTTGTCGCCGAAACGCGGCTCGAGGTAGACCAGTTCGCGCACGCGTTCGCCTTCGGTACGGATGCCGATGGCGCCAAACGGCGCCGGCACGATGGCGGAAAACAGCTCGCTGCCTTGTGGAGTATTCATGCCGCGTAGTTTACTCCTCGCGCCCCCGCTCCACCAACTTTTTCGATCGAGCAATTTCTCGTACGTGGCGTCAGTTTATTGCAAAAACGACTATGCTAAAAACAAACACTGACACCGGACGAATATGCCGCGCGTACTCCGCTTCCTGGTTTTCGTTTCACTGCTTGGCTGCCTGGCCCAGGCCGGCGCGCAGGTGTCTGCGCCGCTGCGGATCGGCGTATCGAATAATGCACCGAACCTGTTCATCAATCAGCAAGGCCAGGCCGACGGTATCCAGATCGACCTGCTGCGCGAGATAGCCAGCGCCGAGCTCTGGACGCTGGAATTCGTGTCTTGCGAATGGACCGCCTGCATCGACCTGCTGTCCGAAGGCCGGATCGACCTGCTGCCCGACGTCGCCTGGTCCGAAGAGCGCGCGCGCGTGTTCGCCTTCCACCGCATTCCCGCCGTGCACAGCTGGTCGCAGGTGTATGCCCGCTCAGGCAGCGGCATCCGCGCCCTGCCCGACCTGAAAGGCCGGCGCATCGCGGTACTGTCCAGTTCGATCCAGGCCCAGACCCTGCCCGCCATCCTGGCCGGCTACGGCGCACCGGCCGTCCTGATGCCCTCGCCTTCGCTGGAGCGCGCCTTTGCCCTGGTGACCGAAGGCGAGGCCGACGCCGTCGCCGCCAACCATTTCTTCGGCGACCACGAAGCCGCGCGCCAGGGCCTGGTGGCGACCGGCGCCGTGTTCAACCCGGCGCGCGTGTACTACGCGGCCCTGCCCGGGCGCCAGCAGGCCGTGCTCGACACCATCGACCGCCACCTGGCGGCCTGGCGCGCCGATCCGAACTCGGTGTATTTCGCCACGCTGCGCCAGTGGCAGACCGACGGCCTCAGGCAAACCGTACCGACCAACCTGTGGTGGGCGCTGGCGGCGGCGGTCGGGCTGCTCCTCTCGGCGCTGGCGGTGGCCAGCTGGCTGCGTACCGAGGTCGCGGCGCGCACCCGGGAGCTGCGCGAGAATGAGGAAAAGCTCACTACCATCCTCGACAGCGTCGATAGCCTCATCTACATCAAGGACGAGCACTCCTGCTACCAGTACGTGAACGGCGCCCTGTCGCGCATGCTGGGCAAGCCTCCGGCCGCCATCATCGGCAAGGACGACGAGGCCTTGTTCGGGCCTGCGCACGCGCCGAGGATGCGCGACGGCGACCGCAAGGTATTGTCCAACGGAGAGCGCCATGTGAGCGAAGAACGCATGGACGGCAAAGTCTACCTCACGACCAAGATCCCCCTCAGGCGCGGCGGCGGCCAGGTATATGGGGTATGCGGCATTTCGACCGACATCACATCGAGCAAGCAGGCCGAGGAATCGCTGCGCATCGCTTCCATCGTGTTCCAGTCGGGCGAGGGGATGTGCGTGCTCAGTCCCGAAGCCGTGATGATCGAGGCCAACGAAGCCTGGGGACTCCTGGTCGGCACGCCCGCCGCCGAGCTGCCCGGCACTGCCTTCCCGCCGTTCTCGCTGGAGCAGGACGGCGACGACTACCGCGAGCGCATGTGGAACACGGTGCGGCGCGAGCAGACCTGGCAGGGCGAAGTCTGGACCCGGCGCCGCAGCGGCCAGCCCTATCCGGCCTGGCTGACGGTGAGCGCGGTGCGCGACGCCGAAGGCGTGCTGACCAACTTCGTCTGCACCCAGTCCGACATCAGCGCCCGCAAGCAGGCCGACGAGCGGATCGTCCAGCTGGCCTACTACGATCCGCTCACCAGTCTGCCGAACCGGCGCCTGCTCTACGAGCGGCTCGACCATTGCATGGGCCGGCACGGCCGCAACCGCCGCGTCGGCGCCCTGCTGTTCCTCGACATGGACAATTTCAAGGACCTGAACGACAGCCGCGGCCACGTGGTGGGCGACCATTTGCTGCAGCAGGTAGCGGCGCGCCTGCTGCAGTGCGCGCGCGACAGCGACACCGTGGCGCGCCTGGGCGGCGACGAATTCGTGATCCTGCTGGAAGCGGTCGGCGCCAGCGAGGCCGAAGCACTGCAGCATGCCGACACGGTCGGCCACAAGATTTTGAGCGCGCTGCGCGACCCGTTCGAGGTCGGCGGCGCCGTGCACCACGCCAGCTGCAGCATCGGCGTCACCCTGTGCAGCGGCCACGAGCAGCAGCTCGACGACCTGATGCGGCGCGGCGACCTCGCCATGTACGAAGCCAAGCGCCAGGGCCGCAACACGCTGCGCTTCTTCCACACCTCGATGGAGCAGGAAGTCACCTACCGCACCGCCATCGAGACCGAGCTGCGCGCAGCGTTGCGCGAGCAGCAGTTCGTGCTGCACTACCAGGGCCAGGTCGACGGCGACGGCATGCTGACCGGGGCCGTCGACCTGGTGCGCTGGCAGCATCCGCAGCGCGGCCTGATCGGGCCGGGCGGCTTCATCGCGATTGCCGAAACCTCGGGCCTGATCGTGCCGCTCGGAAGTTGGGTGCTGCGCACCGCCTGCGAGCAACTGGCCGCCTGGGCCCGCACGCCCGCCACGGCGCACCTGACGCTGGCGGTGAACGTCAGCGTGCGCCAGTTCCTGCAGGCCGACTTCGTCGAGGAGACGCTGGCGATTCTGGTTGACACTGGCGCCGACCCGACGCGCCTGAAGCTGGAGCTGACCGAGACCCTGATGATCGAGGGAGTCGAGGAAACCATCGGGAAAATGCAGGCCCTGCGCGAGCACGGCATCTGCTTCTCGCTCGACGATTTCGGCACCGGGTATTCGTCGCTGAGCTACCTGAAGCGGCTGCCGCTGGACCAGCTGAAGATCGACCAGAGTTTCGTGCGCGACGTGCTGGACGACCCGAACGACGCGTCGATTGCGCGCAGCGTGGTGGCGCTTGGGAAGTCGCTGGGGCTGGGGATCATTGCGGAGGGCGTGGAGACCGAGGCGCAGCGTTCGTTCCTGGCGGAGATCGGGTGCGATAACTGGCAGGGGTTCCTGTTCAGCAGGCCGGTGGATGCGAGGACGCTGGAGGAATTGGCGGCCTAGGTTCGTGGCCGCTTGCGGGCGGTGCGGGCGACGAATTTCCGCACGTGTCCGCAATCAGGCGCACGTACCGCGTGGGCACGGGGTGCCCACCGTACGGAACGCCGTGCATACGCATCACGTACCTTGGATGATCCGCCGACCGTACGGTGGGCCCTCCGTGCCCACGCGGTTACGCGCCCATCCATGCACCCGCTGCCGTGACCCATCGCCCGCTACCGCTTCCGACGGCCACTGCCAAAAAAACCCAAAAAAAAAGCGCACCAGCGGTGCGCTCTGAATCATGGTCACGTCCCGGCTACTAGGCGTACCCGCAGCTTCTGTCGAACGTGTGTCTCCTCACATGATCTCCGGTATGGACTACCGGGTTTTTCTTTACTCCCCAAACTGTGTGTCCGGTACCACCGCACTATTTAAGTGCCGGCAGCGCCCCATGATAACGCAACTGTGTCGGCAAAAGAATATTTTTTTATAACGATATGCACCGATCAACCATACACGAGGTTGGGAAGCCACAGCGAGATCGCCGGCACGTAGGTCACCAGCATCAGGAAGCCCAGCATGGTCAGCAGCCAGGGCAATACGGCGACCGTCAATTCCGAAATCCCCATCTTGGTGATCCCCGAGGCCACGTACAAATTCAGCCCCACCGGCGGGTGGCACATGCCCACTTCCATGTTCACCACGATCAGGATGCCGAAGTGGATCGGGTCGATCCCCAGCGCCACCGCCACCGGGAACAAAATCGGCGCCATGATCAGCACGATCGACGAGGGCTCCATCACATTCCCGGCCAGCAACAGCAGGATGTTCACCACAAGCAGGAAGCTGACCACGCCCAGGCCCTGCGCGGTGAGCCAGGCCGCCATCTGCTGCGGGATGTTCTCGCTGGTCATCAGGAACGAGAACAGCACCGCGTTCGTGATGATGTACAGCAGCATCGCCGACAGCGAAGCCGAGTCCAGCAGCACCCGCCCCACCTGGCGCAGCTTCAGGTCCTTGTAGACGAACACGGCGATGATGAAGGCGTACACGGCCGCAATCGCCGCGGCTTCGGTCGGCGTGAATACGCCCGTATAGATGCCGCCCATCACGATCACGATCAGGAACAGGCCCCAGGCGCTTTTGCGGAAGGCTTGCCAGCGCTCGCCCCAGCTGGCTTTCGCCATGCGCGGGTAGCCATGCTTCTTGGCCAGCACCCAGGTCGTCAGGCCCAGCAGGAAGGCCAGCATCAGCCCCGGAATCACGCCCGCCATGAACAGCTTGCCGACCGAGGTATTCGTCGTCACCGAATACATCACCATCACGATCGAGGGCGGGATCAGGATGCCGAGCGCGCCAGAGGTCGTGATCACGCCGGCGCCGAAGCGCTTCGGATAACCCTGCTTGACCATGGCCGGCAGGATGATCGAGCCGATCGCCACCACGGTGGCCGGGCTGGACCCCGACACCGCCGCGAACAGCGCGCAGGCCAGCACGCCGGCCAGCGCCAGGCCGCCGTGCCAGTGGCCGACCATCGAGGTGGCAAAGCGGATCATGCGCCGCGCCACCCCGCCATGGGTCAGGAAATTCCCGGCCAGGATGAAGAACGGAATCGCCATGATCTCGAACTTCTCGATGCCGGTGAAGAGCTTCAGCGCCACCGACTCGATCGGCACCGTGGTCATGGTGAACAGGAAGGTGAGCACGGTGAGGCCGAGCGAGATCGAGATCGGCATCCCGGTCAGCATCAACAGCAGCAGCAACAGGAAGATGATGGCGGCGTTCATGCGGCACCTTTCGAGATCGGCAGGTCATCGTCGTCCAGGCCTTCGACCTGGGCCGGGTCATGGTGCGGCACTTCGCCGGTGCGCAGGAAGTGCACCATCACCTGCAGGAAGCGGAAGCACATCAAATACGAGCCGAGCGGCACCGCCAGGTAGATGGTCCACATCGGCCATTCGAGGTCGGCCGAGGTCTGGTCGGTCTCGGCCATGTGCCAGACGAAGTTCGCACCGAGCGTGCCGACAATCCCGGTGAAGACGGCTCCGGCCAGCAGGCCGAACACGATGAATTTCGCACGCCAAGGCGGGCTGAGACGGTTCACGATCACGTCGACGCCGACGTGGATGCCGGTGCGCACGCCGTAGGCTGCGCCGAACTTGGCCATCCACACGAACATGTAGATGCACAGTTCCTGGGCCCAGCTGGTGTTGACCTGGATGAGGAAGTCCTGCAGTGCCGGAATCGGCAGTCCAAACAAATAGCGATGCACCACCGCGATGAAGATGACGATGGTGGCCGCCGCCATCAGGGTCGCGATGATCCATTCTTCGAGTCGATCGAGGAATTTCATGGATGTCTTTCAGGAGGACAGGCTGAGCGAAGCCATGGCGCGCACGCTGGGTGCGCGGCCATGGCCCGAGACCTTCACATCGTGCTTACTTCTTCGCGGTCTCGCGGGTAATCGACTGGATGAGGTCCTTGCCGATCCGGCTTTCCATCTGGCGCTGCACCGGCTGCAGGGCCGTGCGCCAGGCCGCCTGCTCCTGCGGCGTCAGGTTGTAGATCGTGGTCTTGCCGGCCTTGCGGATGGCTTCCAGCGCCAGATCGTTGTCGCGCTGGGCGATGGCTTTTTCGAAGGTGGTGGCGTCGCGCATGGCCTGCTCGAGCTGGCCGCGCACATCCGCCGGCAGCCCGTCCCAGAACTTCTTGTTGACGATAACGGCGTAGCCCAGGTAGCCGTGGTTCGACACGGTCAGGTGCTTCTGCACCTCATGCATCTTTTGCGTGTACATGTTCGACGGCGGGTTCTCGGTGCCGTCCACCACGCCGGTCTGCAAGGCCTGATAGACTTCCGAGAAAGCCAGCACCTGCGGATTCGCGCCGAGCGCACGCATCTGCGCGTCCAGCACCTTCGAGGACTGGATGCGCATCTTCAGGCCGCGGAAGTCGGCTGGGGCATGCAGCGGCTTGTTGGCCGACATGATCTTGAAGCCGTTGTCCCAGTAAGCCAGGCCGGTGATGCCTTTCGGTTCAAGCTTTTTGAGCAGGCTCTTGCCGATCGGCCCTTCGGTCACCGCGTACAGCGCGGCCTTGGACGGGAAAATGTACGGCAGATCGAAGGCTTCGAATTCCTTTACGCCGAGCGGGCCGAACTTGGCCAGCGAGGGCGCCAGCATCTGCACCGCGCCCAGCTGCAGGGCTTCGAGTTCTTCCTTGTCCTTGTACAGCTGGCTGTTCGGATACACTTCGACCTTGACCCGGCCGCGGGTCAGCTTCTCGGCCTGTTCCTTGAAGCGTTCGGCGGCCTGCCCTTTTGGCGTATCGGTCGCGACCACGTGGCTGAACTTGATGACGATGGGCGCCTGGGCCCAGGCGGCATTCACGGAAAGGGCGACGGCAAAGGCCGCGGCCAGGGCTTTGATCTGCATGGTGTCTCCTCGGGTCTCGATTTTGTAGGTCAAACAGGTCTGCACGACAGCATTTTTTACATTGCTTTTGTGGAATTCCACAATAACATCACTCCAACGACTATTGCACGTTCCAGCATGAAAAATCCCTTTCGCCTGCCGCGCCGCGCCAGCCTGTCCCGTCCCTGGCGCTGGCTGGTGCCGCTGCTGCTGGTGCTGCTGTTCCTGGCGGTGCTGCTCTGGCTGCCCTGGCAGGCGCGCCAGATGGAGGCCAACGAGCGCCAGGAGCAGCTGATCGCCGACACGCTCTGGGTCGAGCAGACCCTGCGCTTCGAGCTGGCGCGCAGCGAGGAAGCCCTGGCCGTGCTCGGCGCCGATTTGCTGGTCAAGCCGCCCGCGCCCGAGCAGCTGCAGGCGCGCCTGGACCAGATGTTCAAGAACGGCCACGAGCTGCGCCGCGTGCTCTGGCTCGGCTCCGACGGCGCGACCCTGGCCCACCACGGCCTGGAACTGCCGCCGGGCGGCCTGGCGTCGGTCGGCGCCGATGCCATGGAAATGGCGCGCCTGACCCGCGCCGGCCGCTACACCGAGCCCTACGGCGCCAGCGCCCACGCCCCCGGCATGATCGACTACTACCTGCCGCTGTTCCGGCGCGGCGAGTACGCCGGCGCTTTGGTGGCCAGCTACAGCCTGAAGGTCCTGCTGGACGAAACCGTGCCCTGGTGGTTTGCCCAGGACAACGCCCTGGCCCTGCTCGACCGCGACGATGAACCGGTGGCCGCACGCGCCGACGGCGGGCCGGGACGCGGCGTCTACACCCACCGCCGCGCCCTCGATTTGCCGGGCAGCTCGATCGTGCTGGCCACCGACAGCGTGAAAGGCTCGCCGCGCCTGCTGCCGAATCTGCTGGTCGGTTCGGTGATCGTGCTGGCGCTCGGCCTCCTGATCAGCCTGATGAGCCTGTGGCGCCACATCTCGCGCACCCTGGCCGCCGAAAGCGCGCTGCGCCAGCAGATGGCCTTCCGCACCGCGATGGAAAACTCGCTCCTGACCGGCCTGCGCGCGCGCGACCTGGAGGGCCGCGTCACCTACGTCAACAAGGCCTTCTGCCAGATCGTCGGCTTGCCAGCGGAAGAACTGCTGGGCAAGAAGCCGCCCATGCCCTACTGGGCGCCGGAAGCCACGCTCGATTACGAAGAGCGCTTCGCCAAGATCCTGGCCGGGACCGTGACGCCGCAATTCGAGACCGTGTTCCAGCGAGCCGACGGCGTGCGCGTGCCGGTGCTGGTGTTCGAGGCGCCGCTGGTCGACAGCCGCGGCAATCAGACCGGCTGGATGAGCTCCATCCTCGACATCACCGACCGCAAGAAGGCCGAGGAACTGAACCGCCAGCAGCAGGAAAAGCTGGAAGCGAGCGCGCGCCTGGCCACCATGGGCGAGATTTCGTCGATGCTGGCGCACGAGCTGAACCAGCCGCTGGCGGCGATTTCCAGTTACACGGCGGGTGCTTTGAACGTGCTGGAACGGGCCGACAAGGGCGTGCCAGTCGAGCCGAACCTGCTGCGCCGCGCACTGGAGCAGGCGCGCCAGCAGGCCCAGCGCGCCGGCCAGATCATCAAGAGCGTGCACGAGTTCGTGAAGAAGAGCGAGCCGCAGCGCGAGGAAGTGGCGATCAGGAGCGTGGTCGACGGCGTGCGCGCCCTGGTCGAACTGCAGGCGCGCAAGTCCTGGGTGACGCTGCAGTTCGCGCTGCCGCCGGCGCTGCCGACCGTGCTGGCCGACCGCCTGATGCTGGAACAGGTGCTGCTGAACCTGACGCGCAACGGCATCGAGGCCATGGCCGAGCTGCCGCCCGAGCGGCGCATCCTGCGCATCGCCGCCGGCTTTGATGCGGCCCAGGTGTCGGTGTCGGTGATCGACAATGGCCACGGCATCCCGCCGGACGTGGCCGAGCGCCTGTTCTCGCCCTTCTTTTCGACCAAGGCCGAAGGCATGGGCATGGGCCTGTCGATCTGCCGCACGGCGATCGAATTCCACGGCGGTACGCTGACCCATGCGCCGAATCCGGGCGGCGGCACGGTGTTTACGTTCAGCCTGCCGCGCCGCGATGCGGCGGCGGCGGCATCTGCAACGGGTGCGCCTGAGCTAAAATAGTGCATTGAGGAGGTATCGCATGCTGCACATCGTCGACGACGAAGAAGTCATCCGTGACGCCCTCGCCTGGCTGGCACAGTCGCGCGGGCTGGCGGCGCGCGGCTATGCGGGCGGCCAGGCCTTCCTCGACAGCGTGGGCGAGCCCGACCTCGAGGGCGACTGCGTGCTGCTCGACGTGCGCATGCCCGACATGAACGGGGTGGCGGTGTTCGACCAGTTGATCGGACGCGGTCTGCTGCCGCGCTTGCCGGTGATTTTTTTGACCGGGCATGGCGATGTGCCGATGGCGGTCGATTCTTTGAAACGCGGGGCGTTTGACTTCTTCGAGAAGCCGTTCAACGACAACCAGCTGATGGACCGGGTCGACCAGGCGCTGGCCGCCTCGCGCGCGGCGGCGGCGTCGGACCAGGTGCGGGTGCGGCTGGCGACCTTGTCGGCGCGCGAGCGCGAGGTGCTGGACCTGATTTTGGCGGGGAAGATGAACAAGGTCGTCGCGGACGAACTGGGCATCAGCATGCGCACGGTGGAGGTGCACCGGGCGCATATATTCGACAAGATGCAGGTGAAGACGGCGGTGGAGTTGGCGGGGTTGTTGAAGTAAGCGGCCACGTCGTTTTCAAAGCGGATTTCCACGTGCGTGGCGCTGTTGCGTGATCCGTTATTGGTGGGTTTGATCCGCGTGGGCACAGGTGCCCACCCTAATGTGATGGACTCCACCCTCCTGATAACGGCA
>NZ_JAULSI010000010.1 GCF_030711405.1 Massilia brevitalea
GTTATCAGGAGGGTGGAGTCCATCACATTAGGGTGGGCACTTGTGTCCACGCGGTCGTCCCCGCGCCTACCCCTGTCGCGTGAGCGCATCAGTCTGTTAACAACGTTTCTATGTTGCAATAGCCGGCTCCGGCAGGGTTTGAAAAGCGCAGATATAATCGACCCATGCTCAAACAACGAACCATCAAACAACTGGTGCGCACGACTGGCGTCGGGCTGCATTCCGGCCGCAAGGTCGAGTTGACGCTGCGTCCGGCCGCGCCCGATACCGGCATCGTGTTCCGCCGCGTCGACCTCGACCCGGTGGTCGAATTTCCGTCCAGCGCGGACGTGGTTGGCGACACGCGCATGGCCTCGGTGCTGGTCAAGGATGCAGCGCGCGTCTCGACGGTCGAACATTTGATGTCGGCCTGCGCCGGCCTGGGTATCGACAACCTCTACATCGAGGTCACGGCCGAAGAGATTCCGATCATGGACGGTTCGGCGTCGTCGTTCGTGTTCCTGCTGCAGCAGGCCGGCGTGGAAGACCAGCCGGCGGCCAAGAAATTCATCCGCGTGCTGAAGGAAGTCGAAGTGCGCCACGGCACCGGCAACAACGAGAAGTGGGCGCGCCTGAAGCCGCACGACGGCTACAAGCTCGACTTCTTCATCGAGTTCAACCACCCGGCGGTGGACGGCACCATGCAGAACGCCTCGGTCGACTTCGCCCAGGTGTCCTACGTGCACGACGTGGCGCGGGCGCGCACCTTCGGCTTCATGCAGGACGTGGAAAGCCTGCGCGGCATGGGCCTGGCGCGCGGCGGCTCGCTGGAAAACGCGATCGTGATGGACGAGTACCGCATCCTGAACGCCGACGGCCTGCGCTACGACGACGAATTCGTGCGCCACAAGATCCTGGATGCGATCGGCGACTTGTACCTGGTCGGGCACCCGCTGCTGGCCGCGTACGAAGCGCACAAGTCGGGCCACGCGCTGAACAACGAGCTGCTGCGCGCACTGCTGGCGCGGCCGGATGCGTATGAGATCGTGAGTTTCGATGCCGTCGACAGCGCGCCGCCGTCGTATGTGCGCCAGATGCGCGAGGAGTGGGCGCTGACCTGATCGGTCGCGCCGGCGTCGATGTGCGCATGACGGCGGCCGCATGGGTTTCGTAGGGTGGGCACTTGTGCCCACGCGGTCGTGCCCGTGCAGACCGCAACGCCAATTTAATATCGTAATGCCGGCGTAGGGTTGTCTTCAAACGCCGCATCAACGCGAACGGTGAAACCGCGTGGGCACAAGTGCCCACCCTACGCCCTCCGGCACACGTGACGGCCATTCACCGTTCGGCAATCCAGCCGGCGCGCCTCGTCAGCCCTTGCGACGCCTTTCCGCCAGCCGCTTCACCGCCGCCACCAGCGCCGCGTTCTGCGGCGTATCCGGCAGCGCATCCCCCAGTTCCTCGAAGGCGGCAACCGCCATCTCCGGCAAGGCCAGCGTGCGCATCTGCACCTGTTCCGGCATGGCGCGCATTACCTGCACTTTCAGGCGCAGCGAATTGACCTGCCAGCCGCGCGCCAGCAAGGTCGACTGCAGCTTCGGCAGGCCCTGCTTCAGCCTTGCCGCCACCGCCGAACTCGGCACGGCCAGCACCAATACCCCTTCCTGGAACGACAGCACGTCGCAATTGCCGGCCATCGCGGGCAGGGCCGTGCCGACGTCGCGCTGCAAATCGGCCATGCGCATGGCGGCCGGCAGCAGCCGCGCCATGCGGTCGTTGGAACGCAGGAAGTCGGTGGCGTCGAAGGAAGTCGGTTTGTTGCGGGTGCCGTAGATATGCATCAGGCTGGTGGAGCTCAGGGAGGTCGATAAGGCCACAACATACCACAGCGCATGGCCCAGCGCACGCCGGCCGTACGACCGGGCACACTACGTGGCGCACTATGTGACGCACTGCACGGCACAAGGACAGGTGCGCAGCGATGCAATTTGATAACATTCTTTCTGGAACCACACTTGTTATCTGGCCGATAAGCCCCAAGTGTGGCCGCATCGCATGATAAAATCAGTCGCTTTTTGCCTTGGGCGGTCTTCGATGGGTATCTTCTTGATATCATCCCTGGCTCTTTTCGCGGCGTCTTTATAAGAAACTTAGCATGTCATTCCTGACCCAGATTTTCGGCAGCCGCAACCAGCGGCTGATCAAGCAGTATCAAAAAACCGTGCGTCAGATCAACGCGCTCGAGCCGCAGATGGAAAAGCTGTCGGACACCGAGCTTCAGGCAAAGACCCCGGAATTCAAGTCCCGCATCGCCGGCGGCGCCTCGCTCGACGACATCCTTCCCGAAGCATTTGCCGTCTGCCGCGAAGCCGCGAAGCGCGTGCTGAAGATGCGTCACTTCGACGTGCAGCTGATCGGCGGCATGGTCATCCACGAAGGCAAGATCGCCGAAATGGGCACCGGTGAAGGCAAGACCCTGATGGCAACCCTGCCGGTCTACCTGAACGGCCTGTCGGGCAAGGGCGTGCACGTCATTACCGTCAACGATTACCTGGCGCAGCGCGACGCCGAGTCGATGGGCCGCCTGTACAGCTGGCTCGGCCTGACCACCGGCGTGAATCTGTCGCAGATGCCGCACGACGCCAAGCAGGAAGCCTACGGCTCGGACATCACCTACGGCACGAACAACGAATTCGGTTTCGACTACCTGCGCGACAACATGGTCTACGATGCGCGCGAACGCGTGCAGCGCAGCCTGAACTTCGCCGTGGTCGACGAGGTCGACTCGATCCTGATCGACGAAGCCCGTACCCCGCTGATCATTTCGGGCCAGGCCGAGAACCATACCGACCTGTACCACCGCATCAACGAAGTGCCGCCGCAACTGACCCTGCAGATTGGCGAAGAAACGCCGGACGGCAAGGGCAAGATCGAAGTCCCGGGCGACTACACCAAGGACGAAAAAGCGCACACCGTGCTGCTGACCGAAGCCGGCCACGAAAAGGCCGAGTCCATCCTCACCCAGATGGGCCTGCTGCCGGAAGGCGCCTCGCTGTACGACGCTGCCAACATCACCCTGATTCACCACCTGTATGCGGCGCTGCGCGCCCACGTCCTGTACCACAAGGACCAGCACTACGTGGTGCAGAACGGCGAAGTTACCATCGTCGACGAATTCACCGGCCGCCTGATGACGGGCCGCCGCTGGTCCGACGGCCTGCACCAGGCCGTGGAAGCCAAGGAAGGCGTGCGCATCCAGAACGAGAACCAGACCCTGGCCTCGATCACCTTCCAGAACTACTTCCGCATGTACACCAAGCTGTCCGGCATGACCGGTACCGCCGACACGGAAGCCTACGAATTCCAGGAAATCTACGGCCTCGAGACCGTCGTCATTCCGCCGAACCGTCCGTCGGCGCGCAAGGACCGCCAGGACCAGGTCTACAAATCGGCCCAGGAAAAGTACAACGCGATGCTGGTCGACATCCAGGACTGCTACGAGCGCGGCCAGCCGGTCCTCGTCGGCACCACCTCGATCGAGAACTCGGAACTGCTGTCGGGGATCCTGAACGGCGCCAAGCTGCCGCACAACGTCCTGAACGCCAAGCAGCACGCCCGTGAAGCGGAAATCATCGCCCAGGCCGGCCGTCCGAAGATGATCACCATCGCCACCAACATGGCCGGCCGCGGTACCGACATCGTCCTCGGCGGCAACGTCGAGAAGCAGATCCAGCTCATCGAGGCCAACGACGCCCTGGGCGAGGCCGACAAGGCCGCCCAGGCGCAAACCCTGCGCGACGAATGGCAGTCGCTGCACGACCACGTGGTGAACGCCGGCGGCCTGCACATCATCGGCACCGAGCGCCACGAATCGCGCCGCGTCGACAACCAGCTGCGTGGCCGTTCGGGCCGCCAGGGCGATCCGGGCTCCTCGCGCTTCTACCTGTGCCTGGACGACACGCTGCTGCGCATCTTCGCCGGCGACCGCGTGCGCGCCATCATGGAACGCCTGAAAATGCCGGAAGGCGAGCCGATCGAAGCGGGCATCGTGACCCGTTCCATCGAGACCGCCCAGCGCAAGGTCGAGGCCCGCAACTTCGACATCCGCAAGCAGCTGCTGGAGTACGACGACGTCGCCAACGACCAGCGCAAGGTGATCTACACCCAGCGTAACGAACTGCTGGAAGCAGCCGACATCTCGGAACTCATCGCCTCGCTGCGCACCGGCACCTTCACCGACGTCGTGCGCGCCCACGTGCCGGCCGAATCGGTCGAAGAGCAATGGGACATCAAGTCGCTGGAAACCGTGCTGGCGGCCGAGTGGAGCCTGAACGTGCCGCTGCAGCAGATGCTGGCGAACGAACCGAACCTGAACGACGACGACATCCTGGAAAAGGTGCTGGCGGCGGCAGACGAGTCGTACAACGGCAAGGTCGGCATCGTCGGCAAGGAATCCTTCGGCGGCTTCGAGCGCAACGTCATGCTGCAAAGCGTCGACACCCACTGGCGCGAGCACCTGGCCGCGCTGGACCACCTGCGCCAGGGCATCCACCTGCGCGGCTATGCGCAGAAGAACCCGAAGCAGGAATACAAGCGCGAAGCCTTCGAGCTGTTCGGCGGCATGCTGGACCAGATCAAGAACGAAGTCATCCGCACCGTGATGACCGTACGCATCCAGAGCCGCGAGGAAGTCGAGGCGGCGGAAGCGGCCATGGCGGCCCAGCAGGCGCACCTGGAAAACATCAACTACCAGCACGCCGACTTCAACCCGTCGGCCGCGCCGGAAGAACTGCTGGCGCCGAACCCGGTGTCGGCCTCGGAAGCGCCGGTGTCCGCCGAAGACCACAGCACCTACATGGGCGTGAAGGTCGGCCGCAACGACCCTTGCCCTTGCGGCAGCGGCAAGAAGTTCAAGCAGTGCCACGGCAAGCTGGCGTAAGCAGTCTGCTGCAATCGCCATAAAACGGCCGGAGCGATCCGGCCGTTTTTTTCGTCTGTCCGGCGCTTATGCGCTTCGGGTTTTTTTCACGCCGCTAAAGTGTGCGCCGGAAACGTCCTTACAATGCTCAGCATTATTCACTCGCTGATCCTATTGTGATGCATGCTGATTTCACGACCTGCGCCCGATTCCTCGCTGCGATCATGCTGTCCCTGTCCGCCGCCGGCGCATCGGCCTCATCCCTGCTGACCGAGCGCCCGGGAGGCAAGGACCACCCCCTGATTTCCCGCTACGAAGGCGGCATCCTGTACGACTACGGCAGCAATACGCTGGGAACGGCGCGCCTGGTCGAGCGCGCCAGGAGCGGCCCGGTACTGCGCCCGGTCGAAGGCCGGCTCAGCAATCGCCTGTACTGGGGGCCGAAGGAGGTCAGTGCACTGGCGGTCTTCCGCAATTACCAGCAGGCCTTGCGCACGGCGGGATTCGAAACGCTGTTCAGCTGCGAGACGGCCGAATGCGAAAACCTGCGCATCCAGAAAATGATCGAGGACCTCCCGCGCGAAGCGAAATGGGTAGGAAACGATGCGATGGTAAATATCTTTAATAGCGGCAACCAGCGCGATTTCCATTACATCAGCGCGCGCAGGCAGACCGGTTCCGGCTTCACCTATGTCCAGGTGGCGCTGGCCGGACCCAGGAGCGACGGCGAAACCGCGGGCCGGACGCGCCAGTTCATCCAGATCGTCGAACCGGCCCAGGCGGAAATGGGCAAGGTCACGATCGATGCGAAAGCCATCGGCGCCGGCCTCCAGCGCGACGGCAAGATCGCGCTGTACGGCGTGAACTTCGACACCAACAAGGCGGTCTTGCGCGCCGATTCGGCCGCGCAGCTGCAAAGCATGGCCGATGCCTTGAAAGCCCAGCCGGCGATGAAGGTGCTGATCGTCGGCCACACCGATAATCAGGGCGACATCGAGGCCAACCTGGCGCTGTCGCAGAAGCGCGCCCAGGCGGTGGTGGAAGCGCTGGCCGGCAAGTACGGCATTCCTGCCGCCCGTCTGAGCGCGCGCGGCGTGTCCAGCTTTGCGCCGGTATCGAGCAATGCCAGCGAAGAAGGGCGCGCCAGGAACCGGCGCGTCGAGATGGTCGTGCGCTGACCTGCCTGCATCGAGGAGAGAGCATGCAACGCATCCTGAGCGCTATCGCCATTGGCCTTGGCTTCGCCGGCGCCGCCCTGGCTGCCGATACCTGCTACCTGCCGCCGCCGGGCCTGTACCAGGTCGACATCGTCAGCAACCACGCCACCCAGGGCGCCGGCGGCACGTCGAAGCGCCGTCGCACCTACGACGGACCGAGCGGGGCGGTGCACATGGAGTTCGAGCATGCCAACGGCACGCGCAGCAATCACACCGTGGCCGGTACCGGCCCGAACCAGACCTGCATCGAGCCGGTCAAGCCGGGCGGCTTGCCGAAAAGGCTGATGATCGACGGCTGCACGGCCACCAGGGGTGTCGTGACGAACGGCGAAATGAATGCGGTTCACACCTGCCCGTGGGGCAGCATGAAGATCAACCTGCGCCAGGTCGACGCCAAAACCTGGCAAACCACCGTCCAGCAGGTCAAGACCGGCAACGGCGACGCGGGGAACGGTGCATTCGTCGATCCCTTGCAGATGCCGATGGAACACATGCTCAAGCATGGCAATGCCGAGGAAAAGGCCGAGGCCAGGCGCCACTTCGCCGAGATGAAGGAATTTAAGGAACAGATGAAGAATGCGCCGCAGCCGGAGCCGCTGCCCGCGGGCGCGGCGGGTAGCGTCAGGGAGCAGCAATCGGTCATGCGCCTGACCCGCATCGGCGACTGCAAAGGCTGAGCGCCAGGCCGCCCGGCGCCTTCCTCGCGTACCGGCAGGGCGCTGATGCTGCTGGCCGCCGCGCTGCCGCTGGCGCTGCCCGTAGGCGCCGCCGACAAGACGCTGCGCGACATACCCGGCGCGAAAGACAGTCCGCTGCTGTCGCGCTACGAAGGCTCGGTGCTGAGCGCGGCCGGCGACGATCCGCTCGGCTTCACCCGCCTGGTGGACGTGGAGGCGGGAAAACCCGTGCTGCGCCAGGTGGAAGGCCGCATCACCAACCGCTTTTATTTCGGCCCGAAAGGCACCGGCGCGCTCGAGGTGTTCCGCGATTACCGGCAGGCGCTGGAGGCGGCCGGTTTCCAGGTGATCTATGCCTGCGAGGAGCCGCAATGCAAGAAGGACAGGACCCAGCCACTGGTGGGGAACCTGCCCCGGGAAGCGCGCGGGGTCGGCGAGAACGCCCTGGCCCGCAGCATGTTCAACAACGGTTACCAGCCCGGCTTCAACCTGATCAGCGCGCGCAAGGCCGGCGCCAATGGCGACATCCGGGTGCAGGTGGCAATGTCGGTCGATTCCGGCTCGGGCGCCACGGCCGGCCGCGTGCAGCAGCTGCTGCAGGTCGTCGAACCCGCGACTGCCCGCACCGGCAAGGTCACGGTGGACGCCAAGGCCATCGGCGACACCCTCAAGCGCGACGGCAGGATCGCCCTGTACGGCGTGCACTTCGACACCAACAAGGCAGTGCTCAAGCCAGAGTCGGACGAGCAGCTGAAGCAGATGGCCCAGGCCCTGGGCACGGCGCGCGACGCCAGGGTCTTCATCGTCGGCCACACCGACAACCAGGGCGACTTCGAGAACAACCTGGGCCTGTCGCAGCGGCGCGCCCAGGCGGTCGCGGATGCCTTGAGCACCCGCTTCGGCATCGCCGCCAGCCGCATGACGGCGCGCGGCGTCGCCAACCTGGCGCCGGTGGCGCCGAACGACGAGGAGGCCGGCCGCGCGCGCAACCGCCGCGTCGAGCTGGTATTACGCTGAGCAGCAGGGCGGTGCCTGGCCGGGGCGGCGCGCATGCTGCGCCGGCATACCCGCGTGCGCAGTACAATATTGGATTCGTAATCTTTCAATAGAGACCACCATGGCCGTGAATTCCCCCCTGCCCGTTGCCGCCGACCTGAAGCCGGTTGCCGGTATCGAGATCGGTTTTGCCGAAGCCGGCATCAAGAAGCCCAACCGCAAGGACCTGCTGGTCATGCGCCTGGCCGATGGCGCCACCGTCGCCGGCGTGTTCACCAAGAACCGCTTCTGCGCCGCGCCGGTCCAGGTGAGCAAGGCCAACCTGGCCGCCGTGACGGATGGCGGCGCACCGATCCGCGCGCTGGTGGTCAACACCGGCAACGCGAATGCCGGCACCGGCGAGACCGGCCTGGCGAATGCCCAGGCCACCTGCGCCGAAGTGGCGAAGCTGCTCGGCTGCGAAGCGGGCCAGGTGCTGCCGTTCTCGACCGGCGTGATCCTGGAGCAGCTGCCGATTGCGAAGATCGTCGCCGGCCTGCCAGCCGCAGTCAGCAACCTGACCGCGGACAACTGGTTTAACGCCGCCGAAGCGATCATGACCACCGATACCCAGCCAAAGGCGGCCTCGCGTACCGTCACCATCGGCGGCCATGCAGTCACCATGACCGGCATCAGCAAGGGCGCCGGCATGATCAAGCCGAACATGGCCACCATGCTTGGCTACCTGGCCTTCGACGCGAAGGTGGCGCAGCCGGTGCTCGACGAACTGGTGAAGTACGCGGCCGACCGCTCGTTCAATTCGATCACCATCGACGGCGATACCTCGACCAACGATTCCTTCATGCTGGTGGCCACCGGCGCCGGCAGCCTGGTCGTGAACGAAGCGAGCGGCGCGGATTACGAAGCCCTGCGCGATGCAGTGACGGACATTTCGCGCAACCTGGCCCAGCAGATCATCCGCGACGGTGAAGGCGCAACCAAATTCATTACCATCACCGTGGAAGAGGGACGCGACCTGGAAGAGTGCCGCAAGATCGCCTACGCGATCGCCCACTCGCCGCTGGTGAAAACCGCCTTCTTTGCTTCGGACCCGAACCTGGGCCGCATCCTGGCCGCGGTTGGTTACGCCGGCGTGGACGACCTCGACGTCACCAAGCTCGATCTGTACCTGGACGATGTCTGGGTGGCCAAGGCCGGCGGGCGCAACCCGGATTACCAGGAAGCCGATGGCCAGCGCGTGATGAAACAGGCCGAAATCCTGGTCCGCGTAAAGATCGCGCGCGGCGATGCCACGGCCACGGTCTGGACCTGCGATTTGTCGCACGACTACGTCAGCATCAACGCCGACTACCGTTCGTAAAGCGGTCATGACGCCGCTCGAACAGTTCCTGCACCGCGCCGAGGGCTTGATGACGCGGCTGGAGGCGGTGCTGCCGCCGGCGGTGCCGCGCGAGCCGGACTGGAAGCGCAGCTTCGCCTTCCGCTGGCGCCGCCGTGCGGGGAATGGAGGGGGCTGGTTGCAGCCGGTGGCGCATGTATCGACCATCCGCTTCGCCGATCTGCAGCACGTGGACGCGCAAAAGCGCCAGCTGGAGCAGAACACGCGTCAGTTCGTCGCGCGTCGTCCCGCCAACAACGTGCTGCTGACGGGGGCGCGCGGGACCGGCAAGTCTTCCCTCATCAAGGCTTGCCTGAACGATTTCGCCGGCCAGGGCCTGCGCCTGATCGAGGTCGACAAGGCCGATTTGGCCGACTTGCCCGACATCGTCGATTTGGTGGCGGCGCGGCCGGAACGCTTCGTCATCTTCTGCGACGATCTGTCGTTCGAGGAAGGCGAGGCCGGCTACAAGGCGCTGAAGGTGGCGCTGGACGGCAGCATTTCGGCGCAGTCGGACAATGTGCTGATCTATGCAACCTCGAACCGGCGCCACCTGATGCCGGAAAAGATGTCCGATAACGCCGGTTACAAGCACGGCGAGGATGGCGATTTGCATCCGGGCGAGACGGTGGAAGAGAAGATTTCGCTGTCCGAGCGGTTTGGCTTGTGGCTGTCGTTCTATCCCTTCCGCCAGGACGATTACCTGGGCATCGTCGCGCACTGGCTGGCCAGCTTCGGCTGCACGCCGGAGCAGATCGAGGCCGCGCGGCCGCAGGCGCTGCAATGGGCGCTGGGGCGCGGCTCGCGCTCCGGGCGCGTGGCGTGGCAGTTTGCGAAAGATTACGCCGGCAAATTGCCCAGCGATGCCGGATCGGATACGGAACGCTGACCCGCTTTTGTAGGGTGGGCTCAAGAGCCCACCCTACCACCCCAAACCCATCACCATTCCGCCCGCGCCGCCATAACAATCCATCCCATTCGTCCAGGTTATCCCATCACGCAATTTTCTATCGGCCGGAACGCAACACCCATGATTTTCTACGCCCGCGCCTGGCGTACAATACCGGGTTTTCCAACGGACTCTCTCATGCAGCAAGCCGCCAGCAGGCCTATCGACGTAGCAGTCGGGATCGTGATGCGCCCGAACGGCGACGTGCTGCTCGGCCAGCGCCCGGCGGGCAAGCCCTACGCCGGCTACTGGGAATTCCCGGGCGGTAAAGTCGAAGCGGGCGAGAGCATCTTCGCCGCCCTGCAGCGCGAATTCGTCGAAGAGCTGGGTTTGACCATCGTCGGCGCGCAAGAGTGGTGCTGCGTCGAACACGTCTACGAGCACGCCCATGTGCGGCTCCATTTTTATATCAGCCGCGACTGGCGCGGCGAACCGCAGAGCCTGGAAGGCCAGGCCTTTGCGTGGCAAGGGGCAGCAGTCGGCCTTACCCCGCTGCTGCCCGCAACCATCCCCTTGCTCGAGTGGCTCGATCAGCTGCGCTACGCAAGGTAAAAAGCAGTCAATCTCTGTTCAAGGACTCCTGTGAAAATCATCGTCTTGGGTAGTGGTGTCATCGGCACCACCACGGCATATTACCTGGCCCAGGCAGGGCACGAGGTCACCGTCATCGACCGCCAGCCGGGCGCCGGCATGGAAACGAGCTATGGCAACGCCGGCGAAATCTCGCCCGGCTACGCGTCCCCGTGGGCTGGCCCCGGCGTGCCCGCGAAAGCCGTGAAATGGCTGACGATGCAGCACAGCCCACTGGTCATCCGCCCGAAGATGGACCCGAACCAGTGGCGCTGGATCCTGTCCATGCTGGCCAACTGCAATACCAGGAGCTACCAGATCAACAAGGGCCGCATGGTGCGCCTGGCCGAGTACAGCCGCGACGTGCTGGTGCAACTGCGCAAGGACACCGGCATCGCCTACGACGAGCGCAGCCAGGGCACCCTGCAGCTGTTCCGCACCCAGAAGCAGCTCGACGGCGCCGCCACCGACATCGCCGTGCTGAAGGAATACGGCGTCCCGTATAAAGTGCTGGACCCGGCCGGTTGCGAGATCTACGAACCGGCGTTGGCCAAGGTGCGCGGCAAGTTCGTCGGCGGCCTGCTGCTGCCGAACGACGAAACCGGCGACTGCTTCAAGTTCACCCAGAAGCTGGCCGAGATGGCCAAGGCCCTCGGCGTGAAGTTCCGCCAGGGCGTCGAGATCAAGCGCCTGTCCGTGGAAGGCGACAAGGTCACCGGCGTGGTCACCTCGCAGGGCGAACTGAAGGCCGATTCCTTCGTGCTGGCGCTGGGCAGCTACTCGCCGTTCGTGCTGAAGCAGATCGGCATCAAGATTCCGGTGTATCCGGTGAAGGGCTACTCGATTACCGTGCCGATCACCGATGCCTCTGGCGCACCGGAATCGACGGTGATGGACGAGACCTTCAAGGTGGCGATCACGCGCCTGGGCGACCGCATCCGTGTGGGCGGCACGGCCGAACTGGCCGGCTTCGACCTGACCCTGCACCAGGCCCGCCGCGACACGCTGGAACACTCGGTGACCGACCTGTTCCCGCAAGGCGGAGATGTGAGCAAGGCCGAGTTCTGGTGTGGGCTGCGTCCGATGACGCCGGACGGCACGCCGGTGGTGGGGCCGACGCCGTACCGCAACCTGTTCCTGAACACCGGCCACGGGACGCTGGGCTGGACCATGGCCTGCGGTTCCGGCCGCGTGCTGGCCGATATGGTCTCGGGCCGCCAGCCGGAGATCGGCCTGGAAGGCTTGTTCATGGACCGTTACGGCAGTGGGAACAAGCCGGTGCAGATGCCGGGTGGGATCGTCGTCACGGCCTGATTTACCCGGGGCGGCGACCCGTACGGTGGGCACTCCGTGCCCACGCGGTTACGTGCATTGCCTTGCACCTGCTGCGGTAACACATCGCCCGCGAACGTCAAAAACGGACACGCACCTGTCGTGTCCGTTTTTCATTTTGGGGGCGACACATCACGGCAGCAGGTGCAAGGATGCGCACGTAACCGCGTGGGCACGGAGTGCCCACCCTACGGTTGAGACCGATAACTGTCGGATACGGACGTACCGTTTTAAGAGAACAAACGCCTCATCCTGCGCTGGCGGCGCCGTTCCTTCCAATCGCGCCACGCCTGCTTCGGATTACTGCAATCGACGCACTGGCAGGCATCGCACACGCAGTCGGCATCGCGCCATGACAGATTGGGCATATCGCAGTGCAAATCCGGCAGGCAGCTCGCGTTGCAATCGCACGGCACGCAATCGCCGCGCTGGTGCTGCAGGAGCGGATGGGGAACCTGGACACGCCGGCGCCGATATGCCTCGCCGCACAGCCGCAGCCGGCGCCGCAACAGCGCCAGCCCGTCCCATAGCCCGAACCGTTCGATCACCCGGTAACCATGGCGCGAACAACTATCGCGCCCGGTCGCACAGCGATAGGCGCAGGAAAAGCCTTTATGCGGGGAGAGGTAACGCTGGTAGCCGCGAATCGCGGCCAGGGCCAAACGGACGAGGAATCCGGATGGCCGCTTCAAGATCAGTGTTTGTCTTCTGCCAGCGGGTCGTCCAGCGACTCGTTAGGCGCGGCGGCGGGAATGGTGTACTTCTCTTCGGCCCAGGCGCCCAGGTCGATTTGTTTGCAGCGCTCCGAGCAGAACGGGCGGAACTTGTTTGCTTCCGTCCATTCGACTTTCTTGGCGCAGGTAGGGCAGGCTACAACGGTCATGGCAATTTAACAATACTTGAATCTTAAAAATTACAGAGGGTCAGCTCGAAAGGCACGTCTTCTTCCAGCGACTTCGGCTTCAGGTCGCCGTCCTGGCTGGTAAAACGTACCCACAGCATGTACTTGTTGGCCGAGATTTCGGGAATCGCACCGAGCGATTCGTCGAGGCCCAGGCGCAGCATATGGTACACCTTCCCCTGCAACATTTGCTGGTAGCTGCCCCCGGTGGCGACCATCCTGGCCGGGCCGCCCGAGTCGCGCAGCAGGCGCAGCACCAGGGCGAGGGCGTCGAACAGGGGCGCGAGCGGCCCGAACCAGGCCATGATGTCGGCGTGGCGCTGCTCGGATGGGCGCTTCTGCCAGGCGTAGTAGGAAGGCAAATCGAATTCGCAGGCGCCGCCGGGAATGATGGTGCGGCCGCGGATGCTCATCAGCCACTCGTTGTCGCGCACGTTCTGGCCGGTCTTGCCCTGGGCGGCGCCGAGGGCGCTGCTGACCTGGTCGAGCTCGCCGAGGACGGCGTCCAGCGCTTCCGGCGCCACGTTCGGGTTGCTGCGGTAGGCCAGCAGGCTTTGCTTCTGGCGCTCGAGTTCCTGCAGCAGGTCGGACTTCAAATCGGCGCGGCCGGCCACTTCCAGCATGTCGAAGATCGTCGCCAGGGCGACGTGGTGCTGCATCGGGTGTTCCTGGCGCACAAAGAACTTGAATTTCTCGTACAGGTCTTCCAGCCGCAACAACGTGCGAATCCGCTCGTTGAAAGGATATTCGTAGACGATCAAAGTGACATTCCTCTGAATGTGGGCTGGCAGGCAACTTCGTGATTCTGAACCATGCGACGCAAAATTACAAACCTTCGATTGTAGAAGCCTGTATCAAGCATCGAATGGAGCATGAACGCGGCGCGATTCGTCGAGATAAAACGCGTGCAGGCGTTCGACTTGCGGTTGCAAAGCGTCCCGCCCGGCGTCGTTGACGACCACGTCGTCGGCCGCCGCCAGGCGCTGTTCACGCGTGACCTGGGCCGCCATGATGGCGCGCACCTGCTGTTCGCTCATGCCGTTGCGGGCCATGACGCGCGCCACCTGCATCTCCTCCGGGCAGTCGATGGCCAGCACGCGCGTCACGCGCCCGACCCAGGTGCCCGATTCGATCAGCAGCGGCACGACGAAGATCGTGTACGGGCCGGTGGCCATGGCCGCCGCGGCTGCCGTGGCATCGCGGATGCGCGGGTGCAGGATGGCTTCCAGGCGCGCACGGGCGGTGGCGTCGGAAAACACCAGCGCGCGCATCTTCACCCGGTCCATGGCGCCCTCAGGCGTGGCAAAGTCCGCGCCGAATTCCTCCAGGATGGCCGGCATCGCCGCGCCGTGCGGGGCGGTGAGCGCGTGGGCGATGGCGTCGGTGTCGACAAGCGTCGCGCCGAGGGCGCCGAACATGTCGGCCACCGTGGTCTTGCCGCAGCCGATGCCGCCGGTCAGGCCGACGGAAAAGGCGGGCGCCTGTGACGCTGCTGCTACCTGTATGGTGTTCATCCGGCGAGGATGCCCTGGAGGCCGGCGCTGAGTTGCGTGCCCCAGACCAGGGCGATCAGGCCGGCGGCCGCCAGATAAGGGCCGAAGGGAATCGGGTTGTCGCGCCCGCGCTTGGCGAACACGATCAGGCTGATGCCGACCACCGCGCCCACCACCGAGGACAGCAGGATGATGGTCGGCAGCATGGCCCAGCCCAGCCAGGCGCCGAGGGCTGCGAGCAGCTTGAAGTCGCCATAGCCCATGCCTTCCTTGCCGGTGACCGCCTTGAACAGGTGGTACACGCCCCACAGCACCAGGTAGCCGGCCGCGGCGCCGATCACGGCGTCCTGCAGCGGCACGAAGCTGCCGTTGATGTTGATGAGCAGGCCCGCCCAGAGCAGGGGCAGGGTCAGGTCGTCGGGCAGCAGCTTGGTGTCGTAGTCGATCCAGGTCATGGCGATCAGCAAATACACGAACAGCAGCGTGCCGAGCCCGGCCAGGCCCGAGCCGAAGGTCCAGACCAGGAAGGCGGACAGCAGCCCGGTAATCAGTTCCACGACCGGATAGCGCGGTGAGATCGGCGCCTTGCAGTTGCGGCACTTGCCGCGCAGGACCAGCCAGCTGACGACGGGGATGTTCTCGAGCGCGCTGATCTGGTGGCCGCAGTGCGGGCAGCAGGAGCGCGGCGCCATCAGGTTGTAGCGGTCGGTGTGCGGCAGTTCCTTGCCGCTCTCCTGCGCCACGTAGTTGTCGGACTCGCGCTGCATCATCTTCGGGATGCGGTGGATGACCACGTTCAGGAAACTGCCGATCAACAGGCCGAACAGGCCGGCAACGAGGGTAGGGCCGAGCGAGGCGGGGGCGGCGAAGAGGAGAGTTTCCAAAGAGCTAGCTTCCGGTTAGGTGGCGTCGATGCGGGCGGTGGTGCCGTAGATCAACCTATTTTAGGGGTTTTCCGTGGTTCGTGAAACGTGTGATCCGCGCGCCGGCCAGATAAAATCCATTCCGCACCAAAACACCCGAGAAACCGACATGAAAATATCCCAACGCGCCCAGGCCATCGACCCCTTCTTCGCCATGGAATTCGGCAAACGCGCCGCCGCCATGGAAGCGCAGGGCCAGCCTGTCATCAAGCTCAGTTTGGGCGAACCCGACTTCGGCCCGCCGCCCGCCGTGCTGGACGCCGCGCGCCGCGCTGTCGACGGCCCGCTGCCCTACACCGGCGCCCTCGGCACGCCGGCCCTGCGCGCGGCGATTGCCGGCTTCTACCTGCGCGAGCATGGCGTGACGATTTCGCCGAACCGCATCATCGTCACCGCCGGCGCCTCGGCCGCGCTGCTGCTGGTGACGGCCGCCCTGGTCGACGGCGGCGACGAAGTGCTGGTCGGCGACCCATCGTATCCCTGCAACCGCCAGTTCCTGAGCAGCTTCGGCGCGCAAGTGAAACTGGTGGCCACCGACGCCGCCTCGCGCTTCCAGCTCGACGCCGCCAGCGTGCGCGCCAACTGGAGCGACCAGACGCAAGGCCTGATGATCGCCACGCCCTCGAACCCGACCGGCACCTCGGTGCCGCTGGACGAACTGCGCGCCATCTGCGACTGGGCGCGCGAGCATGGCGCCTGGCGCATCGTCGACGAGATCTACCTGAACCTGGGCGACCGCGATGCCGGGGGCCACGCGCCGCAGACCGTGCTGTCGGTGGACGACGACGCCATCGTCATCAACAGCTTCTCGAAATACTTCGGCATGACCGGCTGGCGCCTGGGCTGGGCGGTGGTGCCGGAAGCGCTGGTGCCGACGGTGGAGCGCCTGGCCCAGAACTACTACATCTGCGCGTCCAGCTTGTCGCAGGGGGCGGCGCTGGCCTGCTTCACGCCGGAATCGCTGGCCGTATGCGAGGAGCGGCGCCAGGAGTTCGCGCGGCGCCGCGCGCTGGTGCTCGACGGCCTGGCCGGGATCGGGCTGCCGGTGCCGGTGCCGCCGGATGGGGCGTTTTATGTCTACTTCGACGTCAGCGGGACCGGGTTGACGGCTTGGGAATTCTGCGAGCGTGTGCTCGACGAAGTGCAGGTGGCGCTCACGCCGGGCAAGGACTTCGGGCACTGCGGGGCGGACCGCTACGTGCGGCTGTCGTATGCAGCCAGTAGCGAGCAGCTCGCCGAAGCCATCCGCCGCCTTGGCGTATTCATGGCAACAGCCGGCAACAGCCGGGGTCAGGTCTGACATTCGGACACAAGCTCTGCGCTAGCCGTCCTGTCCTGGCAGTCGCTGCGTGGGGAAGACGCCGTTTCATGCGGACTACGGCTGAGGCCGTGTCCGAATGTCAGACCTGACCCCAGCTTTGCCAGCTTTGCACGAAGGCGTAAAATCGCGCTATAGTCGTCCTGGCGGCCAGGCCGCGCGCAGTCTGCGCAGTCTGTCTACGCAATGACACCGTGCATCCGTGATGGATAAAGGCTGACATGATGAACACTCGTCCACAGCGTAGCACCTGCCCGTATGTGTTCCTGAGCCTGATGGTGCTGGCCTGGTTGGCTTGCCCGCCAACGGCAAGCGCCCAGGCTGCCGATGCGCCCTGGGCCGCATTGCAGCAGTCTTACTTTCCCGGCAAGCAACTGGAGCAGGCCTCCTTCATCCGCCTGACGGCGCCCGCGCGCGCAGCCAGCGGCGACCAGGTTCCTTTCGCTTTCAGCATCGATCATCCGATGACGGCGAGGCAGTACATCAAGTCGGTCACCGTGTTCGTCGACGCCAATCCGGTGCCCCTGACGGCGGTATTTCGTTTTCGTCCCGAAAGCGGCAAGGCGGAAGTGGCCACCAGGATTCGCTTTGAATCCGATTCGCCGGTGCACGTCGTTGCCGAGTCGAACGACGGCCGCCTGTACGTGAATAGCCTTACCGTGAAAGCATCCGGCGGTTGCGGCGGCACGATCCCGGGCGACAATGCGCAGGCGCTGGCGGAAGCGGGAAAAATGAAGATCGCACTGGATGGTCCATTCAGGCGCGGCGAACTCACCAAGGCCCGGCTCCTGATCCGGCATCCGATGTACACCGGCTTGCAGCGCGACCTGGCCACGCATGGCTTCCGTCCCGCTTTCTTCATCGACAAGATCGACATCACCTACGACGGCAAGCCGGTGATGACGGCCGACATGTCGATCGGCATCAGCGAAAATCCTTCGATCGGGTTCGGCTTCGTCCCCAGCCGGGCCGGCACCCTGCAAGTGCTGATCCGCGATAGCGACGGCGCCAGCTTCCGCCAGGCTATCGACGTGGGCTGCTAGATGCGGCGCCTGATCCACGCGGCCTGGCTGCTGGTGGTGGTGCAGCTTGCCGCCGCCGCATCACTTGCCGCACCGTCTGCCACTTCAGCGCTACGCCTCGACCAGGTCGCGCCGGGCGTGTATGTGCACATCGGGCAGCACAAGGATTTCGAGGAAGGCTACGACGGCGACATCGCGAATATCGGCTTCGTGGTCGGCAGCGACGCGGTTGCGGTCATCGATACGGGCGGCTCGTACGCCGTCGGCATGGCCCTGAAGGCAGCGCTGCGCGCCGTTACCCGGCTGCCGATCCGCTACGTCATCAACACGCATGGGCATCCCGACCATGTGTTCGGCAACGCCGCCTTCATCGAGGCCGATTCCGCCGCAGGTGGCGCGCAGGCGCGCGTCATCGGCCACGCCACGCTGCCGCGCTTTCTCGCCTTGCGTGGCGATGCCTATGTGCGCAAGCTGAAACAGCAGCTGGGCGCCGGCGCCGATGCGAGCCGGCTGATCGCGCCGGACGAGACCGTGCAGGAGCGGCTGACCCTCGACCTGGGCGGGCGCAAGCTGGAACTGCGGGCCTGGCCAAAGGCGCACACGGACAACGACCTGACCGTGTTCGACGCCGCGAGCGGCACGCTGTGGACGGGAGACCTGCTGTTCATCGAGCGCACACCGGCCATCGATGGCGACCTCCAGGGCTGGCTCGCCGCCATGGGCGGATTGGACAAGATGCCGGCCGTGGTCACCATCCCGGGCCACGGCCCCGTGACGCGCGACAGGAAGGCGGCGCTGGCCAGGCAACGCCACTACCTGGGAACCCTGCTGCACGACGTGCGCGCCGGCATCCGGCAGGGCGCCGACATGCCCGCCACGATGGCCACGGCGGCGGCCTCCGAGCGCAGCCGCTGGCAACTCTTCGACGTTGTCAACCGGCGCAACGTCAACCTGCTCTACCCAATCCTCGAATGGGAGTAGGGCGATGCGCAGGCGCGATATTCTCGGGTTGGCACTGGCGGGATCGGCCTGGTCGTCGCTGGCGGCGGGGGCTGGTCCTGTCCGCCACAAGCGCCATGGAAGCCATGGGCGCCTGGGGCGGGTCGTGGTCGTGGGCGCCGGCTATGGCGGCGCCACTGCGGCCAGGTATGTGCGGCTTCTGGGCGCCGGGCGCATCGAAGTCATTCTGGTCGACCAGAACGCCAATTTCATTTCCTGCCCGGTCAGCAACCGCGTGCTGGGCGGGCAAAAAACGCTGGAGCAGCTCACGTTCGGCTACGATGCGCTCCGGCAGGAGCATGGCGTCCGGTTCATGCGCGGCAGCGTGACGGCGATCGATGCGGACCGATCGCAGATCATGGTGGCAGGGCAAAGGCTGCTGTACGACAGGCTGGTCGTTGCTCCCGGCATCGACTTCATCTACGACGATTTTCCCATACTGGCAGAGGCGCAGGAGCGCATTCCGCATGCCTGGAAGGCCGGTCCGCAAACCCGCAACCTGCAGCGGCAGCTGGCCGCGATGCCCGACGGCGGGGTGTTCACGATCGTGGTGCCGGCCCAGCCTTACCGATGTCCTCCCGCGCCGTACGAGCGCGCGTGCCAGGTAGCCTTCTACCTGAAAACGCACAAGCCCCGGTCCAAGGTCGTGGTGCTCGATGCCAATCCGGTCATCACCTCGAAACGCGCACTGTTCGAACGGGCCTGGCGCGATTTGTATCCGGGCATGATCGACTACGTGCCGGGCAGCGAACCGAGGGAAGTCGACGTGGCGACGAAGACCGTCAGGACCGCCTTCGATACGGTGAAATCGGATGTGCTGAACGTCATTCCGCCCCAGCGGGCGGGCCGGATCGCGCAACAGTGCGGCCTGGCCAACGTGGAGCAGCGCTGGTGCGAAGTTGACTTCCTGACGTATGCATCGAAGGTCTTGCCGCGTGTGCACGTCATCGGCGATGCCATCGACGCCGGCCTGCCCAAGTCGGCGCACATGGCCAATGCCCAGGCCAGGATCTGCGCGCGCGCCATCGTGGATGTGATGCTGGGGCAGGCGCCTGATCCGGCGCCGGCCTTTGCGAATACCTGCTACAGCTATGTCGACGACAGGCAGGCGATGCATATCTCGACACTGTACCGTTACGACCCGGCTACCGGAAGCATGCGGGCCGAGGGCAGCGGCATCCTGTCGGAGCATCCGTCCGCGCAGGAAGGCAGGGATGCCGATGCCTGGGCGCGGCAGATCTGGGGTGATGTGCTGGGCTAGCGGGCGGCATGCGCCTGCGGTTTCAGGACCGTGTTCGTGCGTCGGCCCCACGAACACGGTCCGAGGCAGAGCACCGAACTCGCACCGGAACGCGCCGGGGATGTCGTTGCTGATAGTCTCATCGAAGACGCCGACCTGCTCGGCTGCCCTCAACTTCGACGATAAAGGAACCTGCACATGACGCAACCGAATGAACGCCCGCTCGCCCTGGTCACCGGCGCTTCCAGCGGCATCGGCTATGAACTGGCCCGGCTGTTCGCGGCCGACGGCTATGACCTGGTCCTCACCGCGACCAATCGCGAACTGCTCGAACGCACCGCCGAAGCGGTACGCGCCACCGGCGCCGGCGCCGAGATCGTCGTGGCCGACCTGACGAAGTTCGATGGCGTCGAGTCGCTGTACGCCGCCATCGGCGCTACCGGCCGGCCGCTGGCCGCCGCGGCCCTGAACGCAGGGGTCGGTCTCGGCGGCTACTTCATCGGCGGCACCGAGCTGGAAGCGGAACTGAACATGATCCAGCTGAACATCGTCTCCCAGGTGCACCTCACGAAACGCATCCTGCCGGACATGGTGGCGCAGGGTTCCGGCAAGCTGCTGTACACGGCGTCGATCTCGGGCACCATGCCGACGCCGTACGAGTCCGTGTACGGCGGCACCAAGGCCTTTTTGATTTCGTTTGCGGAAGCGGTGAAGTCGGAGACCAAGGACAGCGGCGTGACGATTACCTTGCTGTTGCCGGGCCAGGTCGATACGCCGTTCTGGCACCGCGCCGGCATGGATACCAACAAGCTCGGTCTGGGCGAGAAGGCTGCCCCGAGCAAAGTTGCGGCCGAGGGTTACGAGGCCATGAAGGCCGGAAAGGACCGCGTTGTTGCCGGCATGACGGGCAGTAAGGTGATCGGGAACATCGTGAATAACCTGGCGCCGGATACGGTGAAGGCTGATTTGCATGCGGCCGATGCCGAGCCGGGGTCGGGGTTGAAGGACTAAGCGCTTGCTGGCAGTAGCTCTACGTCGGCAGAGCTAGAGTTACTGTCAGCACGAATGCCTACCCCGTATGGATCAACTAAAGGTCATTAAATGACGATCTTTCATTGCATTGCCCTCGGCCTGGGGCTCGGTATGACCTGTGTTGCTTCCACGACCACAGCCGGGGAAAAGGCGCTGACCATTGATGGAAAAACGATTACCATCGCGGACCCGGGAAAATGTTCGTCGGTTCATCGTCCAGGTCGGGAGCTGGCCAGATATCTACGCCAGTATGATCCGACTTGGGAGTCGAAGCAGGATGCGAACGACGAAACGCCGTACACAAAAGAAGATATTCGGTTGATAAAGAACGGTCTCGTCGAAGCCGGCTTCCGTTACCCGAATACCGAGGAAAGTGTTATTACCTGGATGGACGTTGACGGCGATGACGTCTGCGATTTCACTGCCTCGACTGGCGTGGGAGGAATGCGCTCGATCGACCGGATGTTCCTGTTCCGCGGTTTGGCAAAAGGGAATTTCCAGCTGATCGACTCGGATCACAGGTATATGGAAGGAAGCATCACCGTGGTGCCCTACATTCCACTCACCGTGTCTGGCGAAAGACTGCCCGTCCTGGTCAAGGAATACACGCTGCTGCAATGGCAGGCTGATTCCAAACAATTCGCGACGTGCGAAACAATACAATACGGCCCGGAAGCGGCAAAGCAGCGCGCCGGATTTCCGCTACTGGCGCAGTTGTGCCCGAAAGCGCGGGAGATCTATGACTGGGCTGCAGACCAGCTTCCGCACAAAAACGCCATTCCGCACTGACAAGCCGGATCCGGTATTCGCGCCTACAGGCAGTGCTGCAGGCGCCGGTACTAGGAAGTACAGGGACTTACCGCATCTCACAGTCGCTTTTACACCACCGACCCCAGCTTGAAGATCGGCAAATACATCGCAATCACCAGCCCGCCGATCAGCACGCCCAGAATCACCATGATCAGCGGCTCCATCAGCGACGACAGCGCACTGACAGCCTCGTCGACTTCCTCTTCGAAGAAATCCGCCACCTTGCCCAGCATCGAATCGAGCGCGCCGGATTCCTCGCCGATGGCCACCATCTGCGTCACCAGGCTCGGGAACACATTCGCGTTCTGCATCGCCACCGTCAGGCTGGTGCCGGTGCTCACCTCGGTCTGGATGCGCTTGGTCGCTTCCAAATACACGTTGTTGCCGGAGGCGCCGCCGACCGAATCGAGCGCTTCGACCAGCGGCACGCCGGCGGCGAACATGGTCGACAGGGTGCGGGTCCAGCGCGCAATCGTCGCCTTGCGGATCACGCTGCCGAAGATCGGCAGGCGCAGCAGGATGCGGTCCATGGCCTGCTGCATCTTCAGCGAGCGGCGCCAGGACTGGAAGAAGAAGTAGAGCGAGGCGAAGATCGAGCCGAAGATCGCCCACCACCATTGCACGAAGAATTCCGAGATGCCCATCACGACCAGGGTCGGCGTCGGCAAGTCGGCGCCGAAGCTGGCGAACACGGATTTAAAGGCCGGCACCACCCAGATCATGATGATCGCGGTGACGATGAAGGCCACCCCCAGGATCGCGATCGGGTAGGTGAGGGCGGACTTGATCTTGGCCTTGATCGCCAGCGTCTTTTCCTTGTACACGGCGAGGCGGTGCAGCAGCTCTTCCAGGATACCGGCCTGTTCGCCGGCGCCGACCAGGTTGCAGAACAGCGGGTCGAAATAGCGCGGGTACTTGCGGAAGGCGTTGTTCAGGCTGGTGCCGGTCTCGATGTCGGCGCGCAGGTCGAGGATGAGTTTGGACACCGACGGATTCGCATGGCCCTTGCCGACGATGTCGAAGGACTGCAGCAGCGGCACGCCGGCCTTCATCATGGTGGCCAGCTGGCGCGTGAACATGGTCAGGTCCTTGTCGGTGATCTTGCGCCCGGAGCGGTAGATCTTCTTCTTGACCTTGGTGACCATGATGCCCTGGCGGCGCAGCGTCACGTTGACGATGGCTTCGCCGCCGGCGCGCAGCTCGCCGCGCACGGTCTTGCCGGTCTTGTCCTTGCCTTCCCAGGCGTAGACCGATTCCTTGACCTGTGCGCCGCCGCGGCTGCGGGTGGGGAGGGAGGTAGCCATAGTTGTCCTGTCTGTCGCTTGCTTGTTTCGTCGTTACTCGATGCGCGTTGCGCGTTACTCGTTCGTACAGCCGAGCACTTCTTCGAGGCTGGTCAGCCCCTGCTTTACTTTCATCAGGCCCGAGCGGCGCAGCGAGTTCACGCCGTCCTTCTCGGCCTGGGCGGCAATCTGCATCGCGTTGCCGTGCGCCAGGATCAGGGCCTCGATCGCCGGGGAAATCGGCATCAGCTGGTAGATGCCGACGCGGCCCTTGTAGCCCGAGCCGAGGCAGCGCTCGCAGCCCACCGGGCCGTAGGGCTTCCAGTCGTCCTGCAAATCGCTCTCGCGGTAGCCGGCGCCGATCAGGGCGTCGCGGCTCATCTCGAGCGGCTGCTTGCAGGTGCACAGGCGGCGCGCCAGGCGCTGCGCGGTAATCAAAATCACCGACGAGGCGATGTTGAAGGGCGCCACCCCCATGTTCATCAAACGCGTCAGCGTCGACGGCGCGTCATTCGTGTGCAGGGTCGAGAACACCATGTGCCCGGTCTGCGCGGCCTTGATCGCGATGTCGGCGGTCTCCAGGTCGCGGATCTCGCCGACCATGATGATGTCGGGATCCTGGCGCAGGAAGGATTTCAGCGCCACCGGGAAGGTGAGGCCGGCCTTGTCGTTGACGTTTACCTGGTTCACGCCGGGCAAATTGATCTCGGCCGGGTCTTCCGCGGTCGAGATGTTGATGCCCGGTTTGTTCAGCACGTTCAGGCAGCTGTACAGCGACACGGTCTTGCCGGAACCCGTCGGCCCCGTCACCAGCACCATGCCGTAGGGGCGGGTGATCGCGCCCAGCAGCAGTTCGCGCTGGTCGGGGTCGTAGCCGAGGGCGTCGATGCCCATCTGCGCCTGGGTCGCGTCCAGGATACGCATGACGGTCTTTTCGCCGAACAGCGTGGGCAGGGTGCTGACGCGGAAGTCGATGGTGCGTGTCGGCGAGAGGATCAGGCGCATGCGGCCGTCTTGCGGCACGCGCTTTTCCGAGATGTCGAGTTTCGCCAATACCTTGATGCGCGAGACCAGCTTGTCGCGGATGGAGAGCGGCGGCATCGCGTGGTCGCGCAGCACGCCGTCCACGCGCATGCGGATCCGGTAGTATTTTTCGTAGGGCTCGAAGTGGATGTCCGAGGCGCCGAGGTTCACGGCATCCATCAGGATCTTGTTCAGGAAGCGCACGATCGGTGCGTCCTCGACTTCGTTGGCCGCTTCCGGCTGGGCTGCGGCGGCGGCAGCTTCTTCCTCGGCGAATTCGATTTCGCCGTCTTCGCCGGCCAGGTCGGCCAGGCTTTGCTCAGCGCCCTTGGCCAGGTTGGCCAGCATATTCAGCAGGGCGTCGTGCGGCACGATCACCGGCTCCACCGCGGCCTCGCTCTGGAACTTGATCTGGTCCAGGGCCTGCGAGTTGGTCGGGTCGGAAATCGCCACCGACAGCCGGTTGCCGCGCTTGGCCAGGGCCACCACGCGCTGCGCCGCCATCAGCTTGGCGTCGATGGCGCCCGCGGGCAGGGCGTCCAGGTTGAAGCTGGACAAATCGAACAGCGGGTAGCCGAAGGTCTCGGCGCAGAACACGGCCAGCGATTGCGAATCGATCGCGCCGCCTACCACCAGGGCGTCGATAAAGGAGACGCGTTCGAGCGTGGCCTTCTTTTGCAGCGTATCGGCCTGGCCCGCGGTCAGGCGGCCAGCCTGGACCAGGGCGCGCGCCAAACCCGACATCGGTGTGCCTGAAGTCGCGTTCGGGAGGACTGCTGCCATATGCGCTGTGGTGTTAGAGGAGAGACAAGGGAGCCGCGCGGAGGCCTGAACCACGCGGGAGAACTCTTCGGATGATGCCTATGGGCATCAAATTTGTAAAGCGAATCCAATTGAGACAGATGCGTGCGCGCCACGTAGACAGATTGGCACGCGGCGGGTCGTGTTGATGCCTGAATAACGCTTGTGGACGATTTGACCAGACTGAACGGCCATTGTATCCGGCGCTTGCGTTGATGCGGCGCATGCGTTGGCTCGCAACCGTCGCGACGTGTCACGCGTGGGCACGGGGCGCCCACCCTACGTTGCCACCGCTAGTGATGGATTCACACGTCGTCTTAATGCCGCCACAAATAAAAACAGGCGCCCGCAGGCGCCTGTCTCTTATATAGAGCGCAAACCGATCAGCGCAAAGCCAGCGGCGCCGCGCGCTTGGCGAACGCCGGGCCGGAACCCTGCTCGGCCAGCTTGAACACCGACAGCGCCCCGGTCAGCTGCCCGGTCTGCTCGGTCAGCGATTCCGCCGCCGCCGACGCTTCCTCGACCAGGGCCGAATTCTGCTGGGTCATCTCGTCCATGCTGTCGATCGCGCGGCCGATGTCCTCGATGCCTTCGCTCTGGCGCTGGCCGGCCATGGTGATCTCGGCCATGATGTCGTGCACCTTCTTCACCGATGCCACGATCTGGCCCATGGTCTCGCCGGCCTGGTCGACCAGCGCGCTGCCGGCGTTCACCTTCGACACCGAGTCGCCGATCAGTTCCTTGATCTCCTTGGCCGCCGCAGCGGAACGCTGGGCCAGGTTGCGCACTTCGCCGGCCACGACCGCGAAGCCGCGGCCCTGTTCGCCGGCGCGCGCCGCCTCGACTGCCGCGTTCAGCGCCAGGATGTTGGTCTGGAAGGCGATGCCGTCGATAACCGAAATGATCTCGACGATCTTCTTGGCCGAGGTGTTGATGTCGCCCATGGTGGCGACCACGCCGCCCACCACTTCGCCGCCGCGGGTGGCGATGTCGGTGGCGTTCACCACCAGCGCGTTCGCTTCGTTGGCATTCGCCGCGTTCTGGCGCACGGCGCCGGTCAGTTCGTCCATGGCGCGCGCGGTGCGTTCCAGGCTCGATGCCTGCGATTCGGTGCGGCCGGCCAGGTCGGCATTGCCGCTGGCGATTTCGGCGCTGGCCACGGCGATCGTCTCGGCCGAACCCTTGATCTCGGCGACCATCGTCGCCAGGCGCAGGCGCATCTCCTTCAGCGCCACCAGCAGGCTGGTGCTGTCTTTCGCATCGGTGCGGATGTCCATCGCCAGGTCGCCGGCGGCCACCGCACGGGCGATCTCGCGTGCATATTCCGGCTCGCCGCCGAGCTGCTGCCAGATGGTGCGCACCACGAACCACGACACGGTGGCCAGGCTGGCGATCACGATCAGCGCGGTCAGGATCATGGTCCACAACACGCGGCGCACGTTGCCTTCGCTGCTGGCGATGCCGGTCTTGAACTGTTCTTTCGCCTGCGCCTGGGTTTTCTCCAGGTCGGCGTTCAGGGCGGCCAGGCTGCTCTGCATCTTGCCGACCACGGCCTGCGGGTCGCCTTCTTCCATCTCGAGCATGATGCGCGCGGCCGACAGCGCCGGCGCATAGTAGTCGTTGAATTCCTTCAACAGGCGCGCGCCGTTGGCGGCCTGGCCGTCGATGGCGCCGAACTGCTGCAGGTGCGCGCGCACCTTGTCGGCCTGCTTGCCGACTTCGTCGATGCGCGCCTTGTCGCCTTCGGTGACGGCGTCGCGCAGGGCGTCGGTGACGTCGCCGATTTCAAGCGTCAGTGCCTTGGACGCGTCCAGCACCGGGTAGTCCACGCTTTCGGTGGAGTTGATCGACTTCAGGGCGTCGGTCGCGATCATCGCGCTCACGCCGATACCGAGGCCGAAAATCAGGGTCGAAATGACCGGAAGGGCCCAAATCCTGCGCTTGATGCTCATGTTTTGTCTCTCACTATTCATGAAACCGCCCCGCAGGCAGGGCCGGCGGGGCGGGAATTCCGAAAACAGCTTGTCGGCCCGTTGTTATGGCGCCGTGTACACGACTTTGACGCTGGCGTCGACCGAGGCCTTGTCCATGTAGCCGATCGCCTTCGGGTTGGCGGCGACAGCGGCCTTGACGGCGGCGCTGTTGGCGACTTCCTTCGGCATCGTGGCCTTGCCGGTGAAGACCAGCTTCGACCACAGGGCCTTGGCCTGCGAGGCGTCCTTGTCGGTTACCTTCTTGTAGAACTCGGCGCGCTGCGGCGAATCCTCGGACTGGTCGACCGGGGGCATCGCGGACGATTTACCGAGGAAGAACTGGGCGACCTGGTCCTTCGTCATCGACGATTCGGCGGCCTTCGGGTTCACCACCACGACCACTTCGGCCATGGCAGGGACGGAGGCTGCCAGGGCGGCTGCAGCGACGATTGCGGAGATCAGTTTGTTCATGCTGCGCTCCTTAGAAGAGGAAGTCGACGGCAACGGCGCCGACGGTCACGTCGCGGTTGAAGCCTGGCTTGGCGTTGAGAAGCAGGCCGCTGCCGACGCCCGGCTTGACGCGGTCGAACTGGACCTTCAGTGCGGCCGAGCTGTGGAAGTCCCAGCGCACGCCGAGCGAGGTGGTGCTTTGCTCGCCCTGGCCGATGCCGGTGTACGGCAGCGAAGCGGCGCCGGCGCGCAGTGCCGCCAGCGCAGGAACGCCGGCCGGCACCACGTTGGCCGGGTAGCCATCGATGCTCAGCTTGCCGTGGATGACGTAGGGAAGGAACTTCTTGTAGCGGTAGCCGCCCATCACGTACCACGAGGTAGTGTCGTTGACGTAGGTGTAGGTCTTGCGCTTGGCGAACTCGGACTGGGCAACGATGTTGTTCCAGTCCATGGCCAGGCCGAACGAGGTGAAGGAGGCATCCTTCTCGGTCGGGTCGAGCTGGTCGGCCATGGCGATCAGCTGCGGCTGGCGCAGGGCGGCGCCGGCATTGCGCAGGCCGCCGACCAGGGTGGTGAGACCGACGGAGTGCTTGACCGAGACCTTGGCGTCGACGCGGCCGAAACGGGCAGTGAACGGGCCGTGTTCGGCGACCACGTTCAGGGCCATCACGTCCTTGCCTTCGGCTTTCAGCACGCCGCCCGACAGGCGGCCTTCCGAGCGGCCATAGGCCAGCTGGCCGGTGACGGTGGTGTCGCCGAAGCTGCGCTGCCAGGTGGCGTCGATGCCGTCGAGCTTATCGAACGGGACTTGCGAATACATCTCGCCGGGCGGGCGCAGGAAGGTGTGCGCGTAGCCGACGTTGCGGTAGTCCGAGATCATGAAGGCCGGCAGGCCGGTACGGCCGACGCGCACGCTGATTTCGTCGTTGATGCGGGCCTTGGCAAAGGCCAGCATCAGTTCCGCGCCGAAGTCGTCTTCTGCATCGCGGCGCACCAGGCCCTGACCGGTGAACGAGAGCCAGCTGTTGACGCCGACGTCGGCCTGCAGTCCGAGGTTCGAATCGACGCCGGTGCGCGGCGATTTCTTTGCGCCGGAAGCCTGGTTCGGGCGGCCGAATTCGGCGTCGTTGGTGTTGGTCCAGGTGAGGGCGCCGGTGCCGAAGCCGCTGATCTTGACGGTTGGGCTCTGCGCTTCTTGCGCAAACGCCGACGAGATTGCCAGCGGCAGGGCCAGCACGGCGGCGATGATCTGCTTATTCATAAGTTAACCTGTTACAGGATTTCCGTTTATAAGATTTGCTTCTAGTTATTGTTTTGTCCGCATGCAGCTAGCATGGATAGAACGAAACGATTCTATCCATGGAGCAAAAGTAAAGACAAGCAAAAGGACGGACTGCACCAAAAACAGGACTTTGCGGTAGATCAATGCGTTGTTTTGGTGAAACAGATGAGCTGAGATAATGAACTTCTGTTAAGTAGCTTTGCTGAAACGATATAAATCGTTATTCATTAGCTAATTCCACCGGTGCGTGGTGGTCCCCAGGGCGGGCCTGGACGGCTTCGTGGATGAGGCCGGCGCGTACGGCCTGTTCGGCCGTATAAATGCGCGCGTTGCCGAACAGGTGAGGGCGGATGTCGCCGGCGTCCTCAGCTCCCGCGGTAGGTCGAGTACGACCAGGGCGTGACCACCAGCGGCACGTGGTAGTTCTGGCCGGCGTCGGCCACGCCAAACGCGATCGTCACCCGGTCGATGAAGCGCGGTTCCGGCAGCGCCACGCCCCGGGCCGCGAAATAATCGCCGGCCGCGAATACCAGTTCGTAGCGGCCGGCATGCAGGGCCTCGCCTTCGAGCAGCGCGGCGTCGCAGCGGCCGTCGCGGTTGGTGGCGTCGGTCTTGACCAGCCTGCGCCCGTTGGCGTCGATGGCATACAGTTCGATGGCCACGCCGGCGGCCGGGCGCCCGTGCGCGGTGTCTAGTACGTGGGTGCTGAGCTTGCCCATGGGTCCCCTATACGGAGTTGGTGAAGGTGGCTATTCTCCGGATCATATACCTTTACACTTTCGTCAATATAAGATCGGCCTTATAGCTGTCATCCTCGAAAGAACCCATGGACACCCGCTACCCGCGCGACATGATCGGCTACGGCCGCAACCCGCCCCATCCGCAGTGGCCCGGCCAGGCGCGCGTCGCCCTGCAGTTCGTGCTGAACTATGAGGAGGGCGGCGAGAACAATGTGCTGCACGGCGACCCCGCTTCCGAGACCTTTCTCTCCGAGATCATCGGCGCCCAGGCCTTTCCGATGCGCCACATGAGCATGGAATCGCTCTACGAATACGGCTCGCGCGCCGGCCTGTGGCGCCTGCTGCGCATGTTCGAGGAGCGCAAGCTGCCGCTCACCGTGTTCGGCGTGGCGATGGCGCTGCAGCGCCATCCGGAGGCAGTGGCCGCCTTCCGCGAGCTGGGCCACGAGATCGCCTGCCACGGCCTGCGCTGGATCTCCTACCAGAATATGGACGAGGCCACGGAACGCGCCCACATGCGCGAGGCGGTCGAGATCATGCGGTCGCTCACCGGCGAAGCGCCGCTCGGCTGGTACACCGGCCGCGATTCGCCGAACACGCGGCGCCTGGTGGTCGAGCACGGCGGCTTCGTCTACGACGCCGACCATTACGGCGACGACTTGCCGTTCTGGCAAACCGTCAGCGTAACAAGCGCCGACGGCGCGCCGGATGAACGCGCCCATCTGGTCGTGCCGTATACGCTCGATACCAACGACATGCGCTTTGCCGCCATGCAGGGTTTCAATTCCGGCACCCAGTTCTTCGACTACCTGAAGGATGCCTTCGACGTGCTGTATGCGGAAGGCGACCCGAATGGCTTGAACGCGCCTAAAATGCTCTCGATTGGCCTGCATTGCCGCCTGGCGGGACGCCCGGCCAGGGCCGCCGCGCTGGCCCGTTTCCTCGACTACGTGCTGCAGCACAAGCAGGTGTGGGTCACGCGCCGCATCGACATTGCGAACCACTGGCGCGCTACGCATCCTTTCATAGGGTGATTCATATCATTGCGGTGATAAGCAATATCAATTATCTGCTATAGTTGTCGGCTGCCCCGATGGGGTACTCTCCACCTTGGACCAATCCGAGACTAGCCATGGCCGAACCGATCCGCTTCTATTTTCGCAACGCCGTCCACGAAGTGACCGGCGTGGCGCCGACGCAAACCATCCTGCAGCACCTGCGGGAGGACCTGCGCTGCACCGGCACCAAGGAAGGCTGCGCCGAAGGCGACTGCGGCGCCTGCACGGTAGTGGTCGGTTCGCTGGAAAACGGCGAACTGGAACTGAAGGCAGTGAATTCCTGCATCCAGTTCACGCCCACGCTCGACGGCAAGGCCCTGTTCACGGTCGAGGATTTGCAGCTGCCCGACGGCCGCCTGCACCCGGTCCAGCAGGCGCTGGTGGAATGCCACGGCTCGCAATGCGGCTTCTGCACGCCGGGTTTTGCGATGTCGCTGTGGGGCATGTACCTGAAGCAGGAAGGGCAGGCACCTTCGCGCTGCCAGATCGACGATGCCCTGTCCGGTAATCTGTGCCGCTGCACCGGCTACCGTCCCATCATCGACGCCGCCGTGCGCATGACCGAATTGCCGCATGCCGAATTCGACCGCGCCGCCGTGCTGGAACAACTGCGTGCCTTGCAGCGCGGTGCCGGCGCCACTTATGTGCATGAGGGCCGCAGCTTCCACGCGCCGCGCACGCTGGACGAGCTGGTGGCGCTGCGCGCCGCGCATCCGCAGGCGCTGATCCTGGCCGGCTCGACCGACGTCGGCCTGTGGGTCACCAAGCAGATGCGCGAGCTGAACGACATCATCTATCTCGGCCATGTGACTGAGCTGAAAAGCGTGAGCGAGGACGAGGGCATGCTGGTCATCGGCGCCGGCGTCACCCTGCAGGACGCCTACGCCGCCATCTGCCGCCACTATCCCGATGAACTGAACGAACTGTGGCAGCGCTTCGCTTCGCTGCCGATCCGGAATGCCGGCACGCTGGGCGGGAATGTCGCCAACGGTTCGCCGATCGGCGACTCCATGCCCTGGCTGATTGCGCTCGGCGCCCGCCTGGTGCTGCGCGGTCCTGGAGGCGAGCGCGAACTGGCGCTGGAGGATTTCTACCTCGGCTACCAGCAGAAGGACATGCGGCCCGACGAATTCGTCGCTGGTTTGCGCGTGCCGCTGCCGCAGGCCGGCGTGCGCTTCCGGACCTACAAACTGGCGAAGCGCTTCGATCAGGATATCTCGGCCGTGTGCGCGGCCTTTGCACTTGCCTTCGATGGCGAGACCATCAAGGAAGCGCGCATCGCCTTCGGCGGCATGGCCGCCACGCCAAAGCGCGCCGCCGCGGCCGAAGCAGTGTTGAACGGCCGCGCCTGGGACGAAGCCGCGCTGCAGGAAGCCATGGCCGCGCTGGCCCAGGATTACCAGCCGCTGTCCGACATGCGCGCCTCCAGCGCTTACCGCATGAAGACGGCGCAGAACCTGCTGCGCCGCTTCTGGCTTGAAACCCGCCTCGACAACCCGCTGCCCGCTAGCGCAGTCAACGCATTCGCAGCCATCGCGTAAGGAGATCACCATGAACGACGCAGGCGCACCTGAAATCAAGGCGGCGGCGTGGCGCGCGGTCGGCCGCTCGCGGCCGCACGAATCGGCCACGCTGCACGTGCTCGGCCAGGCCACGTATACCGACGACATCGCCGAAGTGGCGGGCACCCTGCACGCGGCGCTGGGTCTGTCCAGTAAACCGCATGCCAACATCCTCTCCGTCGACCTGGCGCCGGTGCGCGCGGCGCGCGGCGTGGTGGCGGTGCTGACGGTGCAGGACATCCCCGGCACCAACGACTGCGGCCCCATCATCCACGACGATCCCATCCTGGCCGACGGCAAGGTGGAGTACGTCGGCCAGCCGGTCTTCATCGTCGTCGCCGACAGCCACGACAACGCCCGCCGCGCCGCGCGCCTGGCGAAGATCGACTACGAAGCGCTGCCGGCCATCCTCACGCCGCAGGAAGCGCACGCCGCCCAGTCCTACGTGGTGCCGCCGATGCGCCTGGCGCGCGGCGATGCCGAGACCGCATTCGCGAACGCGCCACGCAAGGTAAAAGGCCAGCTCTTCGTCGGCGGCCAGGAACAGTTTTACCTGGAAGGCCAGATCGCCTATGCGATTCCGGGCGAAGACCGCGGCATGCTGGTGCAATGCTCGACCCAGCACCCGAGCGAGATGCAGCACGTGGTCGCGCACGCGCTCGGCCTGCATTCGCACCACGTCGTGGTCGAGTGCCGGCGCATGGGCGGCGGCTTCGGCGGCAAGGAATCGCAGTCGGCGCTGTGGGCTGCCGCTGCCTCGATCGCGGCGGCCAAACTCAAGCGCCCCGTCAAACTGCGCGCCGACCGCGACGACGACATGCTGGTCACCGGCAAGCGCCACTGCTTCTATTACGACTACGAAGTCGGCTACGACGATGCCGGCCGCATCCTGGCCGCAAAGATCGACATGGTCTCGCGCGCCGGCTATTCGGCCGACTTGTCCGGGCCGGTCGCCACGCGCGCGGTCTGTCACTACGACAACGCCTACTACCTGAGCGATGTCGACATCCGCGCCGCCTGCGGCAAGACGAATACCCAGTCGAACACCGCCTTCCGCGGCTTCGGCGGCCCGCAGGGCGCGATCGCCATGGAATACGTGATCGACGAGATCGCGCGCAACCTGGGGCAGGACGCGCTCGACATCCGCAGGCTGAACTTCTACGGCAAGACGGAGCGGAACGTCACGCCCTACGGCCAGGCCGTGGTCGACAACGTCATCCACGAGCTGGTGGCCGAGTTGGAAACCTCCAGCGAATACCGGGCGCGGCGCGATGCGGTCAATGACTTCAACCGCAGCAGCCCGGTGCTGAAAAAGGGCCTGGCGCTCACGCCCGTGAAATTCGGGATCGCTTTCAACGTCACCCACCTGAACCAGGCCGGCGCGCTGGTGCACGTGTACGTCGACGGTTCCATCATGGTGAACCATGGCGGCACCGAGATGGGGCAGGGCATCAACACCAAGGTGATGCAGGTGGTGGCGCACGAACTGGGCGTGGACGTGGAGCGCGTGCGCGCCACTGCCACCAACACCAGCAAGGTGGCGAATACCTCGGCCACGGCGGCATCGACCGGCGCCGACCTGAATGGCAAGGCGGCCCAGGATGCGGCGCGCCAGATCAAGGAGCGCCTGGCCGCGTTTGCCGCCACTACCTACGAATGCACGCTTGATGACGTGCGCTTCGCAGCCGACACCGTGTTCGCGGGCGGCATGGAAATCCCCTTCGAGCACCTGGTGCAAAGGGCCTACCTGGCGCGCGTGCAGCTCTGGTCCGACGGCTTCTATGCCACCCCGGGTTTAAGCTGGGACGCCAAGACCATGAGCGGGCGGCCGTTCTCCTACTTCGCCTATGGCGCGGCGGTGGCCGAGGTCGTGGTCGACACGCTCACTGGCGAATGGAAGCTGCTGCGCGCCGACGCGCTGTACGACGCCGGCAATTCGCTCAATCCCGCCATCGACATCGGCCAGGTCGAAGGCGCCTTCATCCAGGGTATGGGCTGGCTCACCACCGAGGAGCTCTGGTGGAACGCGGGCGGCAAGCTGATGACGCATGCGCCGTCGACTTATAAAATCCCGGGCGTGTCGGACTGCCCGCGCGACTTCCGCGTGCGCCTGTTCGAGAACCGCAATGTCGAGGACTCGATCCACCGCTCGAAGGCGGTCGGCGAGCCGCCGCTGCTGCTGCCGTTCTCGGTCTTCTTTGCGCTGCGCGATGCGATTTCCAGCGTGGGTGGGCACAAGGTGAATCCGCCGCTGAATGCGCCGGCCACGAGCGAGGCGATCCTGGACGCCATCGCGGCCGTGGAAGCCGCCGCCCCGAGCGCGTGATGGAAGACTGGCTGACAGCCGCGCTGCGCGCGCCGGCCGTGCTGGTCACGGTCGCCATCGTCGAAGGCTCGGTGCCGCGTGAGCCCGGGGCCAAGATGCTGGTTACCCGCGACGGCTTTGCCGGCACGGTCGGCGGCGGCCATCTCGAGCACCGTGCGATCGACATGGCGCGCACGATGCTGGAAGAGGGCGGGTTGGCGCGCTTGGAACGCTTTGCGCTGGGGCCGAGCCTGGGGCAGTGCTGCGGCGGGATCGCGCACCTGGTGTTCGAGGTCGTCGACCGCGAGCAGATGGCTCTGCTGGACAAGCGGCGCAACGAGGACACCTGGCGCCTCATCGCTATTGGCGGAATGGGTCCATCCCTGTTCGACGGCGCGGGCCGGCAACTGGCCGGCGCGCCCGCGCCCGGCTTCGACCGCACGCGCGGCACCCACGTCTTCACCGATGCCGATGGCCGCCGCTGGCTGGCCGACTCCGTCTTCGCTCCGCGTGCCCACCTGATGCTGTTCGGCGCCGGCCACGTCGGCGCGGCCATCGTGCGTGCGCTGGCCGAGCCGCCCTGCCGCGTCACCTGGGTCGACGAGCGCGACGACATGTTCCCGGCCGAGGTGCCCGCCAACGTCACGGTCGAAGCCACCGACACGCCGGAAGCCCTGGTCGCCCAGGCCGCCCCCGGTACTTCTTTCCTGGTGATGACACACAGTCATGCACTTGACCTGCGCCTGTCGATTGCGATACTGTCCCGTCCCGGCGCCGACTGGTTCGGCCTGATCGGCTCCGATACCAAGCGCCGCCAGTTCGAGCACCGCCTGCGCGAGCGCGGCATCGCCAACGAGCGCATCGACGCCATGGTCTGCCCGATCGGCCTGCCCGGTATTGCCGGCAAGGCGCCGGCCGTGATCGCCGTCGCCGTCGCGGCCCAATTGCTGACCGTCTGGGAAGCTGCCGCTGCAGCAGCCTCCAGCCTTCTTGACGCTTCTCCGGAATCCAACTGATGTCCACCGCACACCCTACCGTGCAAGCCTACCGTGCGAGCTTGCTGCATTTTCACGCCGACCCGGCTTTTGCCGAGGGCGCCTATTCCTGGCACACGGACGGCCTGCTCGTCATCGAGGATGGCCACGTCAAGGCGGCCGGCGACTACGCGCAACTGAGCGCGACCCTGCCGCCCGGCGTCGAACCGGTCGACTACCGCGGCAAGATCATCACGCCCGGCTTCATCGACACCCACCTGCACTACCCGCAGACCGACATGATCGCCTCCCCAAGCGAGGGCCTGCTGCCCTGGCTGGAGACCTACACCTTCCCGACCGAGCGCCGCTTCGAGGACCCGGTACATGCGCGTGCCACCGCCGAGTTCTTCCTCGACGAACTGGCGCGCTGCGGCACCACCACGGCGGTGGTCTACTGCACCGTGCATCCGGGTTCGGTCGACGCCTTTTTCGAGGCGAGCGAAGCGCGCAACTTGCGCATGGTGGCCGGCAAGGTGCTGATGGACCGCAACTGCCCCGACTTCCTGCGCGACGCCGAAGGCCAGATCGGCGACAGCGAAGCCCTGATCAACAAGTGGCACAAGCGCGGCCGCGCGCTGTACGCGATCACGCCGCGCTTTGCGCCGACGTCGAGCGAAGCGCAGTTGCGCCTGACCGGCGAACTGGCCGCCAGCTATCCGGACACCTTCATCCAGACCCACGTGTCCGAGAACAAGGACGAGTGCAGCTGGGTGAAGGAGTTGTACCCGAAGTCGCGCAGCTACCTGGGCGTGTACGAGGACTTCGGCCTGATGCGCCCGCGCGCGCTGTTCGGGCACTGCATCTGGCTGGACGACGAGGACTTCGCGCGCATGGCGGCCACCGGGTCGGCGGCGGCGGTGTGCCCGACCTCGAATTTGTTCCTGGGCAGCGGGCTGTTCGACTTCGAAAAGGCGGATGGCGCCAGGGCGCTGCTGTCGCTCGGGACCGACGTGGGGGCGGGGACCTCGTTCTCGATCCTGCAGACCATGAACGAAGCATATAAAGTGGCGCGGCTGAAGGGCAGCTACTTGCCGGCGCTGCGCATGTTCTATCTTGTCACGCTGGGCGCGGCGCGCGCGATGGACCTGGAAGGAACGATCGGCAGCTTTGCGGTGGGGGCGGAGGCGGACTTCGTGGTGCTCGATCCGCGGGCCACGCCGCTGATGGCGCGGCGTAGTGAACATTGCAATACGCTGGAAGAGCAGCTGTTTGCGCTGGCCTTGCTGGGGGATGACCGGACCATTTTCGCGACGTATGCGATGGGGAGCAAGGTTCACCAGCGGTGAGTTGAGGGTAATGGGGCTGTTGCCTGTGACGGTATCGGTCCCTCCGATCCGCGTGGGCACGAGTGCCCACCCTACAAGTGACGCCGCGGGTTCGTCGCTGCGCGCCTCGGCCACCAAGCAATGCCGGGTTTGCGGCCTGGAACGTATCCCGTAGTCCTGTAGGGTGGGCACTCGTGCCCACGCGGATTCAACACACCAATACCAGCGCAGGCAACAGCCCCGATAGCGCCAGCACACCCTCCCCGCAACAAAACGGCACCCACCCCATCCATTGCCAATCCTGCACTTAGCAGTTAGAGTTTCGCGGTCCGCACCAACCAACCGTTACGAAAGAATCCCGATGCAGAAGAAACTGAGCAGCCTCCTGATCGCGCTCGCCTGTGCCGCCGCCGCCGCGCCCGTGGCCGCCAAGGAGCCCGCGAGCGCCACGCGCCAGGCCAACGAAGCCGCCACCGCCCGCCACTACGCCGGCCTGGTTGCCGGCAGCGCGCCGAAACTGGCCGAGCTGACCATGTTCTTCACCCAGATGCCGAAGGGCGGCGACCTGCACCACCATTACTCCGGCGCCATCTATGCCGAGCAGTACGTCGACTTCCTCGACAAGCAGGGCGTCTGCGTCAACAAGCAGACCTACCGCATCGAGACCAACAAGGACGTCGTCGCCGCCGAGCGCGCGAAGCCGGCCAAGGAACGCAACTGCCTGTCCAGCGCCGAAGTCTATGCCGACGACGCCACCTGGCGCGAGCTGGTGCAGCGCTGGTCGAACAAGGACTTCGGCAACCACGGCGCCCTGCAGCCGCCGCCGGACCGCCTGTTCTTCCAGACCTTCAGCTTCTTTGGACCAGTCTCGAACGCCAACTTCGCCGAAGGCTTGCAGGAACTGAAAAAGCGCGCGATCGCCGAGAACGTCGGCTACATCGAGACCATGTTCAAGATGGCCCCGGCCGTGGCCAATCCCGAGTTCGACGCCCGTGCCTGGCAGTTGGTGAACGACGACGCGGCCCTTAAGGCCGAGCTGAACACCTGGATGGAAACCCTGGCGCGCGACCCGGCCTTCAACAAGACCCTGGGCGAGTTCGTCGCCAGGATCGACGAAGCGGCGCAGGGCATCGACGACGAGCGCTTCACCATGCGCTACCAGACCTATGTGCTGCGCCTGCTGAACCCGTCGCAGGTGTTTTCCTCGATGATCGGCGCCTTCAAGGCGGCATCGGCGAACGGCAAGATCGTCGGCGTGAACATCGTCGGCCAGGAAAGCACGGCCGTCTCGATGCGCGACTACACGCTGCACATGAAGATGTTCGGCTTCCTGAAGTCGGTGTATCCGGACGTGAAGGTGGCCATGCACGCCGGCGAGCTGGCGATGGGCGACGTGCCGCCGGAAGGCCTGAAGTTCCACATCGACGAGGCGCTGGTGCTGGCGAACGCCGACCGCATCGGCCACGGCATCGACCTGGCCCACGAGACGAATGCCCTGGCGATCATGGCGAAGATGCGCAAGGACGACGTGCCGGTGGAAATCAACCTGACCTCGAACGATTTCATCAACGGCCTGAAGGACGAGAACCACCCGATCACGCTGTACCGCAAATACGGCGTGCCCTACGTGATCTCGACCGACGACGCCGGCGTCACCCGCCACACGCTCAGCAACGAATACGTGCTGTTCGCCAGCCGCTACAAGCCGGACTATGCGGAGATGAAGAAGGCCTCGTACAACAGCATCCGCTACGCCTTCCTGCCGGCGGCCGAGAAGACGCGCCTGACGCGCCAGCTCGACGCGCGCTATGCGAAGTTCGAGGCCGACATCGCGCGACTGGCAAAAACCGTTGTGCCAGCACCACGCACAAAAATCAAATAAGCAACAAATAAATGGTTTCGATAACGGCAGCGCAAGGCTGCCGTTTTTGCATGTGCACCATGCCCTGCACCGCCCTGGGGCGGACGGAAGTTAGTGCTGAGCCAACATTTGTGGCCTCCTCACCACAGATTTACAAGGCCACCCCTGCGTTTTCCGAAAATGCTTATCTAAATATTTCATCAAAGAATGCCTTCCGTATAATCGCGCCTTGTGATTTTGCGCGAGAAAGCGCGTTGCGGTGCACCAGATGCACGTTTTTTGGGCGATTCAGACGCCCAGCCTCTAAATGGCGAAGGAAAAACGTATTTGTCTGGCCGGTGGGGCTCATGCATATTTGTTGATGTTGGTAAATATGCTTGAAGTTTTTTCAAGGGTAAGGTGTAACAGGGATGACATTTTTCCTGTCTACAATCGCCCGGTTCCAAGGCTGGCTGTGCCGCTGCGTTTCGCAGCAACCAGGGTTGCAGTACTTGTAAAGAGGGACACCTTCGGGTGTCCAAAATAACTAAAGTCTATTTTTGGGGTTTTAACAATGATCACTCACAAACAGATCCGGCTCACCAAGCTGGCCCTGGCTTTGTCGATTGCGTTGTCGGCGGCGCCGACCTTCGCACAGAACACCACCTCCGCCATTGGCGGCCGTGTCGCTGGTGCGGATGGCCGTCCAGTGGCCGGCGCTCAGGTGTCGATCCAACACGTCGAGTCGGGATCTGTCAGCAACGTCGCTACCGACGCTGAAGGCCGTTACGTCGCACGCGGCCTGCGCGTCGGCGGTCCGTACACGATCATTTACACCAAGGATGGCATCTCGGAAAAACGCGAGAACGTCTTCGTCCAGCTGGCCGAGACCGCGTCGATCGATGCGACCCTGGGCCAGGCGATGCAGACCGTGACCGTGTCGGGTTCGGCCAACCGCTCGGAACGCTTCAACCGCACCACCATGGGTGCCGGCACCAGCATCGGCGCGACCGAACTGGCAACCCAGGCATCGATCCAGCGCAGCCTGCAGGACTACGCCCGCGCCGACCCGCGCGTGTCGCAGACCGACAAGGACCGCGGCGAAATGTCCGTCGCCGGCCAGAACTCGCGCTACAACTCGATCACCGTCGACGGCGTGGCCATCAACGACACCTTCGGCCTGGAATCGAACGGCAGCCCGACCGCGCGCCAGGCGATCTCGATCGAAGCCATCCAGTCGGTGCAAGTGAACGTCGCCAACTACGACGTGACCCAGAAAGGCTACACCGGCGCCAACATCAACGCCGTCACCAAGTCGGGCACCAACACCTGGAAGGGCGGCGTCTACTACGTATGGCGTAACGACCGCTTCGTCGGCGAGCGCTACAACAACGTCACCGACACCTACAGCGACGCACCGAAGTTCAAGGAAACCACCAAGGGCGTGTGGGCCAGTGGCGCCCTGATCGAAGACAAGCTCTTCATCTACGCCCTGACCGAGAAGTCGGAAAGCAGCCGCGCCAGCCCGGACTTCGGCATCATCGGCAGCACCGCCGGCACCACCGTGCCGATCACCGCCGCATCGGTTGCAGCTGCCCAGCAGATCGCACGCGACCGGTACGGCATGGAAATCGGCGGCCTGAACGTGCCTGCCGGCTCGAAGATGGAATCGGAAGAAAAGCTGCTGAAAGTCGACTGGAACATCAGCGACAACCACCGCGCTAACTTCCGCTACGGTAAGACCACCCAGTCGGAACCGGCATTCCCATCGTTCGCGCGCGACAGCGTGACCCTGGACTCGATGTTCTACAGCAATGAGAAGAGCATCGAAACCGGCGTGGCCCAGGTCTTCTCGGACTGGACCCCGACCCTGTCGACCGAATTCCGCGTATCGTCGCGTGACTACAAATCGGTTCCGCAAAACAGCACGCGCCTGCCGTCGATCCGCCTGCAGTTCAGCGGCCCGCTGCCTGCCGGCACCCCGGCCGGCGTCCAGAACGGCACGCGTGACCTGAACTTCGGCACCGAATATGCACGCCAGCTGAACGTCCTCGGCACCAAGACCATGGACTACTACGGCGCGGCCAACTGGATCGTGGGCGACCACGAAATCAAGGGCGGCTTCGACTACAGCGTCAACGAGATCTACAACGCCTACCTGCAGAACGTGTTCGGCAGCTACACCTTCGCCTGCGACAACACGATCAATGCCAACGCCTGCCTGAACGGCAATGCCGCGCAGATCGAAGCCGCGGTGCTGGACAACTTCCGCAACGGCCGTCCGACCTCGTACACCGTGCAGGTGCCCGCACCTGGCAAGACCCTGGACGACGGTATCGCATCGTTCAAGATGAAGAACACCGGCCTGTTCCTGCAAGACACCTGGACCGTCAACAAGAACCTGACCGTGACCTACGGCCTGCGCGTCGACGAAACCGGCGTCGGCAGCAAGCCGCTGGCCAACGCCGCCGTGGCAGCACCTGTCATCGCCGGCACCGTCACCACCGTGGGCAACACCACCACCTTCCGTGGCCAGACCGGCGGTTTCGGCTACGACAACACCGTCACCCCTGACGGCAAGAAGCTGTGGCAGCCACGCGCCGGCTTCAACTACAAGTTCGACACCGCGCGTCCAACCCAGATCCGCGGCGGCGCCGGCCTGTTCCAGGGTGCAGCTGCATCGGTCTGGATGGCCAACCCGTTCTCGAACCCGGGCGTTGCTACCCGTACCATCACCTGCTCGGGTGTCGGCTCGACCCGTTGCCCGGTCACCGGCCCAGGCATCTTCAGCCCGAATCCGGACGCCCAGCCGACCAACATCGCCGGCAGCACGCCGCTCGCCAACGTCGACATCCTCGACCCGGGCCTGCGCCAGCCATCGATCTGGAAAGCCAACCTGGCGTTCGACACCGAACTGCCATGGTCCGGCATGGTCTTCGGTGCCGAGTTCCTGTACACCAAGAACAAGGACTCGATCTTCTATGAGCACCTGAACCTGGGCGCGCCTACCCGTACCGCCGGTACCGATGGCCGCCAGATGTTCTGGAACACCCAGGGCCTGTCGACCGCCTGCTACTCGGCAGGTACCGCCGGCACCACGCTGAGCACCGTCAGCGGTTGCGGCGCGCAGAACAAGGCGCTGCGCAACACGTCCTACAACAACGTCCTGGTTGCGAAGAACACCAGCGAAGGCGACGGCAAGCTGGTTACCGTGTCGCTGTCGAAACCGCTGACCAAGGGCTTCGGCTGGTCGCTGGCCTACACCCACACGGATGCGACGGAAGTCTCGCCGCTGTCGTCGTCGGTCGCCAACTCGAACTTCAATGCCCGCTCGGTATTCAACCCGAACGAAGAAGTCGCGGCGAACTCGAACTACATGGTCAAGCACCGCCTGAACGCCCTGGCTAACTTCCAGCGCAAGTTCTTCGGCGCCTACAACACCCGCTTCGGTATCTTCTACGAAGCACGTTCGGGCAAGCCTTACAGCTGGACCGTCAAGAACGACATGAACGGCGACGGTATCTCGGGTAACGACCTGATGTACATCCCGACGGCCTTCGGTTCGGGTGAAGTCGTGTTCTACGGCGATACGGCAACCAGCCACACCAACGAGCAGCGCTTCTGGGACATCGTCAACGGCAACAAGGCCCTGCGCAAGGCAGCCGGCGGCGTGGTCGAGCGTAACAAGAGCTTCTCGGACTGGACCAACGTTGTCGACATGCGTATCAGCCAGGAAATTCCAGGCATCTTCGCACGCAACAAGGCTGTGTTCACGCTGGACTTCTTCAACGTCGGCAACCTGCTGAACAAGAAGTGGGGCCACACCGAAGAGCCGTCGTTCGCATCGGCTGGCGGCACCACCCGCGGCTTCGTGGACTATGCCGGCCTGGACAGCCAGGGCCGTTATGTCTACTTCGTTCGCAACAAGGCAGACGACAACGTCGTCAAGCAGGCCAAGAACGAATCGCAGTGGGCGATCCAGGCGACCGTCAAGTACGAATTCTAAGTTCCTGAATTTGTCTTGATGTTCCCAAGGCGGCCGGTGGAAACACCGGCCGTTTTTTCGTTTACGTGAACGGGTAGGGCGGATGACATCCGGGCTGTAAGGATTTCCCCATGCTCTCCTACGTGCAATAATCCGGGTCGCCTCGCAAGGGCACCCGTTTTCTTCAATCAAGGACCACCATGATCGCTTCCCCGCGCGCCCGCGCCGTTCTTTCCACCCTGGTGCTGGCGCTTGCCGCGGCCGGCTGCGCGAGCACGCCGCAGGAACCGATCACCCTGAACCTGGTCGCCATCAACGACTTCCACGGCAACCTGGAACCGAGCAAATACACGTACACCAGCGCCGCCGGACAAAGCGAGACCCTGCGCGCCGGCGGCATCGAAACCCTGAGCGGCGCGCTGGCCGCCTGGCGCCAGGAAGACAAGGACCTGCTGTTCATCGGCGCCGGCGACCTGATCGGCGCCAGCCCGGCGCTGTCCTCGATGTGGGCCGACGAGCCGAGCATCGAAGCGATGAATCTGTTCGGCCTGCGCGTGAGCTCGGTCGGCAACCACGAATTCGACCAGGGCCGCAAGGAACTGCTGCGCCAGCAGCACGGCGGCTGCGATTCGCCGCGCCCGAACAAGGCCTGCAAGCTGGCGCCGGACTTCAAGGGTGCGCGCTTCACCTACCTCGCCGCCAACGTCCTCGATAAAGCCACCGGCAAGCCCTTCATGCCGGCCTACCGCATCGAGACCGTCAAGGGCGTGAAGGTCGGCATTGTCGGCGTGGTGCTGCAGGACACCGCCTCGGTGGCGATGAGCTCGGCCATTGCCGGCCTCGACTTCATTGGCGAAGCCGAAGCCATCAACCGCACGCTGCCGCAGATGCGCGCCGAGGGCGCCCAGGTGATCCTGGCCCTGGTGCACGAGGGCGGCCGCACCGACGAGTCCCCCGAGCAGCCGAATTGCAAGGGCCTCACCGGCGGCGTGGTCGACATCGTCAAGGCGCTGGATCCGGCGATCCGCCTGGTCATCACCGGCCACTCGCACCAGGGTTATTTGTGCCAGGTCGATGGCCGCGTCGTGACCCAGGCCGATGCCGCCGGCCACCTGCTGTCGCGCATCGCGCTGAAGGTCGATGCCAAGAGCGGCGCCGTGGCCGACATCGACGTACGCAACGTGGTCATGGACCCGAGCAAGTTCACGGCCGATCCGAAGATCAGCGCCTACCTGGCGCGCGTCAAGGAACGCAGCACCGCCGCACTGGCGCGTCCGCTGGGTAAACTCGGCACGGCCACGGTGGCGCGCAAGGCGAACGACGCCGGCGAAGCACCGCTGGGCAACCTGGTCGCCGACGCCATCGTCGCCGCCACCCGCAACCAGGGGGTGCAGATCGGCTTCATGAACAGCGGCGGTATCCGCAAGGACCTGGAAACCGCGGACGGGCAGCTTGCCACCTTCGGCAATGCCCAGGCGGTGCTGCCGTTCGGCAATACCCTGGTGGTGATGGACCTGACCGGCGCCCAGCTGCGCCGCCTGCTCGAGCAGCAGTGGGACCGCCCCAGCAGCTCCGGCGCCACCATCCTGCAGGTGTCGCAAGGCTTTACCTACACCTGGGACGCGAAGCGCCCGGTGGGCAGCCGCGTGCTGCCGGGCAGCCTGAAGCTGAACGGCGCGGCGATCGAAGACGGCAAGACCTACCGCGTGGTCGCGAATAACTTCCTGGCCGAAGGCGGCGACAATATTCCGGAATTCGCCAAGGGCACGAACCGCGTGGACACCCAGTTGGTCGACCTCGACGCGCTGAGCGATTTCATTGCGAAAAACCCGGGCGCCGGCGCACCGGCTGCGGGCATGGCCTCGACCGTGCGCATCGACAAAATCAAGGCGGCGAACTGATCATGGACCAGAACATCGTCATCATCGTTGCCATCGCGCTGGCCGTGATCGGCGTCACCGTGGTCAAGCGCCTGCTGCTGAAGTCTTCGCTGCCGCCGGCACGGCGCGCGCTGTTGCTGGCGGCGCTGGCGGTGGCCCTGATGACCGTCATGTCCATCGTGCTGACCACGCAGCAATAAACAAACGCTACATCCCAAGGAACATCATGAAAAAACTAGCTTGTGTACTGGCGCTGGCAAGCGCCTTCGTGTCGTTTGACGCGGCCGCCTGGGGCGGCGATGGCCACCGCGCGGTGGGCGCGATTGCCGACCGCCTGCTGAAGGGCACGAACGCCGAAAAGCAGATCGCGGCGCTCCTGCTGCCGGGCGAAACCCTGCAGTCGATCGCCAACTGGCCGGACTGCGTGAAGGGCACTTACTGCGGTCCGCAGTCGCCGGAAATGGTCGAGTACACGAATGCCAACCCGAAGCACAGCGAGTACCACTACACCGATGTGCCGTTCCAGCTCGCGCACTACCATGACCACGGCGTGGGCACGAGCGAGCACGACATCGTGCAAACGCTGAAGCAGGCCATCGCCGTGTTGCAAGGCAAGACCGACCCGGCCCTGAATCCGCACAAGTTCACCAAGCGCCAGGCGCTGATCTTGCTGACCCACATGGTCGGCGACATCCACCAGCCGCTGCACGTGGGCGCGGCCTTTGTCAGCAAGGACGGCAAGTTCGTGGTGCCGAAGACCCATGCCGAAGTCGACGAAGCGGCGATCTTCGATTCGCGCGGCGGCAACAACCTGCTGCTCGACGACGAGCGCCTGACCCGCCTGAGCGATGCCGTGATTCCGCCGGGCGAGCCGAAGCCGATCAGGGAAGGCGTGCCAAAGGCGCTGACGAAACCCTTCCACTCGTACTGGGACAGCACCACGGTCGACTACGCCTTCCGCCGCATCCGCACCAGGACCCCGGACCAGTTCGCCGACGCGGCGATTGCCGGCAAGCCGGCCATCCAGGCGAATACGGGCGAGCTCGCCATCTGGCCTTACCAGTGGGCCGACGACAGCCTGATTGCGTCGAAGATCGCCTACGGCGACGTGGTGCCGGGCAAGCTGGTGCCGCAGACGGGCAAGAAGGGCGACGTGTACTACACCTTCACGCTCGAAGTGCCGGACAACTACCCGGTGCCAAGCTCGCAGTTGGCCAAGGAACAATTGATCAAGGGCGGCTACAAGCTGGCCGAGGTGTTGAAGGCGATTTACGGCTGATCGACCGTAGCGTTGCCGCATCGACGAAGAGGGCCGCAGCACGCTGCGGCCTTTTTATTTGATGCGCCGATATCCGTATTCGACGCGCGAACGGGGAACCGTACGGTGGGCACCCCGTGCCCACGCGGTACGTACGTATCCTTGCACCTGCTGCCGCGACCCATCGCTCGAAACAACGAGCGAAGCCGATTTGCCGTCCGTCGCATGCCGAGCGAGCGACACCTTTCCGTACGTGATTCCAGACACGCACGTAACCGCGTGGGCACGGAGTGCCCACCGTACGATGCCTATCGCGGTCCGGTCTACCAGGCCATGATTGGCGCGTCCCGGCCCACCCGACGATGACGCAACCGCCATCAACCAGAACCCGCATAATCCCGCCCATCCTGCTGCTAAAATAACAAGCCCCGCGCCCCGCGCCTTTTCCCTTTTCACATGAACAAAATCTTGCCCGCCATCGTCGGCCTCGCAGGCCTGGCCTGCTCGCTGCACGCTTCCGCCCAGATCATCGATTCGGCCGCGTCCCCGAGCGAACCGCCGGGCCGCCCGCTGTGGGAACTCGGCCTGGGCGGCGGTGTCATCAGCACCCCGGCCTATCCCGGCGCGGATGACCGCGAAACCCGCGTGCTCGGCATTCCCACCGTGATCTACCGCGGCAAGATCCTGCGGGCCGACCAGTCCGGCATCGGCGCGCGCCTGTTCCGCAGCGAGAACGCCGAACTCGACGTCGGCCTGGCGGCCTCGCTGCCGGCCAGGTCCGACGACGTCGACGCCCGCGCCGGCATGCCCGACCTTGGCGCCCTGGGCGAATTCGGCCCGCGCCTGAAACTGCGCCTGGCGCGCTTCGACGCCTACAGCGGCCTGCGCGCCGAGCTGCCGCTGCGCGCGGTGTTCGAGGTGCGCAGCGGCGTGCGCCACCAGGGCTACACCTTCGAGCCGCGCCTGGTCTACGAACGCCGCACCGCCGACGGCAAATGGATGTTCGATACCCAGCTCTCCACCGTCGTCGGCGACGGCAAGATCAACCGCTACTTCTACGAAGTCGCGCCGCAGTACGCGAGCGCCGACCGTCCGGCCTATGCCGCCAAATCCGGCCTGATCCTGGTGCGCGTGGGCGCCTTTGCGGCGCGCCAGGTCAACCCGGATCTGCGCGTGTTCGGCTTCGTGCGCGCCGAGAACTACGGCGTCGGCGCCAACGACGACAGCCCGCTGCACCGCAAGAACAATGGCGTGTCGGGCGGCATCGGGCTGTCGTGGACGCTGTGGCGCTCCAGGTCCATGGCGCGTGACTGATCAATTCGAAGCCTTGTCCGGCCACAAGCCGTGACCCCCGCCCGCGCGGAAGATGAGCTGTTCGCCCTCCACACAAGGAATCGAAAATGCTCATCCGCAACGCATGCCTCTGCCTGGCCGGCAGCCTGCTCGCGCTCGGCGCGCTGGCTGCCAGCGTCAATCCCTACGCCGACCACAACGGCAAGCTGCCGCCCGCCGACTATACCGGGCCGCTGTTCAGGCTCAGCTATAACTATCCCGCCGGCCTGCCGGCGCCCCACATGCCCTGGCGCACGGCGATCGGCAATGGCGCCATCACCACTGCCAGCGCGCCGGCCTACACCCAGGCCCTGAAGGACAGCATCGCGCGCGACATGGCCACGCTGCTGGCCGACTACGAGGACTGGAACGCGGCCAAGCGCGGCTGGTACAACGACCCCTGGCTGGGCGCCCAGCGCGAGCCGGTGCACGGCATGCTGGTCGGGATCGAGAAGGTCGACAATACCCTGTTCCCGAAAAGCGGTTTGACGAAACCCTTTACGACCTATGTGCTGACCTACTACAACCGTACCGCCGCGCAAACGCTGGGGAAAATCTGGAGCCGCAACCCGAACGCCCCGATGCTCGACGGCGGCGCGACCCAGTACGCCGAGGGCTCGATCACCGTCAAGCTGGCGTTCACCACCGCCGACCCGGCCACCTGGCCGGCGATGGAAGGCGCGCTGGCCTGGCCGATGATGATGACGGCGAATGCCACCACCGGCCACAACGACAGGCCACGGCTGGACAAGGCGTACCTGATGCAGGTCGACGTCGTGGTGAAGGACACGCAGTCGGCGCCGCAGACCGGCTGGGTGTTCACGACCCTGGTCTACGACCGCGACACGCGTCCCGGCAGCGCCGGCGTGTGGGACCAGATGGTGGCGCTCGGCGCGCAGTGGGGCAACGATCCGCAGGCCAACAGCGCGCTGAACCCTGGCGCGGCGCTGCAGGAAACCTGGGTGAATCCGAACGCGCCCTTGTACGCTACTGAAACCCTGGGCTGGGGCGGGCGCCTGTCGGGGCCGAACGACCACGCGCTGAACGATATCTCGGTGGCCGGGGAGGGCGGGCGCGTGCTGACCCGGAACGCCGCGAATTCATCCTGCCTGAGCTGCCACGGCGCCGCGCAGTGGAATGCCGCCAATCCGAAGCAGGGGATGGCGTCGTTCTTCATGCCGCTGGCCGCACCGGGCGAAGGCGCGGCCGCCAACGCCGGCGCGCCCTACATGAATTCGCCGGCGCCGGGGTCCGTGGAATGGCTGCGCTGGTTCCAGAACCGCGCGGGCGACGTGCCGATGGACACCGGCAGCATCCCCGGCGACTACGACCTGGCGCTGACCTTCCGTGTGCTGCCGGCCTGGCACGCGGCGATGACGGGCAAGGAGCATGCGCTGCGCAAGCTGGACGCATCCGGAAAGTAGGGTGGTCGGCTTCGCCGCCCACGCGTACCGTTAGCGCCCACCCTACATTGCAACCGGTACCTCAAATAAAAAGGCGGCCATCTGGCCGCCTTCCCGTTCACATCAAGTGCAGATCAGCGCGACTTCACGAACGGCTTGCCAACCGCCTTCGGCGCCACCGACTTGGCCATCAGCCCGGCCAGCACGATCACGGTCACGACGTACGGAATCATCTGGATCAGCGAGCCGGGAATGCGGCCCACGAGCGGCAAATCGACGCCTTCGATCTGGATCTGCACGGCCGAGAAGAAGCCGAACATCAGGCAGCCGAGCACGGTCTGCAGTGGACGCCAATTGCCAAACACCAGGGCCGTCAGGGCCAGGTAACCGGCGCCGGCCGACATGTCGCGCAGGAAGAAGCCGCTCTGGACGATCGACAGGTAGGCGCCCGAGAACGAGCACAGCACGCCGGCCACCAGCATCGCCATGTAGCGGGTGCGCTCGACCGAGACGCCGGCGGCATCGGCTGCGTGCGGGTTTTCTCCGCAGGCGCGCAGGCGCAGGCCGAAACGGCTGTGGTAGACCACCCAGTGCACGACCGGCAGCAGCAGGAAAGCCAGGTAGACCAGCGGCGAGTGGCCGCCGATCAGGCTGTTCCAGATCCAGCCCAGCACTGGCACGCCGGCCAAGGCTTCGGCGCCCGGCAGGGTCACGCTGGCCAGGCGCGCCGCGCCCAGGTCCGGCGTGCGGCCGCCCTGCTGGAAGATGTACTGGGCGACCACGAAGGTCAGGCCGCTCATGGCGATGTTGATGGCGATGCCGGCCACCAGCTGGTTGCCCTTTTGCGTGATCGAGACGAATGCCTGGACCATGGCCAGCGCCACCGAGACGGCGATGCCGGCGGCGATGCCCAGCCACGGGTTCTGCGTCGTGTAGCCGACCGCGGCGGAGACGAAGGCCGAGGCGAGGATCTTGCCCTCGAGGCCAATGTCGACCACGCCGCTGCGTTCGGCGAACAGGCCGGCCAGCGCGGCGAACATCAGCACCGGCGCGTTGCGGATCGTCGAGACGACGATGTTGGCGATATCAAAGCCTTCCATGATTTAACCCTTGCGTGTTGCGTTGATCAGTTTCAGGAGCGCCGGACCGTACAGGTTTTCCATTGCGCCGCAGAACAGGATGATCAGGCCCTGGATGAAGACGAAGGTCTCTACCGGGATGTTCGGTTTTTCCAGCGACAGATCGAAGCCGCCCTGGATCAGCGCGCCGAACAGCACCGACGACAGGAAGATGCCGACCGGGTGCTGGCGGCCCATCAGGGCGATGGCGATGCCGATGAAGCCGGCGCCGGCCGGGAAGTTCAGGCTCAGGTAATGGGTCGAGCCCATGATGGAGTTCACCGAGGCCAGGCCGGCCAGGGCGCCCGAGATCAGCATGGCGACGATGATCATGCGGCTGATGCGCACGCCGGCGTAGTGGGCCGCGTGCTGGTTCAGGCCGGTGGCGCGCAGCTGGTAGCCCCAGGTCGAGCGCGAGACCACCACGCCGTAGATGACGAGGGCGGCGATGGCGACCAGGAAGCCGATGTTCAGCGGGGTATCGCCGAAGAAGGGGAACCAGGTGTTCAGGGTCGGCAGCATGGCGCTGTCGGCGAACACGCGGCTGGCCGGGTTCTGCTCGCCCTCGGGGATGAGGTACTTCACGATGATGAAGTTCATCAGGCTGGCGGCGATGAAGTTGAACATGATGGTCGTGACCACCACGTGGCTGCCGCGCCTGGCCTGCAGGTAGCCCGGCAGGAAGGCCCACAGCGCGCCGAACACGGCGGCGCCGACCATGGCCAGCGGAATCAGCAGCCAGGGCGACAGGGTGTTGTCGAACGCCAGCACGGCCAGGGTCAGGCCGAGGCCGCCGAAGTACATCTGGCCTTCGGCGCCGATGTTGAACAGGCCGGCCTTCATGGCGATCGACACGGCAAGGCCCGTGAAGATGAAGGTGCTGGCGTAGAACAGCGTGTAGGCCAGGCCTTCCGGATTGATGACGGCCGAGTCGATCAGGATCTTCATCGACTCGATCGGGCTTTCGCCCAGCAGGTGGATGACGAGCGCGGCGACCAGCAGCGCCGACAGCAGGTTCAGGAGCGGCAGGGCGATACCGGTCGCCCAGCGTGGAAGTTCGGTGAGTTTCATCTGTTTCATGACTTGTGCATGCCGCCCATCAGGAGGCCGATGCGGGTAGTGTCGAATTCGTCGATGGCCAGTTCGCCGGTGACGCGCCCGCCGGAGACAACCACGATGCGGTCGGCCAGGGCGCGCACTTCTTCCAGCTCGGTCGACACCAGCAGGATCGCCACGCCTTCGTCGCGCAGGCGCAGCAGCTGGGTGTGGATCGACTCGATGGTGCCGATGTCGACGCCGCGCGTCGGCTGGCCGACCAGCATCAGTTTCGGCTGGGCCGAGACTTCGCGCGCGATCACCACCTTTTGCTGGTTGCCGCCGGAGAGCAGGCCGATGCGCATGTCGGGGTTGTTCGGACGCACGTCAAACGCCTGCAGCAGGTGCGCGCAGCGCTTGGCAATCGCCTCGAAGTCGAACAGGCCCCAGCGGTTTTTCACGCGACTTTCGTAGCCGAACACAGTGTTCTGCATCACCGAGTAATCCTTGATCACGCCGTCGCGCAGGCGGTCTTCCGGCACGTGGCCGATGCCGAGCTGGCGAAAGGTGGCCGGCAAGCCGTCGGCATTCGAGCGGCCGGAATAGGGCAGGGGCTTGCCATCGAACTCGACCTGGCCGGACGTCGGCAGGCGCATGCCGGCCAGGATTTCCATCAGCTCGCTCTGGCCATTGCCGGACACGCCGGCAAGCGCGACGATCTCGCCGGCGCGCACGGTCAGGTTGATGTCGGCCAGCAGCTGCACCTTGTTCGCATCCTGCAGCTGCAGGTTGTTCACTTTCAGGACAGGCGCGCCGGGATTGAAGGGCTTGCGCGGCAGGTTGCCTTCGATCGGGCGGCCGACCATCATGTTGGCCAGTTGCTCCTTCGAGGTCTCGCTGGTCGTGACGGCGCCCGCCACGCGGCCGGCGCGCATCACCGTCACCTGGTCGGTGATGTCCATGATCTCGCCCAGCTTGTGGGTGATCAGGATGATGGTCTTGCCCTGGTCCTTGAACAGGCGCAGGATTTCGAACAGGGACGCGGTTTCCTGGGCGGTGAGGACGGCGGTAGGCTCGTCCAGGATCAGGATGTTCGCGCTGCGGTAGATCTGCTTCAGGATCTCGACGCGCTGCTGGGCACCCACCGACAGATCGTGGATGGTGGCCAGCGGATCGACGTCGAGGCGGTAGCGCGTGCAGATCTCGCGCAGCTTGTTTTCGACTTCCTTGCGTTTCGCAGCCAGCTTGAAGCCGCCCTCGGCGCCGAGCATCACGTTGTCGAGCACGGTCATGTTTTCGACCAGCATGAAGTGCTGGTGAACCATGCCGATGCCGAGATCGATGGCTTCCTGGCTGGTGCGGATATTCCGCGCCTGGCCATCGATCAGGAGTTGCCCGCTGTCGGCATGGTAATAGCCGTACAGGATGCTCATCAGGGTGGATTTGCCGGCGCCGTTCTCCCCGATGACGCCATGGATGGAACCCTTGGCGATCGTGAAGCTGACGTCAGCGTTCGCTTGCACCGGCCCGAAGGCCTTGCTTATGTTGCGAAATTCTACGGCTGGCTGCATAGCGATCAGTAGTAAAAATGTTTGCTTAAAAATGATGAATGCATTGGGTGGCACGGTGGCCAGCCCAACGCATTTAAAAGCGCGCCGCGCCGGGGTCTCCGGCGCGGCGCGCTTGTCGTTACAACGATATGAAAATCAGACCGGGCAGCTGCTGCCTGCGCGGTAATCGATGACCTTGATCTTGCCGTTGATGATGTCGGCTTTTACGCCATTCACGCGTTTTTCGATTTCCGGGGTGACGACCTTGCGGTTGTCCTTGTCCAGCACCCAGTCCACGCCGCCTTCTTTCAGGCCTTTATAGGTGGTGCCGCCCTTCCAGGTGTTGTTCTTGACCTGCATGAAGGAGTCGTAGATCGCGATGTCGACGCGCTTGACCATCGAGGTCAGCATGTTACCCGGGTGCAGGTAGTTCTGGTTCGAATCGACGCCGATCGCCAGCTTGCCTTTTTCCTTGGCCATCTGCAGGGCGCCCATGCCCGAGCCGCCGGCCACGGCGAACACGACGTCGGCACCGCGGTCGAATTGCTGGCGTGCCAGCTCGCCGCCCTTGGCCGGGTCGTTCCAGGCCGCGGCGGTGGTGCCGACCATGTTCGACATGATCTCGATCTTCGGCTGCTGCGCCTTGGCGCCCTGGTTATAGCCGCACGAGAAGGCGCGGATCAGCGGAATGTCCATGCCGCCGACAAAACCGATCTTCTTGGTCTTGGACGCCATGGCGGCGGCGACGCCGACCAGGTAGGAGCCTTCCTGTTCCTTGAACATGATCGAGTTCACGTTCGCGCCTGGCGCGATCGAGTCGATCAGGACGAATCGGACTTTCGGGAATTCCTTGGCGACCTTGGCCACGGCCTGGGTCTGCGAGAAGCCGATGGCGGCGATCATGTCGAGCTTCTTGCGCGCGAGACCGCGCATCACCTGCTCGGCCTGGGTATCGCTGTTGGCCTGGACTTCGATGTAGGAGATGCCCGTTTCCTTCTTGAAGCGCTCGGCGCCTTCGAAAGCGGACTGGTTGAACGACTTGTCGAACTTGCCGCCGGCATCATAGACGATGCCCAGTTTCGGATTGGCTGCGCTTGCCGTGCCGGCGATGCACAGTGCTGCAATCGTCATGCTGAGTTGCTTGAATTTCATGAAATAGCTCCTGGAATTTCGATATTGTACCCGGCGCAACGGCTGCGTTGGGAAGGGCGGCATAAAGGCAAGGCATCGAGCGGCACTGGATCGCACTTGCACACTGCCGTGCAGGCACCATTCGTTCACGCAATTCGATGACGTGCGGATTGTGTCAGCCCCAAACGTTTCACGGGGTTACGATTTGTATCGCGGCCTGCTCAACCCGTGCATTACGCGCGCGAATGTCGCAGCGTCGCAACAGCAAACGGGGAGGGTAGCCCGGCCATGCGCTGCGTGGCGCCGGGTATCGGAAAACCTGCGCAGCTCAACCTGTCAAATATGCATCAGCCCGTGGATGCATGACAAATACGATTTTACTTGGCAATTTATTCGAAGGAAATATAAATGCCGACAACATTCGGCATCTTTTTTCCTTCACGCCACAGTTTCGAGGAGTTGCGGGGCGGGCAGGGGCTGGCTGAAGCGCTCGCTCAGGAAGCTGGCGATGCGGGCCTGGGTCGCTTCCAGGTAGGGAATGTTCAGGTGGTCCGAGCCGGGCACGATCTCGTCGGCGATCAGGTTGGCCAGCTTGCCGCATAGCTGGTCGGTATGCGAGTGGGGCACGATGTCGTCGCTTTCCGCGCGCAGCACGCAAGTGGGAACGGTGAGCGAGGGCGCGTACTTGATCGACTCGAAGCGGTGGCGCAGCATGTACTCGATCGGCATGGCGCGGAACTTGCGCTTGGCAATCGCCAGGATCGAATCGTAGGGCGTGATCAGGACCACCGAGTGGGCGGCGCGTTCCTTCGCCACCTGTACGGCGACGCCGGAACCGAGGCTGCGCCCGACCACGGCGATGCGGCGCGCGTCGACCTGGCCCAGGGCGGCCAGCCAGTCGTACAGCGTGCAGCCGTCGTCGATCATCAGGGTTTCGTCGGGGATGCCGTGCGAATTGCCGTAGCCGCGGTAGTTCATCGCCAGCACGGTCATGTTGGGGAACAGATTACCGGCGTCGCGCACCACCCAGGACACTTCCTCGGAGCGGCCGCCGAAATACAGCACCGCCGGGCGCGGACCCGGCGTGCGCGGCGTCATCAGCCAGCCGCAGAGGCGGGTGCCGTCCTTGGCGCGCAGGACGATCGGGCGGGTGCGATGGCCGCTGCTGCGCGGGCTATTGACCTCGGGGATGATGGTCGGGTTGAACACCAGCCGTCGCTGGTTGGCGGCCACCGCAGCCGTCAGGCCCAGCCACAACACGCTGGCGAATCCCGCCATCCCTGCCGCCATTTTTTTCGATGTGTTCATGAGCCACAGTCTACGCCTACAGCGCTAACTCTTCTGTGCGGCAAGTCGCCATGCACTGCAGCAAAGGACTGAGCTGGCGCGAGAGTATGGTTTGCGCAACAGTGGCCTCTCCCGATCAGCGCGCCGGCACCAGTTTCAGCACCATGTTCTGCGAAGTGGCCGCCAGCGAGCCGGCCGCCAGCACCGTGATGCCGCGCGGCGCGTTCAGGCTGCCTGGCAGGGGGCCGAGCACCACGTTCCGGGTGCCGGGGGTGCCGGCCACAGTGTTCACCGCGCCCGAGCTGCCGATGCGGCGGATGGTGCCGTTGCCGGTGTCGGCCACGAACAGGGTGCCGGCGCCGTCCATCGTCAGCGCGGCGGCGTTGCAGAAGCGCGCGCTGGCGCCCGGGCCGTCGGCGGTGCCGCATTGGCCGGCGGCGCCGGCGACCGTGCGCACTTCTCCGGAAGGCGAGATTTCGCGGATCGTGGAATTGGCCGTGTCGGCCACGTACAGGTAACCGTCGTCGTCGACCTCGATGTCGCGCGGCTCGCAGAAGCGGGCCGCATTGCCGCGTCCGTCGGCACTGCCACAGGCGCCGGCCGTCCCGGCCACCGTGGTGACGGCGTTGTTGCGGTCGATGCGGCGGATGGTGTGGTTCATGGTGTCGGCCACGTACAGGTTGCCGTTGCGGTCGAGCGTGATGCCCTGCGGGTTGCAGAAGCGTGCATTGCCGGCGCTGCCGTCCTGGCTGCCGCACTGGCCGGCGGCGCCGGCGAGCGTGGTGACGGCGCCGGCCGCGCTCACCTGGCGGATGGTGGAGTTGCCGCTGTCGGTGACGTACAAATTGCCGTCGACGTCGGCCTCGAGCCGGGTCGGCCCGTTGAAGCGCGCCGCGCCACCGGCGCCATCGCTGCTGCCGCTGGCGCCGGCGCTGCCGGCCAGGGTCACCGCCACGCCCTGCTGCGAGACCTTGCGGATGGTGCCGCTCGTGCGTTCCGCCACGAACAGATTGCCGTCGGGGCCGAGCACGATGCCCTCGGGGGCATCGAAGCGCGCGGCCGAACCGGAGCCGTCGAGCGTGCCGCCGCAGGTGGGGCACAAGCCGCCGGCGATCAGGAAGATGCCGGGATCGGACGACGTTCCGCCGCCCGGCCAGCCCGGGTGGTACGGGTAGTCGTCGTAGCCATCGTCGTAGTCGACGTAGCCGAAGCCGAGCGAGACGCCGCCTCCGCCGCAGGCGGCGAGGGTGGCGGACAGGAGCAGTGCCCCGATGCGCAGGCCGGCATGGCGCAACAGGCGCCGGATACGCGGGAACAGGGCGAGGATCGTCGGGCGCATGGCATCTCCTTTGGTGGACGTCGGCGGCTGGCCGTTCGTGACCGTATCGAGATTAGTGAGGCTGGGCGTTCCAAGTATGAGCGCGATCAAGCGTGCGCGGGAGCACGCCAGAACTGCGCAGCGGTCCACAGGTGCGTTACTATGCATTTACCATTCATTCACGATCAATCCACACCGGAGTCAACGTGCATTACCTGCTCATCTACGATCTCGCTCCCGACTACCTCGAACGCCGCGCCGAATTCCGTAACGAACACCTGCGCCTGGCCTGGGAAGCACAGGAGCGCGGCGAGATGGTGCTGGCCGGCGCCCTCGACGAACCGGCCGACCGCGCGATGCTCCTGTTCGACGTCGACAGCCCGGAAGTGCCGCAGCTGTTCGCCGCCAGGGATCCTTATGTCACCCATGGCCTGGTGCGCGCTTTTCACGTGCGGCGCTGGAATACCGTGGTGGGCGACCTGGCCGGGAATCCGGTGCGGCCAGAGTAGGCGCTCCTACGTTTGTCTTCTTCCCTTGTTTTGCGGTTTCACTAATGCAATCTGCCTTCGGTTAAACTCATCCGGCTAATAACGACAAGCCGGAGACGATGTTGCAAACTGCTGTCAATCTGTGGCCGCTGCTGGGCGTGGCCGTCATCGCCGCCGGCTTCCTGCTGCGCGCCAATCCCGTGCTCGTGGTCGTGGCCGCCTGTGGCGTCACCGGCGCCGCGGCCGCCATGCCGTTCATGCATCTGCTGGAATCGCTCGGCACCGCCTTTGTCAAGACGCGCAATTTGCCGCTGGTGCTGCTGCTGCCGCTGGCGGCCGTCGGCCTGCTCGAACGCTTTGGCCTGAAGGAGCACGCGATGGCCAGCATCGCGAAAATCCGCTCGGCCACCGCCGGGCGCCTCCTGATCGTCTATTTGTTCCTGCGCGAGACCACGGCCGCCGCCGGTCTCACCAGCCTGGGCGGCCAGCCATCGATGGTGCGCCCGCTGGTGGCGCCACTGGCCGAAGGCGCGGCCGAGGCGCGCAACGGCACGCTGTCCGACAAGCTGCGCTACCGCATCCGCGCCATGGCCGCCGCCACCGACAACGTCGGCCTGTTCTTCGGCGAAGACATCTTCGTTGCCTTTGGCGCCATCGTGCTGATGCAGACCATCCTGCGCGCCGAGGGCATCGAGGTCGATCCGCTGCACATGGCGCTGTGGGGCATCCCGACCGCCATCTGCGCCTTTATCATCCACAGCTGGAACCTGCGCCGCCTGGACCTTGCGATCCGCCGCGAAGGAGAGGGCAAGTGATCTTTTCGCTGCAGTTCTTATACGTTCTCGTTGACCTGCTGCTGGGCACGGTTGCACTGCTGACCCTGCTCGACAGGGGCCACCCGCGCCGCTTCACCAGCGCGCTGTTCTGGGGCCTGTATGCCTTCGTCTACCTCGCCGGCGACTACATTCCGGCGGCAGCGGCCGGCGCGATCATGATCGCGATGGCGCTGCTGGCCGGCTGCGGCCTGGTGCGCCAGGGCAAGCACGGCAGCCTGGATGAATCCACCCGCCGCGCCAGCGCCGCGCGCCTGGGCAATAAACTGTTCCTGCCGGCGCTGGTGATCCCGATCGTGACCGTGCTCGGCGCCACCGTGCTGAAAGAGGTGCGCATCGGCGACTGGCTGCTGTTCGACCAGTCGCACCTGACGCTGGCCAGCCTGGGCCTGGGCTCGCTGCTGGCCATCGGCGCCGCCTGCTGGCTGACGAAGGCGACGCCGGTGCAGGGCGTGCGCGAGGCGCGGCGCCTGGTCGACGCCATGAGCTGGGCGGTGACCCTGCCGCACATGCTGGCCGTGCTGGGTCTGCTGTTCACCGAAGCCGGCGTCGGCAAGGCGGTGGCCCAGGTGAGTACCAGCTGGTTCGACGTCGACTCGCGCTTTGCCGCCGTGGCGCTCTACTGCATTGCCATGGCGGTGTTTACGATTATTATGGGGAATGGCTTTGCTGCCTTTCCGGTGATTGCCGGCGGCATCGGCATCCCGGTGCTGGTGAAGGTGTATGGCGCCGATCCGGCCGTCATGGCTGCCATCGGCATGTTCAGTGCGTATTGCGGCACCTTAATGACGCCAATGGCGGCGAACTTTAATATCGTCCCCGCGGCGCTGCTGGAGTTGCCTGACAAGAACGCGGTGATCAAGGCCCAGATACCGACCGCGCTGCCGCTGCTGGCGGCAAACATCCTCCTCCTCTACTTCCTCATGAACCGCTGACGTTGGAGAAATGATGAAAAAAACTGTCCTCCTGACTGGTTTCGAGCCCTTCAACGGCGCCAGCATCAACCTGGCCTGGGAAGCGGTGCGCGCGCTCAAGGGCTGGAGCGGCGGCGACTTCCTGATCGAAGTGCTGCAGCTGCCCTGCGTGTTCGGCTTCGCCAGCCGGGTGCTGTCCGGCGCCATCGACGAGATCAAGCCGGACGTGGTGATCGCCGTCGGCCAGGCCGGCGGACGCGCCGACCTCACCGTGGAGCGGGTGGCGATCAACGTCGACGATGCGCCGATCGTCGACAACGACAAGCAGCAGCCGGTCGATGCGCCGATTGCCGCCGATGGCCCTGCCGCCTATTTCTCCAGCCTGCCGATCAAGGCCATCGTCGCCGAGATGCGCGAGCGTGGCTTGAAAGCGTCGGTGTCGCAGACGGCCGGCACCTTTGTCTGCAACCACGTGTTCTATGGCCTGATGCACCGCATCGCCGGCACAGGTATCCGTGGCGGCTTCATCCACGTACCGTATTTGCCCGAGCAGGCCGCGGCCTTTGCCGGAGCGCCGGGGATGGCGCTGGACGAGATTGTCGAGGGGCTGCGCGTGGCGGTCGAGGTGGCGGTGCGGGGTGGTTCAGATACGGTTGTCGAAGGCGGGGCGACGCACTGATGGTTCAAACGCGGATGAAACGCGTGAACCTGCGGCGCAACCCGAATCACTCCCCGTCCGGATTCAAAATCTTCAAAAACGCCCGCACCACCGGTGCATCGTCCTGATTGGTGGTCGTGATGTACAAATTCGCCGACGGCGCATTCGTGCGGATCGGTAAAAAGGCCACGCCCGGCCAGCCGATCCGGCTGGTCGTCTGCGGCATCAGCGCCACGCCCAGACGCGCGCCGACCATCGCCAGCAGCGTCTGCGGCTCGGCTGCTTCCTGGAAGATCGCCGGCTGGAAGCCCGCGTTCACGCAGCATTGGATCAGGTAGCGCGGTTCGGCCGACTGGTGCAGGTGCAGGGTCAGCATCGGCTCCTGCGCAATGTCGGTCAGTTCGATCGCTTCCTGGCGCGCCAGCGGGTGTTCCTTGTGCACGGCCACGCAGAAGTTCTCGCGGAAGCACAGCTGCTGGCGCAGGTGCGCCGCCTTCAGTTCCTCGTCGTCCAATCTCGGTTCGCGCCAGAAGCCGACGTCGATCTGCTTCGAGCGCAGCGCTTCCAGTTGCTGGTCCGGTCCCAGCTCGTGCAGGGTCCAGGTCACGCGCGGGAACTCGGTCTGGAAGCGCTCCAGCAGGCTCGGGATCGGGCCCCACATCGCCGAGCCGACGATGCCCACGCGCAGGCGGCCGACTTCGCCGCGGTCGATCTGGCGGATGGTGTCGATCGTCATGCGCATCCGGCCCAGCAGCTCGGACGCTTCCGCCATCAGCGCCTTGCCGGCCACGGTCAGCTCGAAGCTGCGCGTGGTGCGCGCGAACAGGCGCACGCCGAGTTCGGACTCGAGCTTCATGATCTGCTGCGACAGCGGCGGCTGCGAAATGTGCAGGCGCTCGGCGGCGCGGCTGAAGCTTTTTTCCTCGGCCACGGCCAGGAAGTACTTCAGCTGTTTCAGGTCGATCGACATAAGGTAGTCAAGCGTTGCCGCTCAGGGCCACCGCCAGGCGCGCGCCGACCAGGGCATTGTGCTTGACCAGCGCGATGTTGGTCACCAGGCTGCGCCCTTCGGTAAGCTCCTTGATGCGCGCCAGCAGGAAGGGCGTCACCAGCTTGCCGGCCACGCCTTGTTGTTCCGCCTCGCCGAGCGCCTGCTCGGTGATGCGGTCGATCTCTTCCTTCGGCATCGCCGATTCCGCCGGTACCGGATTGCTGACGACCACGCCGCCATCCAGGCCGAGCTGCCACTTGGTGCGGATGAACGACGCCTGCGCTTCCGGCGCGTCGAGCTGGAAGTCGGCCTTGAAGCCGCTCTCGCGCGTGAAGAAGGCCGGGAAGCCGGGCTGGCCGACGCTGACTACCGGCACGCCGTTCGTTTCCAGGTATTCCAGGGTCAGGCCGATGTCGAGGATGGACTTGACGCCGGCGCAGACCACGGCGACATTCGTCTGCGCCAGTTCCTGCAAGTCGGCCGAGATGTCGAAGCTGGTCTCGGCGCCGCGGTGCACGCCGCCGATGCCGCCGGTGACGAACACCTCGATGCCGGCCAGTTCGGCGCAGATCATGGTCGCGGCGACGGTGGTGGCGCCGAGCAGCTTCTGCGACAGCACGTAGGCCAGGTCGCGGCGGCTGACCTTGATGGCGTCCGGTGCGGTGCCCAGGCGTTCCAGCTGTTCGTCGTCCAGGCCGATGCAGATCTTGCCGTCGATGATGGCGATGGTGGCCGGCACGGCGCCGGCGTCGCGGATGATCTGCTCGACTTCGCGCGCGGTCTGCACGTTTTGCGGGTAGGGCATGCCATGCGAGATGATGGTCGATTCGAGGGCGACCACGGGCAGGCCGGCGTTGCGCGCGGCGGCGACTTCGGGGGAGAACAGCAGGAAGGATTGCATGGTGAGACCTTATTCTGTGATGAGGGCGCCGAACGTATCGGGCGCGAGTTGCGGACAAACGGTCTGGCGGCATTCGACCGTCATGGCCGACAATTGCAGGCCGCGGCGGCAGGCCAGGGCCAGGTCGGCGCCGCCGCTGTGCAGCGACAGCACCAGGGCGGCGGCAAAGGCGTCGCCGGCGCCGGTGACGTCGACCACGTCGGCCGGCGGCGCGTCGAGGCGTTCGGCGCCGCCGCCCGGCACGGTGAACAGCACGCCGCGCGCGCCGAGCGTGACCACCACGTCTTCGGCGCCTTGCGCCTGGACTTCGCGGCAGGCGGCGGCCAGCTCGGCTTCGCTGTTCAACGCACGGCCGACGCGGGTGGCGAGTTCGCCTTCGTTCAGGATCAAGAGGCGCACGCCCACCAGCGACTCCGGCAGGCGATTCATCTTCGGTTCCGACACGGCGACCAGGATCAGCGCCACGCTGTCGCGCGCGGCATCGCGCTGCAGCGCGGCGATGGCGTCAATCGTCAGGTTCAGGTCGGCCACGATCAGCGAGGCGCCGCTGCGCTGCTGCTGGCGGGTGTCGAGGAAGGCCGGGGTGATGCGGTCGTACAGCGCCATGTCGGCCAGGGCCACCAGCAGCTGTCCGTCGCCGTCGAGCACCGCGGTATAGGTGCCGCTGCCGGCGTCGTCGAGTTTGAAGGCGCCGCGGGTGTCGATGCCGACGCTGTCGGCGTGGGCGAGCAGGGCGCGGCCCGATGAATCGTTGCCGACCGCCGTGATCAGGGACACGGCCGCACCCATGCGCGCCAGGTTCTCGGCGATGTTGCGGGCCACGCCGCCGAACGATTCGACGCCGCTGGCCGGGTTCGAGGTGCCCATCGCCAGCGTGCCTTCGGCGCGCAGCTTGCGGTCGAGGTTCGCGGCGCCCACGCACAGGATGGGGCGGTGGTCGGGCAGCACGTAGGCGCGGCCGAGGAGGCGGCGTTCGCGTACCAGGGTGGCGATGTAGCCGGCAACGGCCGAGCGCGAGAGCCCGAGCTCGGCGGCGAGGTCCTGCTGGGAAATGAAGGGGTTGGCACGGATCAGCTCGTACAACTGTTCTTTCTTGGAGAGTTCAGTCACAGTCGGCACTTATAAACAAATGTTGATCGATACTAGACAAATGTTTGAATGCGGTCAATACGTCGCCAGCATAATATTGTCCTGTTAGCTAAATTGTATCTCCAAGCCAACATGCAGCGGACATAAATTTACGTCGATTTATTTGTCAGACATATAAATGCAGAAGAAAAATGGTATTTGCCATACATATCCGGGATAATGCATAGTTAGAATAATTTTTGGCTACGCAGCGCCCCGTCCAGGCGGCGCCGGGCCGCAGCTCCAGCACCCCGCTCAGCACACCGCCCGTACGTAGCCTCCTCACCGTTTTTTCAGATCCCACGAAGGAATACCATGTCCAGCAATACCCCATTCGAAGCCGCCGACGTCATCCGTGCCCGCAAGCCGGGCTTTGCGCCGCGCGTGGCGATGATCCTCGGTTCCGGCCTCGGCGTGCTGGCCGAGCAGATGACCGACGTCGTCTCGATCAGCTATGCCGACCTGCCGGGCTTCCCGATCAGCACCGTGCACGGCCACGCGGGCGAACTGGTGCTGGGTGAGCTGGCCGGCGTGCCGGTGGTGTGCATGAAGGGCCGCGGCCACTTCTACGAAGGCTATGGCGCCCACGTGATGACCTCGGCCGTGCGCACCTTCAAGCTGCTCGGCTGCGAAATGCTGCTGGTGACGAACGCCGCCGGTTCGCTGCGTCCTGAAGTCGATGCGGGCAGCGTCGTGGTCCTCTCCGATCATATCAACCTGCTGCCGGGCAGCCCGATGGCCGGCCCGAACGACGACCGCTTCGGCCCGCGCTTCTTCAGCATGGCGAATGCCTACGACGCCGACCTGCGCGCGCTGGTGAAGGAAACCGCGGCAAGCAAGAACATTACCCTGGCCGAAGGCGTGTACCTGGCCGCGCCGGGCCCGAACTTCGAAACCGCCGCCGAAATCCGCGCCTTCAAGACCCTGGGCGCCGACGTGGTCGGCATGTCGGTGGTGCCGGAAGTGATCTCGGCACGCCACTGCGGCCTGAAAGTGGTGGGCGTCTCGGCCATCACCAACCTGGCCGAAGGCCTGTCGCCGTTCCCGCTGTCGCACGAACAGACCCTGAAGTACGCAGCGATCGCCGCCAAGGACCTGGTCACCCTGATCCATTCCTTCACCGAACGCCTGGGTTCGATCCCACGTGCAGCCACCCCGGCCGCCAACTAATCAACGACACGAGCGAACAATGTCACGCGCATTCATCCTCCTGCTTGACTCCTTCGGCCTGGGCGCGCTGCCCGACGCCGACCAATACGGCGACACGGGCGCCAACACCTTCGGCCACATCGCCGCGTGGGCCGCGAAAGAAGGCAAGCCGATGTCGCTGCCGAACCTCGAGCGCCTGGGCCTGGCCGCTGCCGCCCACAAGGCCAGCGGCGAATGGGCTGCCGGCTTCGACCTGCGCGACGGCTTTACCGGCGCCTGGGGCGTCGCGCGCGAGCAATCGACCGGCAAGGACACGCAGAGCGGCCACTGGGAAATCGCCGGCGTGCCGGTGCTGTTCGACTGGGGCTACTTCCCGAAGACCGTGCCGACCTTCCCGCAAGAGCTGACCGACAAGCTGCAGGAATTGACGGGCGTACCGGGCTGGCTGGGCAACTGCCACGCTTCGGGCACCACCATCATCGACGAACTCGGCGACGAGCACGTTGCCAGCGGCAAGCCGATCCTGTACACCTCGGCCGACTCGGTGCTGCAGATCGCCGCGCACGAAGAGCACTTCGGCCTGGAGCGCCTGTACGCAGTGTGCGAAGCGGCCTACGAGCTGGTCAAGCCCTACAACATCGGCCGCGTGATCGCGCGTCCTTTCCTGGGCGAGAACGGCAAGTACAAGCGCACCAGCAACCGCCACGACTACGCCGTGCCGCCGACCGCGCCGACCCTGCTGGATCACGTGAAAAACGAAGGCGGCGAAGTCATCGCCCTCGGTAAAATCAGCGACATCTTCGCGGCCCAAGGCGTGACCCGCCTGGTGAAGGGGCCGGACAACATGGCCCTGTTCGACCGCCTGCTGGAAGTGGCCGATGAAGCACCAGCCAAGTCGCTGAGCTTCGTGAACTTCGTCGACTTCGACATGCACTTCGGCCACCGCCGCGACGTCGCCGGCTACTCGAACGCGCTGCACGAACTCGACGCGCGCCTGCCGGAATTCATGGCGAAACTGAAGGATGGCGACCTGGTCGTGATCACCGCCGACCACGGCTGCGACCCGACCGCGCCTGGCTCGGACCACACGCGCGAGCACATCCCGATGATCTTCTTCGGCCCGAACGTGCCGGCGCAGGAACTGCCGACCGCACCGACCTTCTCCGATATCGGCGCCACGCTGGCCAAACACCTCGGCGTCAAACCCCTCTCCAACGGAACCGCACTGCTATGACCCAGAACCTGGACTTCAAACGTAATACCGCCGTCGGTCTCGACCTCGGCTGGGTCAACAGCCTGAAGGTGAACCGCAACGCGGCCGACCGCCGCGCCGCCAGTCTGGCAAACCGCCGCACGGTGAAAAAGGAATACCAGGCCGCCTGGCTGATCCGCGCCGTGCAGTGCATGGACCTGACCACCCTGGGCGGCGACGATACGCCGGGCCGCGTCGAGCGCCTGTGCATGAAGGCGATGCGCCCGCTGCGCGCGGACCTGATGCAGGCCCTGGGCCTGGAATCGCTGACCACCGGCGCCGTCTGCGTGTACCACGAGATGATCGAACCGGCCGGTAAAATCCTGAAGGGCCGTTTGCCGATTGCGGCGGTGTCGACCGCCTTCCCGGCCGGTCTGTCGAGCCTGGAAACCAAGCTGCGCGAAATCGAACTGAGTGTTGCCGCCGGCGCCACCGAGATCGACATCGTCATCACCCGCCAGCACGTGTTGACCGGTAACTGGCAAGCCTTGTACGACGAAATGCTCGCCTACCGCAAGGCCTGCGGCGACGCCCACGTGAAAGCCATTCTCGCCACCGGCGACCTGGTTACGCTGGACAACGTGGCGAAAGCGTCGTGGGTCTGCATGATGGCCGGCGCCGATTTCATCAAGACCTCGACCGGCAAGGAAGGCGTGAACGCCACCATCCCGGTATCGCTGGTGATGGTGCGCGCGATCCGCGAATACTACGAGCAGACCGGCTTCATGGTCGGCTACAAGCCGGCCGGCGGCGTGAGCACCGCGAAGAGCGCGCTGCAGTACCTGACCGTGATGAAGGAAGAGCTGGGCAACGAGTGGCTGCAGCCGCACCTGTTCCGCATCGGTGCATCGAGCCTGATGACCGACATCGAACGCCAGCTCGAGCACTACGTGACCGGCGCCTACTCGGCCGCCCACCGCCACGCGCAACCTTAAACACCGAACGGATACGTCATGCCAACAATTAACGAGATTCTGCAAACTATGGATTACGGCCCCGCACCAGAAAGCACCAAGGAAGCACAAGCGTGGCTGGACCAGCATGGACGCCGTTTCGGCCTCTTCATCGACAACGCATGGACCGACGCCGCCGACACTTTCGCCACGACCAACCCGGCCGATGGCGTGGAACTGGCGCAGGTCACGCAAGCCACCGCTGACGACGTCGAGCGCGCCGTCGCTGCCGCACGCCGTGCCCAGCCGGGCTGGGTGGCCATGGGCGGCGCCGGCCGCGCGAAAGTCATGTACGCGATCGCGCGCCTGCTGCAAAAGCATTCGCGCCTGTTCGCCGTGCTCGAGACCCTGGACAACGGCAAGACCATCCGCGAAACCCGCGACGCCGACTTGCCGTTAGCAAGCAGGCACTTCTACCACCACGCCGGCTGGGCTGCGCTGCAATCGGAAGAATTCGCCGACTACCGCGCCGTCGGCGTGGTCGGCCAGATCGTGCCGTGGAACTTCCCGGTCCTGATGCTGGCGTGGAAAATCGCCCCGGCCCTGGCCGCCGGTAACACGGTCGTGTTCAAGCCGGCCGAGTTCACCTCGCTGACCGCGCTGCTGTTCGCCGAGATCTGCCAGCAGGCTGGCGTCCCAAGCGGCGTGGTCAACATCGTCACCGGCGACGGCCGCGTGGGCGAAGCCATCGTGAACCACCCTGGCATCGACAAGCTGGCGTTTACCGGCTCGACCGAAGTCGGCCGCATCATCCGCAAGGCCACCGCCGGCAGCGGCAAGAAGCTGTCGCTGGAACTGGGCGGCAAATCGCCCTTCATCGTGTTCGACGACGCCGACCTGGATGCAGCCGTCGAAGGCCTGGTCGACTCGATCTGGTTCAACCAGGGGCAGGTATGCTGCGCCGGTTCGCGCCTGCTGGTGCAGGAGTCGGTGTACGACCGCTTCATCACCAAGGTGAAAGCGCGCATGCAGAACCTGCGCGTCGGCTCGCCGCTGGATAAATCGAACGACATCGGCGCCCTGGTCGACCCGGTGCAGCAGCAGCGCATCCACGGCCTGGTGGAAGCCGCCCGTGCAGAAGGCTGCGAGATCTGGCAGCCAGCCTGCGAAGCGCCGGAAGCCGGCTCGTGGTACCTGCCGACCCTGATCACCGGCGCCTCGACTTCGGCCGCCGTCGCGCAAACCGAAATCTTCGGACCGGTGCTCGTCGCGATGAGCTTCCGTACGCCAGGCGAAGCGGTCCAGCTGGCCAACAACACCGTCTACGGCCTGGCCGCCTGCGTGTGGTCGGAATCGATCTCGCTGGCGCTGGACGTGGCGCCGCAGATCAAGGCCGGCGTGGTGTGGATCAACACCGCGAACCAGTTCGACGCAGCCTGCGGCTTCGGCGGCTACAAGGAGTCCGGCTTCGGCCGCGAAGGCGGTAAAGAGGGCATGTACGAGTACATGACCGCGCTGTCGGAAGATGCACGCCCAAGCGCACCGGTCGTCGCTGCCAAAGCAGCAGCCAAGCCGGCAAGCGGCGACAGCCCGTTCGCCGTCGACCGCACCGCCAAGCTCTACATCGGCGGCAAGCAGGCCCGCCCTGACGGCGCCTACAGCCGCGCCATCAACGGCGCCGACGGCAGCTTCCTGGCCGATATCGGCGAAGGCAGCCGCAAGGACATCCGCAACGCCGTGGAAGCCGCGCACAAGGCGGCCGGCTGGTCGAAGGCCACCGCGCACAACCGCGCGCAAGTGCTGTACTACATCGCCGAGAACCTGGCGATCCGCGCCGACGAATTCGCAGGGCGCATCGCCGCGCAGACCGGTTCGAAGGACGCCGCACGCGAAGTGCAGGCCTCGATCGAGCGCCTGTTCTACTGGGCGGCATGGGCCGACAAGTACGACGGCCTGGCCCACCAGCCGCCGATGCACGGCGTGACCGTGGCGCTGAACGAACCGGTCGGCGTGATCGGCATCGTCTGCCCGAACGAGAACCCGCTGCTGGGCTTCATCTCGCTGGTGGCGCCTGCGCTGGCCATGGGTAACCGCGTGGTGGCCGTGCCGTCGGAAGCGCATCCGCTGTCCGCGACGGACCTGTACCAGGTGCTGGACACCTCGGACCTGCCGGGCGGCGCGCTGAACATCGTCACCGGTTCGGCCGACGAGCTGGCGCGCACGCTGGCCACCCACGGCGATATCGATGCCGTGTGGCGTCACGACGGTTCGGCCGAGGGTTGCGCCGAAGTCGAGCGCCTGTCGTCGGAAACCCTGAAGCGCACCTGGGTCGGCGGCGCCAAGGGCCGCGACTGGTTCGATGCGAAGCAGGCCTGCGGCCGCGCCGTGCTGCAGCACGCGACCCAGGTAAAAAACATCTGGATTCCGTACGGCGTTTGAGATGGCATGAATAAACCGTCGCGTTAGCGCGCGACGGGTAGGGTGGGCACTCCGTGCCCACCCTACGAGCGTGTGAAGAAATCGCCATGGCTGCGTTGCCTCGTCTCGCCGTACGCTCGTACTGCCTTCGACTCGGCGCCTTGCCCTGACCATTTCTTCACACGCTCTACGTCGTTTGCGGCGCGTCTGAAATGGTCGCGTCAAGATAGATCATTACGTTAAAGAGAGCACCCCATGTTCCTCCCCCAAGAAATCNCCTTCGACTCGGCGCCTTGCCCTGACCATTTCTTCACACGCTCTACGTCGTTTGCGGCGCGTCTGAAATGGTCGCGTCAAGATAGATCATTACGTTAAAGAGAGCACCCCATGTTCCTCCCCCAAGAAATCGTCCGCAAGAAGCGCGACGGCGGCACCCTGACCGCGGAAGAAATCCAGTTTTTCGTACGCGGCATCCCTGACGGCAGCGTCACCGAAGGCCAGATCGCGGCACTCGCGATGGCCGTCTACTTCAACGACATGAGCATGGACGAACGCGTCGCCTTCACCCTGGCCATGCGCGATTCCGGCCAGGTCCTGGAATGGAAGTCGATGAACCTGCCCGGCCCGGTGGTCGACAAGCACTCGACCGGCGGCGTCGGCGACGTGGTCTCGCTCATGCTGGGACCGATGATCGCCGCCTGCGGCGGCTTCGTGCCGATGATCTCGGGCCGCGGCCTGGGCCACACCGGCGGCACCCTGGACAAATTCGACTCGATCCCCGGCTACAGTACCGTGCCCGATCCGGAACTGTTCCGCAAAGTGGTGAAGGAAGTCGGCGTCGCCATCATCGGCCAGACCGCCCAGCTGGCCCCGGCCGACAAGCGCTTCTACAGCATCCGCGACACCACGGCCACCGTGGAATCGGTGGCCATGATCACCGGCTCGATCCTCTCGAAAAAGCTGTCCGCCGGCCTCGACGCGCTGGTGATGGACGTGAAAGTCGGCAGCGGCGCCTTCATGCCGACCTATGAGAAGTCCGTGGAACTCGCCGAGAGCATCGTCGCCGTCGGTAACGGCGCCGGCACCCGCACCTCGGCCATCCTCACCGGCATGGACGAGTCGCTGTGCCACGCCGCCGGCAATGCCGTCGAAGTGCGCGTCGCCATCGACTACCTGACCGGCAAGGCGCGCCCGGCACGCCTGCACGAAGTGACGATGGCGCTGTGCGCCGAGATGCTGGTCATCTCTGGCCTGGCCGCCAACGACATCGAAGCCCGCGCCAAGCTGCAGGCCGCGCTGGACTCGGGCGAAGCCGCCGAACGCTTCGCACGCATGGTCACCGCCCTGGGCGGCCCGGCCGACCTGATGGACAAGCCGGACGCCTACCTGGAAACCGCCCCGGTCATCGTGCCAGTGCCGGCCCTGCAAGCCGGCTACGCCACCTCGGTCGACACCCGCGGCCTGGGCCTGGCAGTCGTCGCCCTGGGCGGCGGCCGCGTGCGTCCGCAAGATGCGATCGACTTCGCCGTCGGCCTCACCAATCTGGTGGAACTCGGCGACGCCATCGCCGTCGGCCAGCCGCTGGGTACCGTGCACGCACGTACCGTTGAAGCGGCCGAGCAGGCTGTGCGCCAGGTGCAGGCGGCTTACCAGATCGGCGCCGAGAAGGCCGCCGTGCAGCCGATGATCCATCGCACCATCCGTCCGGAGTAATCACCGTGAAATACGACAAGCTGATCGAAGAAGCCCGCGCCGCACGCGAACTGGCCTACGTGCCGTACTCGAACTTCCAGGTCGGTGCCGCCCTGGAATGCAAGGACGGCCGCATCTTCCGTGGCTGTAACGTCGAAAACGCGTCCTACGGCCTGTGCAACTGCGCCGAGCGCACTGCCTTCTTTTCGGCGATTGCGCATGGCTACAAGCCTGGCGACTTCGCGGCGCTGGCGGTGATCGGCCAGACCGAGGGCCCGATCGCCCCCTGCGGGGCCTGCCGCCAGGTGGTGCTGGAACTGGGCGGCAACGAGCTGCCGGTGGTGTTGACCAACCTGAAGGGCGATGTGTTCGAAACCACGGCGGCGGCGCAATTGCCGAATGCTTTTGGTGGCAAGGATCTGAACAAGTGATTGTTCGATGACGTGATAGATGAGCGGCGTGCTTGAAGGCGCGCTGCTTGTCGCATGAAGTTGGAGCGCTGCCCGCGAAAGCGGAGCAGCGCTTTTTTTCGCCTGTTGCGCATGTGTTCGGATTGTTCTGACTTCGTGCTGCGTGGTTTTCCGAACGCGAGCATGCACGTGCTGTTGCTGATTTGCCGAACTATGTCGCAGTGGCAATTGACCTGATCTGGCGCAATTGCCGTACTGTGGACTCGGCGTGTAATCGCTGGGTTCGGGCTGTCGTGCACACCACCGTTGTGCGCCGATGCGGCCTGCATTTCACAGGAGCTCATGCATGCGGCAGCACATCCAGGCAGGTCTACTCGCAGCGTTCACGCGCACTACCCAGACGACGCGCCTGATCCGGCTGACGACGCCCCTCGGCGAAGACTTGCTGGCCGAATGCGTGCGCGGCGAGGAGAGCATCAGCGCAGGCTTCACCTTCCGCCTCGACGCCTTGTCCGAAGATGCGCACCTGCCGCTGAAATCCCTGCTCGGTCAGCCTGCCTTGCTGCAATTGATGACCGCCGCCAGCCGCGATGCGCTGCGGCCGTTTCACGGGCACATCACCGCAGCCCGGATCAGCGGCGCGAACGGCGGCCTGGCCCGCTACCACCTCACTCTTCAACCCTGGAGCGCCTTCCTCGGCCTGGGCCGCGACAGCCGCATCTTCCAGGACATGACGGTGTTCGACATCCTCGACGCCGTGTTCGCCGCCTGGCAGGGCAAAGGCCGGCTGACGCCGGCATGGCGCTACGAGATCGTCGACCGCCGCATCTATCCACGGCGCAGCCTGGTAACGCAATACCAGGAAAGCGACCTGGCCTTTGCCGAGCGCCTGATGCATGAGGAAGGGCTGTTTTATTTCTTCGAACACGAGGGCGACCCAGGCAACGCCTTGCTCGGTTGCCACACGATGGTGATTGCCGACCACAACGGCGCCTTCCAGCCGAATGCGCAGGCAGCGGTCCGCTTCACCCAGCCCGGCGCCGTGATGCGCGCCGACAGCATCGACCGCTGGCGCACCGAATCGCGCCTACGCACCGACGCCGTCGAGATGGGCAGCTGGGATTACCGCAGCGTGCGGCAGCGCCAGGTGAACGTCGCCGGCGTGGGCGGTGACGCCAGCCTCAGCAGCCGTGATGCATCCGGCACGTACGCCTGGGTCGACCGCGAGCACGGGCAGCGCATCGTCACCAGGCAGATCGAGGCGCTGGAAGCCACGCACCAGGTGCAAGGAGGTGCCGGAACGGTGCGTACCTTTGCGCCCGGCACCACGTTTTCGCTGCATGGCCATGCCCGCTTCGACGCAGCACACGACGATGCCGGGCGCAGCTTCACCATCGTGCGCACCGTGCACCTGATGCACAACAATTTGTCGGCCGAGGTCAGCGGCAGCGTGCGTGCCATGTTGGGAAAGGGTGCTGTGGCCGCAGTGCTCGATGCGGAGCCCAGTATGCGCGCTGCTGGCGACGGTCCTGGCGAGCGCCCTCTGTACCGCAACCGCTTCGACGCCTTGTGGGCCAGCATTCCCTACCGCAGCAGCGGTATCGATGCGCAAGGCCAGTTGTTGCATCCGCGTCCGACGGTGCGCGGGCAACAGACGGCGATTGTGGTCGGTCCGGCCGGCGCCACCGTCCATACCGACCGCGATCACCGCATCAAGCTGCAGTTTCACTGGCAGCGCGGCGAGGCAAGCCACAGCCGCATGGCGCATCCATCGCCCGAGCGGCATACCGGTGCGCCGGGCAACGATAGGGCCGGCACCTGGGTCCGCGTGATGACGCCGCTCGCCGGCGCGAACTGGGGCAGCAACATGCTGCCGCGCGTCGGGCAGGAAGTGCTGGTCGATTTCATGGATGGCGACATCGACCGGCCGGTGGTGATTGGTGCGCTGTACAACGGGCATGGGCAGGCCGATGCGCAGCACAACAGCATGGCGTATGGCGCAGGGGCGGTGACGGGCAATGCACCGGCATGGTTTCCGGGCGAGGGTGGGGCGCATGCGCATCCAGCGGTGCTGTCAGGGATCAAGTCACAGGCGATGCGCGATAGTCAGAACGGGGGCGGCGCCTATAACCAGCTGGTGTTCGACGACAGCGCGGAGCAGGCGCGGCTTGTATTACAGCGGCATGGCAAGGCGCACGATGGGTCGGCCGAGCTTAACCTGGGGCACTTGCGGCACCAGAGCGATAACGGACGGCTGGATTCAGCAGGATTTGGTGCGGAGTTGAAGAGCGAGCACAGTGCGGCGCTTCGAGCTGGACAGGGTGTGCTGTTGTCTTGCGATAAACGTAGCGGCGGCAGTGGCGGCCAGCTCGATGCGCGGGAGGCGGTGATGCAGATCGAGGCGAGCCAGCAGATGGCGATTGGCCTGGCGACGCAGGCGCAGAAGCATAACGCGAAGATGAAAAATGAGCCGGAAGCGGAAGGGCTGGCCGCATTCAAGGAGATGGGGCGCAGTGCCGAGGTGCTCGGGAGTATGGATAGCGGCAGCAACAGTGAGACGGGCGGGCAGGGCAAGGTGACGGCTTATAGCGAACCGCATATCCAGTTGTCGGCACCTGCAGGCATCGTTGTCGGTACACCTGGGGACGTGACCGTTACGGCCGAAGCGACTGCCAGCATGGGCGCCGGGCAGGATATTAACTTCGCTGCACAGGGCAGTACAGGCATCGCCGTCATTCGCGGCATCAGCATGTTCAGCTACGGGAAAGTCGCTAATAGCAAAAAGCCGAATCAGGAAGCTGGCCTGAAGCTGCATGCAGCCAGCGGAAAGCTGAGCAGCCAAAGCCAGTCTGGCGCAACGTCTTTGGTAGCCGATAAGCTGGTTACGGTTACAAGCGTCGGTAAGTCAGTGGCAGTGGCAGCTCCCAGAAAGCATGTGCTGCTGACCGCGCAAGGTGCTTACATCAAACTGGAAGGCGGAAACATCGAAGTGCATGCGCTTGGCAAAGTCGATTTCAAGGCGAGCAAGAAAGAATTGGCAGGACCGCAAAGCGTTAACCAGGAAAAAACGCTGCCGAAACCCGGTGAACTAAAGCTATGCGAGTACCGCGCAGCAGGTGCTGCGGCTGCTGGTGACAGCACTGTACCCCTGTCCTGATAGGGATTGCCATGAACGCAAACCTCGACTACCAGGCATACCAGGAACACGCCTTTGCTGTGGTCGACGCGTCGACGATGGAGGAGCTTCCTGACGGGCTGGTCACTAAAACTCTGGTTCCGGAGAGACTAGCTGCAAGCTCACACTTGATGCCGAGGCTGATCGATCTGCGCCGTACGCCGCATACCCGTTCAGAGGAACTGTTCGCATTTCTATGCGATGTGTCTCCAGCGGCACAATCGCTACGAGCGGTCGTGTTGCTTCGGACCAGCGCAGATGCACCAGCGACCGTCAGGCATTGGAACGCCATGCAACTGGCTACACCGCAACCAGGGCGTCGACTATGGCTGCGGTTGCACGATCCGCGCGTCTTGCATCAGCTGCTACGCATATTAAGTCCAGCCCAGCGCAAGAAGATGTTCGGCGTGGCACAAGCCTTTACCTACTGGGTGGGCGGGACCTGGTTGTCGGCGGTACGAGACATTACTGCTCAAACCGACACGCATGTTAGCGGCAATGGCGTTGTGCCACCGTATGCCGGTGCACTCATGTGGGACTGGAACCGCATTGAACGGATCGGCATGGTCAATCGCACGTTACATGGTGCTGGAGCTTTCGCCGCATCTGCATTGGATACGCAGGGATCGTTGGCCGAGCGATTGATCGAACGCGGTGCCGAACACGGTCTTGTCGAGCAGGCCGATCTCGTCGAGTTTGCTGCCCGTGGTTTGGTGAGCCATTTCGAGTTCGACCGCCATCCTGACGTTGCACGCGCCATTAAACCTTCACGAGATGGGGATTCTGCTTTATCCGACCGCTTTGCCTTGGTGCCAGAGCATGTCTGGGCCGAGTTGCGCCTATCCACAACGCTGCAGGGAGAAATGTAACGATGACAACGCAAACCAAATGCGAATTCTGCGACAAGCGCGGCTTGCCGATTTTTCTGGTGCGGGACGCAGTAGCCCCTGCAGGAGAAGGTGCCCCATTGGCCTCCAGCTTGCCAATCGAGCTTTCACCAACCGCCGCGCATTACACCAAGCGTCTGCTACGTAGTGGCTATGTCAATGTGTTTGACGAAGCGAGGCAGCGCTGGGAAGGGTACTTTCTCACAAAAGAGGGCTACTTTTTTAAGTTATTGCAAACTCCTGACGCCATTCCTCCTGTACCAGCAAAACCATTTAACTGTCCAGATGAAGGTCATCGAGCAATGGCAAGTTGTATTACCGTATCAGATCCACGTAATGCTACTAAGATATGGATTGGATTCAGCGATGTATTGTGGACCAAAGCGATACGTAAGGCGAACGAGAACCCGAATCATCGCAAGAGACATATGGTAGAGATAGACGTCCGAGCCGCCTTAAAAGGCAAGAGCATGCCCCATTTTCGTATTGCACAAGCTTCCTCAATCATCGCTGAGTACGCAATGAAGCCGGAAAAAGCAATGTCAGCCTTTGCAAGAAATCCATTTAAATTTTCTGTGCGCTCTAACCATGCAGAGCGATTGATTCAGGAGTGCAATGCGTTACGTGCTGGAGGTCTAATCGTAACACTTCCAGATCCAGTTGGAATTGTACAAGAGCTGGCTTTTTTAATGAAAAGAAATGCTGATTTATTTACCTCTAAAAATCCAGAAAACCGTCGAAAATTGTCTACTGACATAGTTATAGATGGTCTAGAGCATGCAATCCGAAAACAAGCACAGGTAGGCGAGATTACTGCTGCGGATACTCTTGCATATGAACAGGTTGCAGCTGATCCCCTGGGGCACTGGATGTCGAAAAATACTCGGATGAAAACGGAAAGCCTGCGCACTAAAAGCTCAGCTGAATTACACCGCGCGTCCGATGAGATATGGGCAAAGTATGCTGCTAAATTTGACCCTGACGAGCGAGTGGCTTGGCAAAAAGAATTTCGCAATAAACTTGTTGATTTTGATGCGAAATACATTGCACCCCTGGCATCTAGCCATGTTTTATGGATGAAAAGTGCAGAGCTTGCTGCATACTTTGAATGTAATTTCGATGACTTTGATCCTCATGTTGGAGCCGTTTATACTGCAACAGTAGCGCACTGCATGATGGCTACACAGGATAAGGCCTCTTGTTCTAGTCTTTATGAAACGTGGTTAAATGGTGATGTCACTGACACGAAGAATTTGCTGCTGCGGGCGATGGTGTTTAATCAAAAAATAGTTGCTGAAAAAATTAAAGAGGCGACAGCGATAAGCAAGGATCCGCGTCAAATTCCGTGGGATAACCTTTTTGCTATTTACGCAGAATCAGTGGGGAAAATTAGAGAAGGTATTCAAGACGCAGCAGCTCAGCTATTAACCCAAACTACAACGTCTCTTGCAGAAGCTTTTTCAAAAATCATGGACGGTAGCCCTGGGTTTAGGGCTGCTCTCATTGCGGCGGGACTTTTTTCCGGACATCCAATTATTCTTTGTGAGGTCATCGGAACACGGCGAGAAGTTCAGGAGTACTTAATTCGCCAATTGCAGTACGCGAACGGTAGACCTGCTAGCCAAAAACAATTGCGGGTATCTGTCGATCTTGAGATGAGACGCAGACAGATTCACGGTGTATCTATGGAGGGAACTACTAAGCAGAAATTTATTATTGCTATCGATAAGGAAATGGCGACGAATGTGCCTAGAGATATGTCGCGGCGCCAACAAATCGATCAGTTGGCAAAAAGTCTAAAAACAATGGGTGAGATCGACAAACTGAATCTGGAAAGGTGGCGCACAGTTATTAATCAAAATGTTCGTTTAGGGTTAATCGCTGGAATTCTTCAATTTGTCAGTTTGAGTAAGCTGATGTCAGACGAGGAAAAGGCCTTGTCCCATGATAAGGCCGACGCTGCGAACAGACGATATGCAGGTATCGCTGCCATTTCAGCGACTATTTCCGACATTATAGGTAATGCAATAGCAGGGCGAGCCTCTTTAGGTTTGCGTTATGGTCAGGGCATTACCAGTTTTGCAGAGGCTTTAAAAATTCTTGGTAAAGGTTTGGGAGTCGCAACTGGCTTGTTCGTTGTTGGGTTGGATCTTTACGCAGGATACAAGGAATTTAAGGAAGGATCTAATGGGCTTGTAATTTTAGCTTACGCCGCTTCAGGGGGGCTGGTATTGGTCTTACCATTGCACTAATTGTCGGTGCTAGTATTCCTATTCTCGCCCTTTTGATAATTGTTATTATTGGAATTGGAATATTGATAGCTTTTGTCAAGGATAACCCAATTCAGGACTGGTTGGAAAGGTGCTCCTGGGGGAAGTTAAAGGATCAGCGCTACCCTAATCTGGCAGTAGAGCAAGCTCAATTTGAAAAAGCAATCTCTTAAAAGGTGCGATATGGAATTTACTGGCTTAGTTTCTAAATATCCAACAAAACGCCAGTTGACTGATGCTGAGTTGGCGTTACGGCTTGATCAAAAAATTTGCGCGAGCTTAAATCCACATTATCAGCTTTGTGTAATCAAGCTGAATTCAACATATTTAGAGTCTGTGGATAAGTGGTTCGGCTGGAAAGGGATGATCTCTGCAGTGTCAATAATAGTGATATCTATGTTCTCAATGCTTTATTTCGGGCTGGTCCACGTTGCGCTTACGCGAGAAGAAGGAGGGGGTGTAAGTAATGAAGATTTATTAGTGTTGATCGGTGCTGCAGTTATGATATTCCCAGTACTTGGAGTCGCTTTATGGGCTCTAAGAAAGGAATCATTTTCCTATACTCACTATCCTATGCGATTTAATCGAAAAACGCGTATGATTCATGTATTTAGAACTAATGGGACTGTATTGTCTATTTCTTGGGATAAGGTTTTTTTTACTATGGGCCATCTGGAGCTTTGGAACGAGTGGGAAGTGCGTGGACATGTTCTGGAGCCGGATAGCACAACGGTAAGCGAGACCTTTGCTCTTAGCTACATTGGCAGTCTTCACTCTTCACATAGTGCAAACGCAGGAGTTCATTCTCTACCAGCTAAAGACTTTGTTCGTGCGCATTGGGAATTTATTCGGCGTTACATGGAGGATGGTCCGGAGGCAGTATCCGAGCAAATACAATTTTGCATGCCTGTTGACATTAATCGAGAACCATTTCGAGGAAGTATTGAGCGTATATTTGCCAATGTTGCAGGCGCGCCATTTGTGATTTATTGGATGCTATTTCCGATTTGTTCGGTGGTGAGTCTTTTTCGTCTGTTCGCAATGTTTACGAGCAAAATTCCTCAATGGCCAGATGATTTGGAAGCTAATAATCAGGTTGATCCAAGCGACCCTCATGCGATTAGAGGTGCAGCGGATGGAGAGAGAATTCGAGATTCTGCTGAGTTCCGCACCTTTAAGTAAATGGTCTTTAGTGTGCGCGTTGCTTACAAGGATAAGGAGTAAAAGACATCAAAATTTGAAACGGTAAAACTGATTTTCTAATCCAGAATAGAATGGTAGTCGTACCGTCACCGTTAAATCACATCTGCTGAAACAAATGCGAATGGTTCCTGCTGACCTCCAGCTCATTCGGATAATTCCTTACCCTCAGCATCTGCCGCCCCCGCATATCCCGCGATACCTCGGCAATCGCATCCACACGCACCAGTGTCGACCGATGAATCCGCCAAAACTCATCCGGATCCAGCTCGTCCGCCAGCTCCTTGAGCGTCTTGCGGATCAACAGCTCGGCCGTCGCCGTCTGCACCCGCGTGTACTTTTCGTCTGACTGGAAAAACAGAATTTCGCGCGTGCTGATCATGCGCAGATTGCTGCCGACCTGCGCCTGTATCCAGCGCAAGTAGCTGCGCTTCGGCGCCGAACCCTGCTGCTGCAGCAAACTGCCTAGCTGCGCCAGCTGCGCCCCGATATCCTGCGGCGCCTGCGACAAGCGCCTGCGCAGCCGTTCGCAGGTCGTCACCAGTCGCTCGGCTGTCACCGGCTTCAGCAGATAATCGATGGCGCCGTGTTCAAACGCATCCACCGCATACTGGTCATACGCCGTCACGAACACGATATGGCAGCGGTCGTACAATTGCCGCGCTGCTTCGATGCCGCCCATGCCCGGCATGCGGATATCCAGGAAAACAATCTGCGGCTGAAAACGTGTGGCCATTTCCACAGCCTCAACGCCATTCGCCGCAAGCGCCACGATCTGCAATTCGGGCCAGGCCTCCAGCAGCCGCGCACGTAATTGCTCACGCATCGGCGCTTCATCGTCCGCAATCAGGGCAGTCATAGCCATCACGCGTCCTCCATCATCTTGTAGGGAATGCGCACCGACGCGCAGGCGCCGCCGCTCATCGGCGCTTCGATCACCAACTCGGCCTGCGCGCCATACAGCAACTGCAAACGTTCGCGGATATTCGCCAGCCCTACGCCTTCATCCGCATGCAAATCGATGCCGACACCGTCGTCGCACACGTCCACGATCAAGGTTGCACCATCGACCCGCGCCCGCACGGTAATCGTGCCGCCGGCGATCTTCGGTTCCAGCCCATGCTTGATGGCGTTTTCGATCAGCGTTTGCAGCATCATCGGCGGGAAGGGGGCGCTGCCGAGGAAATCGGGCACCTCGAAACGCACTGCCAGCCTTTCCTTCATGCGCGCCTGCATGATGGCCAAATAGGCTTTCGACAGTTCCAGCTGCTTGCCGAGCGTGGCGCCGCCCGAGGAGCGCATCTGCGGCAGGGCCGAGCGCAGATAGGCGATCAGGTGCGCATGCACCTTGGCCGCTTCCGGCGGATCGGTCTCGATCAGGCGGCCGATCAGGGCCAGGGTATTGAACAGGAAGTGCGGCTCGACCTGCGCCTGGAGCGCGGCCATTTGCGCCTCGGTCAGGCGCCGCTCCAGGGTGGCGACGTCGGCTTTCAGGGTGGCGTCGCGCGCCACCAGTTCGGCGCGGCGCTTGCCGCCGGCCAGCACCTTGACGCCGAAGGAAATGAACACATACCAAAACGCTGGTTCCGGCGTGTTCACCATGATGAAGAACACGACCGCCAGGAACCAGGTGAGGTAGAGCCGGCGCCACTCGACGACGGCAAGCCAGTCGAAAAATGCCCACCAGAGCTTGCTCGCTTCCCTGACGGCTTCGCGCATGAAGTCGAGTGTCCGGTTGATCTGGCTTGCCTGCACGTTCAGTCCTCGAGTGGGGTGGTCTTGTCGTTGTTGATGGCCAGCACCGCGTACTTGATGGCCAGGAAGACCGCAAACAGCATCAGGGCCAGCGGAATGACGGTGATCGCGCAAGCGACCAGCACGGCCGCCAGCAACAGGGCCGGCCAGGGCAGGGCCGAGAAAGTGCGCAGGCCGCCGCGCAGGGTGCGCAGGCAGGCTTCGGCGGCGTCTTCGAGTTCGGCGGCAAAGCTACGGAAGGTGGTGGTTTTCATGCGACCGCTCCCTTTAAAAGAAGTTCGGATAGCTGCACTCTAAAACCACTGCCGCGTCCGCGCGAGCCTGGGGCGACGAATGGTGGATTTCATGGGCTAACCAGTCGCGTGGGCCGATGAAGGGAGGGCAGTGCGCTCGTCCCAATAGCGCCGCAGCAGGCCGTAGAAGGCCGTGTCCGCCTTTTCGCCATGGACGATCCAGCGCTCGGGCATGTAGCCTTCCTGTCGAAAACCGAGCTTTTCCAGCAGCCGCGCCGAGGCTTCGTTGCGCGGGTCGATGTCGGCTTCGATGCGGTTGATGTCGAGCACGTGGAAGGCATGGTCGAGCAGGCCTTCCAGCGCTTCGGCCGCGTAACCCTGGCCCCAGTAAGCGCGTCCCAGGGCGTAGCCGAGTTCGCAGCGCCGGTTCTGTTCGAAGAAGCCGCGCAGGTTGCAGATGCCGATCAGGCGGTTCGTGCCGACCAGCGCGATGGCGTAGCGCGCCAGGCCGCCATCCCGGTAGGCCTGCCGGGCCTCGGCAATCATGGCCTCGGCCTGGGCGATGTCGGTCCAGGCGCCGCTCGACCAATAACGCACCACGTCGGGCTCGGCGAATACACGCAGCAGGTCGGCGGCGTCGTCGTTCTCGAAGGGGCGCAGGATCAGGCGGCCGGTACGCAGGATGGGTGGCATGGCAATCTCCGAAGCTAAACGGTTTGCGCTGGATCAAACACCTTGGCATTCTGCTAAGAAGTTCTTAAGTGCACTAGCATTGTCCAGTTCTCGTGGCTGACTTCGCATATACGCAATTTCATATGACGGTTTCCCAGCCTGCGTTTATATTAATGGATCGCTTAGCTCTTTTGCATGTTTGCAACGCAGCATGCATGAGCGCCTCGGGTCTGGCGCCGCCGGCTTTACTTTTACGGCCAGGGCGCGCACATTGTTATGACGACTCATCGTTTTGCATCATCGTTTTGAATGACGGTCCGCCACAGGACTGCAACAAGGGAGAGCCTGCATGAACGAAGCCAGACCCGCATCGATGTCCGCATTCTGGATGCCATTCACGAACAACCGCGACTTCAAGTCCGATCCGCGCCTGCTGGTGTCGGCCGAAGGCATGTACTACAAGGATGTCGACGGCAACCAGATCCTCGACGGCACCGCCGGCCTCTGGTGCGTCCCCTGCGGCCACGCCCAGCCCCGCATCGTCAGCGCGGTACGCGAGATGATCGGCCAGCTCGATTTCGCGCCCACCTTCCAGATGGGCCACCCGGCCGCCTTCGACCTGGCCGAGCAGCTGATGGACTACACCGGCCACAAGTTCGGCCACGTGTTTTATACGAACTCCGGTTCCGAGGCGGTCGACACCGCCCTGAAGATCGCGCTGGCCTACCACAAGGCGCGCGGCGAGGGCGGGCGTACCCGATTGATCGGGCGCGAACGCGGCTACCATGGCGTCGGCTTTGGCGGCCTGTCGGTGGGCGGCATCGGCCCGAACCGCAAGGCCTTTGGCCCGCTGCTGCCGGGCGTCGACCACCTGCCGCACACGCACAACCTGCTGAAGAATGCGTTCTCGCGCGGCGAGCCTGACTTCGGCGCCGAGCTGGCCGACGAACTCGAACGCCTGGTCACGCTGCACGATGCGTCCACGATTGCCGCCGTCATCATCGAGCCGGTGTCCGGTTCCACCGGCGTGCTGGTGCCGCCGAAAGGCTACCTGAAGAAGCTGCGCCAGATCTGCGACAAGCACGGCATCCTCTTGATCTTCGACGAAGTGATCACCGGTTTCGGGCGTCTGACTAAGCCCTTCGCGGCGGACTATTTCGACGTCGAGCCGGATATGATGACCACGGCGAAGGGCCTGACCAACGGCGTAATCCCGATGGGCGCCGTGTTCAGCAAAAAGCACATCCACGATGCCTTCATGGAGGCGCCGGCCGGCATCGAGCTGTTCCACGGCTATACCTACTCGGGCCACCCGGTGGCCTGCGCCGCCTCGCTGGCCACGCTCGAAGTCTTCAAGGAACAGCAGATCCTCGAACACGCGAAGGGCATCCAGCCCTATTGGGAAGACGCGGTGCATTCGCTGAAAGGCCTGCCGCATGTGATCGACCTGCGCACCATCGGCCTGATCGCCGGCATCGAGCTCGAACCGATTCCGGGCAAGCCCGGTGCGCGCGCCTTCCAGGCGCTGAAGAAGGCCTTTGCCGACGGCATCCTGATCCGCACCACGGGCGACATCATCGCGCTGTCGCCGCCCCTCATCCTCGAGAAACAGCACATCGACGAATTGTTCGGCAAGCTGGCCAACGTACTGAAAAACCTGGATTAAAGAGACAAACATGAATCAACTTGACGTCATTGGCCACTTCATCGGCGGCCATGTGGTCGACAGCGCCGGCGAGCGCTATGCCGACGTATTCAACCCGGCGCTGGGCGAGCCCTGTGCGCGCGTGACCCTGGGCGGCGTGGATGAAGTCAATGCCGCCGTGTTTGCCGCGGCCGCCGCTTTCCCGGCCTGGTCGGCCACGCCGCCACTGGCGCGCTCGCGCATCCTGTTCAAGTACCTCCAGCTGTGCCAGCAGCACCTTGATGAATTCGCCGCCATGATCACGCGCGAGCACGGCAAGACCTTCAGCGACGCGCAGGGCGAAGTGGCGCGAGGCATCGAGGTGGTGGAATTTGCCTGCGGCATTCCGCAACTGCTGAAGGGCGAGTTCACCGACCAGATCGCACGCGGCATCGATGCCTGGTCGATGCGCCAGCCGCTCGGCGTGGTGGCCGGCATCACGCCGTTCAACTTCCCGGTGATGGTGCCGATGTGGATGTTCCCGGTGGCGCTCGCGTGCGGGAATACCTTCGTGCTGAAACCGTCCGAACGCGATCCGTCGCCGTCGCTGCTGCATGCGAAGCTGTTGAAAGAAGCAGGGCTGCCGGATGGCGTGTTCAACGTGGTGCAGGGCGATAAAACGGCGGTCGATGCGCTGCTCGACAATCCGGAAGTGCAGGCGATCAGTTTTGTCGGCTCGACGCCGATTGCCGAATACATCTACGCGCGCGGCAGCGCCAACGGCAAGCGGGTGCAGGCCCTGGGCGGCGCCAAGAACCACATGGTGGTCATGCCCGACGCCGACATGGACATGGCGGTCGACGCGCTGATCGGCGCGGCCTACGGTTCAGCCGGCGAGCGCTGCATGGCGATCTCGGTGGCGGTGGCGATCGGCGACGCCGGCGACAAGCTGGTGGCGGCGCTGGCCGAGCGCACGGCCAAGCTGAAGATCGGCGAGGGCATGAGCGCCGGTGCGGAGATGGGGCCGGTGGTCACGCAGGCGGCGCGCCAGCGCATCGAGCGGCTGATCGGCGAAGGCGTGGAGCAGGGCGCCACGCTGGTGGTCGATGGCCGCGGGCACAAGGTCGAGGGCTTCGAGAATGGCTTTTTTGTGGGCGGCACGCTGTTCGACCATGTGCAGCCTTCCATGAGCATCTACCAGGAAGAGATCTTCGGGCCGGTGCTGTGCGTGGTGCGCTTGCCCGATGTGGGCAGCGCGCTGGAGCTGATCAACGCCAACGAATACGGCAACGGCGTGGCCGTGTTCACGCGCGACGGCGGCGTGGCGCGCGAGTTCGTGCGCCAGATCCAGGTGGGCATGGTAGGCGTGAACGTGCCGCTGCCGGTGCCAATGGCCTTCAACAGCTTCGGCGGCTGGAAGCGCAGCATGTTCGGCGACCACCACGCGTACGGACCGGAAGGCGTGCGCTTCTATACGCGGCACAAGGCGGTGATGCAGCGCTGGCCGAACACGGCGAGCGCCGGCGTCGAGTTCGCGTTCCCGCAGATGAAGTAACCGGCGTCGCCGAAGCACGCATTGTAGGGTGGGCACTTGTGCCCACGCGGTACCACATTCGATGGTCGATATGCGCGAGCTCACCCTTCATGAGCACGACCGCGTGGGCACAAGTGCCCACCCTACGAAAAGCAACAGCACGTATCAGCAGCAGTTCGAACACCAGCATTTCACCTTACAACAACAAGGGATGCACATGATCGAGACTCTCCAGCACCTGCCGCCGGCAGCCGATTCGCACGCGGCGCTGGCCACCCAGTTCACCGACCTGGCGCCCCCGCTCACCGCGCGCCAGGCCGCCATCGAGGCGGCGCGCTGCCTGTACTGCTACGACGCCCCCTGCACCCGGGCCTGCCCCACCGGCATCGACGTGGCCAGCTTCATCCGCAACATCCACGACCAGAACGTCACCGGCGCAGCCGTCGGCATCCTGAAGCAGAACATCTTCGGCGGCAGCTGCGCCCGCGTCTGTCCCACCGAAATCCTGTGCGAAGACGCCTGCGTACGCAACCACTACGCCGAGCGCGAGCCCGTGAAAATCGGCCTGCTGCAGCGCCACGCCATCGACAACGCCGGCTTCACCGCCCACCCCTTTACACGCGCCCCCAGCACCGGCAAGACGGTCGCCGTGGTCGGCGCCGGTCCCGCCGGACTCTCCTGCGCGCACCGCCTGGCCATGCTCGGCCACGACGTGGTGGTGTTCGAGGCGCGCCCCAAAGCCGGCGGCCTGAACGAATACGGCATCGCCAAGTACAAGCTGCCCGGCGAATTCGCCCAGCAGGAAGTCGACTTCCTGCTCTCGGTCGGCGGCATCGACATCCAGTACGGCCAGGCGCTCGGCGACAACCTGCAGCTGCGCGATTTGCACACGCGCTTCGACGCCGTCTTCCTCGGCCTCGGCCTGGGCGCCAGCCGCCGTCTCGGCCTCACTGGCGAAGACGCCCCTGGCCTGCTGGCCGCCACCGACTACATCGCCGCACTGCGCCAGGCCGACGACCTCTCGCGCCTGCCGGTGCCGCGCCGCGCCATCGTGGTCGGCGCCGGGAATACGGCCATTGACATGGCGGTGCAGATCAAGCGCCTCGGCGCCGACGAAGTCACGCTGGTCTACCGCCGCGGCTTTGAGGCCATGAGCGCCACCGGCCACGAAATCAAGATCGCGAAACTGAACGGCGTGCGCATCCGCACCTGGGCCGCGCCCCTGGAAGTGCTGCTCGACGATGCGGGCCGCGTGGCCGGCATGCGCTTCGAGGAAACCCGCATCGACGATGGCCGCCTGGCGCGTAGCGGCGCCTTCATCGACATCGCCGCCGACGCCGTGTTCAAGGCCATCGGCCAGGCGATCGAGGCGCCGCCGCCACTTGACCAGTTCGCGCAGACGCTGTGGCGCGAGGGCGAGCGCATCCAGGTTGATGCGGCATTGCGCACCGGCGTGCCGGGCATCTACGCCGGCGGCGACTGCGTGGCCCTCGGCCAGGACCTGACGGTGCAGGCCGTCCAGCATGGCAAGGTGGCCGCGCTGGCCATCCACAACGACTTCCAAGCGGGGGCAGCATGGCCGACCTGAGCATCGACTTCTGCGGCATCCAATCGCCGAATCCCTTCTGGCTGGCCTCGGCGCCGCCGACCGACAAGGCGTATAACGTGGTGCGCGCCTTCGAGGCGGGGTGGGGTGGGGTGGTCTGGAAGACCCTGGGCGAAGACCCGCCGGCGGTGAACGTCTCCTCGCGCTATTCGGCCCACTACGGCAAGAACCGCGAAGTCATCGGCTTCAACAACATCGAGCTGATCACCGACCGCAGCCTGGAGATCAACCTGCGCGAAATCACGGCCGTGAAAAAGGCCTGGCCGGACCGCGCGATGATCGTGTCGCTGATGCTGCCTTGCGAAGAAGCGCCCTGGGCCGCGATCCTGCCGCTGGTGGAAGCGACCGGCGCCGACGGCATCGAACTGAACTTCGGCTGCCCGCACGGCATGCCGGAACGCGGCATGGGCGCGGCCGTCGGCCAGGTGCCCGAATACGTGCAGATGGTGACAAGCTGGTGCAAGAAGCACACCCGCCTGCCCGTCATCGTCAAGCTCACCCCGAACATCACCGACGTGCGCGCGCCGGCCCGCGCTGCACTCGCCGGCGGGGCGGATGCGGTCTCGCTGATCAACACCGTGAATTCGATCACCCACCTCGACCTGGAGCGCATGGTGGCCTACCCGATCGTCGGCGGCGCCAGCACCCACGGCGGCTACTGCGGCTCGGCCGTGAAACCGATCGCACTGAACATGGTGGCCGAGATCGCGCGCGACCCGGCCACGCGGGGCTTGCCGATCTCCGGCATCGGCGGCATCGGCAACTGGCGCGACGCGGCCGAGTTCATCGCCCTCGGCGCCGGCTGCGTGCAGGTGTGCACGGCGGCGATGCTGCACGGCTTCCGCATCGTCGACGAGATGAAGGATGGCCTGTCGCGCTGGATGGATACGCAGGGCTACGCGAACATCGCGGCCTTCTCGCGCAAGGCGGTGCCGAACACCACCGACTGGAAATACCTGGACATGCATTACCAGGTGATCGCCGACATCGACCAGGACAAGTGCATCAAGTGCGGCAAGTGCTTCGTGGCCTGCGAAGACACCTCGCACCAGGCCATCGCCCAACTGGTGGCGGAGAACGGCACGCGCCGCTACGAAGTGATCCGTTCCGAGTGCGTGGGCTGCAACCTGTGCGAGATCACCTGTCCGGTCGAGTCCTGTATCACGATGGTGCCGCAGCCGTCTACGCAGCCTTACATGAACTGGACCCAGGACCCCCGCAATCCGCGCGCGGAGAACCTGGCGCCGCCGACTGCGCCGGTGGACGGAGCGGCCATTGCGGAGGCGGGCAGTTCGGCCGGTGCTGCCGCGCTGGTGTAGCGCACGTACATATTGCGCTACACTGCGCCGCATCCACCGCAACCGATAGGAGAGCCCCACTGTGACGGAACAGCACCCAGTCAGCAACGAACTCTGGAACCACGATCTCGCCCCCACCAGCCCCGCCCAGCGCACCTGGCGCTGGTACCACTTCGCCGCGCTCTGGGTCGGCATGGTCATCAGCATCCCGGCCTACATGCTGGCGGCCAGCCTGATCGAAAGCGGCATGTCGGCCTGGCAGGCGGTGTTGACGGTGTTCCTGGCGAACGTGATCGTGCTGCTGCCCATGCTCCTGATCGGCCATGCCGGCACCAAGTACGGCATTCCCTACGCGGTGCTGGCGCGCGCCAGCTTCGGCACCCGCGGCGCACGCCTGCCGGCGCTGATGCGCGCGATCGTCGCCTGCGGCTGGTACGGCATCCAGACCTGGTTCGGCGGTAGCATGATCTACACGCTGCTTGGCGTGCTGCTCGGCGCGCCGATTGCCGGCGCCAACCTGCCGGGCCTGGGCATCAACGCCGGCCAGCTGGCCTGCTTCCTGGGGTTCTGGGCGATCCAGATGTACTTCATCGTGCACGGCATGGAGTCGATCCGCAAGCTCGAGACCTATACCGCGCCGCTGAAAATCGCGATCTGCTTCCTGCTGCTCTGGTGGGTGTACGACAAGGTCGGCGGCTTCGGCCCGCTGCTCGACCAGCCTTCGCAGTTCGTCGCAGGCGGCCCGAAATCCGGCCTGTTCTGGTCGGTGTTCTGGCCTTCGCTCACCGCCATGATCGGCTACTGGGCCACGCTGGCGCTGAACATCCCCGACTTCACGCGCTTCGCCAAAACGCAAAAAGACCAGGTGGTCGGCCAGACCCTCGGTTTGCCGCTGCCGATGGCGCTGCTCGCCGCGCTGGCCGTCACCGTCACCTCGGCCACCATCGTCCTGTACGGGAAAGCGCTGTGGGACCCGGTCGACGTGGCCAGCCGCATGACCGGCATCGCCGTGCTGGTGGCCTTGCTGATCCTCCTGATCGACACCGCCAGCGTCAACCTGGCGGCCAACCTGGTCGGCCCGGCCTACGACTTCTCGGCGCTGTCGCCGAAGCGCATCACCTACCGCACCGGCGGCTACATCACGGCCGGCATCGCGCTGGCCATGATGCCGTGGAAGATCCTGGAGACGACCCAGAACTACATCTTCATCTGGCTGACCGGTTACTCGGCGCTGCTCGGGCCGATCGCCGGCATCATGATCATCGACTACTACTTCATCCGCCAGACCCGGCTCGACGTCGACCAGCTGTACCGCGACAACGGCATCTATGCGTACAAGGGCGGCTGGAACGGCGCGGCCATCGTGGCGTTTGCAGCGGGCGTGCTGCCGAACCTGCCGGGCTTCCTGAACGCGGCGCTGCCGGCCTCGTTCCCGAACGTGGGCGAGGCGTTCAAGACCATCTATACCTATGCCTGGTTCGTCGGCGTCGTGATCGCGGCGGTCGTCTACGGGCTGATGATGAAAGGCCGCACGGCGCCGGCATTGCGGGCGGCTCCGCACACTCCAACCTGAGACCCGGGCCAGGGTCCATCTGAAAGGGACGTATCCATGACGACGATCATCCGTGGCGGCACCATCGTGAACGCCGACCGCGCCTTCCGCGGCGACGTGCTCTGTTTCGGCGACAAGATCGTCGCCGTCGGCGACAGCATCGACGCGCCGGCGAATGCCACGGTGATCGACGCCGGCGGCCAGTACGTGATCCCGGGCGCGATCGACACCCACACGCACATGCAGCTGCCCTTCATGGGCACGGTGACGGCCGACGACTTCTTCAGCGGCACCGCGGCCGGCCTGGCCGGCGGCACCACCACCATCATGGACTTCGTCATTCCAAACCCGCGCCAATCGCTGCTGGAGGCCTACCATACCTGGCGCGGCTGGGCGCGCAAGTCGGCAGCCGACTATACCTTCCACGTGGCCGTCACCTGGTGGGACGACTCGGTGCACGCCGAGATGGGCACGCTGGTGCGCGAGCACGGCGTGAACAGTTTCAAGCACTTCATGGCGTACAAGAACGCGATCATGGCCGACGACGAGACGCTGGTGAAAAGCTTCCGCCGTGCTTTGGCGCTCGGCGCGATTCCGACCGTGCACGCCGAGAACGGCGAACTGGTATTCCAGCTGCAGCAGGAATTGCTGGCGAAGGGCATTCGCGGCGCGAAAGCCCATCCGCTCTCGCGCCCGCCCGAGGTGGAAGCGGAAGCGGCGAACCGCGCGATTGCGATTGCCAACGTGCTTGGCACGCCAGTGTATATCGTGCACGTGTCCTGCGCCGAATCGCTGGACGCCATCGTGCGCGCCCGCGCCAAGGGCCAGCGCGTGTTCGGCGAGGCGCTGGCCGGCCACCTGGTGATCGACGACAGCGTGTATGGAAGCGAAGACGAAGACTTTGCACGCGGCCACGTCATGAGCCCACCGTTTCGCAGCCGCCACCACCAGGACGCACTCTGGAACGGCCTTACCGGAGGCAATTTGCACACCATCGCCACCGACCACTGCACCTTCTGCGCCGAGCAAAAAGCGATGGGGGCGGACGATTTCACGCGCATTCCGAACGGCTGCGGCGGCGTCGAGGAGCGCATGGCGGTGGTGTGGGACGCCGGCGTCAACACGGGCCGCCTCACGCCCTCGGAATTCGTGCGCGTGACGTCCACCAACGCGGCGCAGATCTTCAACATGTACCCGCGCAAGGGCGTGATCGCGGTCGGGGCCGATGCCGACCTCGTGGTCTGGGACCCGAACGGCAGCCGCACGATTTCAAGCAAGACCCAGTTCTCGAAAGGCGGTTTCAACGTCTTCGAAGGCCGCACCGTGCGCGGCGTCCCGACCCACACGGTCGCCGCCGGCAAGCTGGTCTTCGAGCGCGGCGACTTGCGCGCCGAAGAAGGCGCCGGCCGCCACATCGACCGTCCCGCATTCGCTTGATTACCACTGGAGACACCACCATGTCCGACACCCTGCGCATCAACGGCCAACGCCTGTGGGACTCCCTGATGGAACTGGCCCGCATCGGCGCCACCGACAAGGGCGGCGTCAAGCGCCTCGCCCTGACTGACCTCGACCGCCAGGGCCGCGACCTGGTCGTGCAATGGGGCCGTGAGGCCGGCATGAGCGTCACCATCGACAAGATCGGCAACGTCTTCATGCGCCGCCCGGGCCGCAACAACGGTCTCGCCCCGATCGTCACCGGCAGCCACGTCGACACCCAGCCCACCGGCGGCAAGTTCGACGGCAACTACGGCGTGCTGGCCGGCCTGGAAGTCGTGCGCACGCTGAACGACCAGGATATCGTTACCGAAGCCCCGATCGAAGTCGCCTTCTGGACCAATGAAGAAGGCTCGCGCTTCGTGCCGGTGATGATGGGCTCCGGCGTGTTCTGCGGCGCCTTCAGCCTGGACGCCGCCTACGCCGCCACGGACGTCGAGGGAAAAAGCGTGCGCGAGGAACTCGAACGCATCGGCTATCTTGGCGAGGAAGAACCGGGCCAGCACCCGATTGGCGCCTATTTCGAGACCCACATCGAGCAGGGCCCGGTGCTGGAAGACGCGGACAAGGTGATCGGCGTGGTGCCGGCCGTGATGGGCCTGTCCTGGTACGACTGCACGGTCAGCGGCATGGAAGCGCACGCCGGGCCCACGCCGATGGGCCTGCGCCGCGATGCGCTGCAAGTAGCGACCGTCATCATGCAGGAGGTGGTGGCGATTGCCAACCGCTACCCGCCTTACGGGCGCGGTACGGTCGGCATGGTGCAGGTGTTCCCGAACAGCCGCAACGTGATTCCGGGCCAGGTGAAGTTCAGCATCGACCTGCGCAACGTCAGCGACGATTTGCTGAACACCATGCACGAAGAGATGCTGGCCTTTGTGGCGCAGACGCGCGCCGGGACCGGCCTCGGCATCGAGGTCGAGCGCGTCTCCTACTTTCCGCCTTGCCCCTTCCACCCCGACTGTGTGAACGCCGTACGCGCCGCCACCGACAAGCTGGGCTACTCGGTGATGGACGTGGTCTCCGGCGCCGGCCACGACGCCATCTACGCGGCGCGCGTGGCGCCGGCAGGCATGATCTTCGTGCCCTGCAAGGACGGCATCAGCCACAACGAGATCGAGGACGCCAAGCCTGAGCACCTGGAAGCCGGCTGCAACGTGTTGCTGCACGCGATGCTGGAGCGGGCGCAGGTGGTGAAGTAGGGGAGGGACACTTCCTTTGCTGGACGGCAAGCGCCGGCGAACGCGGCTAGAATGCCCGCATGCCGAGCAAACTTCCTACCTTTCCCGGACCGCTGACCGCGCGCGGCGCCGTGCTGGCGGTACTGCTGTCGAACGAAGACCAGACCGGTTCCGAACCGCTGCAGGGCCGCGTGACCCTCGCCGCCATCGTGCGCACCCTGAAGCGCAAGTATCACTGGCCGATCGAGACCAACAGCTTCCCCGCGAATGCCGCCGACGGCCGCGCCACCTGGGCCACGGTCTACAGCCTGCCGCAGAACGTGATCGACAAGGCCCTGGAGCGGGGCGGACGCGACTGGCTGCGCAGCCGCAAACTCGCCCGCCGCCGTGTGGCCCGCCTCGACAACGAGGAATAAGCAGGAGGGCGGGTTCAGGCCAGCATCCTCAAGCACGTAGGGTGGGCGCCCCGTGCCCACGCGTTCAACTACAGGCTGCATTCGCAAAACTCGCCTTTGATCTGGCTCATACCGACTGCGATTTGCCGCGCTTGCCTGCGCGAGCCTGGCGGCCTACCTTGTAAGGATGCAGCCGGTCTGCATTCGTGCGACTGGCGGCGACAACGCGGAGGTCGTCATGAGCTATCGTCTGGAAGGCAGGCTGCTGGAAGTCTGCAACTGCAAGGTCCTGTGCCCGTGCTGGATCGGCGAAGATCCCGACCACAGCACCTGCGACACCATCGTCGCCTGGCGTATCGACAAGGGCGCCATCGACGGCGTCGATGTCGGCGGCCACACCCTGGCCGCCGTCTCCCATCTTCCCGGCAATATCCTGGCGGGCAACTGGCGTGCCGCCTTCTTCATCGACGACGACGCCAGCGATGCACAAATGGATGCGTTGCTCAAGGTGTACAGCGGCAAGGCCGGCGGCGCGATCGCCGAGCTGGCCAAGCTGATCGGCGAAGTGGTGTCCATCGAGCGCGCACCGATCAGGTTCACGGTGAACGAGGGCAGGGGCGAGCTGTCCATCGGCGACGATTACTATGCCGAGCTCGAACCCTACCGTGGCCCGAGCGGCAACATCACCACGCTCACCGAAACGATTTTCTCCACCGTGCCCGGCGCGCCGGTGTTCGTCGGCAAGGCGCCGGTCTACCGCTCGCACAACGACAAGCTCGGCATCCACCTGAACCTGCGCGACCATAATGCACTGCAAAGCACTTTCGTGTTCGAGGCATAAGTGCCTGTCGATGCAAGCGCCGCGAACACGCCTCGGCTGCGGCGCCACTACCGCGTGTTCGTGCCGCTGATCGTGGCCCTGGCGGCGCTGGCCTGGCTGGCGCTCTGGGCCTGGGCGCGCAGCCCCTACGGCCGCTATCTCGAACACGGGGTTGCACACGGCAGCTGGACCGATTCCGGCCCCGCCGCCGCGCTGTGCCGCGCGCTGCCTGCCGGCGACATCGTCGTGCCGCTGCTGTTGTATGCTGCAGCCTGGATCCTGATGACCGCCGCGATGATGCTGCCCACTACATTGCCGCTGTTCGACGCCTTCGACCGCCTCACCAGCGGCCGGCCCGACCATGGCCGTTTGCTGGCGCTGCTCGGTCTCGGCTACATGGGCGCCTGGGGCGCGTTCGGCGTCCTCGCGCATGGCCTGCACGAAGGCTTGCTGGTGCTCCTCGCACAGTCGCCGCAGCTGGCCTGGAACGGCTGGATCGTCGGCGCCGCCGTCATTGCCGGCGCCGGCGCCTTCCAGTTCAGCCGCCTGAAATATGCCTGCCTCGACCGCTGCCGTTCCCCGCTCGGTTTCGTGATCGCCCACTGGCGCGGCCGTGCGCAGAAGCGCCAGGCTTTCCTGCTCGGCCTGCACCACGGCGCCTGGTGCGTCGGCTGCTGCTGGGCGCCGATGCTGCTGATGTTCGCCGTCGGCGCCGGCAGCCTGGGCTGGATGCTGGTGCTGGCGGCCGTCATGGCCATCGAGAAGAATACGCCCTGGGGGCCGCGCCTCGGCAAGCCGCTGGGTGTGGTCTTGCTGGCCTGGTCGGCAGCGCTGGTGGCCAGCCATGCGTGACCTTGCAACCGGCCGGCCGCGGCTCTCGACGCTGGCATGCACGGTGGCGGCCATGCTGGCCTTTGCGGCCAACTCGCTGCTGTGCCGCCTGGCGCTGCTGCGCGGCGGGATCGACCCGGCCAGCTTCGGCACGGTGCGCATCGTGTCCGGCGCCATGGTGCTGGCGCTGATCGTGCGCTGGCGTGCGGAGGGAGCACGCGAGACTGGCGGCGACTGGCTGTCGGCGGCCATGCTGTTCGCCTACGTCGCCTTCTTTTCCTTTGCCTACGTCAGCCTGGCGGCCGGCACCGGCGCGCTGATCCTGTTCGGCGCCGTCCAGCTGACCATGTTCGGCGCCGCCCTGCGCGCCGGCGAACGCTTCGCGCCGCTGGCCTGCGCCGGCCTGGCGCTGGCGGCGCTGGGACTGGTCTACCTGGTGCTGCCGGGCGTCAGCGCACCGCCATTCGCCGGCGCCGCATCGATGGCGCTGGCCGGCGCGGCCTGGGGCGTGTATTCGCTGCGCGGGCGCGGCGCCCTCGACCCGCTCGGGGCGACCGCAGGCAACTTCCTGCGTGCGGCGCCCATGGCGCTGGCGCTGTGGATTCTGTTCGTCGGCAGCGCACACGCCGATACCGAAGGCATCCTTCTCGCTGTGGCATCGGGCGCCATCACTTCCGGCGTCGGCTATGCGATCTGGTACACGGCCCTGCGCGAGCTGAGCGCCATGCGCGCGGCCACGGTGCAGCTGTCGGTGCCGCCCATCACGGCCTTCGGCGCGGTGCTGTTCCTGGCCGAGCCGCTGACGCTGCGGCTGGTGCTGGCCTCGGTGGTCATCCTCGGCGGGATTGCGCTGGTGCTGGCCGGCCGCGCCAGGAAGTGACAGCGATCAGAGGTGCTTTTCCATGAGCACGGAGGGGATGCCGATACCGGAATGGTGCGCGTACAGTTCTTCGCCAAGGGAGATAAAACCGGCGCGGCGGTAGAAAGGAACGGCATTGAGCGAGGCCGACAAATACAGGCGGGTGCCGCCGGCCGCGCGCGCCAGGTCTTCGCATGCAGTGAGCAGCAGCGCGCCGATGCCGCGTCCGTGCTCGCCGGGCTCGACAAACAAGGCGTCGACTTCGCCGCGCGCCAGGTCGAGCGCCGTGTAGCCAAGCACGCGGCCCGCTTCCTCGGCCACCAGCGCGCTGCCGGCCGCAACCAGGCGCGACATGCTGCCCGGCGCCGGTGCAGGCAGCCAGACGTCCAGCACCGCCTGCGCATAATGCCCGGGGCAGGCGTGGGCAAGCGCACGCGTGCGCAGTGCCCACAAGGCGGCGATCTCTTCTTCCCGCGCTGGCCGCAAGCGCATCATGCGCCCCTCCCCAGGCTGCGCAGGAAGTCCAGCAGCACCTGCCCGGCCAGTTCGGCATCGTCGGCCGTCATGGTCTCCAGCGGATTGTGGCTGATGCCGCCGTTGCCGCAGCGCGTGAACAGCATCGCCACCTCGGTGATGCGCGCCATCTCCATGGCGTCATGCCCGGCGCCGGACAACAGATCGAAACGCGGCACGCCGGCGCGCTCGACCGCCGCCCCCAGGGCATCCATCAGGCGCGGCGAGCAGGGCGCCGCTTCCGCTTCCACGATCTTCCACAGCTTCTCGTCGATGCCGCGCCGCGCGCAGATGGCGCTGATGCCGGCCAGGATATCGTCCACCGCCGCCAGCCGCACTGCGTCGTCGGCCGCGCGGATGTCAAGCGAGAGCTTGCAGGCGCCGGGGATCACGTTCACCGAACCGGCCGGCACCTCGAGCTGGCCGACGGTACCGACCAGCGATGGCACGCCGTCGCAGCGCGCCTCCACCAGCAGCACGATCTCGGCTGCGGCCGCCGCCGCATCGCGACGCATGCCCATCGGCGTCGTGCCGGCATGGCTGGCCACGCCTTGCAGTTCGACCAGATAGCGCGAGCTGCCGGCAATCGCCGTCACCACGCCCACCGGCAGGCCGCGCTCGAGCAGCACCGGCCCCTGTTCGATGTGGACTTCGACGAAGCCGAGCAGGTCCTCCCGCCGGCGCGCAATCGCCGCAATCGCCTGCGGATCGTGGCCTGCCTCAAGCAAAGCCTGGCGCATGCTCACGCCGCCGTCATCGACCGCATCGAGTTTGCCCAGGTCGAACTGCCCGGTGATCGCGCTGCTGCCGAGGAAGGTGCTGCGAAAGCGCACGCCTTCTTCTTCCGCAAAGCCAATGACCTCCAGGTGATACGGCAAACGCTCGCCGCGCTCGTGCAGCGCACGCACCAGGGCAATCGGCAGCAGGATGCCCAGGCGGCCATCGTACTTGCCGCCATTGCGCACGGTGTCGTAGTGCGAGCCGGTGATCAGGGTCTTCGCGTTCGCGTCGAGCGTGGCGTAGCGCCCGACCACGTTGCCGACCGCATCGATGCGGGTGTCCATGCCGGCATCAACCATCCAGGCTGCAATCTGGGCGGCGGTACGGCGGTGCGCCGGCGTCAGGTAGGCGCAGGTCAAGCCCTCGCCGGCATCGCTCCAGGAGGCGATCGTTTCGGCCCAATCCATCACCTGGGCGCCGATCGACGGCGTCACCCCAAGCAGGGCATTCAGGCGGATCTCGGCGATGCGGTGTACCTGGCGCAGCGCCTCCGCCATTTCATCAAGGCGAGCATGCTTCAGGCGCCGCGCAAATGTGTCGATGATCGCCGTGCGCGTCAGCCCGCGTCCGGTCGGGCCTCTCACGGCCAGGATGAAGGGGAAGCCGAACTTCTCGTTGTACGCGGCATTCAGGCGCTGCAGCGTCGCGTATTCGTCGGCGCTGCACAGGTTCAGGCCCGACGCCGCCTGTTCGCCTGTCGATTCCGCCGTCAGCTCGCCGGCAATCGCCGCCTTGCCCGCCAGCTCGGGGTGGGCGCGCAGCAGGGCCAGGCGTTCATCCTCGCGCGCATGGTCGACCACATCCTGCAAGGTCAGTTTCAGCGCCGCCAAGCTGGCAAACGGCCGCCGGCTCGCGGCCTGCTCTGCGATCCAGGGCGAATGCTCGTAGATGCCGTTCAGGGCCGCGACAAAATCGGCGGCGTCCAGGGTGTTCAGGCGGGAGAGGGTAGTCATGGTCGGCCTCGCATGGTTCGAGCCTTCGATGATAAAGCCGGATAGCGCCTGCGCTTATACGGCGGCCGATATAGTTACTTCTGCACCAGCGCGCGCGCCGCCTGGCTTACCTGGTCGCGCAGCCATTTGTGTTCCGTCGACTGATGCACGCGCTGGTGCCACAGCTGGTAGAAACGCATCGGCGGGAACTTGATCGGCATGGTGAAGGTTTTCAGCGGCAGCGCCTTTTCATAGAAGCGCATGAACTGGCGGCCGGTGGTCAGGACCAGGTCGGTCTGGGTCAGCATGTAGGGGATCAGGCCGAAGTAGGGCGACTCGACCGCGATCTTGCGGTGTAGCCCGGAGCGCGCCAGGAAGGAATCGATCACGCCGTGGTAGCCGGGCAGCATCTGCGACGGCGCCACGTGCGGCAAACTGAGGTAGTCTTCGATGGTCATGGCATCGGCCTCGGTGCGCTTGGCGTAGGGGCTGTCGGCGCGCATGGTGCAGACGATCGGGTCCTCGAACAGCTTCGACATGTGCAGGTGCGCGGGCGGCTCGTCCCAGTTGGCGATCACCAGGTCCATCTCGCCGTCGGACAGCATGCGCAGGTAGTCGGTACCCGGCCCGACGCTGTGGATGGCCACGCGGCTGTTCGGCGCCACGCGCCGGATCGAGGCGACCACGTTCGGCAGGAACTGGGTGTCGAGGTAGTCGGGCGCGGCGATGTGGAAAGTGCGCGCCGCCGCCTCGGGCACGAAGGGCGACTTCCTGATGAACAGGCTCTCGGTTTCGTCGAGGATGCGCTTGGCCGGTTTCAGCAGGCTTTCGCCGTGCTGGGTCGGCACCATGCCGCGCGCGCCGCGCACCAGCAGCGGGTCGCCGGTCAGCTCGCGCAGTTTGCGCAGCGAGGCCGAGATCGAGGGCTGCGGCTGGTTCAGCTTGAGCGCCACGCGCGAGACGTTTTTCTCCACCAGCAGCAGGTAGAGGATGCGGATCAGGTGCAGGTCGAGGTGCTGGGGCAGGCTGGCCATGGCGATTTGGATGTATATCGGTTCGATTATGTCGAATATACGGCATATTTCATGTTGTAGAAAATGAAAACCGCGTATCTTCGTTGAAATATAGCCACGAAAAACGATGAGGACCCTGCATGGACGTGTTCGGATACCTGGCGCCCTACGGCCTCGAATGGATGAATCTGCTCGTACGCTGGCTGCACATCATCACGGGCATCGCCTGGATCGGCGCCTCCTTTTATTTCATCTGGCTCGACAACACCATCAAGCCGCCCGCGCCGGGTTCCGACCTGGCGAACAAGGGCGTGGCCGGCGAACTCTGGGCCGTGCACGGCGGCGGCTTCTACAACCCGCAAAAGTACCTGGTGGCCCCGGCCACGCTGCCGAAGGAACTCCACTGGTTCAAGTGGGAAGCCTATTCCACCTGGCTGTCCGGCTTTGCGCTGCTGTTCGTCGTGTATTACCTGAATGCCCAGGCCATGATGGTCGACCGCAGCGTGGCCGACCTCTCGAGCTGGCAGGCGGTCGGCATTGGCCTTGGCAGCCTGGTGGTGGGCTGGCTGGTCTACGACCTGCTGTGCAAGTCCCCGCTCGGCAAGCGTGACCTGGCTTTCGGCGTCGTCATTTTTGCCTTCCTGGTGGCGAGCAGCTGGGTGCTCACGCACCTGCTCAGCGGGCGCGCCGCCTACCTGCACATCGGCGCCATGATCGGCACCATCATGGTGGCGAATGTCGCCCACGTGATCATCCCCGGCCAGCGCAAGATGGTGAACGCGATGATGGCCGGCCAGCAGCCCGACCCGCGCTACGGCATCAAGGCCAAGCAGCGCTCGGTGCATAACAATTACTTCACTCTGCCGGTGCTGTTCCTCATGATCAGCAACCACTACGCGATGACCTACCGCCACGAGCACGCCTGGGCCGTGCTGGCGGTGATCATGGCGGCGGGCGTGTTGATCCGCCACTTCTTCAATCTGCGCCACAAGGGCCGCATCGAGTGGAAGTATCCGGCGGCCGGCGTGGCGCTGCTGGCTGTGCTGGCAGTGCTGATCGCGCCCAAAGCGCCCGTGGCGCAGGCCTCTGGCGCCGATACGATGGCCCAGTTCACCCAGGTGAAGCACATCGTCGACCAGCGCTGCGTCAGCTGCCACGCCGCGAAACCGACCCAGCCCGGCTTTGCCACCGCGCCGGCCGGCGTGATGCTGGAGTCGCCTGAACTCATCAGCCAGAACGCCGCGCGCATCTACCAGCAGACCGTCCAGCTGAAAGCCATGCCGCTGGCGAACCTCACCAACATGACCGACGCCGAAAGGGCGCAGATCGGCGCCTGGTTCGAGGCCGGCGCCAGGACAGGAAGCCAATGATGGATACCCAGGCCCGACAACAGCTGCTCGACTGGATCGACGCCCACTTCGACGAGCAGGTCGCTTTCCTGCAGGGCGTTGTACGCATTCCCACCGATACCCCGCCGGGCAACAATGCCCCGCATGCCGAGGCCGTGGCGGAGATGGTGCGCGCCTATGGCTGGGAGGCCGAGCGGCATGCGGTGCCGGCTGATGCTGTGCGCGACTACGGCATGGAATCGATCACCAATCTGATCGTGCGCCGCCCGTATGGCGACGGGCCGACCATCGCCCTGAATGCCCACGGCGACGTGGTGCCGCCCGGCGAAGGCTGGACCAGGCCGCCGTACGGCGCCGAGATCGAGGACGGCTATTTGTACGGGCGCGCCGCCGCGGTCTCGAAGAGCGACTTCGCCACCTACATCTTCGCCGTGCGTGCGCTCGAAGCACTCGGCCTGCCCTTGAAGGGCGGGGTCGAGCTGCACTTCACCTACGACGAGGAATTCGGCGGCCTGCTGGGGCCGGGCTGGCTGCTGGAACAGAAACTCACAAAGCCCGACATGGTGATCGCGGCCGGCTTCAGCTACCAGGTCATTACCGCCCACAACGCCTGCCTGCAGCTGGAAGTCACGGTGCACGGCAAGGCCGGCCACGGCGCCATGCCGGAAACGGCGATTGACGCCTTGCAGGCGGCCACGCACATCCTGAACGCCATCTACGGCCAGCTGCCGGAACTGAAGAAGATCAAGTCGAAGGTGCCCGGCATCGATTCGCCCACCATGCTGGTCGGCCGCATCGACGGCGGCACCAACACGAATGTGGTGCCAGGCAAGGTGGTGCTGAAGATGGACCGGCGCATGATTCCCGAGGAAGACCCGGTGGCAGTCGAGGCCGGGGTGCGTGCGCTGATCGAGGACGCGGTGCGGGACCTGCCCGGCATCCGGGTCGAGATCCGGCGCTTGCTGCTGTCGCATGCGCTACGGCCGCTGCCCGGCTCGGAGACGCTGGTGGACAGCCTGCAGCGCAACGCCGGCGCCATTCTGGGCGAGGCCATTCCGGCCGTCGGCACGCCGTTGTATGCCGATGCGCGCCTGTACGGCGAGCACGGCATCCCGGCCGTGATGTACGGCGCCGGCCCGCGCACGGTGCCGGAATCGCATGCGAAAAAGGCCGACGAGAAGCTGGCGCTGGAGGACCTGCGCAAGGCGACGAAGGTGGTCGCGCTGACGCTGTTCGATTTGCTCGGGAAGGAAGCTGGCTAAGCGCTGCATGAGCGCTGCCCTCGTGATAGGCTAGCGGTTCCAACCGAACAGAGGACAAGCGATGGCACAGATCGATCTGTCGAACTACAACCTCGGCGAACTGAAAGGTCTGCAGTTCGACGTCGAGAAGGAACTCAAGGAACGCCAGCGGCACGATTTGCGCAAGGCGCGCGAGCAGGTGATGGCGATCGTGCAGGAGGCCGGCATGTCGGTCGACGAGCTGCTGGCCGAGCGCAACAAGGACAACGCTGCGGGCAAGGGGGGCGGCAGGGGCAGGCCCAAAAAGGCCGGCCCCGAGGCTTGACTAGCGCCCGCGCATCGAGCGCTCGATCTTCTGGTCGGTCTTGTACTGGCTGAGGGCATACACGGCCCAGATGGCGGCCGGCAGCCAGCCGACCAGGGTTACTTGCAGGATCAGGCAGATGATGCCGGCGATCGGGCGGCCGATGGTGAAGAAGGTGAGCCAGGGGAGGATCAGGGCGATGAGGAGGCGCATGGGGTTTCCTTGATGGTCGAATGGTCGAGCCCGTGCAACCGGGCGTGTCTGTCAAAATCTTATAACAGGCAGGCCCGCGCTCAGCACACCGTTGCCGCCTCCAGGTTTTGTCGTCGTAGGGTGGGCACTTGTGCCCACGCGGTAATCATCGGTCGAGCATCTGCGGCTTTGGCAAATTTCGATGAACGGGCGCCTACCGGGGCACATTTCGACACGTCACCGTTCGACCGCGTGGGCACAAGTGCCCACCCTACGCAGCCCACCACCGGTTACGGTTGCCCGACCGGCCCTGTCTTGCCCAGCGTCTCCGCCATCCGCACCAGACGCACGAACTCGGCGCGGTACCCCTCCGCATCCTTGCCGCGCGTATCGTTTGCCAGCGCCGCGATATCGGCATAGCTGTACTCCGCCACCGGCGCCTCGCCGCGCAGGCGCTGGCCGAACGCCGCCACCGCCACCGCAAAGCGCGCATCTTCCGGCGCCGCATCCAGCCCCTTGCGCACACTGTCGGCACGCACCGCATGCGAAGTCTCGCGGCTGGTGCTCTGGCCCGGCAGCTTGTAGCGCACCTTCACGAAACAGAGCTCATCCCCCTTGCCAGCCGGCGCCGCCTTCCTGGCCTCGCCATAGCGCAGCGGATCGACCAGCTTGCCCGCCTCCGAAGCCGGCGTGGTCTCGTAGATCGCCGTGACGGTGTGCCCGGCGCCCATGTCGCCCACATCCACTTTGTCGTCCTTGAAGTCCTGGCGCGCCAGCATGCGCGTTTCGTAGCCGATCAGCCGGTAGGCCGCCGCCTGGCGCGGGTTGAACTCGACCTGCATCTTGACGTCGTTCGCGATCGGGAACATGGTCGAGCCGAGTTCTTCCTGCATGGCCTTGCGCGCTTCCAGCAGCGAGTCGATGTAGGCGGCGTTGCCGTTGCCGGACTGGGTCAGGCGCTGGATCAGGGCGTCGTTCAGGTTGCCCGTGCCGACGCCGAATACCGACAAATAGACGCCGCTCTTGCGCTTGTCGGCGATGAAGCGCTCCAGCTGCTTCGGATCGGTGATGCCGATGTTGAAGTCGCCGTCGGTGGCCAGGATCACGCGGTTCACGGCCTTCGGGTCGCGGTGGCGCTCGGCCAGCGCATAGGCACGCTGCAGGCCGTCGCCGCCGGCGGTGCCGCCGGATGCGCGCAAGCCGTCGAGGGCGTCGACGATCTTCTGCTTGTCGCGGCCCAGCGTCGGCTCGAGCGCCACCTGGGTGCCGTTGGCATAGGTGACGATGGACACGCGGTCGTTCTCGCGCAACTGGTCGGCGAACAGGCGCAGGCCCTGCTGCAGCAGCGGCAGGCGGTCGGGGCCCCCCATCGAGCCGGAGACGTCGATCAGCAGCACCAGGTTCAGCGGCGGACGTGCGGCCTGCTCGACGTCGAAGCCGCGCACGGCGACGTGCAGCAGCTGGTTGCCTGCCTTCCAGGGGCTGGGCATGACCTCCGTGGTTACGGCGAAGGGCTGGTTGCGCGCCTTCGGGGCGGCGTAGCGGTAGGGGAAGTAATTGACCATCTCCTCGACGCGCACGGCCTGCGGCGGCGGCAGGCGGCCGGAGGTGAGCTGGCGCCGGACGAAGGCGTAGGAGGCGGTGTCGACGTCGGCGCTGAAGGTGGACACCGGCTGCTCGGACACCAGCTGGGTGACGTTCGCTTCCTTGTCCGGGAACTTGTCGGCCTGTGGTGGAGCAATGACGACAAAGCCCGGCGGCGCCGCGCGCCGCAGCGGCTGGTACTGCCCCGCGATCGACGAGCCGGTCACGACCACGCTCTGCTTCTGCTGCGAAGCGTAGGCGGACACTGAAGGAGAGGGCGGCGGCGGCGGTGCAGGAGCCGAGACTGAAGCCGGAGGCGGCGCCGGCGACGCTTCGGCAAGGACCGGCGACTCCTGCTGGCCGGGAGACTGCACGCTGCAGCCGGCCAGCAGTACGGCGCCCAGCGCCAGGAGCGCGGGCGTATTCAGGGGACATCTCATGATTGGACTTCCTTCGGTTGTTATACCGATAAGGTGCAACAGCGATGCCCGGATTGCAATGGCGCTTACAACCTGTAATTCTTTATGCGGCCGGCATGTGCGCGCTTTTGCGTTGCCGCAGTGCGCCGCCTGATGCGGCGGCTAGCGCGCTTCGTCCGCTGCGCCGGCCGAGCGCGGAACGACCGCGAACTGCGGCGCCTTGCTGTAGTCGGGCTTGACGCTGCGCGACATGAAGCGTGCCCAGGCCTTCCGGCCGGCCGCGCCGCCGACGTCAGCCGCGTAGGCCAGGGCCGGTTGCATGTTCGAGGGGAAGCCCATCGGCTCCGCCGCGTAGCCGCCCATGTCGCCGACCTTGCGCTTGGTGGCGACGGCCAGTTCCTGGCCAGCGCAGGGCAGCGCGGCCAGTTCGCCCATGGTGCCGCGGTAGGCCTGGGCGATGCTGTCGTAGATCGGTGCACCCGGCGCATCGCGCACGGTGATGGTGTAGTTGGCGCCATCGACCCAGCAGGCGCCTTCGCCGACCATGCGCGCGATCGGGAACTTCGCCTTCCACTTCAATAGCGGCTGCGCCTCCTTGAAGCCGAGTTCCGCCACGTGCCCGACCGCCGAGGTAAAGAAGTCGTCCTGCCAGGGCGCCACCGCCGTCTTGCCCTTGTAGATCACAGCCTGCTTGTTATCGATCACACCGAGGCGGTTGGCTGCCGGGTTGTCGCTGTAGACCTCGTTGTAGAAGGAGAGGTTGCTCTTCAGGATGGTTGTGAAGTCGCGCTTGAGCGGGTGGCTGTCGGGCGTGACGTAGGCCGCTTCGGCCAGCGTGCGCAGGCTCCAGGCCTGGCCGCGCACCTGGTGCGAATCGAGCAGTCCGCGGATGTTCTTGCGGTAGCCGGGATTGGTGGAGAACACGTTCCACATCGCCCAAAACTGCAGCTCTTCCAGGTAGTAATGGTCGCCGGTGACAAGATAGGGCAGGTAGGCAAAGGCCGGCTGGTGCGCGCTGTCGACCGCATACGGCGTCTGGCAGGCTTCCTTCGGGCAGCGCGGGAAGACTTCCTGCTTGCCGGTCTTCGGGTTGCGCGTGTCGCCGGGATTGCCGAGCAGGGTCATGTAGGGATAGTCCATCAGGCTGATGGGCAGGCCGGTGCGCTTGTCGCGGTAGTGCGCCGACCAACTGCCGGCCAGGTCGGCGGTGCCGAGCGTGACCTGCCTGGCGCGCGGGTCCATGCTCAGCAGGTACATGGCCGCCCACCCCGGCAGCAGTCCGATGTCGTTGCGTCCGCCCGTACCCGGCATGGCCGGATTCGCCGCGCCTATGCCCATCGGCTCGGTCCTCGGCCCTTCCCATTTGCCGATCAGCGCGGTCAGTGCCGCATCCGACACGACCACCGAGCGGTCGTAGTTGGGCAGCGCGCGCGAGTCGATCAGGTAGGCCGTATCGTGGCGCAGGTGGATGTGGGGCGCGTCGCCTGCCCAGGCCAAAATGCGCCAGCGCGCGTGGTGCAGGTGGGTCAAGTCCTTCTTCGCGTAGACCGTGTTGCCGCCGACCTTGACCTCGACGTTGTAGGTGAAGTTCTGCGGCGCCGGCTCGTAGGCCCAGTCGTTTTCCACCACCACGTCGACGCGGGTCTTGCCGCTGCCGGCATAGCCGCGGATCGCGAAGCGCGCCGCCAGGTGCGGGTGTTCATCGCCGTTCGCATTGCGCAGCGGCGCGGCCACCTGCAGCTCGGTGACGACCGGTCCTTCCAGCCAGGCTTGTGGCTTCTGCTCCTTGAGCAGGCGGTCGGCGGAGGCGGTATACCGTTCGCCGCCGATGTCGATGCTGACCACGGCGCCAGTGGTGAAGTCCGGCCTGGCGCCCGCCTCGCCGTGCTTCGCATTGCCCTTGACCAAGGCGATGCCGGCCCCTTGCCCCTTGGCCAGGCGCGGCAGCAAAGCCGAAATGACCGCGTGCCGCACCGAGCCGTCCGGATGGGTGGCCTTGACGTCGACCTGCAGCGGCAGGCTGCTGCCGTCTGCGAGTTTGCCCGACAAGCCCGCGCCGCGTGGCAGGTCGCCCGGTGCGAAAACCTGGCCGAAGGTGAGCGGCACCCGCGTCTGCTCTCCGCCCGTGTTCTCGACCGCCACACCGGTGAAGCCGCCGGCGGGAATCGCCGCCCTGCGCGCCGGCGCCGGCGCTGCGGCCTTGCCTGGCGCTTCCTTCATTTCCTTCGTTTCCCGGGCTTCCTTCGCATCGGCCGCCGCGGCGTTGCCATGGCGCGCCGACAGCACCCGGCTGTCGTCCACCTTGCCGGTGGTCGGCAGGCCGACGAAGCCATCCTGGGCATGGGCGATGCCGGTGACGAGTGCGAGGAAGAGGGCAAAGCGAAGCGGAGTACGGACAGGAATCATAGGCGGCGAGAGAAGTAATGGAGTGAACATACAACAGTAAAACAAAAAGCGCCCCGCAGGGCGCTCGCTTACTTCTGGCTGCTTACTGCTTCAGCGTGCGTTCGAACAGCTTCAGGATGCGGCGGTACTGGTCGAACCAGCTTTCCGGCTGGGTGTAGGCGTGGCGTTCCAGCGGGTAGCTGGCCAGCTCCCAGTTATCCTTGCGCAGTTCGATCAGGCGCTGCGCCATGCGCACCGAGTCCTGGTAGAACACGTTGTCGTCGACCATGCCGTGGCCGATCAGCAGGTTGCCGCGCAGGTTCTCGGCGTACTCGATCGGCGACGAGATTTTATAGGCCTGCGGGTCGAGCTCCGGCGTGTTCAGGATGTTGGCGGTGTACTCGTGGTTGTAGCTGGTCCAGTCGGTCACCGGGCGCAGCGCGGCGCCGGACTTGAACATCTCCGGTGCGCGCATCAGCGCCATGAAGGTCATGAAGCCGCCGTAGCTGCCGCCGTAGATGCCCACGTTCTGGGCGTCGCCCTGCAGGTTCTGCACCACGTACTTCACGCCGTCCTGGTAGTCCACCAGTTCCGGGTGGCCCATCTGGCGGTAGATCGCGGTGCGCCAGTTGCGGCCATAGCCTTTCGAGGCGCGGTAGTCCATATCGAGCACGATGTAGCCGCGCTCCACCAGCAGGTTGTGGAACATCTGCTCGCGGAAGTAGTTCGGGTAGCGCTTGCTGGTGTTTTGCAGGTAGCCGGCGCCGTGCACGAACATCACGATCGGGTATTTTTTACCCGCTTCCAGCTTGGCCGGGCGGTACAGCTTGGACCACACCGGGTCGCCGCCGTCGCTCGACGGCACGGCCACGTATTCGGGCTGGATCCATTCGCGCGCCTTGTATTCGGCGGTGCGGGTATCGGTCAGCTTGGCCGCCGCGCCGCCCGCCACCGGCACCGTGGCCAGCTGGATCGGCATGTAGCTGGTCGAGTAGTGCACCAGGAGTTTACGGTTGTCCGGCGACAGGGCGAAGCGCTCCACGCCTTCCAGGCCCGTCACTTCGCGCGTGGCGCCGTCTTTCGCGTTCACCGCGCACACTTCATAGGTGCCCGGGTTCTTGCGGTTGCAGAGCAGGTAGGCCGTGCTGCCGTCGAAGTTCCACTGCACGTCGCCGGCTTCCCACTTGCCGCTGGTGAGGGCGCGCGCCTGGCCGTCGGTGCTCGACGTGTACAGGTGCGAGTAGCCGCTTTCTTCCGACAGGTACCACAGCGTGCGGTTGTCCGGCAGCCAGCCGAAATCGGCGTTGTCGTAGTTGACCCAGGCTTCGTCACTCAGGCGGTGCACGGGTTTCAGCTTGGCGTTCGGCAGGTCGATGGTGGCGATCCAGCGGTCCTTGTTGTCGACCGCGCGCAGCATCACGGCGGCCTGCTTGCCGTCGAAGGTCCAGCGCACGGCGTCGGCGCGGTCGGCGATACGCAGTGGGCGGTTGCCCTTCAGCGGATCGAGCTTGGCGTCGGCGCGCAGCTTGGCCAGCGGGTCGGTAGCGATGCCGGGCAGGCTGTCGAACGGGATGTCCTTGACCGTATTCGTGGCCAGGTCGATCAGTTTCAGTGCATGCGGCGCCGGGTTGTTGCGGCCGACGCGGGTGCGCTCGTCGTCGGTTTCCTCGTAGCCCGATTCGGTCACGTAGCGCGGCATCTTGCCGACGCGGCCCTTGTCGCCGCCTTTTGCCGCGGTGACCACGACCAGCCAGCGGCCGTCGGGCGAGAGGGCGCTGCCTTCGATGGTGAGCTTGTCGCCCAGGTAGATCGGGGCGGGTGCGCGGGTCGGGTCGGCGCGGCGCTCTTCCTCGGCGCGGGCGCGGCCAGCGTCGCGGTCGTCCTTGGTCCGCTTCAGGGTGGCGATCAGGCGCAGCTGCATGTCGCGCAGGGCGTCTGGGTCAGTCGCTGCAGGGTCTTTCGCGGCGCGCGGCAGGGCGACCGGGCCCTGCACGCGGCTGGCGCGGTCCCAGCTGAACCACTCGTGGCCGACGCGGAACTGCACGGCGCGCTCGTCGCTCGAGAACTGCGGGTCTTCGGCCTTTACGCCGCGGCTGATCTGGACCAGGGCGCCGTTCTTCAGGTCGCGCTCGAAGAGGTCGCCGTTACGCACCAGCACGGCGCGCGTGTGGCTGCGGTTGTAGACGACGTTCGGGCTGTCGAGCTTTGCCAGGTCGGCATCCGCCACCTTGCGCGGCTGGCCGCCCTGCACAGCCTCGAAAGTATCGCGCAGCTGCGAACCGGTGCGCTTCTGCTTGAAGAAGACCTGCTTGCCGTCCCAGCTCCACCAGGCCTGTTCGGCAGGGTTGCCGATCCAGTCGGGGTTGGCCATGGCCTGGTCGAGGGTGATCGGCGTCGGCGCCGCAACGGCTGCGCCGGATGAGGCGATGAACGCGGCAAAGATCGAAAGAGCAGGAAGTCGCATCGTGAATGAGTGGTGGGTGAAGGAATCAGCCAATCATCTGGCTAGTCATTCGCCAGGAATAGCTTTCTGGCTAAAAATTGCGAAAGCATTCTAGCGCAGCCACCATGCGACGGGGCACTTCGCGGACGATAATCCGGAAGAATTTTTAACCGCGTATTGCTGTGTTTACGCGGGTTTTTACACTATTTACAGCGGCTCAGGCAGCCTGGTTCTGCGACTTCGGCTGGCGTGGCAGGAACATGGCAATGCGTGCAACGACGGCGAGAACGGCGAGGCCAACTGGCAGGTATTCGAGAGCGATCATGGTGAAACCTTTCTTGCGCTGGTTAGCGCGCTGGTTGGTAAATACTGCGATGTTGCGTTGCAGTATAGAACGCCTTTTTTCATAAATAAACTTTATGTTCATGATGTCCGCGATAAGCTGTGCTTATGATCTATTCGCTGTCATCGCATGCGATATTGATGGCTGATATATCTCGACTGCAACTAAACCATATGATGCGCCGGTTGGGGTATGTAGGGTGGGCACTCCGTGCCCACGCGGTACGCACGTGTCTGGCGGACATACACGGTGAGGTGTCGCTCGCACCGCATCCGCAAGCCCACGGTAGGCCGTGGCCGGGTGATACCGTGCGAGCGACGAGTCGAGACACGTGTCCAAAGGGGGACGCCCGTACCGCGTGGGCACGGAGTGCCCACCGTACGATTAACGTCGCGGCGAGAGCAGTCAATCCGGTGTGGCCCGCTTCTTGCATTCCTTGTCAGCATGAAATCCAGCCACCCACCCCGCAGCCTGCGCATCGTCGTCGTCACCGCCGACACATCCGGCCACGGCGATGCCGCGCTCGCCGCCCGGCGCGAGCGCAACACGGCGCTGCGCATCGGGCTGCTGGAGTCGGGCTACGACATCGTCGCCTCGCTGCCGCCGGATATCTTCCTGCCCGAGCGCGTGGCCCAGCTGCAGCCGGACCTGATCATTGTCGACAGCGAATCCGATGCGCGCGACGTGCTCGAGCACATCGTGATCGCCACCCGCGACGAGCGCCGCCCCATCGTCCTGTTCACAGAGGACCATAGTGCGCCCGCCATGGAAGCGGCGATGGCAGCCGGCGTGTCGGCCTATATCGTGGCCGGCCTGCAGGCCGAACGCGTGCGGCCCGTGCTCGACGTGGCCCTGGCGCGCTTTCGGCGCGAGCAGCAACTGCTGGGCGAACTGGCCGACACGCGCCAGAAGCTGGCCGAGCGCAAGGTGGTCGAGCGCGCCAAGGGCGTGCTGATGGCGCGCTACCGCCTGAAGGAAGAAGAAGCCTACGGCCGCCTGCGCAGCCTGGCGATGAACAAGAACCTGAGACTGGCCGAGGTCGCGCAGCGCATCCTCGACGTCGAGGATTTGCTGGGCCAGGCCCCGGCTGCGAAAGGACATACATGACGGGTTTGCTGGGGCAGGGCGGGCAGGGGGCCTACGCGACAGGAAGCGACCGGCCCGAAAAGACGGAACTGCGGATCGGCTTCATGCCGCTGGCCGATTGCGCGCCGCTGGTCATGGCCTCCGTACTCGGCTTCGACGAGAAGTACGGCATCCGCCTGATACTGGAACGCCAGCACTCGTGGTCGGCCATGCGCGACCGCCTGAACACGGGCGAGCTCGATGCGGCCCAGGCTTTGTATGGCCTGCTGTACGGCCTGCAGATGGGCATCGGCGCGGCGCCGCGCGACATGGCCTTGCTGATGAACCTGAACCAGAACGGCCAGTCCATCGTGCTGTCGCGCGCCCTTGCCGAAGGGGGCGCACGCGACGGCGCCGGGCTCGCCGCGCTGATGCGTGCGCAGCCGCGCCGCTACACCTTCGCCCACACCTTCCCGACCGGGAACCACGCCATGTGGCTGTGCTACTGGCTGGCCGCCGCCGGCATCGATCCCTTGAACGATGCCACGCTGGTCACCGTGCCGCCCGGGCAGATGGCGGCGAACCTGGAGGCTGGCCACATGGACGGCTTCTGTGCGGGCGAACCCTGGAGCCGGCGCGCGCTGCAGGGCGGCGCCGGTGCGCTGGCGGCGCCGAGCAGCCAGGTCTGGCCCGACCATCCGGGCAAGGCGCTGGGCGCGCGCGCCGATTTCGTTGCGGCGCATCCGCACGCCTGCCGCGCCCTGGTGGCGGCCCTGCTCGACACGGCGCGCTGGCTCGACGCCTCGCCGGTGAACCGCGAAGCGGCGGCCGAGGTGCTGGCCAGTGCCGCCTACGTCAACACGGGCGTGGAACTGCTGCGCGCCTGCCTGCTGCCGCGCCGGGGCGACTGGCCGGCGCTGCGCTTCTTCGGCGAGGGCGCCGCCTGCTTCCCCTGGCTGTCCGACGGCATGTGGTTCCTGACCCAGCAGCGGCGCTGGGGCCTGCTGGCCGCGGACCCGGATTATCGCGCCGTCGCCGCCCAGGTCAACCATGTCGATTTGTACCGCGAGGCGGCGCAGCTGGCCGGCGTGGCCCTGCCTGACACGGCGATGCGCAGTTCGACCCTCATCGACGGACGGGTGTGGGATGGCAGCGACCCCGCCGCTTACGCGCGCGCGTTCGCGATCCACGACTTGCGCTCATCGGACTAATTCGGGGCGAGCGCGGTGCGCCGCGGCGCATCATTTTCGCGCATGGTGCACTGCAATGAGGCGGAGCCGGCCGCGCACTACGCGCCCATGCCCTGCAAGCTGGCTGGCACGGCTCTTGCAAACTCCACGGACAGGATCAACGGCGATCCCTTCACATTCAGCCAGCCCAGCGAGGGGCCGGCACCCGGACAACGGCGTCCGCTTTCCAGGCCACGGCCTCGGGATGCGGACGCCTTTTTTTTGCCTGTCAGTCTAAAAACGAGGGACGATCATGGCCAGCAAAGCAAGCAGCATCCGACTCTTTTCCTTCAACACCCCGCAAATGCGGGCCTTCCACCTGACTTGGGTGGCCTTCTTCGTCTGCTTCTTCGCCTGGTTCGCCTGCGCGCCGCTGATGCCGGTCATCAAGGGCGAATTCGGCCTGTCGATGGCGCAAATCGCCAACATCAACATCGCGGCCGTCGCCATCACGATCCTGGTGCGGCTGGTGGTCGGCCCGCTGTGCGACCGCTACGGTCCACGTAAAACCTACACCGGCCTGCTGCTGCTGGGCGCGATCCCCGTGATCGGCGTGGCGCTGGCGCAGAGCTACGAAAGCTTTCTCCTGTTCCGCCTCGGGATCGGCGCGGTGGGCGCCAGCTTCGTCATCACCCAGTACCACACCTCGGTGATGTTCGCGCCAAAAGTGGTCGGCACGGCGAATGCCACCGCAGCCGGCTGGGGCAATGCCGGCGGCGGCGCGGCGCAGGCGCTGATGCCGCTGCTGCTGGGCGCTATCGTCATGGCCGGCGTCAGCGAAACCCTGGGCTGGCGCGTGGCGTTGGTGGTGCCGGGCGTGGCGATGCTGGTCATGGCCTTCGTCTACTGGCGCTACACGCAGGATTGCCCGGCCGGGAACTTCAGCGAATTGCGGGCAGCCGGCGTGGCCTTCGAGTCCGGCGGCAAGGGCGGCTGGGCGAGCTTCCGCGCCGCCTGTCGCAACCACCGCGCCTGGTTGCTGTTCGTCACCTACGGCGCCTGCTTCGGCATCGAGATCTTCATCCACAACATCGCCGCTGTGTACTACGTCGAGCGTTTCGGCCTGTCGCTCGGCGCGGCCGGGCTGGCAGCGGGCAGCTTCGGCTTGCTGGCGCTGTTCGCCCGTGCCCTGGGTGGCTGGCTGTCGGACCGCCTTGCCGCGCGCGGAGACCTGAACAGCCGCGTGACCGTGCTGTTCCTGCTGATGATCGGCGAGGGCCTGGGCCTGCTGTGGTTTGCAAACGCCGACGGCGTCGCCTTTGCCCTGGTTGCCATGCTGTGCTTCGGCCTGTTCACCCACATGGCCTGCGGCGCCACCTACGCGCTGGTGCCTTTCGTGGCGCCACAGGCGCTGGGCGGCGTGGCCGGCATCGTCGGGGCCGGCGGCAACGTGGGCGCGGTGCTGGCGGGCTTCCTGATGAAAGGGACGGGCGACCTGCGCCAGACCCTGGTCATCCTGGGCGTACTGGTGGCGGCGTCGAGCCTGTGTGCGCTGGGCGCCCGGTTTGGGAATGCAGCCGTGGCAGCACCGGCGGCCAGCGCCGCTTTGAGGAGAGCAACATGAAGATCATCGTCATCGGCCACGGCATGGTGGGCCACAAGTTCGTCGAATCCCTGGCCGCCGCAGCGCCGCACTTGCACATCACGGTGCTGGGCGAGGAACCACGCCCTGCCTACGACCGCGTGCACCTGTCCGAATTCTTCGCCGGGAAAACGGCGGACGACCTGTCGCTGGTCGCACCTGGCTTCTTCGATCGCCCCAACCTGGAACTGAAGCTGAGCGCCAAGGTGACCGGCATCGACAGCGCCGCGCACACCGTGACGCTGGCAAGCGGGGAACGGCTGGCCTACGACACGCTGGTGCTGGCCACCGGTTCCTCGCCTTTCGTGCCGCCGGTGCCGGGGCGCGACCGTTACGACTGCTTCGTCTACCGCACCATCGAAGACCTGGAGGCGATGCGCGAGTGCGGCGCACGCTCGCGCAGCGGCGTGGTGGTGGGCGGCGGCTTGCTGGGACTGGAATGCGCCAAGGCGCTGCGCGACCTCGGCCTGGAGGCGCACGTGGTCGAATTCGCACCACGTTTGATGGCGGTGCAGGTCGACGATCCCGGTGCGCGCGTGCTGCGCGGGCGCATCGAAGAACTCGGCGTGCGCGTCCACACGGGCAAGAACACCCTGGCCATCGTCGACGGTGCCGAGGCCACGCACCGCATGGAGTTCGCCGACGGCAGCGCGCTCGAAACCGACATGATCGTGTTCTCGGCCGGCATCCGCCCGCGCGACGAACTGGCGCGCGCCGCCGGCCTGGCGTTGGGGCCACGCGGCGGCGTCGCCATCGACGCCAACTGCCTCAGTTCCGACCCGGATATCTACGCTGTCGGCGAATGCGCTGCCTGGAATGGCCAGCTGTTCGGCCTGGTGGCGCCGGGCTACGACATGGCGCGCTCCGCGGCGCGTCACGTGCTGGGTGCGCCGGGCGGCTTTGCCGGCGCTGACCTGAGCACCAAGCTGAAGCTGATGGGCGTGGACGTGGCCAGCATCGGCGACGCCCATGGCACAACCAGTGGCAGCCGCAGCTACCAGTTCCTCGACGAGCGCAAGCAAACGTATAAAAAGATCGTCGTCTCCGATTGCGGCAAGCGCCTGCTGGGCGCGGTGCTGGTCGGCGACGCTGCGCAATACGGCACGCTGCTGCAGATGGCGCTGAACGGCATGCCGCTGCCGGCGGCGCCCGAGTTCCTGATCTTGCCCCAGGCCGAGGGTGCGCCGGTACGCGGCCTGGGTGTCGATGCCTTGCCGGCCAGCGCCCAGGTCTGCTCCTGCAACGACGTCTCGAAAGGCACGCTGTGCGAGGCGGTGGCGAACGGCGCCACCAGCATCGGTGCCCTGAAGAAGTGTACCGGCGCCGGCACCGCCTGCGGCGGCTGCGTGCCGCTGGTGACGCAGGTGTTGAATGCCGAGCTGGCGAAGGGGGGCGTGGCGGTGAGCCGGGCGTTGTGCGAACACTTCGCGTACTCGCGCCAGGAATTGCACCACCTGGTGCGGGTCGGGCGCATCCGCAGCTTCGGCGAACTGCTGGAGCGCCACGGCTCCGGCCTGGGCTGCGAGGTCTGCAAACCGGTGGCGGCCAACATCCTGGCCTCGACCTGGAACGATTTCGTGCTGAAGCCGGAACACGCCAGCCTGCAGGACTCGAACGATTACTTCCTCGGGAATATCCAGAAAGACGGGACGTACTCCGTGGTGCCGCGCATGCCGGGCGGTGAGGTCACGGCCGACGGCCTGATCGCGGTCGGCCAGATCGCCAAGAAATACGGCCTGTACACCAAGATCACCGGCGGCCAGCGTGTGGACTTGTTCGGCGCCCGCGTCGAGCAGCTGCCGCCGATCTGGGAAGAATTGATTGCGGCCGGCTTCGAATCCGGCCACGCCTACGGCAAGTCGCTGCGCACGGTGAAGTCCTGCGTCGGCTCGACCTGGTGCCGCTTCGGCGTGGGCGACAGCGCTGGCTTCGCCATCGCGCTGGAGCATCGCTACAAGGGCTTGCGTACGCCGCACAAGGTGAAGTTCGGCGTGTCCGGCTGTACCCGCGAATGCGCCGAGGCGCAAGGCAAGGACGTCGGCCTGATCGCCACCGAAAAGGGCTGGAATTTGTACGTGTGCGGAAACGGCGGCATGAAGCCGCGCCACGCCGAGCTGCTCGCCAGCGGCCTGGATGAAGCGGCGGTGGTGCGGCTGGTCGACCGCTTCCTGATGTTTTACGTGCGCACCGCCGACCGCCTGCAGCGCACCAGCACCTGGCGCGAGAACCTGGAAGGCGGGCTCGAATACCTGAAGGGGGTCGTGGTGCAGGACAGCCTGGGCATCGGCGCGGAGCTGGAGGCCAAGATGCAGCACGTGGTCGACACCTATGCCTGCGAATGGAAGAACGCGGTCGAGGACCCGGAGGTGCGCAAGCGCTTCCGCACCTTTGTGAACAGCGACGCGCCGGATGCGAACGTCGTGTTCATGCCGGAACGCGGCCAGATCCGCCCGGCCACCGTCGAAGAACGCCGGCGCACGATTCCCATCGTGGCGTCGGCCTGAGGAGAAAGCCATGCATCGGGATATCCAATTGCAGGAGTGGAGCGCGGTATGCGCGCTCGACGACATCGTGCCGGACACCGGCGTGTGCGCGCTGTTCAAGGGGCGCCAGGTCGCCGTGTTCCGGGTGGGAGCGGAGCGCCTGTTCGCCATCGATAACTACGACCCGCATTCGCAGGCGGCCGTGCTGTCGCGCGGGCTGGTGGGCAGCATCGGCGAGCGGGTCGTGGTCGCTTCCCCGATCTACAAGCAGCATTTCGATCTGGCCAGCGGCGAGTGCCTGGAGTCCGCGGCGCACTCGGTGGCCAGTTATCCAGTACGCCTGGAGAACGGCACGGTATGGGTGGCCCTGTGAGTACCGGCTCGCCATGCGCGCGCCTGGTCGTGGTCGGCAACGGCATGGCCGGCATGCGCACGGTCGAGGAAGTGCTGAAGCTGGCGCCGGACCTGTACGACATCACCGTCTTCGGCGCTGAGCCGCACGGGAACTACAACCGCGTGCTGCTGTCTCCGCTGCTGGCCGGCGACAAGGCGCTCGACGAGATCATGCTTCATCCGCGCGCCTGGTACGACCAGCACGGCGTCACCCTGCATGCGGGCGACCCGGTGCTGCGCATCGACCGCAAGCGCCGCGTGGTGGTGTCCGCGTCGGGATTGGAGGCGCCGTATGACCGGCTGCTGCTGGCCACCGGCTCGACACCCTTCATGCTTCCCGTTCCCGGCGCGGAGCTTGAGGGTGTGGTCGGTTTTCGCGACCTGCACGACGTCGACACCATGCTGGCCGCGGCGCGCCAGGGCGGCCGTGCGGTGGTGATCGGCGGCGGCCTGCTCGGGCTGGAAGCGGGCCATGCGCTGCAACGGCGCGGGATGGACGTCACGGTCGTGCATGTGGCGTCGAGCCTGATGAACCAGCAGCTCGATGGCGAAGCGGGCCGGCTGCTGAAGGAGTCGCTGGAGCGCGCCGGCCTGCGCATCCTGCTCGACGCCCAGACCACGGCGATACTTGGCGAGGGCATGGCGGCAGCGGTGCAGTTTGCCGACGGTGCAGAACTGGCGGCCGACCTGGTGGTGATGGCTGCCGGTGTGCGTCCGAACGTGGCGCTGGCGCGCGCCGCCGGGCTGCATTGCGAACGCGCCATCGTGGTCGACGACACCCTGCAAACCTACGACCCGCGCATCTATGCCGTCGGCGAATGCGTGCAGCACCGGCGCGCCACCTTCGGCCTGGTGGCGCCGGTGTGGGAGCAGGCGCGCGTCTGCGCCGCCCACCTGGCCGGCGCCGGCCACCGCCGCTACGTGCAGGCCGCCACCGCCACCAAACTCAAGGTTACGGGCATCGATTTGTACTCGGCCGGTGACATCGCCGGGCGCGCAGGCAGCGAGGAGCTGGTGCTGCGCGACCGCCGCGCCGGCGTCTACAAGCGCCTGGTGCTCGATGGCGCGCGCCTGTCCGGCGCAGTGCTGGTGGGCGACGTGGCCGACGGCCCCTGGTACTTCGACCTGATCCAGCGCGGCGCCGACGTCTCGGCCTTCCGCGAGCAACTGCTGTTCGGCCGCGCCCTGTGCGTGCAGGCCGCCTGAAAGGATACATATGGACATGAGCCTGCCCGTATCGACGGTGCGTACCACCTGCCCGTATTGCGGCGTCGGCTGCGGTGTGACGGCAAGCGTCAAGCCGGGCACGATTCCGATCATCGCCGGCGACAAGGAGCACGCCGCCAACCGCGGTCGCCTGTGCGTGAAGGGCGCGGCGCTGGGCGAGACCCTGGATCTGGAGGGACGGTTGCTGCATCCCCAGGTGAGGGAAAACGGACAGCTGCGCCGCGCGAGCTGGGACGAGGCGCTCGGCCACGTGGCCAGCGGCCTGGCCAGCATCATCGCCGAACACGGGCCGGATGCGGTGGCCTTCTACGTGTCGGGCCAGCTGCTGACCGAAGATTACTACGTCGCCAACAAGCTCATGAAAGGCTACATCGGCAGCGCCAACATCGACACCAATTCGCGCCTGTGCATGTCCTCGTCGGTGGCCGGCCACAAGCGCGCCTTCGGCGAAGACATCGTGCCCGGCTGTTACGAGGACTTCGAGCTGGCCGACATGATCGTGCTGGCCGGCTCGAACGCAGCCTGGTGCCACCCGACGCTGTTCGGGCGCATCCTGCGCGCGAAGGAAGCCAGGCCGTCGCTGCAGATCGTCGTCATCGACCCGCGCCGCACGGCTACCTGCGAGCTGGCCGACCTGCACCTGCCGATCAAGCCCGGCACCGACGTGTGGCTGTTCAACGGGCTGCTGGCCTACCTGGCGCGCGCGGGCAGGGCCGAGACGGACTTCATCGGCGCGCATACCGAAGGACTGGAGGCCGCACTGGCAGCGGCGCAGATCGGCATCGACGAGGTGGCCCGCGCCTGCCGCCTCGATCCGCGCGCCGTACGCGCTTTTTACGAAAGCTTTGCCGCCACGCGCAAGGTCGTCACCGCGTATTCGCAGGGCGTGAACCAGTCGTCGAGCGGCACCGACAAGGTCAACAGCATCATCAACTGCCACCTGCTCACCGGGCGCATCGGCCAGCCCGGCATGGGGCCGTTCTCGCTCACCGGCCAGCCGAATGCGATGGGTGGGCGCGAAGTGGGCGGCCTGGCCAACATGCTGGCGGCGCACATGGAGCTCGACAACGCGCAGCACCGCGAGGCCGTGCGCAGTTTCTGGGATGCGCCGCGTATCGCCTCGCAACCCGGCCTGAAGGCGGTCGATTTGTTCCGCGCGGTGGAAGAGGGCAGCGTGAAGGCGGTCTGGATCATGGGTACCAATCCGCTGGTCAGCCTGCCCGACGCCGACCGCGTGCGCCGCGCGCTCGCCAGGTGCGAGCTTGTGATCGCCAGCGACATCGTGCGCGATACCGACACGAATGCCTGCGCCGACGTGCTGCTGCCGGCCTTGGGCTGGGGCGAAAAGGATGGCACGGTCACCAATTCCGAACGCTGCATCTCGCGCCAGCGCGCCTTCTTGCCGGCGCCGGGTGAGGCGCGCGCCGACTGGCAGTCGCTGTGCGCGGTGGCGCAGCGCATGGGCTATGGCGGCTTCGATTACACGTCGACGCACCAGATTTTCGACGAGCACGCACGGCTCTCAGGCTGGCGCAACGAGGGAGACAATGCGCGCCTGTTCGATTTGTCCGGCCTTGCGGGTCTGGACCGCGCAGCCTACGACGGGCTGGAACCGCTGCAATGGCCGGTCACGCTGCAGGCGCCGGGCGGCAGCACGCGCCTGTTCGGTGACGGCGTTTTTTCGCATGCGAGCGGCAGGGCGCGCTTCATTGCGACCCCGCCGCGCGGGCCAGGGAATTTACCTGATGAAGACTACCCGCTGGCCCTGAACACCGGCCGCGTACGAGACCAGTGGCACACGATGACGCGCACCGGCAAGTCGCCTCGTCTGGGCAGTCATGTGCCGGAACCCTTCATCGACCTGCATCCGCATGACGCCCTGCTGTGCGGCGTGCGCGAGGGAGAGCTGGCGCGCGTGAGCAGCCGCTGGGGCGCCATGGTCGGGCGTGTGACGCACGGCGGCGGCATCGCGCGTGGCGGCGTTTTCGTGCCGATCCACTGGAGCGGGCCGACGGCATCGGACGCGCGCGTCGGGGCGCTGGTCAACCCAGTGGTCGATCCGGTGTCGGGCGAGCCGGAGTTCAAGCACACGCCGGTGAAGGTAGAGCCGTTCGTGGTGGAGTGGCAGGCGTTTGTGCTGAGCCGCAGCATGCCGAGGCTCGATGCGCTCACCTGGTGGACGCGCGTGCAGGGCGAGGCTTACCTGCGTTTCGAGGCGGCCGGGCGCGGGGCGGTGGATGGGGAGTGGGCGCGTGCGCTGCTCGGTGTGGACGCTGGCGCGGACTGGATCGAGTACGAGGACCGTGGGGCGGGCGTGTATCGGGCGGCTTACCTGGTCGATGGCCGCCTGCAGGCATGTGTGATGGTGGCAAGAGCGGGGGCGCTGCCGCCGCGTGAATGGCTGGGCGGCCTGTTTGGGCAGGAGATATTGGGTGCGGGCGAACGCGCGGTGCTGCTCGCGGGGCGGCCCGCGCAGGCGGGTGCGGATGCGGGGCCGACGGTGTGTGCCTGTTTTGGCGTGGGGCGGAATACGATTTGCACGGCGATCCGTGAACGGAAACTACGCAGCACATCGGAGGTGACGGCTTGCCTGAAGGCGGGCGGGAATTGTGGCTCCTGTCTACCGGAGATCGGCAGGCTGCTTGCTACGTAGGGTGGGCACTCCGTGCCCACGCGGTTACGTGTTTGTCCGGAGTTCGTGGCCGTGATGACTCGCTCCGCGGCGTGTCCATGGTCTGAACGCTAACGAGACGCTTTTAAGCCGCCAACACAATGCTACACGCGCGTCAAAATATGCGGTAACGGTGATCATCGTTCCGCGTGGGCACGGGGTGCCCACCCTACGACCAGCGACGCCAAAAACGTCGCTGCGGTTGCAGTTGAAACGCCATGAAAAAAGCGCAGCCTCGGCTGCGCTCCATTCGTTCTTCCTTTGACTACCGCTGCTTAGCGGTTCGCGAAGTAACGCAGTTCCGCCGCCAGGTTTGGCGAGTGCGCTTCCGACTCGGCTGCCAATGCCAGCATCTCGCGGCGGCCAGCCTGCTCGTCGCTGTTATGCGCGAACCAGCCGCCGTGTGCGGTGAACAGCTGTTCGCAGAAGCTGCGCGCCGTCACGAACAGGGCGCCGATGTCATGGCGCAGGCTTGGCTCTTGGGTATGGGTAATCGTTGCTGCATTCATGGTCGGCTCCGGTAAATACTGTGATGTTGCAGTGCAGTATAAATGCCTCAGATCCATAAATAAACTTTCGGTTCGTGATACCAGCGATACGAATCCCGAATAATGTTGCGGCGCCGCAACTCAGCCGCAACTCAACCGCAACTCAACCGCAACTCAACCGCAACTCAGCCGCAAGTCAGCCATTCATTCGTCGTCGTTCGCCTTCCCATTCCCCAGCAGCCGATCCTTGACAGTCAATAAACGCTGCACCTTGGCCCCCATCTTCATCAGCTGCGCCAACGATTCCGGCGACAGGCGCTGCAGATCGTCGAACCAGTTGTTCGCCAGATCGACCAGTTCGTGCATCTCGCCCATGCGCTGCTGGGCAAACTTGTCTTCCGGCGTCTTGGCCTTGACCAGCAGCGATTCGCGCAACACCGACAAGGTAGGCGCCACTTCGCGCCGGCGCCGTTCGGCCGCCACCACGCGGAAGATTTCCCACACGTCGCCCAGCGAGGTGAAGTATTCGCGGCGGTCGCCGGGAATGCGGCTCAGGCGCACCAGGCCCCAGGACTGCAATTCCTTCAAGCCGATGCTGACGTTCGAGCGCGAGATGCCCAGCTTTTCGCCGATGTCGTCGGCGTGCAGCTGCTGCTCGGTCACGAAGAGCAGGGCATAGATCTGGCCCACGGTGCGATTGATGCCCCAGCGGCTACCCATCTCGCCGAAGTGGCTGACAAAACTCTGGACTAATGGCGTCACGGTCGAGAACTTTTCGAAAATTTGGAAACTTCGATTATCTCACGCGCTCTGGAATTCCCGACTAAGCCGCTGGCCTTCTCGTGACAAGCCAACATTTCCGCTGCATACTTTCACTGTTTTCTGAAAATTCAGAAGTTTTTACAGATTGTGAAACTTGTGCGGACAGGGATCATCCCCGGCCGGTATCACTGCAAAGCTGACAGTATGGATTCGCATCGTGCCCGTTGTACCGTTTTCCGGACCGCCCTCTGCGCGCTTCGTCCGGGCCGCCTTCTCGTCTTTTCTTCCGGTCGCGCGCCACCGCCTTAGCCCGCGCTAGCCCGAACACGCGGCCCCAGCGCCGCATCCCAGAACCACCGGAGAAACACCATGCTCTCGAACAGACGCCGTGGCGCGGACGCGCACGCCCCTGCGCAGCAGGACAAGGCCCCATCCGCTCGCCGCCAGCCAGCTGGCAGCCGCGCCGGCGCCATGGCGCAAGCCGCCGCCGCACTGCTGTGGATCGCCCAGGCGGCGCTGCTGGCCAACGCGGTCGGCCGCCTTGCCGATGGCGCCGGCCTCGACGCGGTGATCCTTCCGGCACTCAGCTTCCTGCTGCTGGGCCTGGCCCGCGCCAGCCTCGACGCCTGGGGCGCACGCCGCGTGTTCGCGGCTGCCCGCAGCTGGTTGAGCGGCCTGCGTGCCGGCGCCGCCGATGCCCTGGCGCGCCGCTCGCCGCTGGACCGCACGCGTCCCGCCTCGGGCCAGGCTGCCAGCATCCTGGCCGAACAGGCCGAGGCCGTGCTGCCCTGGCTGCTGCGCTACCAGGGTGCGCGCTGGCGCGTCATGCTGGTGCCGCCAGTGATCGCGCTGGCGGTCGCTTGTTTGTCCTGGGCCGCGGCGCTGATCCTGGTGCTGGCCGCGCCGCTGATCCCCCTCTTCATGGCCGTCATCGGCTGGCGCGCCAAGGCTGCCAGCGAAGCGCAGCTGCAGCTCGTCGGCGGCATGAACGGCTTCCTGCTCGACCGCCTGCGCGGCCTGTCGACCCTGCGCGCGCTCGGCGCCGTCGACACCACCGCGCGCCGCCTGCACGACACTGCCCAGGCCCTGCGCCGGGGCACCATGCGCGTGCTGCGCATCGCCTTCCTGTCGTCCACCGCGCTGGAACTGTTCTCGGCGCTGGCCGTCGCCCTGGTAGCAGTGTATGTCGGCTTCCACTTGCTCGGCCAGATCGACGGCGGCAGCTGGGGCGTGCGCCTGCGCCTGGAGCAGGGCATGTTCATCCTGATGCTGGCGCCGGCCTTTTTCGAGCCGCTGCGCGACCTGGCCGCGGCCTGGCACGACAAGGCTGCGGGCGAAGCGGCGCTCGAGGCGCTGCACAAGCTGCAAGCCCCAGCACCGATCCTGCCCGGCGCGCTGGATGATGCGCAAGACGCAGCAGCGGAGGGCATCGCCGCGCCAAGCCTGGCGATTGCCGGCCTGCGTTTTGCCCACCCCGGCGAAACGCCGCTGTTCGACGGCTTCACGCTCGATATCGCGCCGGGCGAACACGTCGCCCTGGTCGGCGCCAGCGGCAGCGGCAAGACCACGCTGCTGTCGCTGGTCGCTGGCCTGGCGCAGGCGCAAGGCGGCAGCATCCGCATCGGCGGCGTCATGCTGGACGACAGCAGCACCGCCGGCCTGCGCACGCGCATGGCCTGGGTCGGCCAGAAGCCGCACGTGTTCGCCGGCACGGTGCGCGGCAACGTGGCGCTGGGCCGCGCCGGCGTGACGCCGCTGGCGGTAACGGCCGCGGTGCGCCGCGCCGGCCTGGCCGATGTCGAACACGCCGCGCCGCACGAAGCGCTGGGGGAGGGCGGTATCGGCCTGTCCGGCGGCGAGCTGGTACGCCTGGCGCTGGCGCGCGCCGCCGTCGCCCCGCACGCCAGCCTGCTGCTGGCCGACGAACCCACCGCCCACCTCGACCGCGACACCGCCGCCGGCGTCGTCGATGCGCTGCTTGAGCTGGCGCGCGGCCGCACGCTGGTCGTCGCCACCCACGACCTGGCGCTCGCGGCGCGCATCGGCCGCATCGTGCACGTCGGCCGTCTTGGCGAGCAGGGCATGCAGGAGGAAGCAGCATGAAACACCACCACGACTTCGTTACCGTGCTGCGCCTGTTCATGCGCAGCGACGCGCGCCGCCTGCTGCTGGGCGCGGGCCTGTCCACCCTCACCGTGCTGGCGGGGATCGCGCTGCTGGGCGTCTCCGGCTGGTTCATCACGGCCACAGGCCTGGCCGGCCTGTCAGCCGCGGCGGCCCTGGCCTTCAATGTCTTCGTGCCGAGCGCCGGCATCCGCCTGCTGGCACTTGGCCGCACCTTCGGCCGCTATGCCGAGCGCCTGGTCACCCATGACGCCACCCTCGGCGTGCTGGCGTCGCTGCGCGTCACACTGTTCCGCGGCTGGGCCGAACCGCAGGCCGCACGCGCGCTGCTGCTGCGCCCTGGCCGCCTGCTGTTCCGCCTGACCGGCGACATCGACGCACTGGAAGCGGTCTACCTGCGCCTGCTGGTGCCGCTGGCCGCCACCTTCGGCGCGGCGCTGCTGGCCGGCCTGCTGCTCGCCATCCTCGACTGGCGGCTGAGTGCATTTGTATTCGTCTGGCTGCTGGCATGCGGCTGGGGCGTCGCCGCCTGGACCGCAGGCCGCGCTCGTCCGCTGGCGCTGCGCCGCGTGCAGATGACCGAACGCCTGCGCGCCGGCGCCATCGACCTGAGCGCCGGCCAGACCGACCTGGCCCTGGCTGGCCGCCTGCCGGCGCAATGCGCGGCCCTGCAGCAGACCGACGCCCGCCTGGCGCGCGGCGACGACGCTTTGCACCGGCTGGAAACCCGCGCCGGCTGGCTGCATGCCGTGGCCGGCCACGCGACGGTGGCACTGGTGCTGCTGGCGGCCGGCGCGCTGGCCGGGCAGGGCCAGCTCGATGCGCCGCTGTCCGCGCTGGCCCTGCTCACCGCACTGGCCGCTCTGGAACCGTTCGCGGCGCTGCGCCGCGGCGCCATCGAGGCGGCGCGCAGCGCGCTGGCCGCACGCCGCCTGGCGCCGCGCCTGCGCGCAGACGCCACGCAGACGCAGGCTGCCGGCCGCACCGAGGCTGGCGAAGCACTGCGCATGGACCGGGTGGGCGTCACCCACGCCGGCCGTGCCCAAGCCGCGCTGCACGCCATCGACCTGCGCATCGCAGCCGGCGAACGCGTTGCCGTGATCGGCGCCAGCGGCGCCGGCAAGTCGACGCTGCTGGCGCTGGCCGCCGGCGAACTGGCGCCGCAGTCGGGCCGGGTGGCGGCATCGCCCTGCACCTGGCTGACCCAGCGCACCGAACTGTTCCAGGACAGCCTGCGCGACAACCTGCGCCTGGCCGACCCGCAAGCCTCCGATGCCCAGTTGTGGAGCGTGCTGCAGGCGGCCGGCCTGGCCGAAGACGTGCGCCGCCTGGCGCAGGGCCTGGACACGCCGCTGGGCGAGGGCGGCCTGGGCCTGTCGGGCGGGCAGTCGCGGCGCCTGGCGCTGGCGCGCCTGCTGCTGCGCGATGCCGGCTTCTGGCTGCTCGACGAACCGACCGAAGGCCTGGACAGCGCCACCGCCGCCGACGTGCTGGCGCGTTTGAATCGCCACGCCGAAGGCCGCACCCTGCTGATCGCCACCCATCTGCGCTGCGAAGCCGCGCTGGGCGAACGCCTGCTCGTGATGCAGGGCGGGCGCATCGTGGCCGACCTGCGGCGCGGCGCCCCTGATTACGACGCGGCGCTTGCACGCCTGCGCCAACACTGAACCTACCCACTTCAACAAGAAAAGAAAGGCTCTCACCATGGATCTCGATGTCGTCGGGCTCTCCCGGCTACAGTTTGCCCTTACGGCGCTGTACCACTTTTTGTTCGTGCCCCTGACCCTCGGGCTGTCGATGCTGGTTGCCATCATGGAGACGGTCTATGTGATGACCAACCGCCCCATCTGGCGCCAGATGACCAAGTTCTGGGGCGTTTTGTTCGGGATTAACTTCGCCATCGGTGTTTCCACCGGCCTGGTGATGGAATTCCAGTTCGGGATGAACTGGAGCTACTACAGCCACTACGTGGGCGACGTCTTCGGCGCCCCGCTGGCGCTCGAAGGCCTGATGGCCTTCTTCCTCGAAGCGACCTTTGTCGGACTGTTCTTCTTCGGCTGGGACAGGCTCTCGAAGCGCGCCCACCTGATCGTGACCTGGCTGACCGCCATCGGCACCAACTTCTCGGCGCTGTGGATCCTGATCGCCAACGGCTGGATGCAGAACCCGGTCGGCGCCGCCCTCAACCCGCAGACCATGCGCATGGAAGTCACCGACTTCTACGCCGTGCTGACCAACCCGGTGGCCCAGGCCAAGTTCGTGCATACCGTCTCGGCCGGCTACGTGATCGCCGCCTTTTTCGTGCTCGGCATCTCGGCCTGGTTCCTGCTCAAGGGACGCCACGCCGAGCTCGCCAAGCGCTCGATGACGGTGGCCGCTTCCTTTGGCCTGGCCGCTTCGATGTCGGTGGTGGTGCTGGGCGACGAAAGCGGCTACCTGTCGACCGAACACCAGAAGATGAAGCTGGCCGCGATCGAAGCCATGTGGCACACCGAGCCGGCGCCGGCCGCGTTCACCGCCTTCGGCTTCCCCGACCAGGCCGCGCGCGAGACCCATTATTCGATCCACATCCCCTGGGTGATGGGCCTGATCGGCACGCGCTCGCTGGACGGCCAGATTCCCGGCATCCACGATCTCGTGCAACTGGCCGAGGCGCGCATTCGCCAGGGCATCGTGGCCTACGACGCGCTCGAACAGATCCGCGCGCTTGGCGGCAAGGGCCCGGTCCCGGCCGAACTGCAAGCCACATTCGAAGCGCACGGCCAGCAGCTGGGCTATGCGCTGCTCCTGAAGCGCTACATCGACGATCCGCGCCAGGCCACCGACGCGCAGATCGCGCTGGCCGCCGGCGACACCGTGCCGCAGGTCGCGCCGCTGTTCTGGTCCTTCCGCGTGATGGTCGGCCTGGGCATCTACTTCATCGCCTTTACCGCCGTGTTCTTCGTGCTGTCGGCGCGCCGCCAGCTCGACACCTACCCGTGGCTGCTGAAGCTCGCCGTGTGGTCGCTGCCGCTGCCGTGGATCGCCGCCGAAGCCGGCTGGATCGTGGCCGAGCTGGGCCGCCAGCCCTGGGCCATCGAAGGCGTGCTGCCGACGGCGGTGGCGGTGTCGAACCTCGGCATCGGCACCGTCCTCGGCACGCTGCTCGGCTTTGTCGTGCTGTACACGATCCTGATCATCGTCGAGATGAAGCTGATGCTGAAAGCCATCCGCAAGGGGCCCGAGGCCGACGATGCACCGGACATGCCGCTTGCCGGCGAAGTCCGCGTCGCGGCGCCACGCAACGCCAGCCTGCAGCCATCCTGACACTCCGGAGACAACAACCATGATTCTTCATACACTGCTCGACTACGACGTATTGCGCGTCATCTGGTGGATTCTGCTGGGCGTGCTGCTGATCGCCTTTGCCGTGACCGACGGCTTCGACCTCGGCACCGGCACCTTGCTGCCCTTCGTGGCGAAAAACGACCTGGAACGCCGGGTCGTGATCAACTCCATCGGCCCGGTCTGGGAAGGCAACCAGGTCTGGCTGGTGCTGGGCGGCGGCGCCATCTTCGCCGCCTGGCCGCAGCTGTACGCGGTGTCGTTCTCGGGCTTCTATCTCGCCATGTTCGCGGTGCTGTTCGCCCTGATCCTGCGTCCGGTCGGCTTCAAATACCGCAGCAAGCACGAAGGGGCGCGCTGGCGCAGCACCTGGGACTGGCTGCTGTTCGTCGGTGGTTTCGTGCCGTCGCTGATCTTCGGCGTGGCCCTCGGTAACGTGCTGCAGGGCGTGCCTTTCCGCCTGACGCCGGACATGCAGATCTTCTACGACGGCGGCTTCTTCGGCCTGCTCAACCCCTTTGCGCTGCTGTGCGGGCTGGTGTCGGTGGCGATGCTGGTGATGCACGGCGCCAGCTGGCTGGCGCTGAAGACCGAGGGCGCCGTCGCCTCGCGCGCCCGCAACTGGGGCATGTGCGCGGCCGTGGCCGTGGTGGCGCTGTATGCGCTGGCCGGCTGGGTGTTGTGGCGCTTTGTCGATGGCTACCGCATCACGAGCGAAGTCGTGACGACCGGCGCCTCGAATCCGCTGTTCAAGACGGTGGCGGGGCAGGGCGGCGCCTGGTTCGCCAACTACGCTGCCCATCCGTGGACGGTGGCGGCGCCGGTGCTGGGCTTCGTTGGCGCCGTGCTGGCGCTGCTTGGCCTGGCGCGCCGCTGGGAAGGCTGGACCATGGTGTTCAGCAGCCTGTCGATTGCCGGCATCATCCTCAGCGTGGGCGCGTCGATGTTCCCCTTCATCCTGCCGTCGTCGATCCAGGGCGCGGCCAGTTTGACGGTGTGGGATGCCTCGTCGAGCCACCTGACGCTGTTCATCATGCTGGTCGGCAGCTGCATCTTCCTGCCGATCATCATCGGCTATACCAGCTGGGTCTACAAGGTTTTGTGGGGCAAGGTCGATGCGGATGGCATCCGCGACGGCAAGGGCCACGCCTACTAATTACTGATATTGAATAAGGAGTCTGATCATGTGGTATTTCGCCTGGATCCTCGGCCTGCCGCTGGCGGCCGCTTTCGCGGTGTTGAACGCGATGTGGTTCGAACTGGTGGACGACGACAAGCGCAGGGCTTGAGTCTTATTTCCGGCGCGCCACCCAGGCGCGCTTCGATCGGTTCAATTGGTCCACATGCTGGCGTACGCTGGTCGACGGCGCCAGGTGGATCAGTTCGCAGCTCGCCAGGACGAGGGCCTGGACAGCGCGCGGCCGGCACGGTCATGACCTCGTACATCCGCAAGAACGACAAGACCCTGCTGAACCGGATGCGTCACGCGTTCTGAACGGATGTGATGCAGGGCCGGTCCGGGGGACAGCGTGCCGCTTCCGGTGCGAGACGATGGGCAAATATGTGCAAAAATCACGCTTGCTCATACATTCCCGTCTCGTGTTTTTATGTATCAACTTCCCCTGCGCCCAGTGCGCTTCAGCCAGCGCCAGGTGGGCGCGTGAGTGCGGTTCTCTCCGATTTGGAGACCTTCGACTGGAGCACGACACCCCTTGGGCCGCGCGCGCAGTGGCCTGCGTCGCTCGAGGCGATCTTCGCCATGATGCTGGGGACGCCGCGCGCCATGTGCGCGACCTGGGGTCCCGAGCAAACGCTGCTCTACAACGCCGCCTATGTGCCGTTCCTGGCCAAGCGCCATCCGGCGGCGCTCGGGCAGCCGATCTCCGTCGTGTGGTCGGAAATATGGCGCGACATTGGTCCGCTCATCGAGCGCGTGCTCGGCGGCGAGGCGGTGAGCTTTGTCGACATGCACCTGGTCATGACGCGCAATGGCTATGACGAGGATACCTGGTGGTCCTTTGCCTACAGTCCGCTGCGTGACGGCAGGCGGATCATGGGCATCCTCAACATCGCGAACGAAAGCACCGCCGGGGTCATCGCGGCACGCCAGCGCGATGCGGCGGAAATCGAGCTACGCGCACGCAACATCGCGCTCGAGCAGGAAGTCTTCAAGCGCCGGGAGGCGGCCAACCGCTTCTCCACGCTGATCGAACACTTGCCGGTCGGCGTCTGCCTGCTCGACGGCGATGGCCAGCCCGTGTTGAGCAACCCCGTGTTCCGCAAATTCCTGCCCGATTATCCCCGTCCTGCCCACGGCGCGGGCACCGGGCAGGAGCACTGGCGCGGTTACGACGCCCAAGGACGCCTGCTCACGCCCGAACGCTACCCGAGCGCACGGGCCCTGCGCGGCGAGCTGGTCGTGCCCGGCGACGAATTCCTGCTGGCGAAGGACGATGGGACCGAGGTATGGGTCGCGATCAGCGCGGTGCCGCTGGCCGACAGCGACGGCGGCCAGGCCGGCATCATCCTGGTGCTCGACGACATCAACCAGCGCAAGCGCATCCTGATCGACCTCGAACGGCAGGTCGCGGAGCGTTCCCAGGACCGCAATGCGCTCTGGACGCTGTCGTCCGACATCATGTTGCGCTGTACCTTCGATGGCGTCATTACCGCCACTAACCCGGCCTGGAGCGTCGTGCTGGGCTGGCGCGAACATGAGCTGGTCGGTTCCAACCTGTTCGATTTGATCCACCCCGACGACATGGCGCATACCGCCGCAGGCGCGCAGGAACTGTCAGGCGGTATCAGCCACCAGCGCTTCGACAACCGCTATCGCCACCGCGACGGCAGTTATCGCTGGATCTCGTGGTCCACGCGTTCGCACGATGGCCTGATCAACGCCGTAGGCCGCGACATCACGCGCGACAAGGACCAGATGGCCGAACTCGAGACGATGCAGAACGCCCTGCGCCAGAGCCAGAAAATGGAAGCGGTGGGCCAGCTCACCGGCGGCCTGGCGCATGACTTCAACAACCTGCTGGCCGGTATTTCCGGCGCCCTGCAGCTGATGCAGATGCGCATGCAGCAGGGACGCTTCAACGACTTCGAGCGCTACATCACGACGGCGCTGGGAGCATCGCGCAGGGCGGCGGCCCTGACGCACCGCTTGCTGGCCTTCTCGCGCCAGCAGACGCTGACACCGAAGGCCACGAACGTGAACCGGCTGGTGGCCGACATGCAGGAGCTGATCCAGCGCACCGTGGGGCCGGCGATTCCGATCGAGGTCGTGTGCGTGTCCGATGCCTGGACCGCCCTGGTCGACGCCTCGCAATTGGAGAACGCGTTGCTGAACCTGTGCATCAATGCGCGCGATGCGATGCCCGATGGCGGCCGCATCACCGTCGAAACCGCCAACAAGTGGATCGACGAACGCGCCGCGCGCAAGCAGAACATGGAGCAGGGCCAGTACCTTTCCTTGTGCGTGAGCGATACCGGCACCGGCATGTCGCCGGAGGTCATCGCACGGGCATTCGAACCCTTCTTCACCACCAAGCCCATCGGCCAGGGGACCGGGCTCGGGCTGTCGATGATCTATGGATTCGCCCAGCAGTCCGGCGGGCAGGTGCGCATCTATTCCGAGGTGGGGCAGGGCACGACCGTGTGCATCTACTTGCCGCGCCAATATGGCGACAGCGTCGACGACGATACCGAAGTCGCGGCCGCGGTGACGGAGTTCAGGCAGTCCGGGCAGGTCGCCACCGTGCTGATCGTGGACGACGAGCCGACGGTGAGGATGCTCGTCATCGACATCCTGCAAGACCTCGGCCTGGCCTGGATCGAAGCGGCCGACAGCGCGACCGGCCTCAAGATCCTGCAGTCGGATGCGCGGGTCGACATGCTGATTTCGGATGTCGGCCTGCCGGGCGGCATGAACGGGCGCCAGATGGCCGACGCCGGGCGCGTCAAGCGGCCCGGATTGCAGGTGCTGTTCATCACGGGCTATGCAGAGAACGCCGTGCTTAACAACGGCTACCTGGAGCCGGGCATGGCGGTGCTCACCAAGCCGTTTTCGATGGACACGATGGCGGAGCGGATCCGGTCGATGATCGAGACCGGCTTGCGCTCCGGGGGCTGAATCAGAAATCGACCGTGCCGGTCAGCGAGAACGTCCGCGGCGCGCCGACCACCAGGTAGCCGCTGCCCGGGAAGCCGCCCACCGACGCCCAGTAGTTCTTGTCCGCCACGTTGTTCACGCGCGCGCGCAGCGTGACCTCGCGCTCCATGACGCGCAGCGCGTAACTGGCGCCCAGGTCGAAGCGGGTCCAGGACGGCACTTCCTTCGTATTCGCGCCATCGGCAAACTGGGTCGACGTGTACAGCGCACGCGCATTCAGGCTCAGGCCATCGACGTAGGGCACATCCCACTCGCCGCCCAGGTTGAGCTGGGTCTTCGGCACGCCGATCGCATCCTTGCCCTGGTTGAGGCCACCGGCGGTGGTGACCTGCTCGGTATCGAGCAGCGTCAGGCCGCCCAGCACGCGCACGCCGCGCAGCGGCACGCCGAACACGGACAGTTCCAGGCCGCGGTTGCGCTGCTCGCCGTTCACGCCGAAGAGCCTGCCGACGACGAAGGCCGACGGTTGCGCGACCGTGAACAGCGCCGCGCTCATGCCGAGCCTGCCGGCGTCGTATTTGACGCCGATTTCCTTCTGCTTCGAGCGGTAGGGTGCGAATGCCTCGCCCACGTTGTCGATATCCGTGCCTGCCGCAACAGGACCGGGCTGCAGCGCCTCGATATAGTTCGCGTATAGCGACACACCCTTGACCGGCTTGTAAACCAGGCCGACCACCGGCGTGTTCGCCGTTTCGTCGTAGCGCGCGGTGCGTGCGCCGGTGATGTAGCTGAAGCTGCCCGAGCGGATGCGCTGGTGGCGCACGCCGACCGTCAACAGCACGCTGTCGTCCAGCATGGCCAGGGTATCGGCCACTGCATAACTGGCCAGGTCGCTGGTCATCGTCACCTGAGGATCGGTCATGCTGCCGCCCACCGTTGGCGTGGGCGTGACGGATGGGTAGTCGACCGGACGGTAGATATTCGTGGCCTGGGCGGGGCCGGTCGCATAGCCGTTGCGCGAGGACAGCGAGAAGGCCGAAGCCGTCGCGCTGAGCGTATGCTTGACGGCGCCGGTGCGCAGCATGCCGCGCACGCCGACTTCGCCGGTGCGCACCGTGTCGTGGCGCACGTTGTCGAAGCGGGACATGCTGGTCGTGCCGTTGGCATTGCTGACCCGTGGCGACGCGAGTTCATTGTGTTCGTCGCCGCTGCGGGCGCCGAAGGCGGCCCAGGCCACCACGTCCTGCGCCAGGTCGACCTCACCGCGCACGGTGCCGAAGGTGTCGCGTTCGCTGGAAACGGTCCACGGCTGGCCGAAGTTGCTGGTCGAGGAGGGCGGCGCGATCATCGGCACGGTCGCCAGCAGGGTCACGGCCGGACGCGGGTTGTGCAGCGCGTGCTCCTGGTAGCCGACGTCCGCCGACAGCCGGTAGCCATCGCCGCGGTAGTCCATGCCGACTGCCAGCACGTCGAGCTTGCGCGACTCGCGGTCGACGGCGGTGTCGCCCTCGCGGTGCGCGGCATTCACGCGCAGGCCAAGGCGCTCGCCTTCGCCGAAACGGCGCGAGACGTCGGCGGCCACATAACCCTGGCCGCCCGATTCGACGCCCGCCGTCACCTGCGTCAGCGGTTTCGTGGCCGCACGCTTCGGCAGCAGATTGATGGTGCCGCCGATGCCGCCGCCGCCCGGCGCTGCACCGTTGACGAAGGCGCTGGCGCCACGGAACACTTCCACGCGTTCCAGCAATTCGGCCGAGACGAACTGGCGCGGCAGCAGGCCGAACAGGCCGTTGTACGCGAGGTCGTCCGAATTGACGGCGAAGCCGCGGATCACGTACAGCTCCTGGAAGTTACCCGAGCCGCGCGCCACGCGCACCGATGGATCGTTCTGCACCACGTCGGCCACGCTGCGCGCCTGCTGGTCCTGGATCACGCCGAGGGTGTAGTTGGTGGTGTTGAACGGCGTGTCCATCATGTCCACGTTGCCGAGCAGGCCGAGGCGGCCGCCGCGCGCCACCTGGCCGCCGGCATACGCCGCCGGCAAGCCCTGGGCGGATGCGTCAGCCGAGGCGGTGACGACGACGGTTGCCATCGGCTCGGCGGCGGTGTCGCTGTCGGCAGGGGTGCTTTGCGCGATGGCACTGGCAGAGGTCATCAGGAGGGCGGCGAGGGCCAGCGGAGTCAGCGCAAAACGGGCAGGAGTCATCAGGTGGGGAAGTTGGTCTAGATGAGAATGGTTCGCATTATATGCGGAATGGGTTGCCGGGGTAAATGCGAACCATTATGATCTGACCCCCTACCGAATATTCACGCCCCATGACACCCAAGAACGTGCGCCGCTGGTCCTGGATTCACAAGTGGAGCAGCCTGGTCTGCACGGTGTTCATGCTGCTGCTCTGTATCACCGGCTTGCCGCTGATTTATCACCACGAGATCATCCACGCCCTCGGCAACGAGGTCGAGGCGCCCGAGATGCCGGCGGATACGCCGCGTGCCGACATCGACCGCGTGGTCGCCGCCGGCATGGCCGCGTATCCCGGCAAGGTCATGATGTACCTGTCCCAGGACCGGGAGGAGCCTGACATGTGGGCCATGACCCTGGGCGACACGCCGCGCGACAAGAACTACAAGCCCCTGCTGGTGGATGCGCGTACCGCCCAGCTGCTGCCCGAGCCGCCGGTCGAGGGCGGCCCCTTCATGTCGCTGATGTTCCACCTGCATGTGGATCTGTATGCGGGCCTGTGGGGCAAGCTCTTCCTCGGCTTCATGGGCTTGCTGCTGATCCTCGCGGTGGTGTCCGGCGTGGTGCTGTATGCGCCGTTCACGCGCAAGCTGGCCTTCGGGACGGTGCGGCATGAGCGCAGCCGCCGCGTGCGCTGGCTCGACCTGCACAATGTGCTCGGCATCGTCACGCTGGTGTGGCTGCTGGTCGTGGGCACGACCGGCGTCATCAATACCTGGGCCGATTTGCTGCTCAAGGCCTGGCAAAAAACGGAGTTGGCCGAGATAACGGCGCCGTATGCCGGCCTGCCGCCGGTGACGAAGCTGGGGTCGATGTCGCAGATGATCGCCGCGGCCGAGCGCGCCGCGCCCGGCATGCAGGTGAAGTATGTGGCCTTCCCCGGCACCAAGTTCGCGACCCCGCACCACTACATCGCTTTCATGCAGGGCACTACGCCCTTGACCTCGCGCCTGCAAAAGCCGGTCCTGATCGACGCCCAGACCGGCGCCGTGACGGCCAGCCCCGACCTGCCCTGGTACATGGTGGCGCTGCGCGTGTCGCAGCCGCTGCACTTCGGCGACTACGGCGGCCAGGCCCTGAAGCTGCTGTGGGCCTTGCTGGACATCGCCACCATCGTCGTGCTCGTTACCGGCCTGTATTTGTGGCTCAAGCGCGGCAAGGCGGCAGCGGCCAAGCCGGCGGAAGTGCGCGCCGAGGAGGCAGCGGTATGACGCGCATCTTTGGACCCATCTGGACCGCGCCGATCGTGCTTGGCGTGCTGACCGTTATCGGTCTCGTGAGCGCATTGCTGGGCGATGGCGTCTGGGATGCGGTGTCCGCCGTGTCGCTGGGCGTGGTGGTGGCGGTGGGCGGGTGGTATGGCCTGCGCCGGCCGAAGGCGCGCTAAGGTGGCGTAGGCGATGAATCGGACCGTGAAGTGAAGCGGGCTGCTGGAAAATGAAGCCCTGCTCGGCAAGAATTTGCCGCGTCGGGCATCATGGCGTGTCATTCACTTCATTAGAAAGAAATTTGCATGTCTGATCTCCTGCAAACCTTGCAGTGGCGTTATGCCACCAAAAAAATGGATCCGGCCAAGAAGGTCGCCCAAGAAAAGCTCGACCGTATTCTTGAGGCGGTGCGCCTGACGGCCAGTTCCAGCGGCTTGCAACAGTACGAGATGTTCGTGGTGACCGATCCTGCTCTGCGTGAGCAGATCAAGGCGCATGCCTGGAACCAGTCGCAGGTGACGGAGGCCTCGCACCTGCTGGTGTTCGCCGCATGGGATAACTACACGCCCGAGCGCATCAATGCCATGTTCGACCTGGTGAACGACGAGCGCGGCTTCAAGAACGAAGGTTGGGAAGCCTACCGCCAGCAATTGCTGTCGACCTACCCGCAGCGCGACGCCGAGACCAATTTCGAGCACGCCGCACGCCAGGCCTACATCGGCCTCGGCAGCGCGCTGATTGCCGCCGCTGAAGAAAAGGTGGATGCCACGCCGATGGAAGGGTTTGATCCGGCCAAGGTCGATGAGATCCTGAAGCTGCGTGAGCGTGGCCTGCGTTCGGTGATCCTGCTGCCGGTTGGTTATCGCGCGGAAGAGGGCGACTGGCTCGTCAACTTGAAGAAAGTGCGCCGCCCGTTGTCGCAGTTCGTTACCGAGCTGGCCTGAGCAAGACGGTATCCTGGCCAGTTGCGCTCAGTGACTGGCTCAGCCAGGCAAGAATAAAAAAAGCCAGACCGGCATATGCCTGGTCTGGCTTTTGAATTTTGCAGTCGGGGTGAGAGGATTCGAACTTCACCGGTCATTAAGAATCAACAACTTACGCCGAAAGTGGTGTTGCATGTGGAAAGCTCTAGTGTGGAAGAGCAGGCGACATGTTTCCACTTACAACTATCCGTATGATCTGCCGGACATACATGAAGTATCCGAACGACCGGCCCCACATGCCGTTAAGCATTCCGGGCGTGGAGGGACGAACCTATTTGGAGGTGTTCAAATCCGTTTGGGGCAAGCCTAACCGCTGAACGAAATGACTCGCCTTTTCGATGCGCCGATCCGTTGGATCGTCAAGCCGGTCATCCGCGAGGACTATTGTGAACTGACACTCAGTGCCGGGGAGTGGGATGAGACCAGCGGCAGGTACAGGAGCATGTATCGCGTCCGCGTCCATTGGGCTGGTTGGAGCAAGTCGCGCCGCAATACCCTCATCAGGGAATGCGAAACCACACGCGAAGAGGCTAAAAGAGCAAGCGCAAACTGATAAAACCGCCCAAGGTTGGCTCTTCTTTGTAGGTACGCAGGATGAAACTGACCCATCCGTCTTCCATGTGAACACTTCCGGCTTATTTGTAGTCTGTCTGGCGTTGTAGAACGGCCCGCGAAGAAGTAATCCGGCGTCATCCTAGCCCTGCCGGAGATGCTTTCGGCGGGATGCCGCGTACAACACAGCCGGGATGCCCGATACAGGCATGTGGCATCCTGGCTACTTTAAGCAGCCGCGCAAGTCGGGCTTGACTCTTGTCAATCGGCTGCGAAGCAAGGCACGCAACAATGGCAGCTTGCCATCAGTTCGCCTACTTGCGTAATCGTCCATGCCAGAGCAAATCCGAATCCCGTACTACAGGCTCGACCTCGCCAGTTTCTATGCGTTGCGAAAGACTTGGCAACTGTTCGACAAGACTGCGGGCTGCAAGCCCCTCAACAACCCACAGGCCACGATCCTCATGGAGAGGAAACCGCCACCGCTACCCGGCGAGAAGGCAGCGCAAGCAAACAAGCTAGAGAAGGCGAAGCCGGAGCCCCAGACCGGGCCGAAGTCGGCTGGAACAGGCACGGCGATAAAGAAAGCGCCGCCATCACCAACCGCCCCTGTTAGTGCAACGAACGAAAAAGCGTGGCATCCGTTCAAGGTCTCCAACGATCAGGCTAAAGCTAAGCAACCAGTCGAGGAATGCAGGACTCCTCCGCCGTTTGACATGCTCGATCTACCTGATGCAATCGACAAGATGGGTTTTACTATCGCGGCGAAGCTCGCAAAGCGGTGGTTCAATTCAAGAAAGCATGAGATTCCCAATGGAACAACATACGATTATCCAGCCGACATGGTTGACACAAAAATCGTATCATTCGACTTCGTAATGAAGTACCCGAAAGCGCGGGCCAAGTACGAGAATCTAATCAGCAGTGGAATTTACGGTGATAGGGCGATTAAGGTTATCAGGGAAAAAGTTGGACGGATGCTGGCAAGTAAATTCGCCGAAAATGGCATTGCCTATTCAGGAGAGCTTGACGCACTTGCACACTCAGGGCTCGACATCCAAAAATTGCATAACGATTTTCAATTCCAAAGGGAAGCTGTAAGCAATCTCGATACGCTGGATTGGAGTTTTGGTCTAACTGATCTTACAGCTTCCTTGGCGAACTTTGCTATCTGCGCGGCCGTAGCCGAGGCGCGTGTCCACTCAGAGAAGTATTACAACTATCCGAAGGGGGCAGCCCCGGTCTATTGTTGCCAGTCTCAAGTCGAGGTTACGCACATCTATGTCTATGCGCGAGACAGCTATTCGTTTTCGGATAAGCCGGGTAAGAAAGCTTCGCAGTACCTGGGACATTGGAATCGGAACGGTGTAATACTTGTCCCGGCTGCTCTTGCATCGGATTTTGCGGCAAATTATGGCAAGGACGTACAGTGGGGAAGCGGGCCTTACACGCAAGATGGCTTTGATAAGCCCGTTGACATCCTCAAGGGTATGTTCTGAGCGATGCGAAAACAGGACGTGTACTACCCCGTTCGTAATAGTGATTACCAGAAATGGCGCGAGAAATTCGGTCGGGGTGGCGATTTCGCTATTTACACCGAACTCAAGAAAGTCAAGCTGTCAAAGCCAATAAAACTGAATTTAGAAGAAGTGTGGAAATCGAAAAATTGATGTGTGGCGAAATGCCCAGTGATTCCAACCGATCAGTCGCATTCAAAACGGAAGTGGTATGCCGACCATGCTAAATTACTTTTACAAGTCAATAAAGAATTTGTTCTTGATTCTTACTTCGATCATTGTTCTGATTTTGGCATGTATTGTGATTGACTGGTTTCTTCCGCGCCAAATCCACAACGGACTTATCGTGGCCTCGCTGCACTTCATTGAACAGATAGGCCTTGCTGTTGTCTTTGGAATCTTTGTCTTCTTTGGATACAAGACTTTCAAGGTCTTTAGAGCTGCAGAATCCCCAAGTCAAGAATTTATCAAGATGACTCCCACTGTCATCATTTGGCTTGTTATCATTTTTTTAGGGGCGATCTTCATTGATAATCATGGGAGCAGAAGTGGCTGTCAGAATTACAACTACAACGAGAAGCTGAATGGTGGAGTCAAAGTCTTCAATGGCAAGAAATACACCATCAACATTTGTGGAAGTGGGGTGGACAACAGTCCCTTCTTTGGGGATGGCATGGATACCGTTCATCTGACAGTCCTTAGCGAGCAAGGGGCGCTACTTGCAAGGAGACGCTACAAGGTCTTTTGGGATGGAGAGCCGGGAAATGAACCCATCGGCATTGAGAAGGACAAATTAACCTACTACGACGATGAAAACCAAGACGGCCCACGAAGCATCACGATGCCCCCGACTTGGGTGGACTGGATCAGAGCCAGGCTCCCTCTGGTTGACTAGAGAAATTCTGGTTTCCCACCGGCATTGATCAACGCCAAGCTGCCTGTTGGGAAGCAGCAGAACAATAGTAAGTTACTACTGACTTCATTCCTCGGGGAATCAATACAAGAGCACGCGCTGCATCGAGCCTGGATCGAACGCCGCAGCGTTGAGCTTCCCCGTAAAGCCGATACCCCGCTGCGTTTCCTTGTTGGCGTTTTGTGCGCGTATGGCAAGCCGACAGCAAGCGTCTATGAACAGCGGGGTGTAGTGGCCGCACTGGCCTTGCGTGTGCTGACCAAGCCGAACCGAGGCCGAGCGGCACACAACCGCAAAAGCAGACCCTCAAAGTAATCTGCCAACAACCCAGCTAGGAGACTTACTATCACGGCAATCGACGTGTACCTGAAAATCGACGGCATCAAGGGCGAATCGCAAGACGACAAGCACAAGGATTGGATCGAGGTGACTGGTATTCATTGGGGCATCCACCAGCCCCGCAGCGCCACGGCTTCGACTGGCGGCGGGCACACGGCCGAGCGGGTCGAAATCTCCGAAATCTCCTTTTCCAAGCTGACCGACCTGTCGTCCCCGATCCTTGCCCAAACCTGCGCGATGGGCAAGACGATCCCGAAAGCCAAGGTCGAGTTCTTCCGCGCTGATGGCGATGGCGCCCGCGTCAAATACTTCGAGATCGAGCTGGAGAACGTCCTGATCGGCATGGTGAACCCACACCTGGGCGGGGACGATTCCTACCTGTCCGAGACGGTCAACCTGAAATTCTCGAAGATCAAGTGGAAGTATTCGCAGCAGCGGATCGGCGGGGGCGGCGGGGGCAACACGGCTGGAGGATGGGACTTGGCGGCCAACAAGGTTGCGTAGAGGCGCGCCATGCCTGTCGATCTGGAGAAATTCACGAAGCATTTGCGTGCCCACGCCGCCCCTAAACCTCCAGGGAAGGGTCAGTGCGGGTTATTTGTGCGAAAGGCTCTACAAGCAGGTGGAGCCAATTTCTACGGTTCTTATCCACCGCAAGGAAAGCTGTATGGTCCGGCCCTTGAGAAGCTCGGATTTCATCGAATAACGGTCGAGAATCCCGATACTTTCCATTTCCAGAAGGGTGATGTAATGGTGATGGAGTCCTACAAGGGCAGCACTAACAATGCGGGGCATGTCGCAGGGTTTGACGGGGGAAATTGGATTTCCGACTTCGTTCAGAATGATTTTTGGGCTGGACCTACATATCGTAAGCAAAAGCCGAGGCCAACTTATGCTGTCTACCGTTATTAGCAGAACCGTCGCAGCGATCCTGTTTGCAGTCAGCACGACAACCGCTGCGATGGAGAGCACCAAGCCACCGCACTTTCTGAACGTTCCCGTTCTGGGTCTGCGCTTGCCCCTCGACCGGATTAACCTTGAGACGTTTCCGGACGAACTGCGCATGAAATGTGGACAGATCGAGGATGAGTACCGCACAAGCCGGGTGTGGGTTTTCGGGCGCGTAAACGACGCCGCAAAAACATACTATGTACTGACCGGGTACACAAAACGGCTGCACCCTGAGCCGGGCCAGCGGCTTTATCAGTATTGGAACGACGGTCTAGTATTCACAGTACAGGGAGATGAATGCGGTGGCGATGGCGCAGAGGAGACTTTTGAAACCGCCGACCCTGATGCCGAGAATAACGGCAATGTGCCAATTCCGATCCTGCACGAGTTAGCCCGTGATCTTGCCGCCCGAACAGTTCGAGCATTCGGCGGTCCGGACAAGCTGCGCGCTGAAATCAAGAACCAGCGCATCGACTTCAATCAGCTTTCGCCGGAGCTGCAGGAGGCGTTCAAGCCTTACTTCGGTAAGTGAAGCGCCCTATCCGACAGACTGGTAGGCCGTTTCTGGCTTGCCGGGCCTAAATTTTGGTCCAGATTTTCCCTGAGGCCACTGCGTGGTTTGCGCGGCCAAGCAGACCGAGCATAAGTGATATAACCTCGTCCGTGTTGAATGGGCGAATAGAGGCGGCGCAATGGCTCTGCAAGTCAACAGGGATTTCGCTGTGAATCGAATACCGGCGGCGCGTTTGATTAAGTGACTACACGCAGCTTACTCCTCAGCTGTTGTAATACTCATTCGCGACATTGGTACTGTAAGTCCTTGAAAACCAAGGAAAATCGTTGAGAATCAACTAGATGAAATGGTCGGGGTGAGAGGATTCGAACCTCCGGCCTCTACGTCCCGAACGTAGCGCTCTACCGGGCTAAGCTACACCCCGACTGAATTTGAGACGCCGGGAAAATGACGTCTCGGGATGGCATAACTATAAATATTCTCAGTGGTTCCTGTCAACAGCAAAGCTGCAGAGCTGGAGCAGGCTTTCCTTGTAGGCACTGTCGGGCAGATCGGCAATCGACTCGGCCGCACGGCGCGCCGCTGCCTCCGCTTCGCGGCGCGTGTAATCCAGCGCGCCGCTCGAGGTCACGGCAGCCAGCACCGCGTCGAAATGCTGCTCGTCGCCCTGCTCGATGCAGGTGCGCACCAGTTCGCGCTGCTGCGGCGTGCCGTGTTCCATCAAATAGATCAACGGCAGGGTAGGCTTGCCTTCACGCAAATCGTCGCCGACGTTCTTGCCGATCTCGGCGGCGTCGCCGGCGTAGTCCAGCACGTCGTCGATCAGCTGGAAGGCGGTGCCCAGCGAGCGGCCGAATTCGCCGGCCGCGGCGATCTGCGCGTTGCTGGCGCCGGCCACCAGGGCGCCCAGTTCGGCGGCGGCCTCGAACAGCTTGGCGGTCTTCGAGCGGATCACGGTGAGGTAGCTCTCGTGGGTCACGTCCGGGTTGTGCATGTTCAGCAACTGCAGCACTTCGCCTTCGGCGATCACGTTGGTGGCGTCGGACAGGATTTGCATGACGCGCATGCTTTCCAGGCCCACCATCATCTGGAACGAGCGCGAGTACAGGAAGTCGCCAACCAGCACCGAGGCAGCGTTGCCGAACAGGGCGTTCGCCGTTTCGCGGCCGCGGCGCATCGAGGATTCGTCGACCACGTCGTCGTGCAGCAGGGTGGCGGTGTGGATGAACTCGACCACCGCTGCCAGTTCGTGGTGCGCGGTGCCGCGGTAACCGTGCGCGTTTGCCAGCAGCAGCACCAGCACGGGGCGGATGCGCTTGCCGCCGGCGCTGATGATGTACTCGGAAATCTGGTTCACCAACGGGACGTCGGAGTGCAGGCGCTGGCGGATCACCGTGTTCACCGCCGCCATGTCGTCGGCGATCGTCTGGGTAATATTGTTCTGTTGAGCGTGTTGGGTAGCGGCGGACAAGGCGAACCTGCGTAGTCGTTGAGGGCGTTGAGTGCGGCGATTATACGACAAGCATGCATAAGCCGTGCCATTTGCCTAACTGTAAGGAAATACCCATCCATTCCCCGCGCAGAGCCCATCGTTGCTGGGATGACACACTGTTGACGGGTGATGCCGGCTTTTGACGCAATGCGGCGAACTATGTATAATCCTCTGTTCCCCGGCTTCAGACCAGCTCAGCGCGACGGCGCCGGTGGGAATTCTTTAAACATTTGATGAGGTTTTCAATCATGTACGCGGTCATAAAAACCGGTGGCAAGCAATACAAAGTTGTCGCTGGCGAAAAACTTAAAGTAGAACAGATACCGGCAGACATTGGTTCCGAACTCACCATCGATCAGGTCCTCGCCGTTGGCGCGGGCGAAAGCATCAAGTTTGGTGCTCCTCTGGTCGAAGGCGCGACGGTTCTGGTGAAGGTCATTTCGCAAGGTCGCCACGACAAGGTCCGCATTTTCAAGATGCGCCGTCGTAAGCACTACCAAAAGCGTCAAGGCCATCGCCAGAACTTCACCGAGATCGAAGTCGTTTCGATCAACGGCTAATTGCCCCGGTCTATTTTTAAACAGTCATCCAGGAGTATTTAAATGGCACACAAAAAAGGCGGCGGCACTACCCGTAACGGCCGCGACTCAGAAAGCAAGCGCCTCGGCGTGAAAGTGTACGGCGGCCAGGCGATCACCGCCGGCGGCATCATCGTGCGTCAGCGCGGCACCCCGGTTCGTCCAGGCGTGAACGTTGGCCTCGGTAAAGACCACACCCTGTTCGCCCTGGTGGACGGCACGGTCAAGTTCGTCAAGCAAGGCGTCGGTTCGAAGCAGTACGTCACCGTCGTCGCTGCAGCTGCTGAAGCTGTCGCAGCGTAATTGACGCTCAGCGCCGCTTCAAGCGGCGCATCCTTGTAAGGCGCAAGCCTTCCATCGAAAGGCTCTGCCCAAGGTAGAGCCTTTTTAGTTTTTTGGCGGTCATCATGAAGTTTATCGACGAAGCAAGAATTGAAGTCATCGCGGGCGACGGCGGCAACGGCTGCGCATCGTTCCTGCGCGAGAAGTTCCGCCCATTCGGCGGGCCGGACGGCGGCGACGGCGGCAAGGGCGGCTCGATCTGGGCGGTTGCTGACCGCAACATCAATACCCTGGTGGATTTCCGTTATTCGAAAGTGCACACCGCGCGCAACGGCGAACCCGGCCGCGGCTCGGACTGCTACGGCAAGGGCGCGGACGATGTCGTCATGCGCATGCCGGTCGGCACCCTGATCATCGATAACGTGAGCGGCGAAATCATCGCCGACCTGACCGAACACGGCCAGACCGAACTGCTGGCCAAGGGCGGCGAGGGCGGCTGGGGCAACATCCACTTCAAGACGTCCACCAACCGCGCGCCGCGCCAGAAGACCGAAGGCAAAGAGGGCGAACGCCGCCAGCTGCGCCTGGAGCTGAAGGTGCTGGCCGACGTGGGCCTGCTGGGCATGCCGAACGCCGGCAAGTCGACCTTCATCACGGCCGTCTCGAACGCCAAGCCGAAGATCGCCGACTACCCGTTCACGACCCTGCATCCGAATCTCGGCGTGGTGCGCGTATCGCACGAGAAGAGCTTCGTCATCGCCGACATCCCGGGCTTGATCGAAGGCGCTTCCGAAGGTGCGGGCCTGGGCCACCAGTTCCTGCGTCACCTGTCGCGTACCGGCCTGCTGCTGCACATCGTCGACCTGGCGCCGTTCGAGGCAAGCGTCGATCCGGTGAAGGAAGCCAAGGCCCTGATCAAGGAACTCGCGAAGTACGACGAAGACCTGCTGAACAAGCCGCGCTGGCTCGTGCTGAACAAGCTCGACATGGTGCCGGACGAAGAGCGCAAGAAGAAGGTCAAGGACTTCCTGAAAAAGCTGGCGTGGAAAGGCCCGGTCTTCGAGATCTCGGCCCTGAACCGCGAAGGCTGCCAGGACCTGATCAACGCGATCTACCTGCACCTGGAAGAAAAGCGCGCGCAGGACGTGCGCGTGGACGAAACCACGCAGATGACCGAGGAAGCACGCGGCATCAGCTCGATCGATCCTGACGATCCACGCTTCAAGATCCTTGAAGACTGAGGACCGCGTCATCCCTCAGCGTCCCAAGTTCACGTTCACGCGTGACTGGGCGCGCGGCCAGCTGTTGCAGCTGGTGGCCACCGCCAGTTCGCTGGCGGCGCTCGTGGCCCTGCTCGACCCCGACATGGTCGCCGCGGTCATGGGCCTGTTTCTCGTTGGCGTAAACGGCTACAGCCAGTTCTACGCCATCTATGTCGGCGTCCGTCTCGCGATCGCGGGGCTGGCGATGCTGGCGGCAAGGCGGGGCGACCAGCCCCTCCTCGGCGATCTCGTTGCATTCTTCCTGCTGGCCCAGCCGGCCGGGCGCCTGGTCGCGGCATGCGCGATCGGCCTGCCGCATGGGTCCCTGTTGATCGTGAGCGGGATCGAGCTGCTGGCAGGCGTAGGCCTGCTGGCCTTGCGCCCGCGAGATGGAAAACACTCGCCATGAACTCCGCGCATTCCTCCTGCATCCAACCAGCCGGCCGCATCATCGTCAAGGTCGGCTCTTCGCTCGTCACCAATGAAGGACGCGGCCTCGACCACGAGGCCATCGCGCGCTGGGCCACGCAGATCGCCGCGCTGCGCGGCCTCGGCAAAGAGGTCGTGCTGGTCAGTTCCGGCGCGATTGCCGAGGGCATGCTGCGCCTTGGTTTCACTAGCCGCCCGCACGACATCCACGAACTGCAGGCCTGCGCCGCCGTCGGCCAGATGGGCCTGGCGCAAATCTACGAATCCAGCTTCGCCACCCATGGCGTGAAAACGGCGCAGGTGCTGCTGACCCATGCCGACCTGGCCGACCGCGAACGCTACCTGAACGCGCGCGCCACCCTGACGACGCTGCTGCGCCTGGGCGTGGTCCCGATCATCAACGAGAACGACACGGTGGTCACGGACGAAATCAAGTTCGGCGACAACGACACGCTCGGCGCCCTGGTGGCGAACCTGATCGAAGCCGATGCCCTGGTGATCCTGACCGACCAGCGCGGCCTGTTCTCCGCCGACCCGCGCAAGGACCCGGGCGCGCGCCTGATCGACCAGGCCGAAGCCGGCGACCCGACGCTGGAAGCGATGGCCGGCGGCGCCGGCAGCAGCATCGGCCGCGGCGGCATGCTGACCAAGGTGCTGGCCGCGCGCCGCGCCGCCCGTTCCGGCGCCCACACCGTGATCGCCTGGGGCCGCGAGCCCGACGTGCTCACGCGCCTGGCAAGCGGCGAAGCGATCGGCTCGCAGCTGAACGCACCCACCACGCGCCTGACCGCGCGCCGCCAGTGGATGGTCGACCACCTGCACACGGCCGGCGAAGTGGTGCTGGATGCCGGCGCCGTGCAGAAGCTCACGCAAGAGGGCAAGTCGCTGCTGCCGATCGGCGTCGTCAAGGTGAGCGGCGAGTTCGGGCGCGGCCAGGTGATCACCTGCGTGCGCGAAGACGGCACGCCGGTTGCGCGTGGCCTGACCAGCTATACCAGCAGCGAAGTGCGCCGCATCATGCGCCACTCGTCGCACGAGATCGAAGCCATCCTCGGCTATATCGAAGGGCCGGAGCTGGTGCACCGCGATAACCTGGTTTTACTTTGACGGAGTTGCCGATGTCTGTTTCGCCCGCCGCCGTGGTTCAGGCCCAGCTCGACGCATATAACGCCAAGGACCTCGACGCCCTGATGGCGACCTATGCGCCGGATGCGCGCCAGTTCGCGCTGCACGGCGCGCTGCTGGCCGAAGGCCATGAGCAGATCCGCCCGCGCTACGAAGCGCGCTTCGCCGAGCCCGATCTGCGCGCCCAGCTGCTGACCCGCAGCGTGGCCGGCAACTTCGTCACCGACCTGGAACTGGTGTACCGCAATTTCCCGGAAGGGCGCGGCACGGTCGAGATGCTGTGCGTTTACGAAGTCATCGACGGACGCATCGCGCGGGCCTCGTTTGCGACCGGTGCGACCACGATGCTGGCCTGAGGGTTTCTGACACAGGCCCCACTTTTGGCGTATGTGGGGCTGTTGCCTATAAGGTTATTGGTATGCCTGATCCGCGTGGGCTCGAGAGCCCACCCTACCGTCACCGCCGACAGCGAGATCATACGAAAGCCGGATTCATCACCGCGAACGGCGAGATCATACGAAAGCCGGATTCATTACCGTGAGCGGGGAGATCATACGAAACGCGGATACGCAACGTGTCTCGTAGGGTGGGCTCTCGAGCCCACGCGGATTCAACACACCATCAACGTCTCAGGCAACAGCCCCACTTCCCTTCGCAAACCCTCGTCCGCATCACATCACATTTCACACACGCTGCTGTTTCGTGGAAACCTCGATAACTTTCCCAGTATCGTTCGAATAATTCTGTTGTGACGAGAGGACAATCCGTCCACATAAAATTGCAGCAGATACCTTTTAGTTGCCGTCTGGACAGGACCTCCCGTAGACTCGCCTGGAAAACTCGTATTGACGTTAACCAAGGCCATCATGAAACTGAGTCGTAAACTTCCTCTCTGCTTTGCCGCCGTCGCGCTGGTTGTTGCCTGCGCCGGCCTGTTCGGCCTGTGGGCATTGAACGGCTCGCTGGCTACCTACGACCGCGCCGTGGTCAGCTACAGCCAGGCCGGGGAAGTCGAGGCCCTGCTGTCGACGTTCAAGACGCAAATCCAGGAATGGAAAAACACCCTCCTGCGCGGCAAGGATGAGGCCGAGCGCAACAAGTACTGGCAGGCTTTCCAGGACGGCGAGCGCGAGGTCGGCGCCCAGCTGGCGAAGCTGAATGCCGCACTGGCGCCAGGCAGGGAGCGTGAGCTGCTCGAACAGTTCGGCCACGCCCATGCGCAAATGGGCCAGGACTTCCGCAAGGGCTACGAACAGTTCGCCGCCGCCGGTTTCGATCCGGCCGCGGGCGATGCGGCGGTAAAGGGCAAGGACCGCGCGCCGTCCGAACTGCTGGACCAGGCCAGCCGGCAGATCGTTGCCGCCACCCGCGCCAGCGCCGCGGCGGCCGAAGCGGCCAGCGAGCGCGCTACGCTGCTGAGCCTGATCGCGATGGTGCTCGGCTCGGGCGCCGCCATCGTGGCCGGCGTGTTCGTATCGCGTTCCGTCGTGCGTCCGCTCGAGCGCGCCGTGGAAGTGGCGCAGACCGTCGCCGCCGGCGACCTGCGCGCCCGCATCGACGTCACCTCGAACGACGAGACCGGCCAGCTGTTGCAGGCGCTGAAGGACATGAACGCCAGCCTGACGCAGATCGTCGGCAAGGTGCGCAGCGGCGCCGAAACGATCACGGTCGCTTCGGATGAGATTGCAAGCGGCAACATGGATTTGTCCTCGCGCACCGAGCAGCAGGCCGGCGCGCTGGAAGAAACCGCGTCCTCGATCGAGGAATTGACCTCGACGGTGAAGCAGAACGCCGATAACGCCCGCCAGGCCAACCAGCTGGCGATCAGCGCCTGTGACGTGGCGGTGAAGGGCGGCAACGTGGTCGAGCGCGCGGTGACCACCATGGGTGCGATCAGCGAATCCTCGAAACAGATCGTCGACATCATCGGCGTCATCGACGGTATCGCCTTCCAGACAAACATCCTGGCGCTGAACGCGGCCGTCGAGGCGGCCCGCGCCGGCGAACAGGGACGCGGCTTTGCGGTCGTCGCTTCCGAAGTGCGCAACCTGGCCCAGCGCTCGGCCAGCGCGGCCAAGGAAATCAAGGCCCTGATCGGCGACTCGGTGGCGCGCGTGGAAGCGGGCAGCGCGCTGGTGAACGAGACCGGCACCACCATGAACGAGATCGTCGCCAGCGTGAAGCGCGTGATGGACATCATGGGCGAGATCAGCGCCGCCAGCGCCGAGCAGGGCGCCGGCATCGAGCAGATCAGCATCGCGGTCACCGAGATGGACACCACGACTCAGCAGAACGCGGCGCTGGTGGAAGAAGCGGCGGCGGCTGCGCAGGCGCTGCGCGAACAGACCGTGGCGCTGAATGAGGTGGTGGGCGTGTTCAAGCTCGATGGCGACGCGGTGGCAGCGCAGAACGTGCAGCCGGCGCGCGCAGCCATGGCGCCGGCACGGCCGATGGCGCCGGCCGCCAAGGCGCCGCCCGCTGTCCGCAAGGAGCCGGTGCGTTCGACAGTCAGCGCGAAGACAAACGCAAAGGTCAGCAGCGAGGAGTGGGAAGAGTTTTAAGCTCTTTGCCTTCCCAGGCAGCCGTGCCGCACTTGCCGCGCGGCTTTTTTACGTCCGGGTAACGGTGGCGACAGGGCGGCGGCTTGAACAGCGATCGATCACCCGGAGGCTTGCCCTTGTGCTATCTTTGTGGCAACAATTTTGCTGGCACAACCGGAACGCAGATGGCCTCCACCGCAAGCCGCACCGACTTCCTCGACCGCATCCGCGTCGTCCTGACCGCGCTGGTGATCCTGCACCATGCCGCAATCATGTTCGGCGCGCCCGGTGGCTGGTACCTGATTTATCCCGCTCACGGCGTGGCGGAAAAGCTGCCGTTCGCCGCCTTTGTATCGATCAACCAGGCCTTTTTCATGGGCTTTTTCTTCCTGCTGTCCGGCTATTTCACCGCGCTATCCTACGAACGCAAGGGCGCCGCGCGTTTCGCCCGCGACCGCCTGCTGAGGCTGGGCATTCCCTTGCTGGTCTACGGCTTCGTACTGGGGCCGCTGACGGTGGCCCTGGCCGACCTGCGCGAAGGTCATCCCCTCCTGTCAAACTGGGCGGCGATGACGGCGGCGCTGCGCTTCGAGATCGGCCCGCTCTGGTTTGCCTGGGCGCTGCTGCTGTTCAGTGCAGCCTACCTGCTGTGGCGCCGGTTGCGTGGCGGCGCCGGCCTCGGCGCATGGGAGCCCGCCCAGCCGGCGCACCTTGCTGCTGGCCGCCCTGGTCACTGGCGCCGTTGCCTTCCTGCTGCGCCTGCTGGTGCCGGTGGGAGAAGAGCGCCTGGGCCTGCAGGTCGGCTATTTTGCGTCCTACAGCGTGCTGTTCGCAGGCGGCTGTGCCATGGCTGGCAGCCGCTGGATCGAGCGGGTCGGCCCGCAGCAGGCCGGGCGCTGGCCGCTGGCGGCGCTGCTGGTGGCGCCGCTGCTGTTCGTCTATGGAGTCTACGTGAGCCTGGTGCAGGGCCAGCCCTTCGAGACGGCGGGCGGCTGGACCCTGCCAGCGCTGGCCTACGCGTTCTGGGAACCTTTTGTTGCCTGGGGCATCATCCTCGCGATGCTGATGCGCTTCCGGCGCGCAGGCACTTCCTCGCCGCGCTGGCTGCCCTGGGCGGGGCAGGCCTATGCCGCCTACATCCTGCATCCGCCGCTGCTGACGGCGACCGGCCTGCTGGTGGCAGCGCTGCCGCTGCCGAACATGCTGAAGTTCGCGCTGGCCGGCGTGGTTGGCGTCATTGCCAGCTTCCTGCTGGCGCGCCTGGCGCTCAGGCTGCCGGGAGCGCGATCGATTCTGTAACGCCGGGGGCGATGATGCCGTCCGGCGTCGGCGTCTTGTCGCGGAACTCGCACAAGTCGTTGATGATGCAGTTCCAGCACTTCGGGCGGCGCGCCACGCAGGTGTAGCGGCCGTGCAGGATCAGCCAGTGGTGGGCATCCTGCAAGAAGTCCTTGGGCACGAACTTCAGCAGCTTCATTTCGACTTCGTCGACGTTCTTGCCCGGCGCAATTTTCGTGCGGTTCGAGACGCGGAAGATGTGGGTGTCGACCGCCATGGTCGGCTCGCCGAAGGCCGTGTTCAGCACCACGTTCGCCGTCTTGCGGCCCACGCCGGGCAGGGCTTCGAGCGCCTCGCGCTGGCGCGGGACTTCGCCGCCGTGCTGCTCGACCAGGATCTGGCAAGTCGCCATCACGTTCTTGGCCTTGGTGTTGTACAGGCCGATGGTCGCGATGTAGCTCTTCAGCTCGTCGATGCCGAGGTCGAGGATCTGTTGCGGGGTGTTCGCCACCGGATACAGGCGGCGCGTGGCCTTGTTCACGCCCACGTCCGTGGACTGCGCCGACAGCAGCACCGCGATCAGCAGTTCGAACGGCGTCGTGTATTCGAGTTCGGTGGTCGGATGCGGGTTGGCGGTGCGAAAGCGGGTAAAGATCTCGAGGCGTTTGGCGGGATTCATCGCGCAGTTTTTCTTCGCTCAGTGCTTGTTCGAATCGGGTGGCGTGGCCTCTGGCGGGGCCGTGCCGGGAGTTGCTGCAGCGCGCTGACGGGCGCGTTCCATGGCGGCGGCGATGATGGCGCGCTTGCGCTCTTTCTCGGCCAGTTCTTCCGGCGTGTTCGTGACTTCCGCCGTCACCGCGCGCATCTTCTCCAGCGCCTTGGCCGCCAGGCGCGCATCGTTTTCCTCGCGTTCGCGCTGCAGGCGCAGGGTGCGGAAATCGTGGCGCGCGCGCGCCGCGTCCGCCGCTTCCTGCGACCAGGCGGCCCAGCCGGTGGTCTCGGTCACCGGCACCATGCTGATGCAGTCGACCGGGCAGGGCGCCACGCACAAGTCGCAGCCGGTGCACAGGCTAGTCAGGATGGTGTGCATCTGCTTGGCGGCGCCCATGATGGCGTCCACCGGGCAGGCCTGGATGCACAGGGTGCAGCCGATGCACAGGCCTTCGTCGATGAAGGCAACCGGGCGCGGGCGTTCGATGCCGTTGGCCGGGTTGATCGGAATGACAGGGTGGCCGGTCAGCGAGGCCAGGCGCCGCACGCCCTCGATGCCGCCGGGCGGGCACTGGTTGATCGGCGCTTCGCCGTTCGCGATCGCCTCGGCATAGGGCCGGCAGGCCGGGTAGCCGCACTTGGTGCATTGCGTCTGCGGCAGCAGGTCTTCGATCTGGTCGGCAAGAGTCTTGGTCACGGTGATGCGGCGGTGTAAAGCCGTCATTATCCGATAAAAGCGCGGAGGGCGCGACCGGGGCTTGCTGTTTCATCCAGTACGTGGTGCAGCGTACAGAGCCGTTGCGGCCCCCATGGCTTACTGGCGGTACAGGCTGCGCGTCGACGCGCGCCATCTTTCAAGGAGGAAAAAACATGAACAAACGCCTCATCGCCAAGAGCATGATCGCACTGATGCTGGCCGCTAACGCGCCGGCATTTGCCCAACACAACGACCGTCACGACCGCCGTGACGACCGCCGCGAATATCGCGATGACCGCCGCGACGATCGCCGCGACCACCGCGATGCGCGCCGCGACGACCGCCGTGATCACCGCGACGACCGCCACGCCCGCCGCGGCGCCGGCCCGCGCCACGACCTGTACCGCGGCAACCGCTTGCCGTCGAACTACAACCACCGCCAGTACGTGGTGGACAACTGGCGCTCGCACCGCCTGAGCGCGCCGCCGCGCGGCCATCACTGGGTGCAGGTGGGCAACGACTACGTGCTGGCGGCGATTGCCACCGGCGTCATCGCCAGCGTCTTGCTGGGTAATTGAGTGGTTGGCGGGGACGCCAGCCCGCCGACGCGGGGGAAGTCTCTCCAGCCTGTTTTTAGGAGAATGAAATGACTGAATGGATTGTCGCGCCCTTGCTGGCCGCCGACCCCACCTCGCGGCCGGTGTACCGGCCCGAGGAGAGCGACGCTGCCGCCGCGGCCAAACCCGAACCTGCCGCCGACGACCGCCGCGGCGCCGACCGGCGCGAGCAGCATATCGACACGGACGACGATTTCGCGCGGGGCGAGGACCGGCGCGACAGCGCAGCCTGAGTGATTTGGTCGTACGAAAAATGCCGCGGACTTCCGCGGCATTGTTTTTTGGGCGGGGGGGTAATTTCGTAGGGTGGGCACTTGTGCCCACGCGGTCTGAGCTGATGAGCACCCGCAAGGCAAACCAAATGAGTGAACATCCGCTAACGACGGGTTAACTGTCGCATTCCTGCGTCCGATGAGACCGCGTGGGCACAAGTGCCCACCCTACAGAACCAACCCAGCAGTTGGATAAAAAATGCCGCGGAATTCCGCGGCATTTTTATCGAGCGTTAAGCCGTTCAGCCGTGCGCCTTGATGAACTCGCCGATCTTCGGGCAAATGATCTCGCGCCAGCGGCGGCCCGAGAAGATGCCGTAGTGGCCGGCCTTCGGCGCCACGAAGTCGAGTTTCATGTCGGCCGGGATGTTGCTGCACAGTTCATGCGCGGCCTGGGTCTGGCCGGCGCCGGAGATGTCGTCGAGCTCGCCTTCGATGGTGAACAGGGCCACCGTCGTGATGTCCTGCGGACGCACAAGCTTGCCGCCGACTTCCCAGGTGCCCTTCGGCAGGCGGAATTCCTGGAACACGGTCTTGATGGTGTCGAGGTAGTACTCGGCCGGCATGTCGAGCACGGCGTTGTATTCGTCGTAGAACTGGCGGTGGCTCTCGGCCGATTCCTCGTCGCCGCGCACCAGGTGCTGGTAGAACTCGCGGTGCGACTGGGCGTGGCGGCCCGGGTTCATGGCGATGAAGCCGGCGTGCTGCAGGAAGCCCGGATACACCTTGCGGCCGTAGCCAGGGTAATTGCCCGGCACCGCGTAGATCACGGTGTTCTCGAACCACGAGAACGGCTTTTCGGTGGCCAGGTCGTTGACGGCGGTCGGCGACTTGCGCGGGTCGATCGGGCCGCCCATCATGGTCATGGTCTTCGGCAGCTTCGGATCGTTATCGGATGCCATCAGCGCGATCGCGGCCAGCACCGGCACGGTCGGCTGGCACACGGAGATCACGTGGACGTCGGGGCCGAGGGTGCGGATGAAGTCCTGCACATAATAAATATAATCATCTAAGTGGAACGGCCCGGCGGACAGCGGCACCATGCGCGCGTCGACCCAGTCGGTAATGAACACGTCGTGGTCGGGCAGCAGGGCGCGTACGGTGTCGCGCAGCAGGGTGGCGTGGTGGCCCGAGAGCGGGGCGACCACGAGCACGGTCGGCTGGGCCAGCGCGGCAAAGGCCGCGTCCGGCAAGTCTTTCTTGAAATGGCGCAGCTGGCAGAACGGTTTCTCGACGGCGAACTGCTCGACGATCCTGACTTCTTCGCCTTTGATGGTGGTGGTGTCGATGCCGAAGGCCGGTTTTTCGTAGTCCTTGCCCAGGCGGTACATCAGCTCGTAGCCGGCGGCGATACGTTGGGAGAAGGGGGTGTGGGCGAAAGGGGAAACCGGGTTCGAGAACAACTTCGACGACGCATCCGCCCATTGCATCAGCGGGGTCAGGAAGGAGCGTTGCATCTCGTGCAATTGGTAGAGCATAGTAATCCTTCTTCGATGAAGCATTCGCTGCGCCGGGACGCCCGATGACGCCTGCCGTGCACGAATTTTGATCAAATCATTATAGGGTTAAATGGTTGGCGGGTGGAAATTTCCCGCACCATCGTGCGAATTTGATCTGTGCTTAGAAGGTTTATAGCACCGTTTTTTGGGGGCCGTCCGTGATGCGCCACACATAAAAACAAATGCCCCGGCTAACCGGGGCATTGTGGTTTTTGCGTAACTGAGCCGAGAATCTTAGTCGAAAACCGGGGTCTCGACACCGAGGATCTTGTGCAGTTTCGGCGAGGTCGTCGTGTACTGCATGTGGATCTTCTTGTCCGGGAAGATGTACGGCGCGGCGCCGAAAGCGGCCAGCGCGGCTTCGTGGAAGCCCGACAGGATCAGCTTTTTCTTGCCCGGGTAGGTGTTGATGTCACCCACGGCGAAGATGCCCGGCACGTTGGTTTCGAACTTCTCGGTGTCCACGACCTTCAGCTGCTTGCGCTCGATGTCCAGGCCCCATTCGGCGATCGGACCCAGCTTTGGCGACAGGCCGAAGAAGACCATCAGCATGTCGAGCGGCACGCGGCGGGTCACGCCGTCGGCGCCGGTGACTTTCACCTCGCTCAGCTGGCCGTCTTTTTCGTCGTAGCCGGTGACCTGGCCGGTGATCAGCTGCATTTCGTATTCGTCGCACAGCTGCTTCATCTTGGCGACCGAAGCCGGCGCGGCGCGGAAGTCGTCGCGGCGGTGCACCAGCACGACCGATTCGGCCTTGCCGACGAAGTTCAGGGCCCAGTCCAGCGCGGAGTCGCCACCGCCGCAAATGACGATGTTCTTGCCTTCGAAGATGCTCGGGTCCTTGACGCGGTAGTGCAGCTGGCTGTTCTCGAACTTCTCGATGCCCTCGACCTTGATCGTGCGCGCCTGGAAGGAACCGACGCCGGCGGCGATGAAGATGGTCTTGGTGATGAACTGGGTGCCGGTCGAGGTTTCGACGTTGAAGCGGCCGTCTTCGCGGCGCTGCACGGTGGTGACTTCCTGGCCCAGGTGGAAGGTCGGCTCGAACGGCTCGATCTGCTTGAGCAGGTTGTCGGTCAGTTCCTGGCCGGTGCACACGGGCACGGCAGGGATGTCGTAGATCGGCTTGTCCGGGTACAGTTCCACGCACTGGCCACCAACGGCCGGCAGCGAATCGATGACGTGGGCCTTGATCTCGAGCAGGCCGAGTTCGAAGACCTGGAACAGGCCGACCGGGCCTGCGCCGATGATGACGGCGTCGGCGTCGATGGCGCCGGCGAACGAGCTGTTAGGGGCGATGCTGCCCGCATCGTGGGTGGCACTGATAGTCATGCGCTAAATCCTGTTGATTTTTGAAAGAGGGGCGGTGACGCGATGGCCGCTAGTGTGCCATGGATGACGCGAAACTGCCGGCGAGGATGGAAAAACGGCGCCAGGCGACGGCGGCCCGCAGCGGCCGACGCGTCACCGGTCTCAGTCTTTCATCGTGCCAGCTGGTCGAGCTTGCTCGTGACGTCTTTCCACTCTTCGGCGTCGGGGAGCGCCGGCTTGGTCTTGGTGATCGAAGGCCAGAAGCGCGACAGATCGGCATTGATCTTGATGAATTGCTGCTGGTCGCCCGGCACGTCTTCCTCGGCATAGATCGCATTGACCGGGCATTCGGCCACGCACACGGCGCAGTCGATGCACTCGTCGGGGTCAATCGCGAGGAAATTCGGGCCTTCCCGGAAACAATCGACCGGGCATACATCGACGCAGTCGGTATACCGGCAGCGGATGCACGATTCGGTGACAACGTGGGTCATAACAGTCCTATCTATGGTGGGGTGACGCAGCGTCAGCGCGCAGGGGGGAGCCGCCGACTGGCAAAGCACTGTATTTTAGGGCAATTCGGGTTTTCCGACAAATTGGGTTTAGACACAATATACATAAGCAAATGTGTTGCCCAAGCTTGGGTTCGCCGTGGAAATGATGGGCCAGGGCATGGCCCGCGGCGTTTCCCGTACGGTGGGGGGTATTGAAGCCCCCGGCTTCGATACCCCCACCGTACGGTCACGCCGCTGCCTGCAAATGCCCCAATAGGGTAGCCCACCCCGTCGCCCCGAGCGACCCATCGTCGCTCAGCACCACCGTATGCCTGCGCCCGCCATCCTCTACCGTGATTTCCCAGCGCGGTAGATCCGCCCCCACCGTGCACATTGGCGCCGCCCCGAAAAAATCCACCTGTTGCAGCAGCGCCTCGACCGACCCGCCATCCGCGCGGCAGGCCGTGTCGAGCTCGAAGCATTGCCCGCCGCCGGCAAACCCGCCTTCCTGCTTCGCCGTGATCTTCATGGCGCGTGTGTTACGAGGACGTCGCCGTGCCGTCGTCCAGCACCGGTTCCTCGCCCGCCGGGCCATTGCGCCCGCGCTCGGCGCACCAGCGCGCCAGGGCCTGGGCTTCGGCGTCGAGCAGGCGCTCGATGTTGTAGTACTCGGCCAGGTTCATGGTGCCGCAGCAGGCGCGCCGGTCCTGCTGGGCGCCGGGGGCGTCGCACACGCCAGCCGCCAGGCGCACGTGCACGCGGCAACTCGGGGCCATCGGCTTGCCGGGCAGTTCGGCGTCCATCGGCGGTACGCCATCGGGCATCGGGGTCGGCGGCTCGGCGGTTTCCGGCGCCGCCTCATTGGGCGAACCGCTGGCCGCATCGTTGGCAACCTCGGGCTGGCCCACCACTTCGCGCACCGTGAACTGCTGGCGGATCGATGCCGTATAGCTCTCCGGCTTGCCGTCCTCGAGTGCCAGGCGCAGCATCTCGTTGACGACGTCGGCATAGGTGGCGGCGATGTCCGGCGCGGCAATCAGCGCGCGCAGCACCAGCCCGCGCAGCCAGGACGCCACCCGGTGCAGCACGGCCGCGTCGTCTTCCAGCGCCGGGTTGCGCTCGATCGCAAACAGATCGGCCAGGATGTCGTACACGCCGCCGGTAAACACCTGGGAAATCGCATGCACCTGGGTGCCGGCCTGGGACAGGGTCAGGTCGTTGTCGGCATTTCTCAGCCCGGTGGTGCTGCCGAGCGCCAGGCCGAATTGCTCGGCGATGTCGGCCAGGAAGGTTTTATCGTGCAGGCGCGCCTTGGTCTGGGCCACCACGGCTTCGCACTGGTCGAGCTGGGACAAGGCCAGGAAGATCGCCGTCAGGTCGCCGAAGGATTCGTGCAGGCCGCCGGTCTGGGGTGGCGAATCGGCCAGCAGCCAGTAGGGTTTCAAGCCATCCAGCACGGCATGCCCGGTCTCGTGGGCGACGATGTCGAACGAGCGGCAGGTGAACACGCGCTCGGCCTGGCCGCTCGGCACGAAGTCGCCGAACTTCAGGCAATGCTGGGTACGGCTGTAGAAGGCGTTCATTACGTTCGGCAAGCCATAGGGGAAGACTTGCAGCGGCGCCGTGTCGATGCTGCTCTTCCATTGCCAGGGCAGCGGCATCGCGGCGCCGCTCGAGGACAGCGAGCGCTGGTACATGGTCAGCGTCTGGCGCACCACGGCAAAGGTGTGGACGGCGTCGAACTGGGGCGTGTCGGGCATGGTGACGAAGTCGCCAAAGGCATTCGGCTCGACCGCGTCGATGCCCGGCATGCCGCTGGCGATGCGCGCATCGCGCGGGCCGGCCAGCACGATGCCGGGCAGGAAAGCCTTGCGCGTGCCCATGTCCAGCACCGAAGGGTCCTGCTTCCACATCAGCACGCGCGCACCGAACGCGTAGGGCGGGGGCACCTCGGATGCCGGTTCGCCGGCGCCGCGCGGGGCGCCAGGCTGGTCGAGCAGCTGCGCCGCCTTGCGGTGCTGGCGGTAGGCTGCGCTCGGCGTGGGGATGAAGGCGACCGGGGGCTGGTCGCGTTCGGTCGTGATCGGGTCGTCCGGCAGCAGGGCTCGTTGTTCCATGGTGCATCCTCGTGTGGTTGCGTTAGCGCAGACCATACTCGGCCCCTGCCGTGTTTAGGTCTTGACCGAGATCAATTGCAAGGCGGACTGGCACGAGCGCGATGCAACTGGCATCATGGCGGGCTGTTGCGTTTATATGAGGAAGGAAATCGGATGGCCGACATTCACATCGTCCAGGAACACAGCCTGAGCCCGGAAAAGGCGCGCGCGGCGGCGCAGCAGGTGGCGGACAAGGTTGCGGCCGAGTTCGGCATGCAGTGCCGCTGGGACGGCGACGTCTTGCGCTTCGAGCGCAGCGGCGTGGAGGGCGCCCTGACCCTGGAAGAACAGCGCGCGGCGCTGCGGATCAAGCTGGGCTTCCTGATGAGCGCCTTCGGTCCGGCGATCGAGGCCAAGGTGAGCGACAAGATGCGCAAGGTGTTTGCGGCGGCTTGAGCCGAGCTTGCAGTGACGGCGCCTTGCCTGTGCAAGGCGCCGGCGGAACTGTTGAAGATTAACCCTTCAGTTCTTCGATCAGGTCGATGTACTGCTGCATCGCTTCTTCCTGCGAGGTGCCCTTCAGGCCGTCCCAGGCGTCGAACTTGGCGCGGCCGACCATGTCGGTGAAGCCTGGACGCTCGCCGGTGGCGTCGCCGCTCGACGCCTGCTTGAACAGCGCGTAGATCTTCAGCAGGGTCATGTTGTCCGGACGCTCCGGCAGGTTCTTCGAATCGGCCTGGGCCTGGGCGAACTGGTCTTGCAAGCTCATAAAAACTCCTGTTGTCTGGATTGCTGGATGGTGCATTGCCTGAACGGCAAGGCGCGCGGCCATCTTAGCGTACAGGGTGGCGTTTCACGTGCTTCTGGCGGGAATTTTAGAGGGGATGCTCGGGGCGGCATGCGGCCGGGGCGGCGTTGATCGCACGATAAATTCAACACCATGTCGCGGCGTCGAGGAGGGAGTAGGGTGGGTTCTCGAACCCACCGCTACTACGGTCGATTGATCGAAAATTCAACCGGTGCAATGGTGGGTTCGAGAACCCACCCTACGCATTACACAGCCAGTTTTCGATTAATCGACCGTGGTACCGCGTGGACACAGGTGTCCACCCTACAAATTCAACAGCAGGTAGGGTGGGTTCTTGAACCCACCGTACAAATTACACAGCCAGCAGCTCGACGTCGAAGATCAGCGTCGCGTTCGGTGGAATCACGCCGCCGGCGCCGCGGGCGCCGTAGCCCAGGCTGGCCGGGATGGTCAGGCGACGCGCGCCGCCGACCTTCATGCCCTGCACGCCTTCGTCCCAGCCGCGGATCACGTGACCGGCGCCCAGCGGGAACTGGAACGGGTCGTTGCGGTCTTTGCTCGAATCGAACTTGGCGCCGGTGCTGCCGTCGTCGTTGCGCAGCCAGCCGGTGTAGTGGACGGTGACGTAGGCGCCAGCCTTGGCTTCGGCGCCTTCGCCGACGACGCTGTCTTCGTATTGCAGGCCGGAATCGGTGGTGGTAGTGGACATGGTTTTCCTTCAGTGTTCAAGTTGAGCGGGGATTGTAGTGCATGGCTAGTCAAAGCGCTATCGAGGGCCAGCCGTGCGGCCAGCGGCCGGGCTCCCCGGATTCTGTCTACAATACGCTTTTGCCATCGGGGAGCGCCGCGAATATGCCAACACCTATGCCAGCATGCTTTCTGAACACGCCACGGAGCGCACCGTGAACGGCATCGCCACCGCCTGGGGCCGCGCCCTGCGCGCGCAGTTCTCGCAGCGCATGATCCTGTTGTCGCTGGTGCCGCTGCTGCTGTCGCTGGCGGTCTGGGGCGCGGTGCTCGGGTTCGGCATGCAGCCTTTCCTCGACTACCTGCATGGCGTGTTCCAGGACTACGGCTGGTTCCAGTCCAGCGGCGGCATGCTGGCCACGCTCGGCCTGGGCGCCCTGACGGCGGTGGTGGTGCCGCTGATGGCCATCATCCTGCTGCTGCCGCTGATGATCGCGAGCGCGCTGCTGTTCATGGGCATCCTCGCCATGCCGGCCATCGAGCGCTACGTCGGCCGGCGCCAGTTCCCGCAGCTGGAACAGAAGGCGGGCGGCAGCTTCGCCGGCAGCGTCTGGATGAACCTGACCAGCGTGCTCGTGTTCGCCGGCCTGTGGCTGATGACGGTGCCCCTGTACGCGGTGCCGCCGCTGGCGGTGCTGGTGCAGGCGGCGCTGTGGGGCTGGGTGACCTCGCGCGTGATGAGCTACGACGCGCTCGCCGCCCACGCCAGCCCGGAAGAACGCCAGGCCCTGATGCGTGCGCAGCGCTGGCCGCTGCTGGCGATCGGCATGGTCTCGGGCGTGCTCGGCGCCATGCCGGGCATTGCCTGGATGGGCGGCGCGCTGCTGTCGGTGGTGCTGTTTCCCTTCCTTGCGATCCTGTCGGCCTGGCTGTATGTGCTGATCTTCCTGTTCACGGGATTGTGGTACCAGTATTACTGCCTGCAGGTGCTCGACAATATGCGTTCAGCAAACATGAGGGCCCAGACCGCCGCCTGAAAATGCGCGTCAAACTATCTACAAAACAACGTCTTGTAGGAAAGTAATACCGATGCTTGTAGGCATTAATGCCGTCTCAATAACTCTGCCGTTGTTTTTTTGCGAAAATAATCTGGGCAGGTCAAATTTGTTGAACAGCGCTACATGGAAGGCCTGTTGGTGTGGTGGAATGATGGCTGTGGCGTGCTGATTTTCGGGCGAATTCCGGAAAAAAAGCGCAGCGCCAGACACGAACTAACAATGACCTCGATCACTCGAACAGACCAGCAGCAAGGATGGCGAGCAGGTTGGCAGGGATTGCAGGAACAATGATTCAAACCGGTTGAGCCATCATGGAAAGTACCCGCCGTTTCAAACGGCCACGTAATGTGTTTCGCGCCGTGCGCATCCTGCGCGGGCGCTCCGACAGCGGCAGCGCCGCGCCCGCCATGGCTGCGGATGCAGCCGAGCAGGACGCGCCGCTGTACGAAAGTTATCCGCACCTGTCGCTGGTCACCGACCCCAAGCAGGACGACATCCCTGGCGATGCCGGCGAGCCCGACAGCGAGGGCGAGCCGCCGAAAGGCCGCGGCTATACCAAGCGTATCCTGCTTGGCCTGGTGCTGGTGGTGGTTGCCGCCGGCGCCGCCTACGCGGTGTACGAAACCCGCACCTCCACGCTGCAGGCGAAGATCTTCGCCGGCATGATGAAGGACGTCAGCTTCCGCATGGAGAAGGGGCCGAGCGACGCCATCCGCTTCCCGGCCGAGAGCCCCTACGATGCCCGCCTCGGCTACTCGCATTTGCCGGCTTTCCTGAGCAAGCTGCACACGCGCGACTATACCGTCGACGCCCAGGCGCGCATGTCGCCGAAGATGCTGGAGCTGGCCGACCGCGGCCTGTTCGCCGCCTACCGCGAAAAGACCCGCGCCGGCCTCGAGATCCTCGATTGCCGCAGCCAGCCGCTGTTCGGCTCGCAGTTCCCCGAACGCCAGTACGCGCGTTTCGACGACGCGCCGCAGCTGCTGGTGCAAAGCCTGCTGTTCATCGAGAACCGCGAGCTGCTCGATCCGGCCTACCCGAAACGCAATCCGGCCGTCGAATGGGACCGCTTCTCGAAAGCCGTGTTCGACAAGACCCTGCATTCGGTCGGCCTGGGCAGCGGCAGCCGCGTGGCTGGCGGCTCCACCCTCGCCACGCAGATCGAAAAGTACCGCCATTCGCCCGAAGGGCGCACCGCCTCGCTCGAAGATAAACTCATCCAGATGGCCTCGGCCACGCTGCGCGCCTACCACGATGGGGAAGACACCACCGGCCACCGGCGCCAGATCGTGCTCGACTACCTGAACACGGTGCCGCTGTCGGCGAAGGTCGGCTACGGCGAAGTGAACGGCATCGGCGACGGCATGTGGGTCTGGTACGGCCGCGACTTCAACAAGGTGTCCGCCGTGCTGAAGGGCGGCATGGACAATCCCGACGCCGTGCTGGCCTACAAGGAAGCGCTGTCGCTGATGATCGCGCAGCGCCGCCCGGCCTACTACCTGGGCGCCGGCGAAGCCGACCTGGAAACGCTGACCAACAGCCACCTGCGCGTGCTGGCGCAGGCCGGCGTGATCACGCCGCAGCTGCGCGACGCCGCCCTGGCCGTCAAATTGCACCCGGCCCTGGGCTCGGGCGTGGAAGCGCCGCCGGCGAATGCCTTCGTGTCGCGCAAGGCCTCGAACGCGGTGCGCAACCACCTCGGCTACCTGCTGGGCGAACCGCGCCTGTACAACCTCGACCGCCTCGACCTGTCGGTGGTCTCGACCCTGGACGCCGAAGCCCAGCAGGCCGTGACGGCCGCGCTGCGCCAGCTGACCAGCGCCGACGCCGCGCAAGCCGCCGGCCTCACCGGCAAGGGCATGCTCGGCAACGGCGACCCGGCGCAAGTGGTGTACAGCTTCACGCTGATGGAGCGCGGCGACAACGTGAATTACCTGCGCGTCCAGACCGATAACTACGACCAGCCGCTCGACATCAACGAGCAGGCCAAGCTCGACCTGGGTTCGACGGCCAAGCTGCGCACGCTGGTGACTTATCTCGACATCATCGACCAGCTGCACCGCCGCTACGAGCCGATGGACCCGAAGACGCTGCGCGACACCCGCATCGATCCGAAGGACCGCCTGAGCCAGTGGGCCGTGGATTACTTCCTGGCGCTGCCGGCGAACGCCGACCGCGGCTTGACCCCGATGCTGGCGGCCGCCATGAGCCGCACGTATTCGGGCAACCCGGGCGAGGGATTCTTCACCGGCGGCGGCTTGCATTACTTTGGCAATTTCAGCAAGCTCGATAACAGCAAGATCATGACCGTGCAGCAAGCGCTGCAGCAGTCCACCAACCTGGTGTTCGTGCGCCTGATGCGCGACGTGGTGCGCTACTACATGTTCCAGCTGCCGGGTTCCTCGGCGGCGCTGCTGGCCGACGCCGACGATCCGCGCCGCGCCGGCTACCTGGCGCGCTTCGCCGACAACGAAGGCAAGACCTTCCTTGCCAAGTTCTGGAACAAGTACAAGGGCAAGACCCCGGACGAAGCGCAGGCGCTGCTGTTTGCCGGCGTGCGTCCGCTCGCCTCGAAGCTCTCGGCCGCGCACCGCACCATCGCCCCGAACGCGACCCTGCAGCAGTTCGGCGGCTTCATCAACGACACGTTGCCGAGCAACGAGGTGGATCAGGAGCGCATCGAGAAGCTGTACGACCAGTATGCGCCGCAGAACATGTCGCTGGCCGACCGCGGCTACGTGGCTTCGGTGCACCCGCTGGAACTCTGGCTGGTGGGCTACCTGCGCGACCATCCGAAAGCCGGCTGGAGCGAAGTGGTGGGCGCCAGCACGAAGGAGCGCCAAGAGGTTTACTCCTGGCTGTTCAAGACCAGCCGCAAGAACGCCCAGGACAAGCGCATCGCCGGCCTGATCGAGGTCGAGGCCTTCCTGAAGATCCACGCCCAGTGGAAGAAGATGGGCTATCCCTTCGATTCGCTGGTGCCGTCGTATGCGACCACGCTCGGCGCATCGGCCGACCGTCCGGCCGCGCTGGCCGAGCTGATGGGCATCATCGTGAACGGCGGCGTGCGCAAACCCGTCGAGCGCATCGATTCGCTGCACTTCGCCAGGAACACGCCCTACGAGACCCTGGTCAAGCGTGCCAACAAGGTCGAGCAGGAAGTGGTGCTGGCGCCGGAAGTGGCGCGCGCCGTGGCCGATGCGATCCGCGGCGTGGTGGCCGAAGGCACGGCGAAACGCGCCAAGACCGCCTTCACCACCAGCGAGGGCAACGTGGTTGCGGTCGGCGGCAAGACCGGTACCGGCGACCAGCGCTTCGACGTCTACGCACGCGGCGGCCGCCTGATCGAATCGCGCTACGTGAACCGTTCGGCCACCTTCGTCTTCAACATCGGCGAACGCTTCTTCGGTTCCATGACCGCCTACGTGCATGGTCCGCAGTCGGAGAACTACGACTTCACCAGCGCGCTGCCGGTGCAGCTTTTGGTGACGCTGGCGCCGAGCCTGATGCCGATGATCGAACCGCCGCAAGGCAGCGTGGCCGCACAGAAGCAGTGCGTGCGTTGAGAGGGGCGACGGCAAGCGAACGCGCGCGCCGGGCCAGCCGGCGCGCCGTCTCCACCATCCGCAGCTTCAGCCTGATCTCGCTGCGCGATTTGCTGGTCGCGTCCGGGCCCACCATCGTGCTGGTGGCGGTGGCCTGCTTCATCGCCTGGCTCGTGGTCGATCCGGCGCCGCCGCGCTCGGTACGCCTCGCAACCGGCCAGGAAAACTCCGCCTACGAAACCTTCGGCAAGCGCTATGCGCAGGAACTGAAGCGCGACGACATCAAGGTCGCCCTGCAGCCCACGCTCGGCTCGAAGGAAAACCTGGAACGCCTGCAGCGCGGCGAGGTCGACATCGCTTTCGTGCAAAGCGGGTCGACCGTCGAAGAAGAAGCCGCCGACCTGGGCCTGGCTTCGCTCGGCAGCCTGTTCACCGAGCCGGTCTGGCTGTTCCTGCGCGAGGATGTGAAAGCGACCAATCTTACCGGCCTGCGCGGCCTGCGCATCAACCTCGGGCCGGAAGGCACCGGCGTGCCGAATTTGTTTCGCCAGATCCTGGCGGTGAACGGCGTCGAGCCGAAGGAACTGACCATTGGCGCGCTGGAGAACACGCCGGCCACCGTCGAACTGCTGGCCGGCCGCATCGACGGCCTGGTATTCAGCTCCGCGCCGGAAGCGCCGCTGATCCAGATGCTGCTGCAAACGCCGGGCATCCGCCTGTTCAACTTTACGCAGGCCGAAGCCTATACGCGGCGCCTGCCTTTCCTCACCCACGTGACCCTGCCGCGCGGGATCGTCGATCTGGGACGCGACATTCCGGCCCAGGACTACCAGTTGATTGCGCCAACGGCCACGCTGGTGGCGCGCGAAGATTTGCATCCAGCCCTGGTCGATCTGTTCGTAAAGGCGGCCGGCGACATCCACGGCGGGGCAGGGTGGTTCCAGCAACAGGGCCAGTTCCCGTCGCCGAAGTACACCGAGATTCCGGTGGCGCAGGAGGCGGCGAAATATTACCGCGACGGCCCGCCGCTGCTGCAGCGCTACATGAGCTTCTGGCTGGCGAATTTGTTCGACCGCCTGTGGGTCGTGGTGGTGGCGCTGGCGGCCCTCGTCATTCCCTTGTCGAAGATCGTGCCGCCGCTGTACGTGTGGCGCGTGCGCTCGCGCGTGTATCGCTGGTACGGCGAACTGCGGGCGGTCGAGCAGGCACTCGAGACGGTGCCGGAGACCCAGCGCAAAGACCATGTGCGCGCAGACCTGGTGCGGCGCCTCGACGACATCGAGATGCGCGTGAACCACATCTCGATTCCGCTCGCGTATGCGGACGAGTTGTACCGCTTGCGCAGCCATATCGACTTCGTGCGCGAGCGGGTGCAGGCCACGCTGGATGGCGAATCCGGCGAGCCTGGCGCGCTGGCAAAGTAACAAGAGGGTCGCGAATCGGATTACACTGGCGGGCTTCGTTCATCCGCAAAGGTCACCATGTTTCGCCGTCCGCTTTCCGTCCTTTCCTTCAGCCTGATGCTGGCCTTCGGCGCCGGCGCGATGCTCCCCGCCAGCGCAGCCGGCCAGGCGGACGCACCTGCCGCCAAACGCAGCATCAAGGACAGCTATACCAAGTACGAATACCGCATCCCGATGCGCGATGGCGTCAAGCTGTTCACGGTGGTCTACGTGCCGAAGGATGCGTCGCAAAGCCATCCCTTCCTGATGCAGCGCACGCCCTACAGCGCCGGCGTGAACGCCCAGGGCGAGCTGCGCTATGGCGTCGACTGGATGCCGGAAGCGATCGGCCCGTCGCGCGAATTCGAGGAAGCCGGCTACATCTTCGTGAAACAGGACGTGCGCGGTCGCTACATGTCGGAAGGGAAGTGGCAGGAGATGACGCCGCACCTGGCGGCCAGCGCCAAGCGCGCGCCGGGCGAAGGCGTCGAGAGCGAGGACATGCACGACACCGTGGCCTGGCTGCTGAAGCACGTCCCGAACAACAACGGTAAAGTGGGAATCTACGGCATCAGCTATCCGGGCTTCTACACGGCGGCCAGCATCATCGACTCGCACCCGGCGATCAAGGCCGCCTCGCCGCAGGCGCCGATCGCCGACCTGTACATGGGCGACGACTCCTATCACGGCGGCGCCTTCATGCTGGCCGCGAACTTCGATTTCTACGCCTCCTTTACCGAAGCGCCAAACCCCGCGCCGCCGCCCAAGTCGCGCGGTGAATTCGACTACGGCACGACCGACGGCTACGACTTCTTCCTGCAGCGCCTGACGCTGGCGAACATCGCCGCCGCCATGAGCCCGGCGCAGCGCACCTACTTCATGCCGAACATCGAGCACGACAGCTATGACAGCTTCTGGCAGACGCGTTCGATCACGCCGCACATGAAGAACGTGAAAGCGGCGGTGCTGACGGTGGGCGGCTGGTTCGACGCCGAGGACCCGCAGGGACCGTTCTCGATCTACGGCGCCATCAAGAAGCACAATCCGGCGGCCAGCAACAGCCTGGTGATCGGGCCCTGGGTGCACGGCGGCTGGGCGCGCGGCGACGGCGCCCGCCTGGGCCATGTGAACTTCGACAGCAAGACGAGCGAGTACTTCCGCAAGAACCTGCAATTTCCCTTCTTCGAACAGCACCTGCGCGGCGTGAAGCCGGCGCGTGCGATTGCCGAGGTCACCGCCTTCGAGACCGGTTCGAACGTCTGGCGCCAGTATTCGGCCTGGCCGCCGGTGCAGGCCAAGGCGCGCACGCTGTACTTCGGCGCTGACGGCAAGCTGGACTGGAAGGCGCCGGTTGCCAGCGGCGCCGGATACGACGAATACGTGGCCGATCCGAAGAAACCGGTGCCCTTCATCGGCTACCCGGCCACCGGCGTGCCGCGCGAGTACATGGTCTCGGACCAGCGCTTCGCCGCCAAGCGTCCAGACGTGCTGGTGTACCAGAGCGAAGTGCTGGAAGAAGACGTGACGATTGCCGGCCCGGTGCTGCCGAAGCTGTTCGTCTCGACCACGGGGACGGATGCCGACTGGGTGGTCAAGCTGATCGATGTGTACCCGGCCGACTATCCGCAGCCGGAAGCCGAGCGCCGCGGCAATGACACGGGTGCGCCGCCGCTGGCGATGGGCGGCTACCAGCAGCTGGTGCGCGGCAACCCTTTACGCGCCAAGTTCCGCAACAGCTTCGAACAACCGGAAGCGCTGGTGCCGAACAAGGTGGAAGCGCTCAGCTATGAACTCGGCCAGGTGAACCACACCTTCCGCCGCGGCCACCGCATCATGGTGCAGGTGCAAAGCTCGTGGTTCCCGCTGGTCGACCTGAACCCGCAGACTTTCACCCGCATTCCGAGCGCGAAACCGGAAGACTTCGTGAAGGCGACCCAGCGCGTGTATCACCAGCCAAATGCGGCGTCGGGCTTGCAGTTGATGGTGATGCCAGCGAATTGAACTGCGCCGTGTGACAGCCGGTAGGGTGGGCACTTGTGCCCACGCGGTCTCACCGGTTGATCATA
>NZ_JAULSI010000100.1 GCF_030711405.1 Massilia brevitalea
TTTGGCAGCGTCGGGGTAACGTGGCCGCTGATATTTTCATATGCGCTACGGCCAAATGCCATCGGAGGGCAATCAATGGGCGAAAGCCAGGAAATCGCGGCCGGCGCCGCGCGCTCGGCGTTCAGCGGCGAATCTCAGCACAAACGGCTCATGCGGCTCGATTTTCCGTTCAAGGACGGGCCATCAGCGATCCTCCTGCCTAACAGGCTGGCAGCGCACGAGGAGGTGTCGCGCAGTTTCCGCTTTGATGTCGAGGTCCTGTCGGATGACCCGCGCATCCCGCTGAAAAAGATGATGGGGCGGATGGCGACCATCTCCCTGGTACGGGAAGACGGGTCGCTGCGTTACTTCAACGGTTACGTCACGGAGTTCCGCTTCCTGCGCAGCGATGGCGGCTTCGCCTTCTACCGGATGCTGCTCGAACCCTGGCTCGCCCTTGCGCGCCTTCGCAAGAACTGCATGTCCTTCCACAACAAGAACGTGCTCGAGATTACCCAGCAAACCTTGCGGCAATACCCCCAGGCCGACTGGCACATGGTCAGGATCGACGACTCGACGTTGACTGTCGCCAACCAGTACAACGAAACCGACTACAACCACCTGCACCGGCGCTGGGAAGCGCTAGGCCTGCACTACTGGTACGAGCACCGGTTCGACGGGCACAAGCTCATGATCTCGGACAACAGCACCCTCGCCCGGCCGATCGACGAGGAAGCCTACGTGATCTCGTTCCACGACAAGGGTGGATCGCGCGAGGACGACGGCATCCATGAGTGGACCGCCATCCGGCGACTCGGTTCGGGCAAGACCACCCTGGCTTCGTTCAATTACAAAAGTCCCCGCGCGCAACACGTTGAAGCCGCTTCACTGAATCGGCAAGGTGACGTCTTTCCGCACGAAATCTACGAAGATACCGGTGCCTATGGCTTCCAGCAGTACAACGACGGTGTGCAGCTGGCGGGCCGGCGCATGGACGAAGCGGAGAAGGAGACGCAGTATTTCGAGGCAGTGGCCAACGAGCGGCACGTGCTGCCGGGGCGTACGTTCAAGCTCGGCGGTCACTTCAGCGCCAAATGGGAATCGCGTCGATACGACGCCGAACAGCGCTCCAGCATCGGAGACCGCTACTATTTGATCCTGTCCGCCGACCACGAGGTTTCAAACAATTACCAGGCTGGCCCGAGCGCACCTTCGCACTTCGAAAACCGCTTTACCTGCATCCGCCGGGACATACGCTGGCGCCCTGGCCGCGACTATAACAGCGAGCCTGTCATCTATACGGGCCTGCATACCGCCATCGTCACTGGCCCGGCAGGGGCCGACATCCACACGGACGGGTACGGCCGCGTCAAGCTGCAGCATCACTGGGACCGGATAGGCAATTACGATGAAAAAAGCTCGCCCTGGATCCGGGTATTGAGCCCCGCGGCCGGCAGCGAGTTCGGGCAGATCCGCCTGCCGCGCGTTGGCGAGGAAGTGGCCGTCGTCTACCCGAACGGAAATATCGACCATCCACTTGTCCTTGGCGCGCTGTACAACGGGATGCACCTGCCGCCCTGGGCACTGCCGCAGCAACAGGCGCTTGCCGGCCTGCGCAGCCGCGAACTGGGAGGCGGAACCCGTGGGAATCACCTGGTCCTCGACGACACCAGGGAGATGATCCAGGCGCAGCTGAAGAGCGACCACCAGTGCAGCCAGCTGTCGCTCGGCCACATCACACGCATCGAGGACAACGCCGGCCGCAAGGATGCGCGCGGAGAAGGCTGGGAACTGCGTACCGACGGCCATGGCGTAGCGCGTGCGGCCAAGGGACTCTTGATCACGACCGAAGCCCGGCAATCCGCGCTCGGGTCGATCAAGGACATGGACGAAACGGCAAAGCGACTGGATGCCGCGCACAAGCTGCACGACGACCAGGCGACAGCCGCACTACAGGGCCTGGCACAGGAAAGCGGACAGCAGCACGACGTCGCCGATATCCTGAAGNACCGAAGCGCGGCAATCCGCGCGCGGGCCGATCAAGGACATGGACGAAACGGCAAAGCGACTGGATGCCGCGCACAAGCTGCACGACGACCAGGCGACAGCCGCACTACAGGGCCTGGCACAGGAAAGCGGACAGCAGCACGACGTCGCCGATATCCTGAAGTCACAAAACGACGGCGTGCTCGGCACAGGTGAACCCTTTCCCGAGCTTTCAGAACCTCACCTCGTCTTGGCGAGTCCGGCCGGTATCGAGACGACTTCAGCACAATCGACCCATATCGCCAGCGGCGAACATACGGCTCTGACGGCAGGACGCAATCTTTCGATCGCAACCGGTGACAGCCTGTTCGCGAGCATCAAGCAGACCTTCCGCCTGTTCGTCCACAAGGCGGGAATGAAGCTGATTGCAGCGTCCGGCAAGATCACCGTGCAGGCACATGAGGACGATATCCAGGTCATCGCCAACAAGGTCCTGTCCCTGATCAGCCAAACGGACTGGATCGACCTGAAGGGGAAAAAAGGTGTACGGCTACATGGCCCGGAGTGCATGGTCGAAATCACCGACCGCATGCAGGTCTTCGCGCCCAAGCCGGCGCTATTCCACGGCAATCTCAAAACCCTCGCTCCCCAGAACAGGCCGCAACCATCGGCGGAGCACAAGATCACGATTACGGAACCCAAGACGCCCGAAGATCCGAAGCAGCTGCTCTTCAGGCTGCAAACCCATGCCGGAAGCGGGCGTCCGTTTGCCAATGT
>NZ_JAULSI010000101.1 GCF_030711405.1 Massilia brevitalea
CAGGCGGCTTGAGACAAGCGTGTCCGCTATTGACAGTACACCTCAGACAGCTGTCTGTCTCATCGACACAAGCGTATTCGTTGAAATTCTGAATGTGCCGGTAAAGGCGCAGCAGCATATGGACATAGTCCAAAGGCTGGGCGAGCGTATTAAAGCCGGAGAAACGCTGTTTCTCCCGATGGCGACCATCTTCGAAACAGGCAACCATATTGGACAAAACGGGGATGGCGGCGCGCGGCGCGCCTGTGCCACACGGTTTGTGGAGCAAGTCGATGCTGCATTGAAAGGCAGCTCACCTTTTCGCCCCATCAGCTTTCTACAAGCCGAACAGATGGGCGAGTGGCTCCGCGAGTTTCCGGATCATGCAAGCCGTGGGAGTGGGCTAGGCGACTTGTCGATCGTGCATGACTGGCAGCGCCTCTGCGCACTTACTAGAGGACGTCGTGTCTATATCTGGTCGCTGGACGCCCATTTGGCGGCTTACGATCAACCGCCAGCAATATGATTCCGGCTACTTGCGCCCAAGCGCCCCACTGGCGCAACAGGAAACACCAGGTCATATACGATGTTGAACAAGAACCCATACACCAGGTAGAACGTAACGATCGCCAGGTCCATCAGTAGCGCCGCCCACAGCCCAATGCCCAGGTACCAGGCGATCATCGGAATCAGCATGACGACCAGTCCCGCCTCGAACAGAAAGGTGTGGGTGACGCGGATCGCCATGGTTTTCTGCACGCTGCCGCGCAGGCGCAGCATTGCGCGATCGAAGCCCATGTTGAAGACGAAATTCCAGAGCGTGGCGATGGTTGCCGAAGCAATGCCAATCACGCCCATGTGATTCATCGGTTGATTGAAGACCACGGCAGAACCAGGGATAAAGATGGCCAGGGCCACAGCCTCGAACATGAGCGCGTGTCGGACGCGATCGCGGAAGGTACGCATAACTATTTTTCTTTCTGCCGGCGGGCACGGGTGGTAATGCACGCCCGCTGGTGTATTGCATTCGCAGAGAGGCTGGTGTGCCATAGCCGCATGCTGGATTGATATAGCAAAGCATCATCGCATACTCAATAAATGTATGCATAGACGCAAAATCGGTGCATCATGCTCCAGATATGAAACATACGAATTGGGATGACTTGCGGCTGCTACTGCTGATTGCGCAGGAAGGCACCCTGCGCGGTGCGGCGCGGAAGGCGGGGCTGAGTGCGCCGACCCTGTCGCGCCGGCTTGACGAACTGGAAGAGGCGCTGGGACAAAAGGTCGTCGAGCGTTTCCAGGGCGGCTGCATTCCGACCGCATTCGGCGCCGACATCATTGCCTGGGCTGGCCAGATGGGCGAGATCGCGCTGGAGATCGAGCGCACGCGCGATCACCAGGATGCGCACACGGCGTCGGGCACCGTCCGCATCAATACCGACGAGTGGCTGTCTTACTTCCTTACCACCCGCTTCGCGCGCTTTCACGACGCCTATCCGAACGTCGAGGTGGAAATCGTCACGTCGCACCGTCCGTACAGCCTGGCGCGGCGCGAAGCCGATATCGCGATCCGGCCTTATCGCCCCGAACAGCTCGACCTCGTCGCGCGCCAGCTCGGCACCCTGTCCTTTGGCCTGTACTGCAACCGGGAGGTGGCAACGCGCCATGCCGCAGCGATTGCGAAACAGGAGTGGGCGAACTTGCCCTTCGTGGGTTTCGACGAGCCACGCGCCGAGTTCCAGTCCGACCGCTGGCTGCGCGCCCTGCCCGGTGCGCCAGCGCCGTGGATGCGCTGCAGCTACGGCCTCGGCATCCTGGATGGCGTGGCGCATGGCGCCGGGCTTGGCGTGCTGGCGACCTTCCTCGCCGGCGACCAGCCAGACCTGGTCGCCGCGATGCCCCGTATTCCCGAGCTGGACCAGGATATCTGGCTGTCGATGCACAGCGGCCTGCGTGCGAGCGCGCGCATCAGGGCGGTGGTGGATTTTGTGGGGCAGGTATTCGGCGAATATCGCGAGACGGGCCGCTGATTATGCATGCTGGCCGACAAGCGGCCAAGCCTTTGGAAAGAAGCCAACGGTAGCAGACCGTTACGGATAACCGGCATCGCGCGCCTTTTTTTCCGATATGCAATCGCTACGCAGTTATGCTTGCCTCATCCTTATCAAGCTTTTTTACAAAAAGTGGTGATCAGAATCCAGTTTCGATTCATCCGGATCTTCAGCAATCTGCGCATATTCAGATGGGTTTCGGGCTGGTCGCGGTGGTGGTGCTGGTCCTAAACCCGCAAACGCAGCCATCATCAGTATGGCTAGCCAGCGAAATCGCTCTTTCCAATTCTTTGGCTGCGGAGTTGTACCCGATGAAGGTTCTGTGTTTTCGTCATCCACTTGGAAGATCACTTTCGTTTGAGTGCTGTCGCTTATCAATGGCGCGCCGCAGGCCGGATGCTCCATTGCGCGTATGTTCAATTGCAGCGCATACCATTTATCATGCGCGCGCACCTATCCCTAAAGCAACTCATCTAGCGATTTCCAAGCGTATTTCAAGGGCGGGATAAATAAAATCATCTAGCCAATTAGAACTGAACCATGTTTTCGGCTGCTATCGCGGATAAAAGAAGTGATGGAACCATGAACGGGCGGTCTCAAGAACCAATTGCAACACCGGGGTTAATGGATCGC
>NZ_JAULSI010000102.1 GCF_030711405.1 Massilia brevitalea
GTAAGCGTCAAACCACCACCGTCTAGACACTGAACGGCGCCGGTCGCAAAGTAGTGCCCACTAAATTTTGGTGGGGACTATCTTGGAAAGCGAAGTTGAACACAGCAGGCGTCGGCGTAGCGCAAACTACCCGCTCGAGTTCAAGCGGCAGCTGGCGCAGCAGGCGTGTGATCCGGCGGTGAGTGTGTCGCAGCTGGCCCTGCAGCATGGACTGAATACGAACATGCTGTTTCGCTGGCGACGCCAGTTGATGGCAGGCCAGCTCGACCAGGCCGAGTTGGTGCCGGTAACACTGGCACAGGTCTCGCCGATCAGCAAAGGCCCGGTCGGTAGCGGGGTGATCGAAATTCGCATCGGCGAGGCAGCGGTGCGTGTCGAGGGCAGTCCGGATCCGGCAACGCTGACGCTGGTACTGAAGGGACTACGCGCATGATCGGCCTGCCTGCCGGTACGCGCATCTGGCTGGCTGCCGGCGTCACTGACATGCGCTCGGGATTCAATGGTCTGGCATCGAAAGTGCAGACGGCCCTGGAAGAAGATCCGTACAGCGGCCATGTATTCGTGTTCCGTGGCCGACGCGGGGACCTGATCAAGGTGCTATGGTGGACCGGTGACGGGCTGTGCCTGCTGTGCAAACGCCTGGAGCGTGGCCGCTTCATCTGGCCGCAGGCGAGCAGCGGGAGCGTCACGCTGACGCATGCGCAGCTGTCGATGCTGCTCGAGGGGATCGACTGGCGCCGACCGGAGCGCACCTGGCGACCGGAGTCGGCCTTGTAAACCTGTCACGGTCCGCGTAAACTTGGGCGCATGCTCAACGCCGCCGACCTGCCCGACGATATCGCTGCCCTGAAAGCCATGCTGCTGGCCAGCGAAGCGCGTGCCGCACGAATCGAAGCGTATGCGGAACAAAGCGAAGCGCAGCTGGCATATCTGACTGCTGAACTGTCGAGACGCACCGCCGAGATCGAGCACCTGAAGCTGGTGCTGGCCAAGCTGCGGCGCATGCAGTTCGGGAGAAAGTCGGAAAAGCTCGACCAGCAGATCGAGCAACTCGAACTCCAGCTGGAAGACCTGGAAGCGGAAGAGGCGGTGGCCGAGGCGCAAGCCCCAGTGGATGTGGCGCCTCGCAAGAAAGCTGCACGCAAGCCGCTGCCGCCGCATCTGCCGCGCGAGGAACGGGTGCTGCTCCCTGCCAGCGATGCCTGTCCTGACTGTGGCGGCAATCTGAAACACCTGGGTGAAGACGTCTCGGAACAGCTCGAATACGTGCCGGCCAGCTTCCGCGTGATTCGCCATGTGCGTCCCAAGCTGGCATGTGCCTGCTGCGATACGATTCAGCAGGCGCCGGCGGCCAGCCGACCCATCGAACGAGGCCTCGCCGGCCCGGGCCTGCTGGCCCATGTGCTGGTGGCGAAGTTTGCCGACCACCTGCCGCTGTACCGCCAGAGCGTGATCTACGCCCGCGAAGGCGTGGAGCTCGAGCGCAGCCTGCTGGCCAGCTGGGTCGGTGCCGCCGGCACGCTGCTGCGTCCGCTGGTCGATGCGCTGCGCCGCCATGTCTTCGCCGCAACGAAGCTGCATGCCGACGACACGCCGCTGCCGGTGCTCGCTCCGGGCAACGGCAAGACCCGCACGGCGCGCCTCTGGACCTATGTGCGCGACGACCGCGCCAGCGGCGACGCCACCCCGCCAGCGGTATGGTTTGCCTACTCGCCCGACCGCAAGGGCGAGCATCCACAACACCACCTGGCCGATTTCCACGGCGTGCTGCAGGCCGACGCTTACGCCGGCTTCAACGCCGTGTACGACACTGGCCGCGTGGTGGAAGCTGCTTGCTGGGCACACGCACGCCGCAAATTCTATGACCTGCATGCGGCACGGCCGACAGCGCTCACCACCGAGGCGCTGCGCCGGATCGGCGAGCTGTATGCCATCGAAGAGAACATCCGCGGCAAGCCGCCGGACGAACGACGCGCCGCACGGCAGCTGCACGCAAAACCGTTGCTCGATGACCTGGAGCGCTGGCTACACGCCACGCTCTCCACGCTGTCGCGCAAATCCGATACGGCAGCGGCGATCCTTTACGCCCTCAAGCTCTGGCCGGCACTAACCCGCCATATCGACGATGGCCGCATCGAGATCGACAACTCGGCCGCCGAGCGGGCGCTGCGCGGTATCGCGCTGGGCCGGCGCAACTTCCTGTTTGCCGGCGCCGACAGCGGCGGCGAACGCGCTGCTGCCATGTATGGGCTGATTGGAACGGCCAAGCTGAACGGAATCGACCCCGAAGCCTGGTTGCGCCATGTGCTGACGCATATCGCTGATCATCCTGTGAATCGGGTCGACGACTTCCTGCCCTGGAACTGTGCCGCCAAGCTGGCCGGCTAAACTCCGCTTCCCAGCGGTGTGACAGACATCATCTCGCCTTTGCTCCCAGCTCTCAAGACGGTGCTGGGATGACGCTTAC
>NZ_JAULSI010000103.1 GCF_030711405.1 Massilia brevitalea
AATTATCCACCTATCGATGTGTCCGGGGACATTAGACCACTACACGCATCAACCACCTTGCAGGCGGCTGCAATGATCCGGCGACAAAGGATTTAGCTAGGGTCTACTACAAGCCATCACACCCTGAAGCTGGCAGAGGTGTTCATTTCGTTCATGTAAGCGAAGGACGACTACTTTCCATTGAAGACTTGCCAGACATCGTTGTCCCAGCCAACAAGCAAAAAGTTTCTCTCCATCGCTTTGTCGAGAAGCGTCACCACGCAGTCGCTGGCACCGAATCCCGCGGCCCGGACCTGAACTTTGAGCAAGGGCTGACTTACGTCGTCGAGCGCTGCTCGTTCATGCAGCTTGCTTCAGCAAGGGGGACACAGAACAAACTTTCGGAGCCGCTTTGGATGGCTATGATTTCGAACGCCTGTCGTTTTGAGAACAGTGGGCCTTGGATTCACTCGTCGAGCCAGCACCACGACAGTTATGATGAGGGTGCTACTAATTCCAAAATCGAACATGTCCGGAACGGATCAGCACCAATCTCATGCGCTCGAATCCGTGAGATGGGGTTCACAGGCTGCCCAAGCGGCGGGTGCCGTAAGCCGAACGGCCAGCCAACTGCGGCCCCAGCGGGACTATATGGGTGGATGTTCCAGCGACAGTTGAATGCGGAAGAGACAGCTACCGATGCACTTCCGGAAGAATACGATGTTCCTGGCGGCTACAAGGTGAACCCGAACGGAGTGTTTAAAGTTGGCGAAGCAAAAGATGGCGAACCTACGTATTTGAAGCTTGCGTCCCGCATCGACGTAACGGCACTCACTCGAGACCTGGAGAGCTCGAATTGGGGAACGGAACTACGATTCACCGATCCAGACGGTGTCGTCAAGACTTGGGCGCTTCCGAGGGAGCTCTTGGCAAGTAATGGCGAGTCGTATCGGGCCTCGCTTCTTAGAATGGGCGTGGCGATTGAGCCAAGCAAGCTGGCTAAAGAAGGCCTTTCTGCATACCTCATCGCCGCTACTCCAGAGTCGAGAGCAAGATCGGTGGCCCAACCTGGGTGGTCCAACGGACTGTTCGTGCTTCCAAATGCGATCTACGGGCAATCAAATCAACGCATGGTTTTCCAAACGAGGGATCCTGAAGAGATTAAGCGATTTTCGCAGGCCGGTACGCTCGAAAGTTGGAAGACGCACGTAGCGGGTCCTTGCCAAGGAAACTCAAGAGCAGTGACCTCCATTTGCATCGGTCTCGCTCCGCCGTTGCTTTCACTGATCGGTGAAGACAACGGTGGATTCCACCTTCGTGGGGATAGCAGTACCGGGAAAACCGTGTGCCTAGCAGTCGGAGCAAGTGTATGGGGGAGCCGCCAGTTAATCCGGACTTGGAACATGACTACGAACGGTTTCGAAAGTGTGGCAACGATGCATAACGATCTACTCTTGCCTCTTGATGAGCTGGGTCAAGCCGATGGCAAAGCAGCTGGTGAAGCGGCATACATGCTGGGCAATGGCCAGGGAAAAAGCCGAGCCGATCGTAATGGAGATGCCCGCACTGCCAAGCGATTCCGCAACCTAGTGCTTTCCTCTGGTGAGAAGAGTCTAGCGGACATGATGCAACAGACTGGGCATACCACAATGGCCGGCCAAGAAATTCGTATGGTCGAAATTTCTGCAGACGCCGGTTGTGGCTTTGGGATCTTCGAGAACATTCATGGCGCTGAGAGATCGCAGGTCTTTGCTGAAGGGTTGAGGGCTGCAGTGACCGAGCACCATGGAACTGCCGGACGTGCGTTCGTTGAGATCCTCGCTAATGCGGAACTTCAGCCCCGTCTGGTCGAAACGGTGAAGGCATTGATTGAACGCTTTGTCGAAAAGTACGTGCCGAATGACGCAACAGGGCAAGTCGGCCGTGTTGGCCGACGCTTTGGCTTAGTTGCAGCAGCGGGTGAGCTTTCGATCGAACTCGGTATTCTTCCTTGGCCTGCCGGTGAAGCAACAGCGGCGGCCGTTAAGTGTTTCGAGTCGTGGATTGAGCAAAGAGGCGGCACGGGTAATCAGGAGGAAACGAAAACCGTTGCTCAGGTGCGCCGCTTTATCGAGCTCAATGGTGAGAGTAGGTTTACGTCATGTGCCGATGGCATCGATAAAAACAGTGCCGGCAAGACGATAAACCGTGCCGGTTTTCGCAGGGCTACACTCGATGATAGAACCGAGTACTTTATTTTTCCGGAGGCATATAGAACTGAGGTATGCGCAGGGCTGAACCCAACTGCGGCAACGAAAATCCTGGTGAGCCAAGGACTGTTGGCAGTTAACGGCGCCGGCAAGCCTCAAGTCGATATGCGCTTACCTGGTGTTGGAAAAATGAAGATCTACCACTTAAAACCAGAAATCATGGGTGGGCGGTCTCAAGAACCAATTGCAACACCGGGGTTAATGGATCG
>NZ_JAULSI010000104.1 GCF_030711405.1 Massilia brevitalea
AAAGGCCAGCTACGGCGAGGAATATGATCGCACGATACTAAACAGCTAACATCGTCACAAAAGTAGCGAGCGACCAGGTGTCCCGTGTACGCGTGCGGATCGACATGCAGGACGCGAAGGCCAGTGCGTACGTATTTCCGGCCAGTAGCGGGCCAGGTCACATGGCTCCACCAAATAAGCGATGGAAAGCGCTACTTGCCGAAGCGGGGCTTGAAAACCTACGGTTGCATGATTTGAGAAGGACCTTTGGTAGCTGGGCTGCGGCAGGGAATACGAGCCTACCATTGATCGGACGAATGCTCGGCCACAAGAGCACCGATGCTACCGCTGTGTATGCTCGTCTACACTTCGACCCGGTTAAAGAAGCGATGGAGGCCGCCACCGCCGCAATGTTGGCGAATCGAAAACAAACCGATGAGGTATTAGCCTCATTACCGCCCCTACCGCCGACCGAATCCCCATAAAGAGGACAGGCGATGGCAAAACCAAGGCAAGCAAGCTACGCGAGCACAGAGGACTTGGCGTGGTTCAAGATTGAGAACTACTCTGCAATTCGGGGACGCAGCAGTTCCGATTTCGCTAACTCAGAAGTGTCTGCTGTTACATACGCTCAGTGGGCTGCCTCGATCCGTGACCGTGTGGAACTGCTGAGATTTCTAGACGCGATGGAGCACGAATATGTTCTCCATCTATTCGAAAAGATAAAAGCGGATCCGCTCACGCATCTCGGTTTTGGGCAAAACTACATAGGTGGCACACATGTGGCCAATACCCCTACAGTAAAAGTCATCACTGCTAATCGTGTTCGCTGGTTGAACGAAGCAATGGTTCGGACGCACGCAGACGAGCGTGCTGCTGTTGACGTTCACACTGCATCAGACCCGAACAACGTATTCGGCGACTTCGCTCACGTGATGATTAACTTGCAAGCAACAGACCAGCAGATCCGAAACGACTTCGCAAAGTGGTTGAGCACATGGAGGGAGACAACTCCCAAAGTAACCAAGGGCGACTACCAAAACAAGATTAGACACTGGGCACAGGCGCAACTGTTACCTTACACGGACCTGGGGCTCTTTTCGAAAATTTACGGACGTCCAATTTCCGGAGCACGAAAATTCGAAATGCTTTTCCCGGAACAATCCGAGGAGGAGCGTGAAGCTCTTCGGCGCCGGTTGTCCGACATGCACAAGCTCGTTTTCACTGATGAGATGGCGAAGATCGTTGCGCATCTTGCCGAAAGTGAATCAGAAACAGGTTCCGGGGAAAGTTGAGGGTCAACTTTCTTCCTCGAACCAAACCCACAAGAGGTCCACTATCCAGTTGTTGACGCATTTCGCTGAACACAACTAAAAAGGACCTCTTCATGAATACCCCTCCTCCTCTAACACAATCCAGTCCCGGTTCCAGCCCGCTCGTATCTCGCAGAGAGGCTGCGGCGTACTTGGGCCTGGCGCCCCAAACGCTGGCCCAGTGGGCATGCAGCGGACGAGGACGCCTGCCAATGGTAAAAGTCGGACGAAAGGTACAGTATAAAAAAACTGACTTGGACGCCTTTATTGTCGCCAACACTCAGTGCACCCGTGCTTGAATCGACGAACGCTCGGCAGAACAAGCAACGTACTCAGCCATCGGAACCGGTGTGTCGTCAAGTGTTGCCCCATCTCCCTGCCGCCCGGCCGAAGGCTCTCACTCGCTTAGTTGATGCCACGATCTGAGCAGATGGCTATCGAGTGAAACCTGCCCGCAGACCGCCACGAAGCGGTCGACGAAGAAGCTCGTAGAAAGCACAACCTTCAGCCGGGGACAGTAACGATGTAAATCGTTTAAACAAAAATAAATGAAAGTATCAAAATGAATATTAACTTACAAAAAGAGAGCGCATCGACGCCCCCAGCAAACGAAGCGAGTGGTGTGATCAGCGTCAAGCAAATGACCGAGAACGGTAGCGACGTGTCTCCGTCCACAAATCAGCCATTCACAGTTTGCAATTTCGACAGCGCCAAGGACAACGTTCCCAAACCAGCCAACCTAACGTGGGCCCAGTTCTGCGTGTCGTTTAGTAAGCACCGCCAGCAAGAGCAAAAGGACGGCCCAGCGTGGTCGCCGGTCAGCTATTTGCCACACTCGAAGCGAGGCAATGCCGGCGTTGACCGCGTATTCCTTGCCGTGATTGATGTGGATAGTGGCGTCCCGTTGAAGGCAGTGCTTGGGCGCTTCGAAGGCTTTGCTTATCTTGCGCATAGCTCCCACAGCCATTCGCTGGACACTCCCAAATATCGAATAATTCTTCCCCTAGCTACACCAGTGGCGGCAGCTGAATGGCACGTTATGTGGGCACGCTGTAGTGGTCAAGTAATTTCGGACACGACGATAAGTTCTTTCTCT
>NZ_JAULSI010000105.1 GCF_030711405.1 Massilia brevitalea
CGCCCAGGGCCGCCTGGGGCCGGGCCGCATCCACCACTGCATGCGCCTGATCGGGCGCGCCGAGATGGCGCTGGAAGCGATGTGCCGGCGCACGCTGGAGCGGGTAGCGTTTGGCCGCAAGGTGGCCGACCAGGGCGTCTGGCGCGAGCGCATTGCCGAGTCGCGCATCCTGATCGACAGCGCGCGCCTGATGGTGCTGAACGCGGCCGAAATGATGGACACCGTCGGCAACAAGGCCGCGGCGCGCGAGATCGCGATGATCAAGGTGATTGCGCCGAACATGGCCTGCACCGTGATCGACTGGGCGATCCAGGCCCACGGCGGCGCCGGCGTCAGCCAGGACTTCGGCCTGGCCCAGGCCTATGCCAACGCACGCTCGCTGCGCCTGGCCGACGGCCCGGACGAGGTGCACCGCAACGCCATCGCGAAACTCGAACTCGCGCGGTATCGTTAAACAAGACAGGAGACAGACGATGTCCGAGCGTCACCACGATTTCTGGCCCACGGGCCTGCCGCGCCACCTGACCGTGCCGCAGACGAACCTGTTCTACAACCTGGAAGTGTCGGCCGCGCGTTACCCGGACAAGACCTTCTCGGTGTTCTACGACACGCCGCTCAGCTACCGCGAATTCAAGCGCGAGGTCGAGCAGATCGCCGGCTACCTGGAGCAGGAATGCGGCGTGCAGCAGGGCGACCGAGTGCTGCTCTACATGCAGAACAGCCCGCAGTTCATGCTGGCCTACTACGCCATCCTGCGCGCGAATGCGGTGGTGGTGCCGGTCAATCCGATGAACCTGCTTGAAGAACTGCGCCACTACGTGAGCGACACCGGCGCCACCACCATCTTCGCGCCGCAGGACCTGTATGCCCAGGTCGCGCCGCTGGTTGCTTCAAGCGGCGAACCCGGACTGCAGCACGTGCTGGTGGCCGCCTATTCCGACTACATCGACCACGAGACCGACCTGAAAGTGCCGGACTTCGTGGCCGCGCCGCGCCGCCACATCGCCGGGCCTGGGGTGACCCTGTGGAGCGACATGCTGGCGCGCGGCTGTGTTCCCGGCCCGGTCACCGCCGGCCCGGACGACCTGGCCTGCATGCCATATACCTCGGGTACCACCGGCCACCCGAAGGGCTGCATGCACACCCACAGCAGCGTGATGTACAACACGGTGGCCGGCGTGCAGTGGTTTGGCGCCCAGCAGGATTCGGTGGCGCTGTGCGTGCTGCCCTTCTTCCACGTGACCGGCATGCAGGGCGGGATGAACGGTTCTATCTTCTGCGGCGGCACCGTGGTGGTGCTGGCGCGCTGGGACCGCGACACCGCGGCCGAATGCATCCGCCGCTACTGCGTGAATGCGACCCAGCTGATCTCGACGATGGTGGTCGATTTGCTCTCCAGCCCGCGCGTGATGGAATACGACCTGTCGAGCATCCGGCGCCTGAGTGGCGGCGGGGCGGCCATGCCGGATGCGATCGCCCAGCGCATGCAGGAGCTGATGGGTATCCGCTACATCGAGGGCTACGGCATGTCCGAGACCATCGCGCCGACCCACATCAACCCGAACGACCGCCCGAAGAAGCAGTGCCTGGGCATTCCGATCTGCGACGTCGATGCGCGCGTGGTCGACCCGGAGACGATGGGGGAACTGGGCGTGGGCGAGGTCGGCGAGATCATCGTGCATGGGCCGCAGGTGATGCGGGGCTACTGGAACAATCCGGGAGCGACCGCGGATACCTTCGTCGAGATCGACGGCAAGCGTTTCCTGCGCACCGGCGACCTGGGGCGGGTGGACGAGGACGGCTACTTCTTCATGGTCGACCGACTGAAGCGCATGATCAACGCTTCCGGCTACAAGGTCTGGCCGGCCGAGGTCGAGACCCTGATGTACCGGCACCCGGCGATCCGCGAAGTGTGCGTGGTGGCCGCGAACGATGCGCGCCGCGGCGAGACGGTGAAGGCGGTGGTGGCGCTGAAGGACGGCTTTGCCGGCACGGTGAGCGAGCAGGACATCATCGACTGGTCGCATGCCAACATGGCGGCTTATAAAAGCCCGCGCATCGTCGAGTTCCGCGACAGCCTGCCGAAGTCGGCGACCGGCAAGGTGCAGTGGCGCGGGCTGTAGGTGCCCGCTGAACGCGTGGCGGCGCGAACGGCGCATCGGCTCCCCTTGCACGGCAGAGCCGACCACCCTACGGCGCATCGACTTGACCGTATCTATGGACTCCACCCGTTTTGCAAGAAGAAGATTGA
>NZ_JAULSI010000106.1 GCF_030711405.1 Massilia brevitalea
CAGGCTGCAAACCCATGCCGGAAGCGGGCGTCCGTTTGCCAATGTGCCTTACACCCTCTACAAGAATGGCACCCAGGTGGAGGAAGGCATCACCGACGACCTTGGCCGTATCGCCATCGAGCACGTGAACGGGGCACCAGGCTACACAGTCGCCCTTGGGAACGGTGAGAAATTCGATCTCAAGGCTTGGGGAAAGTTTGATATCAAGGACAAGACCTTGCATGACGAGCAGCTTCTATCGAACCGAGGCGCGCGTGCGCTTGATGGCTCCGCGGACGGACGCACCCATTCCTGAATTGGCAGCGAACTGAACAGGGGGATTTCATGAGCTCTGAAAAATATCTGCGAACCGAACAGGTTCATATCGACGAGATCAGCTGCACAGCGACAAGCACCATCCAATGGTTTGCTGAAGACAAGAACAAAAAGGGAAATGCCACTCACCCCATCACCCACAATAACAAGCTCACCGTGCACATTTGCGGAAAAGACGGCTTTGCTGCCATTGCCAAGGACATTGCAGAGGCAAAGGAAAGCATCGACCTGGTATGTTGGGGATTCGATCCGGGAATGGAACTGGTTCGCAATGGCGCCATCTGGCCGCGGGCGGAGACCTATGGCGATTTGCTGATTGCGGCGGGAAGACGCGGCGTGCGAGTTCGCTTGCTGGTCTGGTATAGCTATAGCGGCGGCAACATACAAAAACACATGCCTGGCTACACACATGGAAAGAGTCCATGGCGCATCCAACAGGGCCATATCGAAGTCCAGCAAATCAATGCCCAGCGCAGCCTGCAATTGATACGCGAACATGCCCGGGATAACCGCCACAAAAAGGAATGGAATATATCAGGAGATAAACTCGCTGCCATGGCAAGAGAGGAATACTGCTGCAGCTGGTACAGGGCGGCATTTGCGGCGCAGTTGCAGGGCATCAGCATCCGCACGCGCGATGGCGATTCCGGCAGCATCAACGACTCCCTAAACCATGAGTCGAGAAAGCCCGACGCCGTGGAGCGCAAGCTCTTCACTCTGGGCGGCACCCACCATCAGAAGCCGATCCTGATCGACTTTGCCTATATCAGCGGCAAAAAAGCGGTTGGCTATGTCATGGGCTTGAATTCATTGACCGACTACTGGGACACCGCCGAGCATCGCGTCGAGAATCCGCTGCGCGAACAAGGCGTCGCCAAGACAAAGCAGGAGCAAGCGCAAGGCGTCGAAGGCCTTTTCGATTTCGAGACGCTAAAGCCCTACCGCGACTACGCCTGCCGGATCGAAGGCGGGCGGGCGCTGATACCGCTGCACGAGAATTTCGAGGGTGCCTGGGAACGTGCAGGCGGCGCTGGCTCGGCGAAGCCCTACGTGTGCGCCGCGCCACCCTCGACCCTGCTGCGCAAGGCCGAGGGTGGCGACTCGACGGTGCAGATTGTCAGGACACAGCCAGAGGAAAACGACTTCACGATCAAGGATATCTATTTCAATGCGACCCGCGTCGCCGCTGCCGGCACGGGCTACCTGTACATGGAGAACCAATATTTCCAGTACCAGGACTGGGCCGAGCACTTGCTGGCAGTTCGCAAGAAGGTCATCGCCGGGTGGAACCGCAACTGCGCAAAGATTGGTAAGAGTAACGAAGACTTACCGGTCTTGCACGTCTTCGTTGTCATTCCAGCGCCTGAAAAAGCGCAAATGGTTCCGCGCACCTATGACACGCTGGCAACGCTAGGCCAGCAACACGGCATGACCGGGCAGGTTGCGATGATTGATCGAGCCAACAAGAACGCGAAGATCCAGGAAGGGGCATCAAAGCAATTTTTCGGAGACGCCGTCGACAGGCGGGCAAGCGTGCCGCAGCCCGTGACCGAGGCAGTCGTCTCTGCTGCAAACAAGATCGACATGTAGTGGTCTAATGTCCCCGGACACATCGATAGGTGGATAATTC
>NZ_JAULSI010000107.1 GCF_030711405.1 Massilia brevitalea
CGATCCATTAACCCCGGTGTTGCAATTGGTTCTTGAGACCGCCAAATATTGCTGGGCCGCCCTCGGAGTCGATGGGCAAAGACTATGCTAAGCTAGAATTCCATGTTGATTACTACGAAAGTTGCTGTGGTGAGTTGACCCTATTTTACGAGGGCGGAGCGCTTACCGCATACGCAATAAAGATGACTGATCCGCCGGATTTTGCTTTTGAAATCGTGCACCCGACAGAAGGGCCACATTATTTGGGGAAGACCACATTCCGTGGGCTCAGTGAGCATCCTCATATCATCAAAGATGAATATATCGGAGGTAAGATGTCCATGTGCTATCTTGAATATTATGGGGCCAGTAGCTCTACACGCGAGTCAGAGCTCTTCTACTCGACAGCATATTCAGCAAGTTGGTTTGACAGAGATAAGTATAAGGATCCACGAGACATGCCAGTTTTTTCTGCATTGGTCGTCAATAGCAGCTTGTTTTGCTCAGCTGAAGATACCAAAGGCTTGGACACCCCGTCTTCAGAAAACTGCCTCGATCCTTGGGAAATTGCATGTACCTACTTCGATAACTACAAGTCCCGCTGGCATTAGGCCTGTGGCATTGTTGCAGCGCCTCGCCGTACAGGCCTACGGTTTTAGACGCAGCGCTTTGCCCTTAAGGTTTTGTTAGGCGCGCTAAAGCAACCAGACTGGTTCGTGGACACTTGCATAAGAGGATGACTGCTTTGGGTCGGAAGCTGCCCTACACTGAACGGCGGCGAACAGTCCAAGCTGTGTAAAAACGCGAGAAAAAATCCCAAATAAAAAATCGACCTCTCAGAACGGCCGCTACGCGATTTTCTTGAGGTCCGGAGGGGGCACCCTAACCAGAAAAACTTCAAGATTTTAAGTTTTTACACAGCCTGGGTCTTGGCGGACGCTATGTTAGGTGCTCAACTGTTCAATAACGATACCCTTAAGTCGTCTCATATTTGGCAATTTTTTATTAGAACCACGCATAAAGCCTAAGCGACATATACGCCCACATGATTCTTATCCGTCGGCGTCTTAAGAAATGACGGTATCACAGCCACCTAGAAAACTCCGACGCCATGCTTGATTTAATTTTATATTCTCCCATCATATTGCTCGCTTTCGCGATAGTGTTTGCACGCCTTATTTACCTTCGAACTAAATCAATCATTTGGAGCAGTACCGTTTTTACGGTCTTTTTTTCGTTCGGCATTGCAAATGGTCGCCTCCCACTTCCATTGCCTACGTTGATCCTTATACCTTTAATGATAAGTAGCGCAATAAATGCACCACCATGTGTACGAGACGGAGACGGTTGCGATCAGTCCGACTCAGAGTTTCTTCTGATTTATTGCTTACTAATTCCACTGGCGTTTCAATGGGCATTCTGGACCGTAAGCTTTGCTACAACTCGCTTTTGTTTTTTACCGATGACCAATTGTAGTTCGATCCTAATCGTACCTTAGAGCGCCTAACAAAACCCCGTGGTTGCTCATCAGGCAGCACCTCAGGTACACTGAGCAGTGCCAACGGTCTGCGTTCGGCCAGGAGCGGTCATTGAAGCAAACAAGTTCCCGATGATTCTTACAGGAAAATAGCTTAAAAATGGATCATGAAACGGCACAGTCGCTTATGGCTGGGCGGTCTCAAGAACCAATTGCAACACCGGGGTTAATGGATCG
>NZ_JAULSI010000011.1 GCF_030711405.1 Massilia brevitalea
TTCATGGACGACTGGCAAGTGCTCGGAGTTTTTCAACACAATAGGTCGGTAGCGGACGTTCGCAGCGGCAGCAAGGACATTAGGATGGCGACCGTGTTCGCAACTGAATTGATGCCATGACCCAAACAATCCTTCCTGAAGACCTTTGGTCGCTTATATCCGCTCATCTTCCCGATCACTCTCGGTCTCCAAAAGGCCGACGGCCGCGCATCGATAACCGAGCCGCCCTAACTGGAATCCCGTTCGTCCTTAGGACCGGATACCGTGGGAGTATCTGCCGCGTGAGCTCTGCTGCGGCAGCGGCATGACATGCTGGCGTTGCCTTTCATGAATGATGCAGGCAGGCGTTTGGCAGCATGTTCATGAAGCGGTCTTGCGCCGGCTCCGTGAACACGACCAGATCCTGTGGGATCGAGCGAGCATTGACGCTGCTAGCATACCTGCGCCTTTCGGAGGTGAGCATACAGGCCGAAACCCGACTGATCGAGGCAAACTCGGCTGAAAACATCACGTGGTTGTAGATCAGCGTGGACTGCCTTTGGTTGCCTGTATCTCAGGCGCACAAGTGCATGACTCTCATCTCCTCGTTCCCTTAATCGACACGATCCCGGCTGTTGGAGGCCTGTCAGGTCGAGCTCGAAAACGTCTAGGGAAGCGGCATGCCGATAGATCCTACGCTTCGCGAGCACATCGAACACGGCTGCGTAGGCAAGGCATCGCAGCAAGGACAGCGCGCTACGGTGCGGAATCGCGGGAAAGGCTGGGTCGCTGGAGACGGGTGGTGAAGCGATCGCTGGATTGGCTCCACCGATGTCGCCGACTTCGCATCCGTAACGAGCGCCGAGCCGACATTCACCAAGCTTTCCTTTCGTTAGCTTGCACGCTCATCTGCTGGAGGTACGTCGAGAGGTTTTGTTAGGCGTTCTTAGTCATTTCAGCCACCACAGCGACGACAACCGCTTCTATCGGGCATTTTTCTTTGTAAGGGCATACAGCTACTCTTGCCCTGAAGCGGCTCCACCCGTTATTTTAGTTTAAAGGCGCACTCGAGTAGGCTCTGACCAAAATCCATGCACATCGCCACGCTGTCGTAAGACGGCTGAAATATGCTTCCGGTCACGAAAAAGATAGCAGCTAACCCAAGCGCCCCAAGGTGAACACGATCTTGTGGTCGGTTACGTCGGTTGTACCACGCAGCGGCACATCGGACGTAAAAATTTGCGTACATAACGAACGCACCGAAAATCGCAGCAATAAACGAGAGTTTTCCTAACGCAAATCCCACAAGCACCAGAAAGTTGTTCTGCAGCAATTCTAGCGTAATGGTCACACTTGCACAATGTTCTTCATGCACACAGCTACGCAGCAAGCACTGCGGATACAGAGGGTGTGAACAGTGACTGAACCTCCCTCTTTCGATCCAAAGAACAAACGGTGTCACCCTCGACTAGAGGAAAGTTGGCTATCGAACCATAGACCCTGCTAGAACAACTGGATACACTGAGCTGTTCACACCGTTTGCTATAGGTTTTTAGCGGTTGTTCACTATTGCAGAGGAACGTATGTATCAAGAACTGTATGCCGATATCTCTCAAGCTTGTTGTGCGATCACTGTTTTTGAAGACGACGAAGTGGTGAGTGAGGGTACAGGCTTCACCATCAATGCGGAAGGACAGATCCTTACAGCTGCCCATGTCGCTCTTGGACAGTGGCCTGTGGATTTGAAGAAGTACGCCGATCGAAACACGAAAATTATTGCGAAGCTTCCAGGAATACCCGAATACGAATGTCAGCTTGCAATCGCCGGTCTCGAGATTCGCGTCACCGCATTTAGCAAGCCAATTTGGATTGATTTCGCCGCACTTGTTCCATCGAACGCTCTGCCAGCTCCTGTCCCATTCTTAAGATCTAGGATATTGTCGCCTAAGCTTGGTGAGGAAGTGTTCGTAGCAGGCTACTCGGAAGAACTCGAAATCCCGTTTGGTGTTGATAAACTGCTGCGACGTGATGTTCCCGGCGCTGCCGATTTTTACAAAGCCATGTCGAGGGGCTATTTGGCTGACATGACCGGACCCTTGATTAAGCGGGGTGTTATAGGCAACTCCCACGGCGTTTACGCTCAAGACTCAGCATCTGGAAGGACAATATCGTGCGAGATCATATTCATCGACAATGGAATGAACCCCGGTGCTAGCGGCGGTCCGGTCGTCAATAGCGAAGGCGAAGCAATTGGCATTATAACTAAGCGGGCAATAACATCTGCAGCGCAGGGCGCGGATCCTAGCTTGGCTATTCCATCGGGATGCACTATTGCTATTTCCCTACATCCGCTCTTAGCTGCTAGCCGCGACACTCCGTAATCATCACGTAATTTCATTCGGGTCGTGAACGTAGCTTTGGCCGTCTACGATACCTTCGGCCAAAATCATAATGCCAGATGAGCAAAGCTCATGGACGTTGCTGAGCCCTGTGTTATTCCGCACGGGAAAGCTCAGGGAAAGCATCGTTATCCATGAGCGTCGCTTACAGCAATTTTCTGTGAAGCTAAACTAAGCGCTAGGGGCACAACATGAGTAAAAACGCAAAACTAAGGTCTCGGAGCTCACGGCAAGCTATTGCTATCTTAGCCCTAAGCGACGTGAAGCTGAGCCAGTTTGGATTCGACGTGCTCACAAGAATTGAGGTGGGCTTGCTTACTTACGCGGAAGGCAAAGCAGAGATTTTAGAGCGGGCACGAGCTAAGTTGATGCAGTAAGCGCTGCTGCATTCCTCGGACGATCAATAGCTAAATCACCCGAAATGATTTGGAGAAAAGCTTAAAAAAATGGCTCAAGAAAATATTTACTTCCAATGCGGACGTTACTGAAGCATTGCTCAGGCGGTTTACGGAATACCGCCGAAGTCGATTCGTTTCTTGACCGATACGTCCGGGAAGGCTGGATATTAGAAACTAGATTACCCATCCGATCTAATTTTGAACGCAGAAACTACGAAAATGTTGCCAAGCTTATATTGCCCGAATATGTCGCTATGAACTTGCGGGGACGTTACAAAGTAGATGTCGCCAATCCAGTTTTTCATTGCCCGGACGATACGCTAGTTGAGAAACGCATCGCAAATCAATTTTTATACCTTCACAATCTTGCCACTCAGTCGCAAACCAACGAGAACTCCTCAAACGAATAGTCCTGTTTTTACCACTTAACATATACTCCCTTCGGCGGATGCATCGTAATTGACCTGCATAGGGAATGAGCGTAATGTATGTGGATTCCATCGCATACAAGGGATGTCAGATAAGTGGATGCATTATGCACCTTCTTTTATGACAGTCCTGACTGCGTTGCTGACACGTATGCGTTTCAGGGGATGGAGGAATCTTGTCTATTGACACGCAAGACGATAATTTTGAAGTGCCCGGTGACTTTCCCAAGCCTGTGCACTTGGGTGCAGTCGGAGGTGCTCAGCCTAAATTTTTAGCAGTTATGTATCAAGGTAGATTTTATGAGCCTGGTGCGACTCCACCTGAAGTTTATGAGCGCTGGCTTATGTGCAATGATTTGGCTGAACAGTTAGCTAAGAAATCTTTGCTATCCAAAGCAGGGAAAAGAGCTCACATGTCGGAAGCTGAAATATTAGAACAATATTTTATCCGCTTACTCGCCACAAATTGGACAAGCAACGAGGAGGCGCGCTGGATCATTAACAAGGTTGCGTCAGAACTAGATTGGCAAATTTGTTTTTGAGGAGAAAATGGTGACAAATCCCCCCAGTGCGTCCCGCTCGCAAAATTACGCTATTCGTGGTTCAGCAACGAAAACTACAGACTTTTTGGTGCGATTTAGTGGAATGCTTGCTCCGCGCAATGAAATTTCGGAGCGCAAGAGAAGGAAGCTTAACCATAATTTGAGTAATTTACCAGACGGGTCATTTGAACGTTCACCTATAGATCTCGAACTAGTAATTCGTCGCGCTAAATTGGGAGAACTTGGCTCCACTGAAGTTCGCCAGAATCAGATTTGGTGAGGATTGTAAAGTATGGATCCTAATTGCTTTGCGCTTAGTGTCCTTTTCGCTTTTTATGCAACGCTTTCTTCCCTGGAGTTGCGTTCGATAGCGTTAGTGAATACGCCCTTCCTCATTAATCTTATCTCTTGATCTAATTCGTGGAGTAGGAATGAATTTAGTGTTTCTCGATACAGAGTTCACCAACTTCAACAATCCTGAGCTTATTAGTATCGGCCTTGCATCATCTGACAGCGCGAATTTCTATGCTGAGGTAGACTACGTCGCGTCCTCATGCAGCGAGTTTGTTCACAAGGTAGTAGTTCCGCTTCTTTCGTGCAATAGTCAAATTTCAACCGAACATTTACGTGATAAGGTCTTGAGATGGTTCGATTCAATTCGAGGTACCAGTCCGATCGTCATCTGTTATGACTCTGATTATGACCGAATTTTGTTTCTAAGGTTATTCGACAATAATCTGCCAAATTTCCTGATCCTTCGGAGCATTGGCTACCGCCATATCAATGGAGTGAAGCGTGCCGATTTTTACTTGAGCAACAACTTAGATGAGCACCATGCTCTAAATGACGCGATGGCGTTGCGTTACGCCTTCACAGGTTGGACTCGAACTGTTCGGTGACAGGTCTGCGCAGCGAACCTTAGCGTTGTCACTTCTTGGAAAAGATAAATAATAGGTACTTTTGGTTGACAAGATGATATGAGTAAGAGGTGAACCAAACCAATCAATGGTTGTTGACAGCCTAGAGTTCTAGAGTGCATTATTCTGGACAAGTTGCTCGGCGCGACAGAATTTCTTCGTGCCGAGTTATCAAATTAACCTCTCGTCGATAGTTCCCAATTGCAACATCTACATACCTTCGAAACGAAAGAAGAGGCCGAAGAGGCTCTAGTAAAATTATCGGGATCGAAGCGATTGGCTAGTGATCGAGACGGTACTGAAGTCATATATAAATTGTTTGGTGAGTTGACCTGGAGAAATCTCTACGCTTTGGGCCTGCATAATCTTCCTGAGTTGAAAAGCATCCTATCGCACCGGGACTCTGGAGGCGCCTATAATGAGAACCGACACCGCGAAATTATGGCCGCACTCGAAAACATTTCGCGAGTGCTCGGGCTGAGAATTCCTACACATTGGCAATGAAAGCTGACGTACAAGTGTAAGTATATTCCCAAATTCGAAATGGGTAGCACCGGCCGCGATTCGAGCCGGGCGCGTAAGAAGGCCTATTAAGAGCGGCTAACAAACCTGCTTATCGCGCAGGCGGAACATTATTAAGCTGCGAATTACTCCCACTCCCGATATGAATTGTTTGGAAAGCTGCGCCCCTGGCGGAGACCCGCCAGGGGCGCAGCAGCCATCGGTTCGGCGCTCGGTTGCACAACTTTAGCTTTATGCCCTTTCGATCCCTCGTAGTCGTCACTCATCTTCTCGGCGCAGACGCAGCTAGCATCGAAGTTCTCGTTCAGCCCCATGTGCTCAATGATGTGGAAGTAGCGGATCTTGTCAGCGCAGCCAACTCGATGTCCAGCCAGAAGTGGGCTTGGGGCGATTCCTACTACCGCAGACGCCAGGCGAGCAGAGAAACCGGCACAACCGCCTACCGCCGTCGCACTCCTTGCTGTCGTTGCGCTCCCCCTCCCCGAGGGAGCCCATCGCCTGCATGGCCGGTAGGCAGAGGTCGCCCGGTACGTGACGACTGTGCAGTTGGCTTGCCGCAACAGGCAATCAGGCTCATCGTTGCGGAGGATTATGTCGCATTTAGGTGTTGGCCTAGGGTTTGCGGCTAGTGTGATCGGCTCTGTCTTCACAAATCACCCTTATTAGGTTGACGCCCCAGCGATCCATTCCCGATACCTTAGGAGCCATCGCATCTTTAGGCAACGGATATAAATATCATTTTGCGTTGATGGACATATCTCAGTGCAACTTATATACTTCCGGCAACAATCCACGTTATTACTACCTAAACTGCTTGAGCCGCGCAGGATGCCAACTGAAAAGCTTGCTGAACTAACCCAACCACAACGCGATCGACTCGCGTTTGTGGAGTTGCGCGTGCGTTTCATTGGGGAAATCCGTCGCCAGGACTTGGTCACGCGGTTTGGTATCCAATCCGCCGCCGCATCAAGGGACCTAGCGCTGTACAAGGAGCTGGCTCTCGGTAACATCGACTATGACTCCAGAGGCAAGTCCTACGTCCTCGGAGCGAATTTTCGGCCGGTATTCGACTTCCCCCCAGAGCGAGTGCTTTCGTGGCTGACCCAGGGGTTTGGCGATGGCGAACCGATGCGGTTAAAGGCGTGGGTGGCCAGCGAGAGTCCATCTCGGCTCACCCACCCGGATCTGGACATTCTTGCAAGTGTGACACGGGCGATTCATCAAGAATGTCCGCTGGGTATCGAGTACCACTCCATCTCCAGTGGCCGCACCGAGCGGGAGATCGTCCCTTTCGCTCTGATCGACGACGGCCTGCGCTGGCACGTTCGCGCGTTCGACCGGAAGTCGCAAGAGTTCCGGGATTTCGTCATTAGCCGGATCAAGTGCCCAGTGATGCGCAAAGGACAGCCAGTGGCACCCCACGAGACTAGCGTTCAAGACATTCAGTGGACTCGGATCGTCGAGCTTGAGCTGGTACCGCATCCTGATCAACCCCGGCCAGAGATCACCGAAATGGATTACGGAATGCGTGATGGCGTGCTGCAGATGAAGCTGCGCGCCGCCACAGCCGGGTACATCCTGCGCAGGTGGAGCGTGGACTGTTCGCCCGACCACAGCCTGCATAGCCTCGAATATCGCTTGTGGCTACGCGACCCGCTAGCGCTCTATGGCGTCAAGAACGCTCAGCTGGCACCTGGATACCGTGTCCCTGATCAGCTTCGGCCTGAAGCCGGCTTGAACTGACGGAGGTGATTTGTGGTTGAAAAACTAGACCAAATGGTCGATGAAATCGGCGCGCTTCACAGCAAACTCCTGTTGATTGTCGGGACAAACCATGGCGGCAAAACTGCACTTATACGGGCGCTGGCTACAAAGCGTTCAATTACACCGCTCAATGTCAGTGCGGAATTGGCCGCCCGGTTGGCAGCACTTCCCCCCAAACAACGACGTCTTCAAGCAGTCAGTATTTTGCGGGAACTGGCAGACCAGCGTGCCAAAGGGGATTTGCTGCTCTTGGACAACCTCGAAGTGTTGTTCGACAAAACCCTGCAGCTTGACCCTCTAGACCTGCTTAAGCGGCATGCACATTCACGTCGTGTCATCGCAATTTGGCCTGGTGAACTGAACAATAGTCACCTGATATACGCCAATATGGGACACCCAGAACACCAGGACTACAGCCTTGATGGCGTGGTTCCTTTCGAAATTTAGTAAAAAATTAAAGAGAAACGCATGCGCTACGGAGATCTTATTCAGTTCGAGCCGATTGAATCGGTCATTCAACTGCTCGACGCCAACCGCCCCGACGAAGGTAAAAAATTGGTCGGCACCTACGTCATTTCCGACGACATGGCTGAGCGGATTGCCACTCAGATGATCCCGCAGCTCTCGTTCGATGACTCGGTCGACCATAAGGGCGTTCTAGTGGTTGGCAACTACGGTACCGGTAAGTCGCACTTGATGTCTGTCCTATCTTTAGTCGCCGAGGACGCTACCTACCTCCCCTTGGTTCGCCACCCTAAAGTAGCCGAAGCTGCGCAATCGATCGCTGGCAAATTCAAGGTGCATCGGATTGAGATCTCCAGCCAGATGTCCTTGCGGGACATCGTGACGCAACAGCTTGAGACGTTCCTTGATCAAAACGGCGTCAGCTTCTCGTTCCCACCGGCTGACAAGGTCGTGAACAACAAAGCCTCGTTTGAAGAAATGATGGCCGCCTTCGCCGAGGTACACCCCAACCACGGTGTGCTGCTGGTGGTAGATGAGTTCTTGGAATACCTGCGCTCTCGCAAAGACCACGATCTGGTGCTGGATCTGTCTTTCCTGCGCGAGATTGGCGAAGTCACAAAGCACTTGCGGTTCCGTTTCGTGGCCGGCGTCCAGGAAGCTATCTTCGACAGCTCACGATTCCAGCATGTGGCAGACAGCCTGCGTCGGGTGAAAGACCGCTTCACCCAGATCCTGTTGGCTCGCCAGGACGTGAGTTTCGTTGTGGCCGAACGCCTGCTCAAAAAGAGTGCGGATCAACAGGACAAGATTCGCAATTACCTCACCAAGTTTGCCAAGTTCTACAGTTCCATGAATGAACGGATGGACGAATTCGTCCGTCTGTTCCCGGTCCATCCGGAGTACATCGGCACGTTTGAACGTCTGGTTTTCACAGAAAAACGTGGCGCTCTGGTCACTCTGCGCGACCAAATCCAAGCCATTCTCAACACCGACGTCCCCGAAGACCGGCCCGGAATGATCGGTTACGACAAGTTTTGGGAAACCGTCACCTCCAACGGCGTCCTCAAGGCTGACCCGAACATTGGCCCGGTCTGGAAGGTCTCCGAAGTTCTGACCGAACGTGTTCAGAAAGCCTTTACCCGCCCCGGCTACAAGGCCATGGCCTTGCGGGTTATCAGCGGTTTGTCGGTGCATCGTTTAACCACGGGTGGCGACATTTACGTTCCGATTGGTCCGACCGCCATTGAGCTGCGCGACTCCCTGTGCCTGTATCAACCAGGTATCGAAGAGATGGGTGGCGACCCGGCAGAGGATCTGCTCACGGCCGTTCACACCACTATGCGGGAAATCGTCAAAACGGTGAATGGCCAGTTCATCTCCAAGGCAGCCGACACCGAGCAGTTTTACCTCGACCTAAAAAAGGACGTCGACTACGACGCCCAGATCGAAAAGCGTGCTGACGCGCTTTCTGACGATGCGCTGGACCGCGCCTATTACAGCGCCATCAAACAGTTGATGGAGCGCACTGACGAGAGCACGTATGTGACCGGCCACCAGATCTGGCAGTACCAGATCGAATGGCAGGACAAGCAGATGGAACGTAATGGTTACCTGTTCTTCGGAGCCCCAAACGATCGCCCGACTGCTCAACCCGAGCGTGACTTCTACATTTACTTCATCCAACCGTTCGAGCCACCTCGGTTCCGTGACGAGAGCAAATCCGACGAAGTGTTCTTGCGCTTTAAGGGGCTAGATGAAACCATCCGCCGTCACCTAGCCATTTACGCTGCGGCTATGGATCTTGAATCCACCGCCAGCGGTGGCGCGAAGAACATCTACCTCGACAAGGCCAAGACTGCGCTGAAGGATATGAGCAAGTGGCTGCAAGAGCATCAGATGTCCGCGTATGAGCTTACCTACCAAGGCAAGACAAAGACACTGCTGGACTGGTCCAAGGGCGTCTCTATGCGTGACAAGCTGCGTCTGGGCGCAGCCGACAAGGCTAACTTCCGAGACATCGTAAACGTGATCTCGGGGATCGCGCTGAACGCGCACTTTAGTGAAGTGGCGCCGGAATACCCCAAGTTCTCTACCCTTGTCACCGAAGGCAACCGCAAAAATCTGGTGTTGAGCGTACTGAAGGCCTTTGCGGGGGGCGCACGCACCAAGGATGCCACGGCCATCCTGGACGCACTGGAGATGATGGACGGTGACAAGATCGAGCCTGGCCGGTCTCGCTACACGCAGGAAGTCCTTACCCGCCTCAAAGCCAAAGGCCATGGCCAAGTGCTCAACCGCAGCGAACTGCTAAATGGGCAGACAGACGTCGAATACTTCCACCCCCTAAAATTCCGCCTGGAGCCTGATCTGTTTGTCGCTGTGTTGGGCGGCATGATCTACTCTGGCGACATCGTCCTGGCCATTACCGGCGACAAGATTGACTCTGGCAAAATTAATCTGTTGGGTGAACGCACTCTCGATGAACTCAAGCAGTTCAAGCACATCGAGGCCCCAAAGGAGATCAACGTCACTGTCCTCAAGTCGCTGTTTGAGCTGCTGGGACTGACGCCCGGACTTGCTCAACTGGCAACGCAAGGTTCTGAGGAACCGGTCAAGCAACTCCTCGATGCCGTCTCCAAACTGGTCGCACGTGTCCTAACTGCCAATACCGACTTGCAGAACAAACTGACGTTCTGGGGCAAACCGCTGCTGACCGAAACGGAACTGGCGGATTGGCGCGGTCGACTTGAAGCGCTCAAGACATTCACCGAAGGTCTGACGCCCTACAACACGGTCGGCAAACTCAAAAACTTGCGCATTGGGTCGGATGATATCCAGGCACAGAAGAAGAACCTTGAAATCCTGGCATCCGTTGAAAAATTGGACGAGCTAATCGCCGAGCTTGGCGGTACAGCGAACTACTTGTCGCAAGCCGAACTAGTGCTCACCAACGGCCACACTTGGGTGAAACAAGCCCAGGATGCGCGCAAAATCATTCTCGACAAGCTGTCTGCCAACCTGCATGTCGCACACGCAACCGAATACAAGCTGGCGCTGAGCCAACTCAAAAAAGAGTACATCAACGCCTATATTGCCCAGCACAGCAAGGCACGACTGGGGATGGCGGAAGAAACCTCCAAGACCTCTCTGCGCCGTGATCCTCGGCTAGTATCCATGCGGGCGCTGGCCGGCATTGCCTTGATGCCTACGAGCCAACTGACGGCTTTTGACGACAAGTTGGACAAGCTCAAGAGCTGCGCATCACTGGTGGAGTCCGATCTCAACGCCAGTTCGTTCTGCCCACACTGTAACTTCCGTCCGGCCAACGAACAGGGTGACTTCGTGCCGGCCGCCAACGTCCTGAAATACATGGATGAGGAGCTGGACCGTCTGCTGGCCAGCTGGGAGCAGACGCTGCTCGACAACCTGGATGACCCAATCATCCAAACCAATTTTGAATTGTTGAAGCCTTCCGCTCGTGAACTGATCCAGCAATTCATCGGCTCGAAAAAGCTGCCAGACCCGGTTCCGCCCGACTTTGTCGCTGCGATTTCAGAAGCTCTCTCGGGTCTAGAAAAGATCAACGTCAGCACCGACGACATCCGGACGGCTTTGTTGCATGGTGGGTCACCCGCTACGCCAGAGGATCTGCGCAAACGCTTCGAGGCCTTACTCAACGATCGGTGCAAGGGCAAGGAAGCAACCAAGCTGCGCTTTGTGGTGGAGTGAAGACGAGTTCCAACTACGCACGCCAACAACAAAAGCAATGTTAAGGACATCAAAGAATGAATGATTTGCTGCACAGCCAGACCGGCACGGGCTCACAGCCAGTGGAATGCCTCGGCTTGAAATTCCCATCCGACCAGGCAAGGCGCGAACACTTCCTGAAGTTGTTGGCAGAGAAGCTGAAAGACCCCGCATTCCGCAAGATCGAGGGATTTCCGCAGGGTACGGACGAGGCCATCCTTGCGATTTCGGACCCGCCCTACTACACAGCTTGTCCGAACCCTTTCCTCGAAGACTTTGTGCGCCACTACGGCAAGCCTTACGACTCGAGCGTGGAGTACAGCCGTGAGCCGCAGACCATCGATGTTTCAGTCGGCAAAACCGACCCGCTCTACAAGGCGCACTCTTATCACACCAAGGTTCCACACCTTGCGATCGTTCCATCGATCCTGCACTACACCGAACCGGGTGACATCGTTCTGGATGGATTTGGTGGCTCTGGCATGACCGGTGTTGCGGCTCAGTGGTGTGGATCTGCCCCCTCAGTCTATCGGCATGAACTGGAAATCCAATGGAAGAAGCAAGGCAAAGCCGCACCGAAATGGGGGGCACGCCGCGTCATCCTTAACGACCTGTCTCCTGCTGCCACGTTCATCGCAGCCAACTACAACTTGCCATTTAATGTGGAGACCTTTGCGAAGGAAGGCAAGAAGCTACTTAACGAAGTCGCGCAGGAGCTCGGCTGGATGTACGAGACACTTCACAAAGACGGAAAGACAAAAGGGCGCATCGAATACACCGTTTGGAGCCAAATTTATAGCTGCCCAGAGTGCGCAGGTGAAGTCAATTTCATTGATGAAGCTCTTGATGAGGAAAGTAAGCGGGTCAAAGATTCTTTTCCCTGCCCACACTGTGGTGCCGAACTCACGAAGCAAAAGATGGAGCGACTATTCGCTTCGACAGTCGATTCCGCAACGGGGAAAACCCTTCAAACGCCTAAGCGTCAGCCCTCACTGATTATTTATTCGGTCGAAGGTAGCCGGCACCAAAAGTCTCCCGACGAGCACGACATTCACGTGCTCAATCGGATCAGTTCGCTGGAGTGTCCGACTGATGTTCCGAAAATGCAGATTCCACCGATGCATATGACGCATGAGCGAGCACGGATGGACTACTCCGGAATAACGCACATCCACCACTTTTTCCTGCCACGCGCGCTCCATGCGATGGCAGCATTGTGGAGGAAGGCGTCTTCTCAACCAGATGCACGAGTTAGGGAAATGCTCCTGTTTTTTGTCGAACAGGCGCTTTGGACGGCTTCTCTGCTCAACAGATACAGACCTACCGGATTTTCTCAAGTCAATCAGTACATGACGGGCGTTTATTACGTTGCATCACAGCATGCAGAGTGCAGCCCGTGGTACATCCTCGATGGAAAGCTTGGGAGACTCGCAAAGACCTTCCAAGCATTCGGTGCGCGTCAAGCAGGTGCTGGTATCACCACCGGTTCAGTTGCCTCGTTGCCTCTGGCTGCAGGATCGATCGATTACATCTTTACCGATCCACCCTTCGGCGAAAACATCTACTATGCCGATCTAAATTTTCTCGTGGAGTCATGGCATCGTGTAATCACCGATGCACAGCCTGAAGCAATTGTTGATCGCTTCAAGAAGAAGGGGCTTCCCGAGTATCAACAATTGATGCAGCGCTGCTTTACGGAGTATTACCGCGTTCTTAAGCCGGGACGCTGGATGACTGTGGTTTTCTCCAACAGCAAGGCAGCAGTCTGGAATGCCATTCAAGTAGCATTGCAACAAGCTGGGTTTGTGGTGGCTGAGGTAACGGCGCTCGACAAGGTGCAAGGCAGTTACCGTCAAGTTACCTCTGCTACTGCTGTGAAGCAGGATTTGGTGATCTCTGCCTACAAGCCTAATGGAGGATTGGAAGACAGATTCAACCGCGACGGTCCCACTGTGGATTCCGCATGGGACTTTGTACAGACGCACTTGAAGCAGTTGCCAGCAGTCAAGGTGACCTCTGGTTATCCCCAGGAACTGCTAAACATCGTTGAACGTGACCCTCGTCGGATCTACGATCGCATGGCGTCTTGGTTTATCCGCCATGGCGAAATGGTGCCAATCTCAACACCAGAGTTTTTGGCCGGGCTTCCTGTCCGCTTCCGCGAAATGGACGGCATGGTGTTTATGCCGGATCAACTCGTCGAATACGAAAAAGCGCGCTCGCGTATTCCTCAGGTAAAGCAGGCAGAGTTGTTCGTTTCTGATGAGCGCAGTGCCATCGACTGGCTAACCAGCTTCCTGCTCAAACGCCCATCAACTCGGTCGGAGATTCACCCCGAGTACATCCCCCTAATCGGATCGGCCAAGCGTAAGGGCGAAATTATTCCGGAGTTAGACCAGTTGCTGGAAGATAACTTTTTGCGCTACGACGGTATAGATGAGGTGCCAAGTCAGATCCACAGCTACCTCTCGACCAATCATAAGGATCTTCGCAGTCTCGACAAGTCTAACCTAGCGCTTGTAGCCAAGGCAAAAGACCGCTGGTATGTACCCGACCCCAACAAGGCACAAGACTTGGAGAAGAAACGCGACAAAGCATTGCTGAAGGAATTTGAAGCCTACCAAGCATCCACGGGTCGAAAGCTGAAGGAATTTCGTCTGGAAGTTCTACGAGCCGGGTTCAAGGCCGCGTGGGGAGCGAAGAACTACAAGGCGATCATCAAAATCGCTCACAAGATCCCGGAAGAAGCGCTTCAGGAAGATGAAAAGCTCTTGCTCTGGTATGACCAGGCACTGACACGCACGGAGGCAGGTGCTTAATGAGCCAGGCAGGTCAAGGCCAGGTTATGCATGAGCTAGGGGCATGGTGCTGGAACATCCGCCACGCCACCCCTTGCCGCGTTGTAGACCGGCAGGAGATGTGGGGAAAAACCACTTACCGCGTCTGGCTGCCTGCCAAAGACGCGGTTGTGCGTGCTCGGGCTCAGGACCTAACCCACTTTGAAGGTCTACAGACCTCCGTTGGGGATATCCTCCACACGGCTGCTGCGGCCAAACTGCAGGATGCCTTGGAAGATAACCTGCTGCTGGCCCCCATCCAGTCCAGCGTGGTTCCCTTGCCTCACCAGCTCTACGCCCTCAATCGGGCAATGAGCCGCGATCGCATCCGTTACTTACTTGCAGATGAAGTGGGTCTGGGCAAGACCATCGAAGCCGGATTGATTCTGCGCGAGTTGAAATTGCGCGGTATGGCTTGCCGCATCTTGGTTGTCGCCCCGAAAGGCTTAGTGCGCCAGTGGCAGGCTGAAATGAGCCTGCATTTTGGGGAAAAGTTTCAGTACATCGACCCAGCTGAATTGGCAGCCTTCCGACAGTGGCGCAACGACGAGGAAAACCTCTGGCGCATGCACGACCAGGTAATCTGTTCCCTCGACTCGGTCAAGCCGATTGAAGGTCGGCGAGGCTGGAGTCTTGAGCAACTCAACAACTACAACCGGGAGCGCTTTGAGGATTTGATCTCTGCCTCCTGGGATCTGGTCATCATCGACGAATCTCATCGCATGGGAGGCAGCACTGACCAGGTGGCCCGGTACAAGCTGGGTGCTGCGTTGGCAGAAGCTGCGCCTTACCTGCTGCTATTGTCGGCCACGCCTCACCAAGGCAAAACGGATCAATTTCTGCGACTGATGCAGCTGATCGATCGCGAGTCATTCCCTGATGAAAGTAGCATCAGCCGCGATCGCGTTCAACCCTTCGTCATCCGCACGGAAAAGCGCGCCTCCATTAATGCCGAGGGACAACCGCTGTTCAAGCCCCGCCTTACGCGCTTGCATACTGTTGCTTGGCAAGCTCGCCACGTTGCGCAACAGCGGCTCTATGAGGCGGTCACCGATTATGTTCGCCACGGCTACAACCAAGCGCTGGCTGCCAAGCAAAGGCACATTGGCTTTCTGATGATCCTGATGCAGCGGCTGGTGACCTCAAGCACTGCTGCCATTCGGACCACGTTAGAAAAGCGCCAAGCTCTGCTGGATGCCCCGCAACCACAAGTGTCGCTGTTCGAGGCAACTGACCTGGATGAATGGGCTGACCTCGACGGCCAAACTCAGGTCGACATCGCCGTGCATTCCTTTGGTTGGGCACAGGAAAAAGCAGAAGTCGACATTCTTCTGGACTTGGCCAGAGCCACCGAGAGCCAGGGAACTGACGCGAAGGCGGAAGCCTTGCTGGAGTTGATTTACAAGCTGCAGCAGGAAGAAAGCAATCCCAATCTCAAGGTGTTGATCTTCACTGAGTTCGTGCCAACCCAGGCAATGCTGGCCGACTTCCTAGGAAGTCGGGGATTTTCGGTCGCACTGCTGAATGGAAGCATGGATCTCGACACTCGGGCCAAGGCGCAGCAGACCTTCTCACGCGATGTGCGTGTGTTGATTTCGACGGATGCTGGCGGTGAAGGTTTGAACCTCCAGTTCTGCCACGTCATCGTCAACTTCGACATGCCTTGGAACCCGATGCGTCTGGAACAGCGCATTGGCCGTGTCGACCGTATCGGCCAGAAGCATGTGGTGCGCGCCATCAACTTCGTGCTCGAAGACACTGTCGAGCATCGCGTCCGCCAGGTACTTGAAGAAAAGCTGGAGGTCATTGCGCAGGAATTTGGTGTCGACAAGGCTTCAGACGTGATGGATTCGGTCGAGTCTGAACCCCTCTTTGACGAGTTGTTCGTGCATGGCCTCCAAAACCCTGACTCGATCGAGCAGGAATGCGATGCCGTGATCAGCCAAGTCCGAGACAAGGTGGCCGATTCAAGGAAGAACATCGACCTGCTCTCGGACGCTCACGCCTTGGATGCCGAAGATGCGCGTAAATGGCGCGATCACCCGGCGCAGTTCTGGCTTGAACGAGCTATCACCATGGGCTTGGCGTCTCGCGGTGGCAGTGCCACCAAGGAGGGTGATGCATGGCGCGTGAAGTGGGCGGACGGAAGTGAGTCTACCCAGATCTGCTTCGACGCACGCATAGCAGAAAACAACCCCGAGCTAGAATGGGTGACTTTGGAAGATCGACGCGCTCGTGCGGTCATCAGTGAGCTCCCTCGTTGCGTGGCTGGCCAGCCCCTACCAATTGTGACGATCACCGGGCTGCCAGCCAGCATTACCGGCGTGTGGTCACTTTGGGAAATCAGTCTGTCGGCCGAGGGCTTCAGTAGAAAGCGCTTTTTGCCGGTGTTCGCCACAGATGACGGTCGGACATTTGTGCCGACTGCGAAGCGCATTTGGGATTTGCTGCTCACAGAAAACGTCGAGATTACCGGCTCGTCCTGTACCGAGGATGCGCTGATGTGGTTTGAGACATCCATAGCAGCGGCCAAGACTCACGGAGAACGGCTGTTCAGCGATCTCCTTGATGAGCACCGCAGCAAATTGAAAGACGAACGGGAGCGGGCTGAGTACGCATATGAGTCTCGGTACCAAGCAATCGGCCGCATTGGTCTGCCGGCGGTGAGAGAGCATCGTCGGAAACGCCTGAAAGCAGAGGTTCAGGTTCGATTGGCGGCTTTAGATGAGGCAGACGCCAGCGTACCCGATCTCAATGCCGTCCTGATGGTCCGTGTGGGACCGACGATAAGCTCAAGGAGGACTGCATGAGTTTGTGGATTGAACGCATCCTGAAAGAGTTTCCGGCCGAACTGTCGCGTTTATGGATTGCTGCTGATCCTGATGATGTTTTACTGGATGAGCGAGTGCTGGCAGGTCTAAGGGATCGCGGATTTGAGGTTTTTCCTTTCCTTGACGCGGTCGTGTTCCGTGCCGAGTACGAGCAACGCTACCGCCACGCGTGGGACCAAGGACAGGACGGGCCGGCAAAATCGCTGGTCTTGCACTTGCGCAGCAACAACACTAGCGATCTGCCCTGGGATTATTTGAAGCAGGCTAGACGGGTCAGCCTTAGTCTTGCCAACCTATTTCCAAAGCTGAATTACCCTGTAGTGCGCGCGCTGGGTGCCGAATACCACGAGGCTCTGTTTGCTGCCCAGATCAAGCATGCGTCTCAAATGCTGGGTGGCGACGCAACTAAAGAATTTGTACTGACCCACATTTTTAAGATCAGTCCGCACCTCGTCTCGCGCTCTGAGGAGTTGTGGAATGTGCTGTTGAAGCTACACTACCGGGATGCAAGTTTGCCCATCCTGCTCGCAGACTATGTGGCACAGGTTCTGGATGAAAACCCGGAATTCTCCGGACTGCCAATCAGCGAGCTTTTCTCCTCTAAGAGCACGCTACTCAGGATGGTACAGGTTGCATGGTTCCGCTACCTCAAGAAACTTGGTGTAAGTGGTACGTGGACGGGCGAACCTGAGGTCCGAGGAATCGTTGCAAAGGTTGAGGTACCGTTTGAGCACCTTGACGTGAGAGTCATTGTTGATTCAATGTTCCTGGATGGTCTGCTGCACCCAGTCGCTGTACAAGGCATCCCAGCGCATATTCCAGACTGGGCGAAAACAGGTGTCGTTCAAGACCCTTTATCGCTACGCAACCTGGTTGAGGAAGGGATCAAGGGTATCCACCAGTCCCTTGATGCGGTGCAGACCCACCGAGACTGGTCCAACTTGTCTCGCCGGCTCGGAGAAGTGATCGCACGGTTTCACACCTTGGACTCTGTTCGTGCCGAGGGGTTAAAAGGCTCGATCGCCACGCTGCAGGAGATAGTGGATGATCGATTGCTGGCGTGGGTCAAAAAGCACTACGGAGACTTGCCATCACTACCAGCCGCTAAAGCGCCAGTGATGGTTCATCGGATTCCCCACTTCTTGTCGATGCGTAGGAATGCAGGGGAAAGCAAGATCGCTCTTCTTGTGTTCGATGGTCTTGCCGTAGACCAGTGGGTGCAGATCCGCGAGTCCCTGGCCAAACGCGCTCCATATCTGGGATTTGAGGAAAACACATGCTTTGCCTGGCTGCCAACCATCACGTCGGTTTCACGACAAGCGATTTTCTCTGGACTGCGCCCACGCGAGTTTGCCTCCTCGATCGAGACCACCTCCTCGGAACCCACCCAATGGTCGCGTTTCTGGCAAAACGAAGGCCTTAAAGCCAACGAAGTTCTGTACCGGAAAAGCATCCAAAGCAATGCAGACCTGCAGAACCTCGATACGGCATTGTCTGCGCCGCAGCTTAAAGTGGCCGGCATCGTCGTGGACACTGTCGACGGAATTGTTCATAGCGCCTTCCTCGGGAAGCGAGGCGCGTCCAAACTCATCGAGGACTGGTGTGACACAGGCTTTGTTGAAAAGCTGTTTCAGCTACTGATCGACAAAGGCTTCAGCATTTATCTGACGGCCGACCATGGCAACGTCGAAGCTACGGGCCAGGGCAAACCTAACCAAGGGATCGCGGCTGAGATGCGTAGCGAGCGAGTACGGACGTACCGGGTAAAGGAGACGCTAGAACAGGTAAGTGCATCTAACCCCAATACATATCGCTTTGACATCGCCGGGCTACCTGCTGATTTCATAACCCTATACGCAGGTGGGCGCACTGCTTTCACACAACTCGGAGTCCAAGCCGTTGTACATGGCGGCATCTCAGTTGAAGAGTTGATTGTGCCTTTTGTCAAAGTAATGAGAGTGAGTGAAACCGAATGATTCAATCAGCCCCACAAATCGGGTTTGATCGCTACATCCAGCTGGACTGGATGGCCATGGCGATCAAAGTCCGCGCCGGGTTGGCAACCCTTGACGACCTCGAGACACTGCTGGACAGCGCCGGCCTGGGAAAGGAAGCCAAATCAAAAACCAGGACAAAACTGAATGCTTTGGCCATTGAACCTCGTAATGAACTTGTCGCCTTTATTGATCGAGGCGTGGAGATCTTCAGCCCTCAAGATGATTGCGCAATGACTGCTGTTTTTGCGTGGGGATCAGCTATCGCTTCTTACCCGTATTTCGGCAAGGTAGCCGAATTCTCTGGCAGGCTTACAGCAATTCAAGGTGACTGCTCAGTGTCGGAAATTCATCGTCGCATGAGCGAAGTGTATGGCGACCGGGAGGTTACAAAGCGAGCAACCCAGGCTGTCATCCAAACACAAGCCAATTGGGGCGCCATCGAACGGGTTGAGAATGGCAAGCGCCTTAATCGACCTCCCCAAAGGAAAGTCTCAGACGAGAAAGTGATTAGATGGCTTGTTGAGGCAGCGCTGCGCTTCATGGGCAAAGCCATGCCTGTTACTAGCTTGCCAACCATGGCCGTGATCTACCCCTTCCAGATCGACCAGTCACTTCCCTACGTGCTGTCTAAAAGCGACAACATCGAATTGAGAGCGGAAGGGCCCAGCAATCAGTTTGCAGCGTTACGCAGTTAAACGCTTCCAGGAAAACGATAAATGGCTGGCCGAAATGAGCTTGTCAATGCCGGAGCAGTGAATGTTCAAGAAATGCTAAATCTAGATCCATCTTTCGTTAACCATACTGAAGCATGATCTAGCGTTACAGCCCTACCATTACTGCAAAACTCCCAGCAGAAAGCTACTAAATTCGCAATAGTAAGATTCATACCTGATCATGAGAGGCTTCGCTGGGAAAAATGCGCGGCTCGAAGCTAAATGTTCTCACCTATCGACATTATGATTACACGTCTAGAACTTTATCAACGCGTCTGGCGTGAGCCAATGGTGAATATCGCTAAAGAATTTGGCGTGTCCTCAAGTTACTTAGCAAGAATATGTTCCCGTCTCAATGTGCCACGCCCCGCACGGGGTTATTGGGCACAAGTCAGCGCCGGCCAACACATGGCAAAGAGGCCGCTGCCCGAGGCGCAACCTGGGGACGAAATCTCTTGGAACCCCAGCGACGGTCGATGCGAAATTCAAAAGTGGACGCAAAAGGCGGTCGAAACCCCCAACGTTACTAAGCGGGCCCGGAAGCGTAATTTAGATGAGCAACATGAGCTCGTTGTGGACATGAAGCCTATTTTCCTATCGGGCAACCTCTCTAGAGATGGAAGCTACCTCAAGCCTTCCAAACGCAACTTGCTCGACCTTGTGGTAACGTCAGCGACCCTAAGTTACGCTCTGGAGTTAGCGAATGCTCTCTTTCTAGCTTTTGAGCGTAAAGGACACCGAGTCGTCCTTGCACACCAAACCGAATCCATTTCCAGGCCCGACGTAGACACTCGCGACATCCCTACCAAGCAGACACTCCTCAATAACCTTTGGTCGCCAGGCAGGAAAACGGTTTTGTATTTAAATGGAAATCCAGTTGGTATCACGCTCTTCGAAATTACCAATGCAACAGCGATGCGCTACAACGGCAACGGTAAGTACATCAAAGAGACAGACTTTGTTGCGCGAAAGGGAGTGCGTATGGATCACCTGCACTGGAAGTCAATCCAGGATATGCCGTCTGGCCGACTTTGCGTTCAAATTTACACTTCGAACTACGACGTAAAATGGTCCCGTCAGTGGAAGGAGCCTCGTCCTCAAGAGCTACTAACAAAAATCAATACTCTCGTTAATGAGGTATTGGCTTGTGAAGCCGAGGTTGCTGATGCGATCAACAAAGGCAAACAGCATGCTGCTGCAGAAAACGCCCGATGGAATGCAATGCAAGAGAAATGGCGAACCGAGGAGCTTGAGCGGAAGCGTGCGAAGGCCATTAAAGAGAGCAAAGAAGAGCTTGAGTCGCTTTTGGTCAGGTCCGAGAAGTGCGATCGTCTTGACCGCTTTCTGGCGACATTTATGAAGCAAGCAGTTGACGCAAGTGACGCGAGCAAAGCCCGACTAGAAATGCTCATCGATGCCGCAATGTCTATTGAAGGTACGCGCCCAAAGCTTAATGATTTTCTAGCTTGGAAGCCACCTCATGAACGCGATTAAAGCGGTCTAGCTGACCTTAAACACGCAAATGTAACTTCAGAATTGCATAGAGCAGACGCTGTGGCAACGAATAGCAACAACGCTCGGAACCGGCATCGACAACGCCGATTGCTTCCATGATATTTTTCTAAAAAGGACGTTCGCTTGTCTTCTACCTACTCCCCATGGCTCTTCATCAAGAACGCCTAGCAAAAACCCTTGCTTGTCCTAGTGGCAACACCGTACACTGAGCCATTCTGAACAATTGCTTTCGGCTGACATGGCAATACTTGATGCGGTGGAGCTAGATCAGACGTTTGCGTCGGCGGCTAAGGAAATCCGGCAATATTGACGACAAGAACGATCGAAAAAACCACTGATGGAAGTGCTGTTCCAAGGCAGTGCGCGCCTGGGTGAGCGCATCAGTCTCAGCATCGCTAAGGCGTAGATGCCAACGACTTCATGAAAAAAAATATACCAAAATTTGTTTATAAGTACCGTCCTGCGAAGTTAGAAGAGCACGTACAGCCGGGCACTGGCAGTCTGGACCGTATTCGAGGAATGATTGAGGGTAGGGAAATCTTCTTTGGATCTTCGTTTTCTTTTAACGACCCTTTTGATTGTCGGCCGGTGACATCATTAAACTGCTCGGCAGAAGAATTTTTGCGTATTTGCGTTGAGCGCACTAACGCTTCGCGAGGTCCGGACGCAGCTGCGCTGGTGGAAGCAAAAATTCGCTCTACGTTAGGGACTACCGAAGATTTAAGAGATCCCGCCAATTTGGCGAGACTCGAAGCGATGATGGCGAAAAGTATCTCAGAATTGGGAGTCTTTTGTGCTGCTGCCTCGCCCGATAACAGTTTGATGTGGTCGCATTATTCAGAGAATTTTAGCGGAGTATGCTTGGAGTACGATACGTCGGTATTCAATGATCTACGAAAGGTAAGTTATCTCCGAAAAAGGCCCGTTGTGGATATGCTTCCTGGTGGAGATTCACTGGCAGTCCAGATCGAGAAGATTTTTTATAGTAAATCGAAAGTCTGGAAGTACGAGGACGAATGGCGAGCAATCGGCCCAAGAGGAGTGAATGTATTTACCGGGCACGCCGTTACGCGTGTACTTTTCGGTCAAAACTGCAAGGCAGAGATACGCGGAATAATTGCTGGTTATGTAAAATCATCAGGCGCCCCAATCGGCTTTGCCGAGGTGAGGCCAGATAGTCGTTCTTACCGGCTAAACATTGTAGATCTACAAGAGTGAAGTCAAAGCTTGTATGCGTTTTGCAGTGCAGATCATCTTACGCGGACGAGGAGCGGAAATAAATTATCTAGTGCGACAGCCAGACCATCGAGATCTAGACCACGTCGTCATTTCCATATAGCAAGCAGAAAATCTCTACCGATAGAATATGTGATATGTCAAAATTAAGCGATTTACAGAAACTAGCAAATGAACTTGAACTTAAGGATGTTTTAAAAGGTGCAATCCGTCGCTTCTTCTTGCCGGACCTAGTTTCGAAGTTAACTTTCGTTGTCATCGGAATAGGTGCCTCAATATTGTTATTTCCCACTCCGCTGAAAGTGCTATTTTACAATGCTCTTATCTCTACATTCAATATTAATTCCGGAGCTCCCATAACTATTGGTGAGCTGAGTAGTGGCTATGCAGATTACTGGATAGGCCTAGTCTTAGTTGTACTCGGCATTACATACAACCTTTTAGCAAGAATTTTGCAGTTTTATTCAGAACATTTTGTGCGTCTAGCGAAAAACAACGTCGCGGCAGTAGATCGCAAACTTTTCGGACTGCTTTTATCCGATTTGCCCAGCGATTCGGGAATCGTAGAATTAGCACGGCACCACGACTTTGGGCATAGTTTCGATAATCGCCCTACAGGTAGGTTAGAGGAGTTCCTGCTTAAATGGCGACATCCGGAGTTTATGTTTCTCGATCCAGAACTGGAGAAAAAAAAGCTCGAACTTTATGAAAAGGCAAACGAGTTTCTCAGGTTTCTCGCGCATAAAAGTGAGCCGATAGGGATAAACCGACAGAGTATTGTCCCTCCGGGCACGAATGATTTCGGATGGACGAAACATCTTCAAGAGGAGGTCGATAAAGCAAATAGTCTTGGCACTGAGTTTGCCGACTTACATCGCGATTTTATTCTATTTTCTAGAACGCAACTGGTTTGCTGATAGGAACCTACTTACTCACAGGATTGAAAAAAGAAGCGACCGCTTATGACCGCTTGCTGACGTACAGTGTAGCGGCTATTGGCCGGTGCGCGACGTTCAGCTCAGTTGGATGTTTTGACACACTACAAAGTATTTTGGTTCTTTCTGCCCGTGGCACACGACGCACGGCCCTCTTTCTCACCGTAGGCTACCTCACTTATATTGGCAATGGCGTTAACGGCGACACTGTCGTTGAGCTGCTGCAGGAGACGCGGATCGGTGTACCCAATGACTCTTTTGAAAGCCAGCGGGAGGGACGTCAACCACAGCCAGATCAGATGAAGTAATTATGCAGAGATGCTACCTGACGCCTTCACGCATGGTTGCAACTGGCAGCCCGTATCCGCGATGGAGAAAATTGTAACAATGCGAAGGTTAGAAGCTGCTCGATACGGTATCGTTATCTCAACAACAAAAGAGTTTCTAATGCCACTCGATAACTCCTGCCTAGGACGTGCTCGCAGCGCAGCACATCAGTCGCAGAATCCTTCCATCAGCGCTTTGCAGCGCGTACTGCGCATCGGTCATAGCGAAGCTAGTAGTCTGGTAGCACAGCTGCAGGACGAAGACATGCTGCTGGCGCGGATGACCGGTCGACAGCCGCGCCTGCACCCCGACTACCGCCGCCATGTGGTCCGCCGTATCACGGGCAATGAGCGGCTGTGCCACGTTCGTATGGTGGTTCAGACGGCCCTACTGTGCTTCGAGCTCGACGAGGAAGCCATTGCCGGCGACTCGGCGGTTCTCAAACTGCATGCTCCACCAGGGGCGAATTGGAGGGTGCTGCGCACGCTGTTTATGGAAGACTGGTATAGCAAGCAGGGCTTGTCATTGACCGATGCGGCACTTGCCTATCACGAATGGCTTCAGGAGCGTGGGCCATCACCGGCCGATTGCAGCGGACTGGCTCAGGCGATTCGTACAGAGTGCCTTCCCTACGAGCGGCCACGCGTGGATGCCACAGCTTCGGCAACACGCCTAGCAAGAGCATATGTCCGCCTTGCGCGCTACTATAAACGCTCCCTTGCCGAGGGCGGCTCGCGCGACACCCGGATCGCTGAATACTATGTCCGCAATGCCGTGGTGCCGCAGAATGCAAAGTCGCTGGGCCGCATCTACCCCGAGCATGTCGTGCCGTGCGCGGTGCTACGTGATACGGCAACAGCAGCGTTCGAGGCTGGTGCGTCAGTGCGTGATGTAGCCGAGTGGATCGAGAGCATGATGGTGGTGACATGGATCGCCAAGACCGAGGCCCGGTACCTCGACTCCGACCTAGGTTGGAAGGACCGGATGCCGCCTGATTGGCAACCAGCAAGCGGATGCCGCTACGCGCGCCTGCACGACGCTAAAATCCCCTTCACACCGGCCATCTCGCATCCTTGTACCTGCAAATAGGAAAATCCGCTTCGGTCGAGTGCTGTCGAACTCTGAGGATATTAGACGACCCAAGCGGAAAGTTACACTACAATCAACCGACTGAGCGTTCAAAGGTACCTTGTTTGATTATTCCGTGAATTCTCTATCGTTCGCGAATTCATCAGTGCCTTGCTCGATAGCGCGACGTGTCTTCCGAACGATCGTGTCTCCAATCTCTTTGTCTTTCACTTCATCCAGCACGCGCCGTCTGAAGTCTTCGAAATCCGTAGCCTCGCGTAGCGCACGCCACATCGCGTGTGCATGCATATCCAAATGTTCAAAGTGTCGCTCAGTTTTGTTCTCGAATTGACTAATCATATGTGGCAATGATGTCAGGCTCGTCTCGCTCCACTCGCGTTGTCGCTTCTCATCGTTAGCAATTGCATCCGTTGCATACTTGACACCGTATCTAACATCGACTGCGGACGAGTAAGGCATATAAGAAGAGGTACCAGCAGAAATCCTCTCACAGCTCGCAAGATAATCGATGTTTTCAGGAGCGTCGACGAATGCCTTGAGTGCTACTAACGCCCATTCAGGGCAGAAGCGGCTGCTGCGCGCACCAGGCTCCATCAGCCATGCTTGAATCGTTCGATGTGACACCGGCTTCTTCGTTATGTTCTGGATCGCAATCGACGCCTGCAGCGTATCGCCGCCGAACTTGTTATCGACTAGATTACGCATTGCGCTGCGGCGCCGCTCTTTCTGAAATATTTCCCAGAACCCGGCACGGAATTTCGTCAGACTCACCGCATCAAACTTCTGCTTTGCGCTTCCACTAGGCGTCAATTCGACATCGTCCATCGTGCTTGGTGAACGCCCGATTTTCACGTCAAATTTTGTATTTGTTTCGGTCTCAATTGCGACGGTATTTGGATAAAGGTATTTCCAGGGCATGATTGCTCCAAGGATGCGCGATGTGTGGCGCACAATGTGCGCAAGTCAAGCTGGCGTCGCTTCCTGCTAGGCCGGTGTGAGCCTCGATAGGCTCAGCGTCGGACAGTGTGGCAGGGACCTGAAGACAGGAACGAAGACATATCGCCCGCAGGTCGGAGTTTCGAGTAACTACTTCAGGTCGCCTGCGGAGTAGCCGAGTGCCTTTTTGCGATGTGCGCCCTGTCTTGACCTTTGCTAGCTCGCGCCGCATGCGCTCGTACTCCTGCCTGGACATTTGCTCCTACACGCCTGCGGCCTGTGAGCCCCCGTTGGTATCTCTGCACCACCGTCCCAACAAATTGGCGACAATGCCCAAGCCGCGCGCGATCGCCGCCTCGCTTGCGCCAGGCTGGCCTACCAGCTTTACGGGCTCGCGCTTGAACTCCTCTGAAAGCACCCGTCTTCACGCGCCATGTTATATCCTGGATAGGAACATCATACCTATCGAAAGTGTTTGAGCTGGTGGGGAATGCCCAAGTGACGCGTGACTTGCCTAACCTACAGCTTGTGAAGAGGTGCGCTGATCGTTGAAATGTTCGTGAAGCGAATCAGGTGGCAAAGGAAAAACTTGGCGGGGGATGGTAACAAGCCTGCAGAGGTGTAGGTAAACACAGTTCCACTTGGCCAGTCGAGTGTGAGGACTGATGAGTTAACATAGAAAGGAACCGGCGCTCGCCCCAAATTGTTGCGTCGTATAGAAAGCCATTCTTTTCAAAGTTTCCGCATTCACAAGTGTCCACAATGGTCACACTACTAAACTACGTGCCGATTCCAATAAGGTTTGCCGCTTCGCCTCGGGAGCAGCTGAGTAAGCAAGAATGATCTCAGCGAGACGATCATCGTTGCAATAGAAGAAAGCCACCGGAACACCGAGAACTTTTGCCAACGCTTCCGCAAATTTCATCGGAGGCCCATGAGCTCCGCCTTCATGCCGGCTCATCCGTGCATCTAGGCCCGCTAGGGCACCGAGGCAATCCTGCGGCAGCCCGGCCCGTTCACGCGCTTGACGAAGACGTCGGCCAATAGTTGAGTTGATGATCTTAGAACGCGCAGGCATCCCACGATATTCGTAGAATGCCAAGAAATTTTCTCTACGAAAAACGTAGATGTGCTGTTGATATACTTGTTACTCATCAATGGCAGCAGAGCATGCTCAAGTCACTTAACTCCAGATCGAAGGCCACTTCGTGTAGCTTCCACCGTCCGTTGGGCAGACGTGGTCGAGAACTGTCGCACTTACTCGTCGAGATTCAAAGATCAACAATCCGTGTATCAAAACTTTCTGCAGCCGTAACTTGCCTTATGCTCATACCCGTTGGCTGAGATGGGAGTGGCAATAGGAGTTCATCAGCCCCGGTAATGACTGTCCCGACGAGCACTCAGGACAACACCCACCTCCCCTCTAGCGTCGCTTTCCTGGTTGGCGAAGGTCCGTTCAACGCAAACACTGTGTACACCGTTTGATTCGTCGGTAAAGCGACCGGTAAGGCAACAGGCACCACCGGCGGCCTACCCATCGAAAAAGTGCGGAGCTTTAACACAGGGTCATTCAAGCGAGGCTGCTGAGCCCCTATTTTCCCTAGCAATACAGGTAACTCACTACTAGCACCTTATCATCTCATCGTTTAAACGTTGAAACACCACCCATGCTAAAAAATCTTGGTCTCCCACTCGCATCGCTTACCTGCACGGAAGCCATTGCTCAACCAATTCCACCTCTATCCGGCCAAATTGAGCTTGGCCCTAAAGACACAGAGACTTTCATATGTGCAGTCTCAAGCATCAACGAAGACTTCATGGATCGTTCGAGAAACCTTTGGAAAACTGCCGCAGGTGGCGGCAAGTTCCAAGCCGCCACTCCGATCATATGACGATTCAAATTTAAATCAGCCAAAATGGCCGCAGCAGATGTTTTCAACTTCTATAAAAGATACCCCGCTGCAGCATACGTGAAGTCGTCAATGTACGAAAAAGGCGCTCAGCGCACTCAAGAATTCGTTGTTACTAAATGCGAGGTAGACGCAAGTAGGGCAGCGAACGTTGCACCAAAGAAGTCGCCCACTGAGGCATATAAGCCACTTCGCACAGATCGAGAGAAAATACTGAACTGCTTGAAGCTGAACAAGAATCCACTCAACGACGAGCAGCTAGCGTTGTTGGTGTCGAACAAGCCCTTCCCATTGAGGCCTTTGAACGTAGAGATCACATCCAAAAGATTGCAGCTCAAAGAAGAATTGAAATGATTAGATCTCATCGTGATGCCCAAATCAAATTGACCTCACCAAATTCTAATAAGTGTCCGTAGACACTGTCCTTTTGCACAGTACCGTCCTGGCATTTAAAGAAAAAAACCCCAGGACTGCTAACGCTTTCGAAAACCTCCACCACAGTGCGCATCAGATAATCCTCGCAGTCTTCACGCTTAGATTGGAGGCTGATTTTAACCTTCGAAAAATCTCCTTCACTAAGAAGATCGACCACATTCCCGAAGTTGTCAAGAATAAATCTAGCGTAACGGCATTCGTCGTCAATTATGACCAGCGCGTCTACGTGAAACAGTTGCACGTTTAACGATAATTCAACTGCCCGATAGCACTGCATTCCCGGTCGAGAAAAAATCGCCTGGAGGACGTCGGAGTTCTTACACTTCCATTGTTGGTCTACGTGGAACATGTTCAAAGAGTAAATAGGATGAGCGAAGCAGGACCATAGATTCTATGATAAACGTAGAATATACATCAAATTTATTGAATTGGCACGGCTTGCGATAGGAATTTAAGAGAAATTCCTGATCACAGTATAGCGATCATCGACGTAGGAATAATATCATTCCGCATGGAATGTTCCAGCTGCATCGGACTTGCGTATATAAGATTTGCCGCAATAATCAAGCGACTGACTTCAATGAGCGTTTATGAACGAGACTAGAATCCCGGTCAACAGCGTCGAGTGGGCTATCAAGTCTCCGATAATCGATACCCTGCATATGAGCGTTTGCTGCCCATCTCGCAAACTGTTCCAAAAAAAGCGACTCGGCTTTCTTAAGCCGAGCAATTTCGGCTCGCTGCGTTTCAATAATCAGGAGCGCGTCGTCAAGCTCGACAGTTCCAATATTCTTTTTTGCAGAAGGGCCTTGCGCAAGAGATTCGTTCTTCTTGACATAAGCTTCTTGAATTAATTGATGGTTCGCCAGTGCCTGACGGGTGTAAACAACCTGCGTAGAACACTCGATGGCATTGATCAATGCGTCCCAGGTCAGCCGACCCTCTGACCAACGATCAATAATAAACAGAATGCCAGCAATACGCTCTTCTGTCAGATTCGGCGCTCTTTTTTTCTTCTCTTTGTTCTTCAACGTATCGAACCTATCATTTCTATGACTTCGTTAAACCAAGCAATGAGAACCCACTTTCCTGCGCATGTTTCGAATTTTCTATCACCGGGCCAGGCCGGACGCGGTCGCTATCTTCAGCATCAATACTGCGCACATGGTCAATTCTAGAATAATCTCCCACCCCATTCAACCGAATCGGGGCGCCATGTGGCACATTAGGATTGTCCATGATCGAGATTAGGTCCGACGCACGTTTCAGTTTAACCTTTTGTCGTTCGAGCCAGCGATCCGCTCCATATACGCCTGATTCACAAGCCGCCTCAGCCCTAGCGATCAGGATTTCGAGCTCTTCGCGTTCGCGCCTGATATTATTTTCCCTGACAGAATCACCTTTGATACAAAACTGCTCACTACAGTCTAAACATTCCTCATGTTTCTCGCACGGGCTCGCCGAAAAATCGTGTACGCAGTAACCGAACGCCGTTGTATGTCCCGCCTCGATCGCTAGTCGTTTGAACTCATTTCTAGCATACAATTTTATCGAGCTGGCCTTCACAGCCGGAAGGGTCGAGGCCGCATTACCGACTAGCAGAGCCGCTCTGTTTGCGATTTCAGAACTGCTTACATGATTGTAAGCCTCACCTCGTGACGTGCGACCCGACCAAAGATCAATGTCAATATCTGACAACTCACCGCTTTCATGAGCAAGATGATTTAGATAGTGTCGAAACGCGTGGGACGACAATCTAAAAGGAATTATCTTTCCGTCTACGACGTCCGCAAGGCCAAGTTTAGCGAAAATAGATGTCTTGTTCCGGCCATCTAAACGATAATTGAGATCGACTCGATCCATCGGAACGTAAATGCACAAATATGGGATGCGGGCGGTATTACTAAACTTCGGAAGAGTAAAAAGGAGATCGCTGCATTTCCAACGTTGGGTGTTGTCCGAATACGGGAAATGCCGTGGCAAATGCTTGATCACAGCATTTTCCAAGTCGGTGAAGCGATGCAAAAATCTCCGCCCATCCAATTTCGCAACAGGTATATTATTTCCCTTACACCATGTGTATGGATCAATTGAACCATCCCCCCACAAAATCAGGGAAATTTCGGACCGAGTGATCAACGTCTTGCTTCGCAGATACTCGAGATGTTCAGGGAGGTAGATTTTAGTGGGCTTCGGTTGCGAAGGTGAGATTTGATCCTCATACCATTTTGCGATCCGCCGGCCAGGATCAGTGATTTTCCTTATGCGTCCGATTGCATCTTTAACTAAATCTTGCATTACCGCAGGAATAGCTTTCAATTGCGGTAACGCCCCTTTTGACGGCCACCAGCGCAGAGAATAACCAGGAGAACCATCGCCTAAAGTCGGCGACTCGCAGTCGACCATTAGAGAAACAACCTCATTGGCTCTGTCTGGGGAGCTCAACATCAACGCACACATCGATGTGTACACGATGTCCTCTGGATCCGAAGCGACACAATAAGCATTTCCAAGCGCTTCAAGAATATCGCTGCTTGGCAGCTTGCTGTAGCGTCGCTTCTCGAAATCCTTGCCCAGACGTCCATGTGGAATCGGCGCTTCCATGGGACTTTGCCACTGGATCGGTGCCATTCCAATCATCTTGTCATCCAGTAGCGACGAAATTTTCTGCAGTACGCATCCAATACCGTGTGCGGCTTCTGCAGTGTGTTTTTCGGTTATTGCTTTTGCTGCAATATTGAAAATAATCGAAGTGAGTTTTGTTGGACTATTTTCACCACAAGAATTTAGTGCATAATCTAGAACGCGAAGGGCCTGTAAATCTCGAACAAAGCTGACCTTTCGCGTAAGTTCATACTGATACACAATGTATGCCTTGGCGAAGTCCAAGAATGGCTGGGATATCCACTCGGTCTGAACATTCTTGCTAGGCCGTGGCTGTCCCCACGCACCAAAAACAATTGTAGTGCCACTGCGCTTTGACTTTTGCGCTACTTGCGCTGTCACGTCCCAAATATTGGAATCAAAATTAAAATCGCTACCAAACACGGTGCTGATCTTTGCTTGCGCGACAAATTGTGAAAAATTTCGCTCTGCCGCGATACTGCGCTTCGAAGGAAGACTAACGACCGTGCCGCTCATGAGCTGACGTTCCCACCACATTCCAGAATCACTTGTGCCACAGCTAGGATTGTACGATCATGAAGCATCGTCATGTGCGCGTCTTTCTCGAACTCGGCTGAACGGCTTTTACGACGCTCCCAAAGAAATTCAAATATCAGCTCATGTGGAGCGTCTTTCCATGGACGAAATTTCTTACACGTGTAGCAAGCGACGGGCGCTGCATACCCGCAATAGCCCGTCTTATCACATTTTCCCAATTGCTCACCTGAAGGAATGACCCGAAGATCCCGAATAATTGCTCCTGTGGAAGCGCTATCTTGCGCCGTTAGAAACTCGCCACGGAATGCCTGGGCAAGAGGCGCTAATTCGAATGCGAGAGTTTTATCGAGCCGGTCCTGCAGACGCGAAGTTGCAGCGATGTAAGGTTTACTGCTCTTGATATCTCGATGCCCAAGCATTGCTGCCAGCACTGGTGCGGGAACGTTGTCTGCAGCCAAACGTGTGCCATATGTTTTCCTTAATCTCCGCGCATTTAACACAATCTCGCTACCGACGCGCTCCGACGAAACATCAATCTGATTAAATACTTCTCTTAACACATCGATAACAGAAACAACCGCCATGTGATACGATAAATCGCCTGCATCGTTGCTAAAATAATAGTTTGAATCCCTACCGATTATCTCCTCCCTTGACGATTCAGACTGGAGCACGAAAGGAACAGCATATCTGTCTGCTGAAAACAATGGCGATTGGTCGAGCGCCTTCACAAGCCCGGCGAACTTCTCTTTTTGCTTCTGACCATGTGCGTAGAGCAACTCTCCTATTTCGCTAAGCACTGGCCATTCATACATTTCATCTCGAGGAATTTGACCCTTTTGCTTTATTCTAGGGATCGATAACGAATATGAGATCGTTCCGCCTATATCCTTTTTTGAAATATCTCCAGCTTTCAACAATGCGACTTGTCGAGGACGAATACCTAATGAAGTTACTAGCCACGCCATAAGGAACGGCTGTTCTTGAATCTGCTTTTTAGCATACAGCTCAACAAAACTTTCGTAAAAGCTCTTGAATTCAATATCAGTGAGCGGTCCCGAAATCGGATCCCACGTAAGCACTGACTCCCCGACAACCCGTGACCTCGGCTTCTTCTTCCTTAAAAATTGCAGAGCTGATTTTTCAATGCCAGCATAACGATGCTCCACCCATCGCAGAATCATGCTTTTAAATACAAATTTCCTACCTTCGTATACGCTTGAGTCACCCCAAAAACGACGCAAAGTGGTTTCGTCAATTACTTCAATTCGCAATGTAAGCGGCTGAGATTTTGAAAATTTTTCTGTGCTCTTAAATAACTCAACCAAAGAACGAGGAGCAAGCTCTTGTGATGCATGCATAAGAACTGCCTTCAGCGCAATAATAAGCGAGTCAGAAAATTGATTTTTAAACTGAAAGAAATCTAAATTTACACGATCAAGGCCGTCTTGAAAGTCCCAAAGGTCAGCTCGCGGATTGAAATGCACACCAGAAATAGTCGTGGCAAAGTCAGGCAATTCCGGAACGCCTAGCGGAAGAACAGCGAGGGAATTCTGTATACGCCCGTTCCTCATTTCAAATTTCTCTTTCTGAAGCCATGAATTTTCTCTTGAACCTTGATAGATTCCTGCTGCGCTTTCTTCCTGATCGCCAATGCCGAGTAGTAGTTCGGCATTTTACTTTTATCGGACCAGCCGTTTTGGTTTTTCATTAGGTCTTCACGCGTTTTGTCATGCATATTAGATTCAAACGCATGCATTGTAAAGATCGAATTCCAGGTGTGGCGTAAAACATGCGCACTTAATGTCAGCGGAAGCCCGGACACCTTCTTCCTGAGAGCATAGAAAATATCTCGCGCGGCGCTTTGACTCAATGGCGCCCCCTGTCGGCTCGATACAAATAGATATCCGTAGTCTTTTACTTTGACGTAATTGCGTCTCATTTCAAGATATTCCTCTGTGAACTCAAGCAAAGTGTCACTGATGCGCAGCTCGCGTTCATTGGTCTTCACCAGTGGCGGATCATTTCTAGGGTCGCCAGGATTGTCCGGACGACGGATGATTTCAGCCGTGCCTGAACCGAAAGTAATATCTCGCAAAGTCAACCCAAGCGCCTCACCCTTTCTAAGAGCGACGTCGAGCAGCCAGTAAATATAAAGCCGGTTTCGGTAGCGATTAAAGCCAGGGCGCCACGGGTTCTCTGGGGATTCAGGGTCCAATACCTCATGCAGTCGCGTTATCACTTCGGCCGCTAGCCCCATGCGTTTCATTTTTGATTTTCGATTTCCGCGATGGATACGCTTGGACTTGATCGCTCCGAGCGCTGCGTCAACATTTGCCCTCGTAGCCAGCTGAACGGAACTATCCGCTTCAATACGCATAATTTCCCGAGAGGTGAGCCATCGCAGATAGCTTTGGATGTACCCGAGGCGAATGTTCGAAGTGCCTCGATCAACAGAAAGCACCTGCCGCTCCGGCGCACGCGCGCGGAATGCCTGCAGCAGCTTCGCGCCGTTTTTAAATTTAAATTTGGGTTTGGCCGGTGCAACGGGCGCGGCAGACGCAACACACAATCTAATTTTGATTTCGGAAAATTGGAGTTTACATAGAGAAGTAAGCTGCTCGACTTCCGCCATATCGAAGAGTCTGCCACTCTTGTGAATCCGGTGATGAATGTCGATCTTCTTCGAATTTAAAAATAGAATTAAAATCCGAATCGCGTACATTGCTTGTTTTATTGTCGAGTGCGCGTCGCCACGCTTTCTCAACTCAAGCATTGCAAAAACGGTTGGGTCGATAAGAGGAATGCCGGTCTCTGCATCGATAAGCATCGCAAAGCGTTCTCCAGAGACCCACTTAATTGACTTGATCGAAAGCTCAGGAATACTTGTTGACATGTTCAATTCCGACAGATAATCGTGGTATAATAGTTATCAAAGCAATAAGCGTCAACAACTATTCGGCGCTTCCCCTATGAAAACGACGGAGTTGTTTACAAATGACTGAATTACGATATTTATGGCACGACTACGAAACCTTCGGCGCCCAGCCGCGCCGCGACCGTCCGGCCCAGTTTGCCGCAATCCGCACCGATGCCGAGCTCAACGAGATTGGCGACCCGGTCATGCTGTACTGCCGGCCGGCCAACGACTACCTGCCCGACCCGCAGTCCTGCCTGATCACCGGCATCACGCCCCAGCAATGCCTGGAACAGGGCGTGCCCGAGCATGAATTCGCACGCCAGGTCGAGGCGGCGTTTGCCGAGCCCGGCACCGTCGGCGTCGGCTACAACACCATCCGCTTCGACGACGAGGTGACGCGTTTCCTGTTCTGGCGCAACCTGATCGACCCCTACGCGCGCGAATGGAAGAACGGCTGCGGCCGCTGGGACCTGCTCGATGTGGTGCGCATGACCTATGCCCTGCGTCCGGAGGGAATCGAATGGCCGCGCCACGAGGATGGCCGCCCGAGCTTCCGCCTCGAGCACCTGACCGCCGCGAATGGCCTGGCCCACGAGGCGGCCCACGATGCGCTGTCCGACGTGCGCGCCACCATCGCCCTGGCGCGCCTGATCCGCAGCAAGCAACCGAAACTCTTCGACTTCTGCCTGGAACTGCGGCGGAAGGACCGGGTCGCGGCCGAGATGGGATTGCACCTGGAACCGGCACTGCGCCAGCCCTTCCTTCACGTGTCGGGCATGTTCCCGACGGAACAGGGTTGCCTGGGCCTGGTGTGGCCGCTGGCCCAGCATCCGTCGAACAAGAACGAAATCCTGGTCTGGGATTGCCGCCACGATCCGTCGGAACTGTTCGGGCTGGATGTGGAAACGATCCGCCAGCGCATGTTCACGCGTTCGAGCGAATTGCCCGAGGGCGTGACGCGCCTGCCGATCAAGAGCGTGCATCTGAACAAGTCGCCGATGCTGGTCGGGAATTTGAAGACCCTGAGCCCGGCCATGGCCGAGCGCTGGGGCATCGACGTGGCCCAGCACCGCGCACATGCCCAGCTGGCGGCGCAGGGGCCGGACATGGCGGCGGTGTGGGCGCAGGTGTTCAAGAAACCGGCTGCCCTTGATGAGACCGATGTCGACGAGGATTTGTATGGCGGCTTCGTCGGCAACAACGACCGGCGCAAGCTGGACTCCATGCGCGGCGAAACGCCGGCGCGGCTGGCCGGCATGCAGGCGGCGTTCGAGGACGAGCGCCTGGTCGAGCTGCTGTTCCGCTATCGTGCACGCAATTTCCCGGAGACCTTGAACGAGGTGGAGACGGCGCGCTGGGAAGAACACCGCGCGGCGCGGCTGTTCGACGGGGCCGGGAATGCGCGGACGGTGGACCAGTTGTTTGGGGAGATCGATGCGCTGTCGGAGACGGCCGATGAGCGGGGGCAGGAGATTCTGGGGGCGCTGTACGATTATGTGGAGATGATTGCGCCGGAGCGGTATTGATTTTTTGGCGTTATCGGGGCTGTTGCCTGATGCGTTAATGGTGTGTTGAATCCGCGTGGGCACAGAGTGCCCACCCTACCGGTTACGTTAACGGTGAGTTCATACGAAACCCGGATACCTAACGTGTATCGTAGGGTGGGCACTCGTGCCCACGCGGATCAAAGGCGCCGCTACCCTCACAGGCAACAGCCCCACAAGCTCCAACCGGTTTTACGCCCGATACCGATTGATCTCATCCCGCGTCTCGCGCGCCACCCTGCGCGCCGCCGCCACGAAATCTTCACCCTCTTGCGGCGTCGCATACATGATCGCCCGCGAAGAATTAATCATCATCCCCGCGCCGCCAACAGTCCGTCCGGACCGCACCGTGGCCGCCACATCCCCGCCCTGCGCGCCAATGCCCGGCACCAGCAGCGGCATATCGCCCACAATCGCCCGCACCTGCGCCAGCTCCTCCGGGAAGGTCGCCCCAACCACCAGCGCACACTGTCCATTCCGGTTCCACTTCTCCGCCACCAGGCGCGCCACGTGCTGGTACAGCGGCTGCCCGCCCACGTCGAGGAACTGCAAATCCGAGCCGCCCGCATTCGAAGTACGGCACAGCACGATCACGCCGCGGTCCGCCCATTCCATGTACGGTTCGACCGAATCGAAGCCCATGTAGGGGTTGACCGTCACTGCGTCCGCCCCATAGCGCTCGAAGGCCTCGCGCGCATACTGGTGCGCGGTGGCGCCGATGTCGCCGCGCTTGGCGTCGAGGATCAACGGGATGTGGGGATAGGTGTCGCGCAGGTAGCGGCAGATTGCCTCGAGCTGGGCTTCGGCGCCGAGCGCGGCGAAATAGGCGATCTGCGGCTTGAAGGCGCAGGCCAGGTCGGCGGTGGCGTCGATGATGGCCTTGCAGAAGCGGACAATCCCGTCCGGTGCATCGCGCAGTTCGGCGGGAAAGCGCGCCAGGTCGGGGTCCAGGCCCACGCACAGCAACGAGTCGTTGCGGGTCCAGGCTGCGGACAGCTTATCGATGAAATTCACGGCAACTCCTCCTCACGGTGTCAATGCAAACCCACTATTTTACCTGTCCGCGCCCCGCCGGTCGCCGCCATCGCCCCGGCCGTGCGACGGATGCCCCGGCACTTGCGGTATATTTTATTCATTCGACAACTCGCCATGGACAAGCACATGATGACGTCTTCCGTATTCTCGCGCTGGGCCCGCCTGCTGGCCGGCGCCCTGCTGGCCGGCTCGCTGCTCTCGGGCTGCGGCTACAACGACTTCCAGACCAAGGACGAAGCGACCAAGGCCGCCTGGGGCGAAGTGGTCAACCAGTACCAGCGCCGCGCCGACCTGATCCCGAACCTGGTGAACACGGTGAAAGGCTATGCCTCGCACGAACGCGAGACGCTGGAATCGGTGACCCGCGCCCGCGCCGCCGCCACCAGTTTCCAGATCACGCCCGAAGTGCTGAACAACCCGGAAGCCTTCCAGAAGTTCCAGCAGGTGCAGGGTGAACTCTCGGGCGCGCTGTCGCGCCTGATGGCCGTGTCGGAAAAATACCCGGACCTGAAAGCGGACACCAGTTTCCGCGACCTGCAGTCGCAACTGGAGGGCACCGAGAATCGCATCACCGTGGCGCGCCAGCGCTATATCGCCTCGGTCCAGGACTACAACGTCACCGTGCGCAAGTTCCCGACCAACCTGACGGCGATGATGTTCGGCTACGACGCCAAGCCTTCGTTCACGGTCGAGAACGAAAAAGCGATCTCGACCGCGCCGACGGTCGACTTCGGCAAATAAGGCGGCTCGATGACTGTCCTGCGCACCTTCTGGCTCTGCCTGCTGGCCATGACGCTGGCCGCGATGGCGCCCGCGCCGGCCCGGGCCCAGCTGAAGGAAGTGCCGCCGCTGGCCGGCCACGTCACCGACGAGGCCGGCATGCTGGACGCCGACCAGCATCAGCGCCTGGAAGCGGTCCTCACCGACTATGAAGCGAAGACCGGCAGCCAGATCGCCGTGCTGCTGGTGAAATCGACCGAGCCCGAAACCATCGAGCAGTTCGGCATCCGCGTGGCCGATGCCTGGAAGCTCGGCCGCAAGGGCGTGGACGACGGCGTGCTGCTGATGGTGGCGCGCGACAACCCGAGTTCCCTGCGCCGCCTGCGCATCGAGGCCGGGCGCGGCGTGCAGGGCGTGCTGACCGACGCCCAGTCGAAGCGCATCCTGCAGGACACGATCGCCCCCCACTTCCGCCAGGAGCATTACTACGAGGGCCTGGTGGCCGGCGTCGGCGCGATTGCCACCCTGCTGAACCAGGAACAGTTCCCGGCGCCCAGGCAGCAACAGGGACAAGCCGCGCGCGTGCCCCAGGGCGATGGCGGCGGCGGCCTCGGCATCGTCGGCATCGTGCTGCTGGTGGTCGGCTTCACCCTGGTGCGCTCGATGTTCCGCCCGCGCCGCACCCGTCTCTCGCGCGGTGGCTGGGGCAGCGGCGCCACCGGCTTCATCCTCGGCAACATCATCGGCAACATGAGCCGTGGCGGAGGCGGCGGATTCGGCGGCTTTTCGGGCGGTGGCGGCGGCTTCGGCGGAGGCGGATTCTCCGGCGGCGGCGGCAGTTTTGACGGCGGCGGCGCCTCGGGAGACTGGTGATGACACAAGACACAGCAGGTTCATTCGGCCAGCGTCTCAGCCGCGTGCTGCGGCACTGGCGCAGTACCAAGGCCGATGCGCGGCGCGCCTTCCCCGACGCCACCCTGGAAGCCGTGGCCCAGGCGATCACGGCCGGCGAACGCACCCACCGCGGCGAGGTGCGCTTCATCGTCGAGAAGGCCTTGCCGGCCGACGAGATCTGGGACGGCGTCAGCAACCGCCAGCGCGCCCTGGCCCTGTTCGCCGACTACGGCGTCTGGGATACCGAGGACAATTGCGGTGTGCTGATCTACGTGAACCTGGCCGACCACAAGGTCGATATCGTGGCCGACCGCGGCATCGACCGCAAGATCGACAGCAGCACCTGGCAAACCGTGTGCCGCACCATGACCGACGGTTTCCGGCGCGGCGAATTCCACCAGGCCGCGCTGGCGGCGGTCGAGCAGGTGAATTCGCTGCTGCGCGAACACTTCCCGGCCAATGGCGAGCGGCCAAACGAGCTGCCGGACCGCCCGCTCATGATCTGAAGGCCGGGACGGCCACGCACCCCGGTTCACGCTTTTCCGCCCTTGTTTGCAGCCATTCTCGGTACAATCCGGGCTTTCCCGCATTCCTGAAAGCCCTGCCATGAAACTCGCCAACAAGACCGCCATCGTGACCGGAGCCAGCCAGGGCATCGGCCTGGCCTGTGCCCAACGCCTGGTGCGCGAAGGCGCGCGCGTGATGCTGGCCGACGTGCGCCCGGAAGGCGCCGCCGCCGCCGCGGCACTGGGCGACGCCGCCCGCTTCATCGTGGCCGACGTCAGCCAGAAATCCGACGTCGACGCCCTGTTCGCCGCCACCCTGGAAGCCTTTGGCCACATCGACATCCTGGTCAACAATGCCGGCGTCACCCATGCCGCCGACTTCCTCGACCTCACCGAGGACGACTTCGACCGCGTGCTGCGCATCAACCTGAAATCGATGTTCCTGTGCAGCCAGGCGGCGGCGCGCGACATGGTCAAGCGCCAGAGCGGCTGCATCATCAACATGTCGAGCGTGAACGCCGAACTGGTGATCCCGAACCAGGTGCCCTACGTGGTGTCGAAGGGCGGCGTGAACCAGCTGACCCGCGTGGCCGCCATCAGCCTGGCCCAGCACGGCATCCGCGTGAACGCGGTCGGCCCCGGCACCATCCTCACCGAACTGGCCAAGCAGGCCGTGCTCGGCAGCCCACAGGCGCGCCATACCATCCTGTCGCGTACCCCGCTGGGACGCTGCGGCGAGCCCGAGGAAGTGGCGTCCATCGTCGCCTTCCTGGCCAGCGACGACGCGTCCTACATGACCGGCCAGACCCTGTACGCCGACGGCGGCCGCCTGCCGCTGAACTACACGGTGCCGGTGCGCGACGACGCCAACGCCTGAACGCATGCAGGAAATTCAGCCTGCATACAAGCGCGCTAGTATTCACACTTCGTATGTCTGGTATCTGTATTTGCAATTAGACACGTATGCCGCAACGCAGCATAATGGCACCTGTCTCCACTATTCTCCTCCAAGAAAATAGTTTTAAGCCCGCTCAATCAGCGGGCTTTTTTTTGCGCTTTGGTTTGACCGCGCTCAAACAATCTACACATGCAGCCGAACGGATCTGCGCTTTGCGTCCCATCTGGTAGACCAGCCAACAGCCGCCGCGTTCGCACAACGGCGCATGAGCTTGCGCTGTGTCATGTCTGCGTCACAAAGCCTGCCTATACTGGATTCATCTGCGGTACACGCAACCGATATGCGTGACGGCAGACAGGTGTGTAACGCAATCGCGCTACACACCCACCGAACAGTGTCTCTTGGCCCGATCTTGGGTTGTGCCCGCCACCTCTCTCCTGGCGGGCATTTTTTTATGTGCACCGCAGCGCAAAAGACCAGTTCGTGACCTTGCAGACCACGCACATTTGACTATGATGAAGTTCACGCCTCGTTGCGGCGCGCCCGGTGCGTACTGCAACTTGCGTCATGTCAACCAGAATAGGGAGCCGGACCGATGAATGTTCAATCACCTGAAAGCCAGAACCCGCAGCCGTCCTCCAGTCGCCGCCGCAGCGACGATGGCGTCGACAACCTGATTCTCCGTGAACTCAACCCGCATGTCGTGATCGACCATGCCGAGGCCGGGCAGGCCACCCTGACCCTGATGACCTTCGGCAGCGTGCGCGAATGTTGCCCCAAGTGCCAGCAAGGCAGCCTGAAGCCGGTCCTGCGCCAGGCTTCGGTACGCATGGCGCACCTGTTCTGCGCCGAATGCGAGAGCTGTTTCGACGCCCAGTACGCCGACGGCGAACCGGCGCTGACCATCTGACCGATTTCCGCATCCCGGCGGCTGCGTGCATGCGCGTCCGCACGCATGATATGGTTGACGTTTTACCAGCACGTCGACCATGCATCCTCTTCTCCACCTCCTCCTGCTCGATGCGCGCCTGCGCAGGCTGCGCCGTGCCGGCGCCATCGTCCTGTTCCTGGCGATCATGATCGCCGGCTCGATTCCCGGCGCACGCGCCGACATCGGCCACTACGCCTCGGGCGTAGTCCTGCATTCGCTGGCGTACGCGACGCTGGCCCTGCTCTGGTACACCGGCAGCCGCGGCGGCGCCGGCGCGCGCAGCCTGGCGGCCGTGGCCACGATCGCCGCCATGGGCGCCGCCGACGAGTTCGTGCAAAGCTTCTTCCCCTACCGCGGCGCCGACGTGCATGACTGGCTGGTCGATTGCTGCGCCGCCATCGTCACCTGTGCCGTCCTGTCGCTGGTCTTGCCGAAGGCCGAACTCGAACGTGCATGAATGAATTTTCCTGGAGTTTCGTGCTGCATTCCTAGAGGTTGATCTGGCTCAGTGCCAACCCGAGTCAGCTGGAACGTCGCGCCTGTTTGCCTCTCTTACCCGAGTGGCAGACGACATCGTCACGCATACCCACTGACAAAATCAACCAAGGAGTCGATCATGAAACAACAACACCAAAGCGTGGTCTTGGCGGGCTTGCTGGCCGTGGCGCTCGGCCTGACCGGCTGCGCCAGCATGCGCGGCGGCGGCGAAGGCGCCAGCGGCAGCGGCGTGGAGAGCACCGGCGCCAGCGCTTCCGGCAGCGCGGGCTCGTCGGGGAGCTCGGGAACGTCCGGCTCGTCGGGCAGCGGCATCGACCAGTCGGGTTCCTCGGGTACTTCCGGCACCTCGGGCACCTCGGGCACCTCGGGCACCTCGGGTACTTCCGGCTACGACCAGTCGGGCTCGGGCAGTTCCGGTAGTTCCGGCAGCGCGGGCAGCTCCGGCTCGGGCGCCACCGGCAGTGTCAGCAGCATGGGCGACAGCAGCTCGGCCAGCGCCGCGAGCGATACCGCCGTGGGCGTCGCCCAGGGCAGCACGAGCGCGGGGGCGGCCACTGCATCCAGCAGCAGTCCGAACAGCACCGTGGTGGCAATCGAACTGGTGCCGCGCCCCAGCGGCAGCATCGGCGGCGGCACGGCGGCCGGCGCTGCGGTGGGCAGCAGCGGCAGCGGCGCCACGGGCAGCTCGATGGCGTCGGACCGGGTCTACCGCGTCACCCTGCGCATGGACGACGGCAGCACCCAGGTCGTCACCCAGGAAACCACGCCGGACTTCCGCAGCGGCGACCGCGTGGGCCTGAACGGCGGCGTGATCGGGCGCTGACAGGCCAGGAAGCCCGACCGTGCAGGCACAGTGCGCCTGCACGGCTCCCTTCCCTCTTCCTGCTCCAATCCACCCGCTCGACCAGGCAGCCGCGCCGCGCCCGCCCCTCAGGCCGCCCCGGCGCGCCGCACCGGCGTGCTAACCGCTTCCTCGGCAGCCTGCGCCGCCTCGGCATAGGCGGCGTCGAGCAGGCCCGCCATGGCCTGCGCCGTGCGCTCCCACGAGGTGCGCGCCACCTGCTCGCGCATCGCCGTCATCCTGGCTGCGCGTTCGGACGGTCCCAGCGCCAGTGCTTCGGCGCAGGCCACCCCGAACTCCTGGGCGCCGGCCGCGATCGCCACCACGCCGCCATACGGCCCGACCACGTCGGCAATCGGCGTGCTGACGATCGGCAGCTCGGCCGCCATGTACTCGAGCACCTTGGTCGGGCTGATGAAGCGGGTCGCCTCGTTGATGGCGAAGGGCATCAGGCAGACGTCCCAGCCGGCCAGGAAGGCCGGCAAGTCGGCATAATCGCGCTGGCCCAGGTAATGGATGTTCGGGCGGCGCGGCAGCTCGTCTTCGTTGATCTTGATCACCGGCCCGACCAGTACCAGCTGCCAGTCGGGATGGTCGTCGGCCAGCGCCGCCACCAGCGCCAGGTCGACGCGCTCGTCGATGACGCCATAGAAACCGAGGCGCGGGCCAGGGATGTGCTCCTGGGCTGGGTGACTCCGGACCGCGCCCTGGGCCTGGGCGAAGTGGGCGACGTCGACGCTGCTCGGGAAGCAGTGCACGTTCGGATGGCGGGGGCGCTTGGCCTCGTACAGGCTGGGGCCGCCGGCAAACACCAGGTCGGCCAGGTTGAGCAGGGCCGACTCGCGCTGCAGCAGCTGGCGCGGGGCCTTCTTGAACGAGGCCAGTTCATCCATGCAGTCGTAGACCACCAGGCGCGGCGTGAGTTCCTGCAGCAGGGGCAAGGCCATCGGCGTATAGAACCAGGCGATCGGTTTTTCGCCACGCGGCAGCAAGTCCGCCAGCAGCGGCGCCACCAGGGCGATCTGGTCGTCGTGGAAACCAGGCAGGTCGAGCGGCGTACGCGGCCGGCACACGGTGATGTTGGGGAGCGGTTCGGAACGCTCGAGCCGGGCCGGCCCGGCGGCGTCGTGCAGCGGTTCCTCGACGATCACGATCCGGTAGTGCCGGGCCAGCCGCGTGAGCAGGTGCTGTGGCCGTTGAAACACGAAATCCCAGCGCAGGTGGCTGAATACGATGATCGTCACCATGATCTTCTCCTTGTCGCCCTTGTGGGCTGGCGGTCGGGTTGTCTGGATCCTTCACTACTGCGCCCGACCGCCGCCCGTGCGCACGAAGGCGCACGTCAATCGGGATCTGACCCTTTTTCCTCCTCTTTCGGCGGAAGCGCCGCGTTGCGGGTGGCCGCCGAGATCACGTCGAACGGCAGCTTCGGCGTGCGGTCGGCGTTCAGCAGGCCGTTCGCTTCCTGGAAGGTGTCGGCGAACTGCGTGTAGCAGAAGCCGGCGAACATGAAGGTCTCGTTCACCACTTTCAGCAGCGAGCTGTACAGGTTGTGGAAACCGTCCGCCGTGGTCGAGCGCGAATAGCCCCAGGTGCCCTGTTCCGGCTCGCCCTTGGTGTCGAAGGCGATGCCGCCGAATTCGGTCAGCACGATCGGCTGGCCGCGGTGCGGGAAGCCGTCCAGCGTCAGGATGCGCCCGCCCGGACGGCGCTGGTCGAACAGGGTGCGCACCGGGTCGCTCACTTCGTAGCGCGCCTTGACCTTTTCCGGGTCGCAGTCGTAGTCGTGGATGCCGAGGATGTCGGTGGCCGAAGCTTCCCAGCCGTCGTTGCCGATCACCGGGCGCGTCGCATCGAGCGTGCGCGTCAGGTGATATAGGGCTTCTACCGCATTCCGGTGCGCCTGGGTCAGCGTCAGGTTCGGCACGCCCCAGGATTCGTTGAAGGCCACCCAGACGATGATGCAGGGGTGGCTGTAGTCGCGGTCGATGGCCTCGGTCCATTCGCGCACCATGCGCGAAATCGCTTTCGGGCTGAAGCGGTAGGCCGACGGCATTTCTTCCCACACCAGCAGGCCGAGTTTATCGGCCCAGTACAGGTAGCGCGGGTCTTCGATCTTCTGGTGCTTGCGCACGCCGTTGAAGCCCATCAGCTTGGCCAGCTCGACGTCGCGCTTGAGGTGGGCGTCGGACGGGCCGGTGAGGAAGGATTCCGGCCAGTAGCCCTGGTCCAGCACCAGGCGCAGCTGGTATGGCCTTCCATTCAGCATCAGGCGGTCGCGGTTGATCGCGAACGAACGCAGCGCCGTGTACGAGCGGATCGTGTCGACCACGCGGTCGCCGCAGCGCAGCGTGACCTCGGCGTCGAGCAGGGTCGGCCGTTCCGGGCTCCACAGCAGCTCGTTGCGCGAGTCGTCGATGCCGGGATCGGACAGCGCAATCTTGCGGTTCGCCTCGCCGCCCAGTAGCTTGTAGTGGTCGTCGGCCAGCAGGTGTTCGCCATGCCAGATCTTCACTTCGACGAACATGTCTTCGCGGATCTCGCCGCCGGCGAAGACCTCGCAGCCGATCTCGAAGTTCTCGAAGATCGGCGTCCATTTCAGCTTGGCGATATACGTCTTCTCGACCTGCTCGAGCCAGACGGTTTGCCAGATGCCGGTGGTGCGCGGATACCAGATCGAGTGCGGTTCCAGCAGCCAGTCCTGCTTGCCGCGCGGCTTGGCCAGGTCGGCCGGATCGTCTTCCACGTACACGGTCACGACCTGCTGGCCGTCGGCATTCAGGGCCGAGGTGATGTCGGCCGCGAACGGCGTATGGCCGCCCTCGTGCTCGGCCACCAGCTGGCCGTTCACCCACACCCGCGCCGAATAGTCGACCGCGCCGAAGTGCAGGATGGTGCGGCCCTCGGTCGGGGTGACTGAAAATTCGCGCTGGTACCAGCAGACGCGGTGGAAACCGGTGTCGCCGATGCCGGACATCGCGGTTTCAGGCGCGAAAGGCACCTCGATCTCGTGGGTCCAGGCAGCCACGTCGCCCGGCAGCTTGAAACGCATCTCGTCGTCGAAGCAGAAGCGCCATTTGCCATTCAGGCTGGTCCAGTTGTCGCGCACCAGTTGCGGGCGGGGGTATTCGAATTGACTCATCGTTTTCCTTTCATTCAGCCGTTATTCGGCAGCAACCGGGATCAGTAGCCGACCCTGCCGTCCGTCCTTGTTGTTGTAAGCATCCACTGCAGCCTGCCCTGCCTGCGCGCCCATGCCGGCGCGGCACAGGGCCACGCAGGCGCCGCCGAAGCCGGCGCCGGTCAGGCGCGCGCCGTACACGCCGTCCTGCTGGCGCAGCAATTCGCACAATTCGTCGAGCTCGGAAATCGAGACCTCGTAGTCGTCGCGCAGGCTGGCGTGCGAATCGTTCATCAATTCACCAAAACGCTCGGCCGAGACGCCCTCCACGGCTTCGAGCACGCGCAAGTCTTCCAGCACCACGTGGCGCGCGCGGCGCCGCAGCGGCTCGGGCAACTCCTCGACCAGTTGCGGGTCGGTCACGTCGCGCAGTGCCTGCACGCCCAGCTTGCGCGAAGCTTCCTCGCACTCGGCGCGGCGCTCGTTGTACTTGCTGCCGGCGAGTTTGCGGGCGATGCCGGAGTCGATGACGATGATCTCGGCATCCTCGGGCAGCGGCGCCAGGCGGTGTTCCAGCGAGCGGGCGTCGATGAACAGCATGTGGCCTTCGTCGGCCAGGCTGGACGCCATCTGGTCCATGATCCCGCAGTTCACGCGGGCGTATTCGATTTCGGCGCGCTGGGCGATACGCGCCAGCTTCACGTCGTCGAGTTCAAAGCCCAGCAGTTCGCGCAGCGCGCGCAGCGTCGCCACTTCCAATGCCGCGCTCGACGACAGGCCGGAACCCACCGGCACGTCGGTCGACACCCACACGCGCAGCGGCGGCACCTGCACGCCTTCGGCCTCGACCAGGCGGATGCAGCCCTCGATGTAGCTGCCGTAGCCGGACGGCGCGCTGCCGTCGGGGGCGAACGTCACGTGGGCGTCGAGCGTGCTCGAATAGAAGTGGAAATGGCCGTCGCCGCTGCGGCTGATTGCCACCGTGGTGCGCTGGGGCGTGGCCACCGGCAGCATGAAGCCATCGTTGTAGTCGGTATGCTCGCCCAGCAGGTTCACGCGTCCGGGTGCGGATGCGTTGACCTCGGGCGCGCCGCCGAAGAAGGAGTCGGTCGTCAGCATCAGATCACCTCCAGCCAGAGTGGCCGCTGGCGGCCATGCACGCTTGCGGCAGGCCACTGCGGGTCGTACGTCAGGTTCTCCAGTCCCTGCGGGCCGAGGAGGAAGGTGTCCTCGATCTTGATGCCCGCAAAGCTGGGGTTGAATGCAAAGGCCATGCCGGCTTCCAGCCCGGTGGCTGTGCTCGGCGTGGCCACGATCTCGCGCGCCAGGTAGCCGGTGATGCCGCCCTGGTGGTGCTCGTTCAGGGCATCGGCACGGTCCGCGTGTTTATAGGCGGCGTCGAAGGCGTGATACACCGCCGACAGCGATTTGCCTGGCTGGACGGCCGCCAGGCCGGTGGCTTCGAGGTCCATCAGCGCCGCCTGCTCTTGCGCTGCGGCGCCGAAGCTCACAAAACGCGTGAGATTCGCATACAGTCCATGGCGGCGCGCACAAAACACCAGCGTGGCGCGCTTGCCGATCGGCTCGTGGGTCGGCACCGGATGGCGGAACAAAGGCAAACGGCGTTCGCCTGCCGCCAGCACCAGGGCCGGGTGGATGCCGCGCCGCCACAGGGCCTGCGCGCCGGCGCCGGCCAGCTGGTATTCGGTCCAGTCGGGCCGCGCCGCGCGCAGCACCTCGCTCATCGCCTCGGCCGCTTCGCGCCCCAGGGCGCGGTAGCGCATCTGCTCGGCCTCGCCCAGCACCAGGCGGCGCAGGCGCAGCGCGTGCGGCAACGGCTGCTCGCCGTTGTGCGGACGGTCCGACAGCACGACGGCGTCGCCGGCCAGGCCCAGCACATAGCGTTCGCGCAGTTCGATTTGCGCCCAGGGCGAGGCGTGGAAGCTGAAACCGGCCGGGATTTCTTCCTCGCGCAGGCGCGCGGCCTCGATCTCGTCGGTCAGGATCACGGCCTCGTCCTGGGTCACCAATACTTCGGCGACGCCGGTTTCGGCGGTCTGCAGCACGGCGCTGGAGCCGCCGGCCGTGACCCAGGCAAACCAGTCGATGCCGCGCAGGCGGATCGCCGCGGCGCCGGCCTTGCCCAGGCATTCGCGCAGCAGCGCCAGCTTGGCCTGCACTTCGGCCGAGCGCAGTTGCAGGGCCTCGCTCATGCGTCCTCCTCGAGCGACACCTGCACCGCCTGCAGCTCGGCGGCCGTGTTCTCGGGCAGCACGTCCATCGCGAACATGCCGGCGCCCAGCTCGGTGCCGGCCAGGTATTTCAGGCGCTCGCGCGAGCGGTAAGGCGGGTAGAACTGGGCGTGCAGCTGGGTTTCCGGATGGTCCATGCCGTCGGTCGGCGCCTGGTACCAGGCCATCAGGTAAGGGAAAGGCCGGTTCCACATGGTTTCGTACTTCAGCAGCACGGTTTTCAGCGCGCGCGCCAGGCTGGTGCGCTGGGCGTCGGACAGCGACGCAAAGTCCTTGCACGGCGCGCTCGGCATCACCCACACCTCGTACGGGTAGCGCGCACAGGCCGGCACGAAGGCGATCGCGTGCTCATCCTCGAACAGGACGCGGCGGCCGTCTTCCGACTCTTTCTTGGCCATGTCGCACAGCAGGCTGGTGCCGTGCTCGAGGTACCAGTCGCGCTCCTGGGCCAGCATGCGCTCGGGCACCTGCGGAATGAAGGGATAGGAATAGATCTGGCCGTGCGGATGGTGCAGGGTTACGCCGACTTCGCTGCCGCGGTTCTCGAACGGCAGCACGTACTGGATATGCGGCTGCGCGCCGATGCGCGTGGTGCGGTCGCCCCAGACCTTGAACAGCAACTCGATGCGCGACAGCGGCAGGTGCACCAGGGCCGCGTTCGGGTCTTGTGTGAAGACCACCACTTCGCAGTGGCCATTCGCGGGCGCGGTCGGCACCGTCAGCGCCGGCGGATCATGCGATTCCAGCGCCAGCGAGGGGAAGCGGTTGTCGAATACGGCCACCTCGTAGTCGCCCTGCGGCAGCTCGGTGGGGTTGGCCGGGTCGGTGGTCACCGCGAGCGGGTTGTACTGCGGCGGCGGCTGGAAAGTGCGGTTCTGGCGGAACCCGGCATAGGTCACCCACTCGCCGCGCAGGGGGTGCCAGCGCAGGTGCGGGTTCGCGTTCATCGGGTCGGGGAATGGACTGGGCGCGATGAGCCCGTCCGGAATCGGCTGGTTGCTGTAGAGGGTAAGAGGTCGTCCGTCGGGCTTGGTCAGTTCTTTGCTGTACATGGCTTCGCTAATGTCGGGCAGTCCACAAGCACTCGCAGGCTGTATCAGCCCTGCGAACGCGGCTAGGGGACGATCCTAACATGGCGTTTTCACCACAGTTTCTGGAGGGAACGAAGGGATTTTCCGATGGTTAATGACTTGCTAGAAGCAGACCAAAAGAAATGCTGCAGGTGCGACGGGTGCTCCTATGAAGAGCGGTGGGAACGGCTGGGGTGACGTAGGAAGGCGAGGACTTTTGTAAGTGCATACCTACAAAACGAATAGATGTATTTACACACTTCCGAGAGAAAATCTCCTACAAACTCAACGGAGTGAGATGCGCGTTTTTGTAGGGTGGGCACTTGTGCCCACGCGGTGTCATCACATGAATTAACGCGACATAAATTTGGCCGCGTGGTATCCAGCCATAAAGACCGCGTGGGCACGAGTGCCCACCCTACAACGGCAACGGCAACGGCAACGGCACAAACCTTACTTCGCCAGCTCGGCCAGCACCGCCGTGTACATCTGCAAATTCAACAGCAGCTGCTTGAGCGTGATGAACTCGTGCTCGGAGTGTCCGGTGTACACCTTGCCCGGCATCGCCGGCCCGAAACCCACCGCGTTCGGGAACAGGCGCGAGTTGGTGCCGCCGCCGATCGCCACCGGCTTCGGGTCTTTCACACCCGTGAAGTAGGAGAACACGTTCATCAGCACCGGTAACTGCGGCGCATCCTTGCGCAACCAGGGTTCGCCCGTGCGCACCGTGATGTTGGCCAGTTCCACATTGCGGCCCTGCCACTGCGCCAGCGCCGCGTTCACCTCGTTGGTCAGCTGCTCGATGCTCTTGCCTTGCGGGCGGCGCAGATTGATCGAGACCTCGATGCCGTCCTCGCGCCCCTTGATCACGGTCGGCGCCACCGTCATCGGCCCCATGAAGCCGTCGCGGTAGGCAATCGCACCGAACTTCTCGCCGTACAGGCCAGTGCCCACCAGCTCGTTCAGGTAGTTCACCACGCCGCCGGCGACCGTGTTCGGCCAGCTGCGCACGGCCAGTGCGTCGGCCAGCATGGCGATCGCGTTCACGCCGTCCTCCGGTTTCGACGAATGGGCGGACAGGCCGTGGGCCGTCACGTGCAAGTCGTTCCCCTTGCGCTCGAAGACGTAGCGCATGCCTTCCTGCTTCGCGCCGCGCGCCTTGATCTGGGCTTCCAGTGCCGGCGTGGCGTTGGCGACGACGGCGCTGGCGTCTTCCGGAATCTGGCTGCCGAAGAAGCCGCCGGCAAAGGCGGAGACATGGGGCTCGCCATCGGCCGGGGTGGCGGCGCCGGCTTTCGGGATCGTCACCGCGATCGTGCCCGAGGCCTTTTCGGCCACCACCGCCGGATACTCGGCGTCGAGCGTGATGCTGACCTGCGGCGGCTCATGGGTCTTGAGGAAGTCGACCAGCGGCTGCCAGTTCGATTCCTCGCCCATGTACACGTACAGCTCGATGCGCTTCGAGAGTGGCAGCTGCTGGTCCTTCAGCGCCTTCATCGCATACAGCGCGGTGGCGATCGGGCCCTTGTCGTCCTCGGCGCCGCGCGCCAGCAGCTTGCCCGGCTCGCTGGTCTGGTCCAGCACGAACGGCGACTTCTTCCACTTCTTCGGGTCGACCGGCTGCACGTCGCCGTGGGTCACGACGCCGACACGCTCGGTACCCTGCCCCATGCCGACCACCACCACCCAGCCATGGTCGGCGAAGTCGAAACCGAGACGGTCTGCCTCGCTTTTCAGGTAGGCCTTGAAGGCGATGTGCTGCGGGTCGCGGTCGGATGGGATGTTCGGGTCGGCCACCGTGTTGTAGCTGACCAGTTTGCCCAGGGTGTCGACCACCGCCGTGCGGTAGGTGGTGACGGCGTATTTGGCGGCCTTGACGGCGGCGTCGCCGGGAACAACGGCTGTGATTCTATTGTCGGGGTTGGGATGCGTGGTCTCTTGTGGCGCGGCCAGGGCATGCGCCGCGCAGGCCAGCAGCAGGCTGGCGAGTATCGTTTTTTTCATGTGTACCGGTGTCTCCGTGTAATGCGCCATTGCAAAGGCGCAACGAGTCTAGCACAGCACCTTGCGGCGGGATTACCCACAATCCGGTATCGTAACAAGCATTCAATATTATCGAGAGAGCACCATGAGCGACAAGACCGTCACCCGGGTCCACCCCGCCCTGCGCGACGACATCGGCGACCTGATCACCCAGCGCCCTGTCCCCAGCGCCCACCTGGACCAGGTCGATCCCTTCCTGTTCCTGAACCACCACGGTCCGCAGACCTACCCGCCGCACAACCGCGGCCTGCCCTTCGGCCCGCACCCGCACCGCGGCTTCGAGACCGTCACTTTCATCCTGGAGGGCATGCTGACCCACAAGGACAGCGCCGGCCACGAAAGCATCATCCGCGCCGGCGGCGTGCAGTGGATGACGGCCGGCAGCGGCCTGATCCACGCCGAGATTTCGCCGCGCGAATTCCTGGACACCGGCGGCCCGCTGGAAATCCTGCAGCTGTGGGTGAACCTGCCGCCGCACCTGAAGATGACCCAGCCGGCCTACACCGGCCTGCAGCAGGACCAGATTCCGTCGCTGTCCCTCGACGGCGGCAAGATCACCATGAACCTGATTGCTGGCGAGTGGGAAGGCACGGCCGGCCCGGTGGAGTCGCTGACCGGCGTCTTCATGAGCACGATCGAACTGCGCCCCGGCGCCAGCCTGCGCATCGGCGACCTGGCGCGCCGCAGCGTCTTCCTGTACGTGGTGCGCGGCGCTGCGCAGGTGGGCAACTACGAAGACCGCGTCGGCGCCTTCCATCTAGTGGAGCTGAGCCACGATGGCGACGACATCCTGCTGTCGTCGTCCGAAGGCGCGCTGGTGCTGTTCGGCCACGCCGAGCCGATTGGCGCGCCGGTAGTGTCGCACGGGCCGTTCGTGATGAATTCGCGCACCGAGATCGAGCAGGCGATCCGCGATTACCAGGCGGGCAAGTTCGGGGCGCCGATGTAAAGCCGATGTGACAGCGACGCAGCGCAGCCGTGGCGCTGCGTTTGCGCGCGCTGCGCTAGAGTGAACGGGTCCATATCTTTTGCGAGACCCGAGCATGCAAGCCGTTCCCGTTCCCCTGGTGGCCACCACGCGTGGCTACCCTTCCACCGGCTACACGATTGAAAACGTGCACGCCGGTTCGGTGGCCGTCGTCGACGCCTCCGGCCGCCTGATCGCCTGGGCCGGCGACCCGCACTACCAGACCTTTACCCGTTCCGCCCTGAAGCCTTTCCAGGCCCTGCCCTTCCTGCTGTCCGACGGCCCGGGCAAGTTCGGCCTGGCGCCGGAAGAGTTGGCGCTGCTGTGCGCCAGCCACTCCGGTGAGGAAAAACACCTGGCCGGCGTGCGCTCCATCCTCGGCAAGATCGATGTCGGCGCCGAGCACCTCGAATGCGGCTGCGGTGTGCCCCTGTATTACGATTTCGTCAACCTGCCGGCGCCGATCGACCGCCAGTGGACGCCGGTGCACCACAACTGCTCGGGCAAGCACAGCGGCTTCCTGGGCTGGTGCCGCCTGCACGGTGCGCCGACCGCGAACTACGTCGACCCGGATCATCCGCTGCAGCGGGCGATCCGCGCCACGCTGGCCGATGCCGTCGACCTGCCGGAGTCCGCCATGCCGGCCGGGATCGACGGCTGCTCGGCGCCGAACTATGCGCTGCCACTGTCGAAACTGGCCCACCTGTATGCGCGCCTGGGCCAGGGGGCTGCCGATCCACGCCTGGGCGGCGCCCTCGGCCCGCTGTTCGACGCCATGACCGGCCACCCCGACATGGTCTCGGGCACCGAGCGCAGCGACCTGGTGATCATGACCGCCGGCGGCGGCGACTGGGTAGCCAAGGTCGGCGCCGACGCGGTGCAGGCGGTCGGCATCCGCTCGGCCGGCATCGGCATCGCCATCAAGATCGCGGACGGGAACAACCGCGGCATGCACACGGTCACCTACAACGTGCTCGACCAGCTCGGCCTGCTCGACGATGCCAAACGCACCGTGCTCGAACGCTTCCGCCGCCCGGAGATCCACAACGCGCGCGGCACGCTGGCGGGCGACATACGGACGCTGTTCACGCTGCAGCGGGCGTGATGGGCTGAGGCGTGTCCCGTACGGTGGGCACTCCGTGCCCACGCGGAAGACGCCGCCATGTTGGCGTTGTTCGGGACGCACGACCCGGCCATTGTTGGCGCGTCCAAATGATCATCCCGAGACGTTTCGACGCTTACACGATACGGCGCGAGCCCAGGCCCTCACCATGCCCCGTTCCGCGTGGGCACGGAGTGCCCACCATACGGTCACCGCCAACACCATCGCAGCATCGCGATATCACCGCCAACATCATCACAGCATCGCGATCATTCAATCATCCGCCTGATCATCCCCGCCAGCGGCGCCAGCACCGCATCATCCTGCCAGTACGCGCTGTGCGACAGCGGATTCCAGCTCTTGAGCATCCAGTTCACCGCGCCCTCCCCCGCATTGATCGCGCGGTCTTCCACCAGCCCGCGGTACTCCTCCGACAGCGGCTGCAGCGGCCAACCCAGCACATCGTCGGGATCGTACAGGTTCAGCCAGCGGAAAATCGGCGTCGGCGGCGCGATCGGCTTGATGTGCATGTTGCGGTGCGCCGCAACGAAGATCGGGATATTGCAGCCGGTGGTCAGCATCCCGCTACAGGTGCCGCCCGCCAGGTAATGCTTCTCTCGCTCGCTCAGCACCCGGCCCATCGCCGTGCGCGCCCAGCCATCGATGTCGCGCCACACGCCCGCCTCCACGCGCCCGCCGGCCCGCGCCTTCTGGGCGTCGTACAGGTAGCTCGACAACACCTGGCAGCCCAGCGAATGCGCCAGGAACACCACCGGCATCGCATGGTTCGCCGTGCAGGCGCCGAGCAGGTTGCGTGCGATCTTGCCCTGGGCCAGTTCGTACACCGAACCCGGGATCTCCTTGCGGTTTTCCAGCCCGGCGGCGTCGGCAAAGCCGAACAATAGAAACCTGCGCAGATCGTCGTAGTGCACCTTGCTCTGGGTGTCGACCCGGTCCCACACCATCTGCTCGTTCTTTTGCAGGATGCCCTGGTAATACACCGAATAGCAGGCGAGTCGCTCGCGCAGGTCCGGTCCCAGGCGCGAACGCATTTGCCCGAACACGCCCGCCGCGTAGTCGCGCGGCGTTTCGCCCATGCCGTGGACGGCGACGAGTGCGACAGTGGGCATGGCGGTCTCCTCCCGAGGGTTAAGAATCGGCTTAGTTATTTAAGCGGATTCCTAACCCCAGCTTATCACTCCACCGCCGCGCACGCTGGCCGCACCAGCGGGTTCGCCTGCCACTCCACCTCCCCGCTTTACTAAAATATGTTGCCCATATTAAAATAGATAGCTACCTACTGAATACACACCTCATCATGTCCCACCTACCGAATCCTGGCCTGTCCCCGGCCGAGGGCTTCTCGATGGCGCTGCACGCCACCGCGCGCGAATGGCGCATCGCCATCGACAAGCGCCTGAAGGACCTGGGCGTCGGCCAGTCCGGCTGGATGACGATTGCCATGATCGCCAAGGCGAAGGAACCGCTGTCGCAGCGCGCCCTCGCCGATTTGCTCGGCATCGAAGGTCCCTCGGTCGTTTCCATGCTCGACCGCCTCGAGCGCGACGGCCTGGTGCGGCGCGAACCGTCGCCGCTCGACCGCCGCGTCAAGCTGGCCCACCTCACCGACGACGGCCGCGCCCTGTACGCCAAGGTAAGGAAAGAAGCCGACGCCTTCCGCTCGGCCATGCTCGACGGCCTGGATCCGGCTACCTTGACCGCCGCCGCCGAGCTGCTGGAAGGCCTGCGCGCGCGGATCGGAGAGCGTCTGTGAGCAGTGCCGCAAGCATGGCAGCCGTACCCGCGCCTCTTTCCGATGTCCCGCTGAACCGCCGCATGATCACCATCTCGATCATGCTCGCCACCATCATCCAGGCGCTGGACGGGACGATTGCCAACGTGGCCCTGCCGCACATGCAGGGTAGCCTGTCGGCTTCCACCGACCAGATCACCTGGGTGCTGACTTCCTTCATCGTGGCCGCTGCGATTGCCACGCCGCTGAACGGCTGGCTGGTCGACCGCTTCGGCTTGAAGAAAGTCTTCCTGGTCTCGGTGGCCGGCTTCACGATCGCCTCGGTGCTGTGCGGCGTGGCCGGTTCGCTGACCCAGATCGTCGCCGCGCGCGTGCTGCAGGGCGTGTTCGGCGCGGCCCTGGTGCCGCTGTCGCAATCGGTCCTGCTCGACATCAACCCGAAGGAAAAGCACGGCTCGGCGATGGCGGTATGGGGCATGGGCGTGATGATCGGCCCCATCCTCGGGCCCACGCTGGGCGGCTGGCTGACCGACAGCTACAACTGGCGCTGGGTGTTCTTCATCAACGTGCCGGTCGGCGCGCTCGCCTTCTACGGCATCTGGCGCTACATCCGCCCGACGCCGGCCGTGCGCCGCGTGAAGTTCGACAGCTTCGGCTTCATCACCCTCAGCCTGGCCATCGGCGCGCTGCAGATGCTGCTCGACCGCGGCGAGCAGAACGACTGGTTCGCGTCCGGCGAAACCTGGCTCGAAGCCGTACTGCTGGCCCTGAGCCTGTCCTACTTCGTCGCCCACACGCTGCTACGCCCGGCCGGCCAGTCCTTCCTCGACTACCGCCTGCTGAAGAACCCGAACTACGTCACCGGCCTGTTCCTGATCTTCATCGTCGGCATGGTGCTGTTCGCCACGCGCGCGCTGATGCCGACCATGCTGCAAGGTCTGATGGGTTATCCGGCGGCGCTGGCCGGCCTGGTGACCGCGCCTTCGGGCCTGGGCACGATGCTGGCGATGCTGGTGGTCGGACGCCTGACCGGCAAGGTCGACTTCCGCCTGCTGCTGGGCGCCGGCTTCGCGATCACCGCCTTCTCGCTGTGGCAGATGACCGGCTACACCCTGGTGCTGTCGCAGTCCGACATCGTCTGGCCCGGCATCATCCAGGGCATCGGCCTGGGCCTGGTGTTCGTGCCGCTGTCGGCGGCCACCTTTGCCACGCTGTCGCCGCAGATGCGCGCCGAAGGCACGGCCCTGTATAGCCTGATCCGGAACATCGGCAGCAGCATCGGCATCGCCCTGGTGCAGACGCTTTTGGTGCGCAATACCGGCACCGTGCATGCGGAGCTGGCGGCGCAGGTCCACAACGCCAATCCGGCGCTGCAGGACCCGGCCAGCGTCTACAACCTGGCGACCGACGCCGGCGCCGCCCTGATCAACAACGAAATCGGGCGCCAAGCCTCGATGATCGCCTACGTCGACGACTACTGGCTGATGATGCTGCTCACCGCCGCCGTGATTCCAATGCTGCTGCTGATCCGTCCACCGAAGCGCGCGGACATGCCGGCCGCCGTCGACCACGCCGCCCTCGATTAACCATGACATTCAAACCAGTGCGACACTTTTCATTGACCTTATTTGCGGGCGCGGCGCTGCTTCTCGCCGGCTGCGTCCATGTGCCGGCCGACCAGGGCACGGCCAAAGGACCCGACTTTGCGCAGGCCCAGCACCTCGACACCATCGTCCTCGCGCGCGACGCCTGGCCGGTCGAACAATGGTGGCGCGACTACCACGATCCGCAGCTCGACAGCCTGATGGACAAGGCGCTCGCCGCCAGCCCGACGCTGGCCGCAGCCCAGGCACGCTTTGCCGTGGCCCGGGCCGTGGTGAAATCCGAGCAGGCCGCCGGCGGCGCCCAGGTGGGCGTGGGCGCGGGACTGAACCGCCAGCGCTACTCGGCGAACGGCCTGTTCCCGGAACCGATCGGCGGCAGCTGGTACACCGACTCGACCCTGCAGGTGCGCGGCAGCTATGACTTCGACTGGTGGGGCAGGCACCGCGCCCAGGTGGCGGCGGCCGTCGGCGAAGCCAACGCGAATGCGGCGGAAGCCGCGCAGGCACGCCAGGCCCTCACGGCGCTGATTGCCCAGTCCTATTTCCGCTTGCAGCTGTTGTGGGCGCGCGACGACAACCTGGCCGCGCTGGCCAAGGTGCAGCGCGGCCTGCTGGCCGACCGCAACGCACGCCTGGCGCATGGCCTGGCGACGGTGGACGCCCAGCGCGGCGTCGAGCTGGAACTGGGCCGCACGCTCGAGCAGAGCGAACTGCTGCGCACCCAGGCCGCACGCGAATGCGAGATCCTGCGCGCACTGGCCGCGGCCGGACCGGACGACTTGAACAATCTGAAACGCCAGCTGCCCCCTGCCCTGCCGGCCGCGCTGCCGCGCACCCTCGGCATCGCGCTGCTGGCGCGGCGCCCGGATCTGCAGGCCGCGCGCTGGCGCGTGGAGGCGGCGCTGGGCCGCGTGCGCGCCAGCGAAGCGGCCTTCTATCCCGACCTGAACCTGGCCGGTTCCCTCGGCCTGAACGCGATCTCGCTCGGCAAGCTGCTGCGCGGCGCCAGCCGTACCATGCTCGGCGGCGCCACGCTGGAACTGCCGCTGTTCGACAGCGGCCGCCTGGAATCCAGCCTCGGCGTGGCGCGCGCCGGGCGCGATGCCCTTCTCGCTGAATACAACGACGCGGTGCTGGCCGCCGTGCGCGACGTGGCCGCCGAAGGCGCGACGCTGCAAGGGATCGGCCGCGAGATCGGCGCCCACGGCATGGCCGAGCAGGCAGCAAGCCGCCTGGCCGCCAGCGCCGAGACGCGTTTGAAGCGCGGCCTGGCCGAGCGTTCCTCGCTACTGCAGGCCCAGCTCGAGACCCTGCGCCAGCGCGACGGCGCCCTGCAATTGCAGGATGCGCGCCTGCAGACCGAAGTGGCGCTGGTGCGCGCGCTCGGCGGCGGCTACCGCGCCGAATCCCTCATCACCACCGCCGCCGCCTCCGCCCCGGCATCGACCCGACAACATTGAACCCGCAGCCATGACTACCGAAACCTCCGTCAATCCAAACAAGCGCAAGGCCGTTTTGCTGGGCATCACCGGCGTGTTTGCCATCGCCGGCATCGCCTACGGTGCCTACTACACGCTGGTGCTGTCGCAGCGCGTCGAAACCGACAACGCCTATGTGGGCGGCAACCTGGTCAACGTCTCGGCACAGGTAGCCGGCAGCGTGGTCGAGATCCGCGCCGACGAAACCCAGCAGGTGCAGGCCGGCGCCGAGATCGTGCGCCTCGATCCGGCCGACGCCGAAGTCGCCCTGGCCCAGGCCGAAGCACGCCTCGGCAGCGCCGTGCGCCAGCAGCGCGAACGCTATTCGAACGTCGACCAATTGCTGGCCGTGGTCGAGCAGCGCAAGGTCGCCTTGGCCACCGCGCAGGACGACCTGGCACGGCGTGCGCCGCTGGCGGCCGAACAGGTGGTGTCGGGCGAAGACGTGGCGCATGCGCGCCGCGCGGTCGAGGATGCGCGCGCTGCGCTGGACGTGGCGCTGAAGCAGGTCTCGGCCGCGCGCGCCGGCCTGTCCGGGGTCGACGCCGCCCACCACCCGAGCGTGCTGGCCGCGAAAGCCGACTACACGCAAGCCTGGCTGGCCACGCGCCGCAATACCATCGTGGCGCCGGTGTCGGGTTATGTCGCCAAGCGCAGCGTGCAGGTTGGCAGCCGCATCGCGCCGGGTGCGCCGCTGCTGTCGGTGGTGCCGCTGGACCAGCTCTGGGTCGACGCCAACTTCAAGGAGTCCGAGCTGCGCGACATCCGCGTCGGCCAGGCGGTGCGCATCGAGGCCGACATGTACGGCAGCGCCGTCACCTACCACGGCAAGGTGATGGGCCTGGCCGCCGGCACCGGCAGCGCCTTCTCGCTGCTGCCGGCGCAGAACGCCAGCGGCAACTGGATCAAGGTGGTGCAGCGGGTGCCGGTGCGCATTTCGCTCGACCCGGCGGAGCTGGCCAGGCATCCGCTGCGCGTGGGCTTGTCGGCCACGGTGGATGTCGACATCAGCAAGAAGGATGGGACGGCGCTGGGGGCGGTGGCTTCCACGCCGGCGCGCTATGCCACCACCGCGCTGGACCAGCCGCTGCAGCAGGCGCAGGTGGCCACCGACGCCATCGTCAGCCGTAATCTGGTGAACTGAGGCGCGTCGTGACGGAACTGCTGCTGCCGCGCTACCTGGACGACATCGCACGCCTCGACCTGGATGCGGTTAGTACGCCGGCGCAGATTCCGCCACGCTTCCTGCTGGCGCGAGAGGGGCGCTACAGCGTCCACTACATCCCCTTCGAGCATGTGAACACGCGGGCGCGGCTGGTCATCGTCGGCATCGCGCCGGGCTTCGTGCAGTGGAAGTATGCGATGCGCGAGGCGCAACGGCAGCTGGCGGCCGGCGCCTCGCACGACGAACTGCTGCGCGCGGCGCGCTTGAGCGGCGCCTTCAGCGGGGCGATCCGGCCCAACTTCGTGGCGCTGCTCGATGCGATCGGCATGCATCGCTGGCTCGGCATCGCCAGCTGCGCAGGCTTGTTCGACGTGGATGCGGACCTGGTGCATATTGGCGCCATCCTGCGCCATCCGGTGTTCGACGGCGACAAGAACTACAGCGGCTCGCCCGGCATGGCCAAGGCGCCTTTCCTGCGCGAGCAGGTGCTGCGCTACTTTGCCGAAGAAGCGGCGGCCTTGCCGGATGCCTTGTACATTCCGATGGGCGCCAGCGTGGCCGAAGGGCTGGCGTGGCTGGCGAGCGAGGGGGTGATCCGGCGCGAGCGCATCTTGCATGGGCTGCCGCATCCGTCGGGGGCGAATGCGGAGCGGGTGGCGTACTTTTTAGGGCGCAAGGAGCGTGGCGCCTTGTCGGGGAAGACGAATGCGGATCAGCTGGATGCTGCGCGAACGAGATTGCTCGATCAAATGGCTAATCTGCTGGCGATCCAGGCAGGGGGCTGATCAGAGTTTACGCGTGGGCACAGGAGCGCCCACCCTACGAGGATGTGAAAAAATCGCCATGGCTGCGTTGCCTCGTCTCGCCGTACGCTCGTACTGTCTTCGACTCGGCGCCTTGCCCTGACAATTTTTCACATCCTCTACGTCACCGCAGCCGCTAACAATTGAATTCGTAGGGTGGGCGCCCCGTGCCCACGCGTTTGCGAACGCATGCAGCATCAGGCGCGCGATGGCAGCTGGCCAAGGAAGCGCTCCTCGGCCAGTCCGCGCAGGCCCGGAAGATAGTCGGCAAAGAACTCGCCGCTACCGGCCGGCACGTACAGCGTCTCCAGGCCAGGACCGCCGAACACTGGCCAGCCCGCGCACGGCGCATCGGCCGCCAGCACACGCTCGACGCTGCCGTCCGGGGCGATGCGCCGCAACTGCCGCGCTCCCTTGCGCACGGTCCACAGGCAGCCATCGGCATCGACCGCCGCCGCGCCCGCGGCTACATCGGCGGCGAATACCCGCGGCCGGGTGATCTCGCCCGAACACGGATGGTAGTCGCAGCACCGGATGCCCGGCACGGAAGCATCGGCGAAGTACAGGGTGCGTCCATTCGGACCGAAGCAGATGCCGGTGGCCGAAACACAGTCTCCCAGCGGCAGCCGTTCCAGCGACAGGTCGTGGTGCAGGCGCCAGAAGCCGCCGCGTGCACCCTCCGCGACACCGGCGGTGCCGAACACGAAGCGGCCCTGGCGGTCGCAGCGTCCATCGCTCGGGCGTGTGCCCGGCGCGATGTCGCACACCGGCGCCAGCAGGCCGGTGTTCAGGTCGAGAAAGGCGAGCCCCGTCGCCAGTCCGAGCAGGAGCCGCTCGCGGCTGGCGGTGAGCGCAAAACAGTACAAGGGTTCGGGCAGGCGCCAGGATCGGTGCTGCCCGCCCTCCGGCGTCCAGGCGCGCAGCTGCATGGCCGCGCCATCGGTGTGGAACAGGCGCCCGCTGCGCTCGCACCAGATCGCGTAGCCGCCCGGCCCCTCCATGGTCTGCTTACTGCTCCACCGAGAATCGGAAGCGCGATTCGGTTTCGTAGACTTCGCCCGGGCGCAGGATGGTGTTCGGGAAGGCCGGCTGGTTCGGCGAATCCGGGAAGTGCTGGGGTTCCAGCGCGAAGCCGCTGCGGTGGCCGTAGGTTTGCCCCTTGCCGGTCAGGGAACCGTCGAGGAAGTTCCCGCTGTAGAACTGCATGCCCGGCTCTTCGGTGAACAGTTCCAGCACGCGGCCCGAGTGTCGATCGATCACACGGGCGGCCCGCGTCAGTGCCTTGCCGCTTGGCTTGTTCAGGGCAAAGCAGTGGTCGTAGCCGCCGCCGTGGCGCAGCTGTTCGTCGTCTTCGGCGATGCGTTCGCCGATGCGGCGGCCGCTGACGAAATCGAAAGGCGTGCCGCCCACCGGCGCCAGCGCGCCGAAGGGAATCAGGTCGGCATCGATCGGGACAAAGGCCCCGGCGTCGAGCAGCAGTTCGTGGTCGAGGATGGAGCCGCCGCCGGCCAGGTTGAAGTAACTGTGCTGGGTCAGGTTGACCGGGGTGGCGCGGTCGGTCGTGGCGTGGAAGCGCACCACGATGTCGTTGTCGTCGGTCAGGCTATAGCGCACGGTGGCGTCGAGGGTGCCGGGGTAGCCCTGCTCGCCGTCGACGCTGCGGTAGCTGAGCACCAGTTCGTCGTTATCGATGCGCGCCTGCCACTGCACGCGGTCGAAGCCGGGCACGCCGCCGTGCAGGTGGTTCTTGCCGTTGTTGACCGGGAGCGTGTATGCCTGGCCGTCGAGCGTGAAGCGGCCGCGCGCGATGCGGTTGCCGTAGCGGCCGATCAGGGCGCCGAAATACGGGCTGTCGCCGAGGTAGGGGGCCAGGGTGTCGAAGCCGAGGGCGACGTCGGCGAAGGTGCCGTTGCGGTCGGGGACGTGGATTTCGGTGATGATGCCGCCGAGGTCGAGGATCTTGACGGTCATGCCGGAGGCGTTGGTCAGGGTGAAGACGCTGACCTGGCCGCCGGTCGGGAGGGTGCCGAAGGGGGCTTGCTGGATGTGCACGGGGATCGAATCCGGTGGTGGTGATGGATCGATCCTAGCATGGAGGGGCGGAGTGATTGCGCAGGTTTGCCGGTGGGAATGCGGGCGCCAGTGCGTAGGGTGGGCACTTGTGCCCACGCGGTCGTACTCACGCGCTCTGCACTGCTTCGCGAAGCGATTCGACCAATCCAATGCTCTACCGCGTGGGCACAAGTGCCCACCCTACGGAAACGGGCAGTGGCGGGGGCCGGAGTTACGCGAACGGTGTAGCGGTGGGTTCGAGAACCCACCCTACCGTTCTGATTCCTTTTCAGGAATCAGAACTCTTCCCATTCGCTGTCGGCGCTGGCCTTGGCGGCCTGTTTGGCGGCTGGCTTGCGTGGGGCGGGGGCAGCTGGCTTGGCCAGCGCAGGACGCGACGGCGCGGCATGCACCACCGGGCGGGCAGCGGCCGCAACCGGCGCGGCTAGCGAAGCGTCGACGCGGAACACGCTCACCGCCTCGGCCAGCTTCGCCGTCTGCTCCTGCATCGAGGCCGACGCGGCAGCGGCCTGCTCCACCAGCGCGGCGTTCTGCTGCGTCACCTGGTCCATCTGGGCCACGGCTTCGTTGATCTGCTCGATGCCGGCGGTCTGCTCGCTGCTGGCGGCGGTGATTTCGCTCATGATGTCGGTCACGCGGCGCACGCTGTCGACGATCTCGCTCATGGTGGCGCCGGCTTCGTTCACCAGCTTGCTGCCGGCGGCCACGGCGTCGGTCGAGTCGCCGATCAGGCCCTTGATCTCTTTCGCGGCGGCGGCCGAGCGCTGGGCCAGGTTGCGCACTTCGGTGGCGACCACCGCAAAGCCCCTGCCCTGCTCGCCGGCGCGCGCCGCTTCCACGGCGGCGTTCAGCGCCAGGATATTCGTCTGGAAGGCGATGCCGTCGATGACGCCGATGATGTCGGCGATCTTGCCGGCCGAGCTGTTGATGCGGTCCATGGTGCCGACCACTTCGCCGATCACCTGGCCGCCGCGCTCGGCCACGTTCGACGCCGCCTCGGCCAGGGTGTTCGCCTGGCGCGCGTTGTCGGCGTTCTGCTTCACGGTCGAGGTGAGTTCTTCCATCGACGACGCCGTCTCTTCCAGCGACGACGCCTGCTGCTCGGTGCGCGACGACAGATCGAGGCTGCCGGCCGCCACTTCGCTCGCTGCGGTGCCGATGGTGTCGGTGCTGGTACGGACCGTGCTCACCGTGCGCACCAGGTTTTCGTTCATGGTCTTCAGCGCCTGCAGCAGCAGGCCGGTCTCGTCGCGCGAAGTGACCTCGATGCGGCTGGTCAGGTCGCCCGCGGCCACCGTGTTCGCCACGTCCAGCGCGCGCGCCAGCGGACGGGTGATCGAGCGCGTGTTCCACCAGGCGATCAGCACGGCCAGGCCAAGCGACACCAGCGCCAGCGCAATCATCAGCATGCGGGTCGAGGATTCGGTGGCGCGTGCCTCCTCGGAGCGCACGGCGGCCAGCTTCTGCTGCAGCACCAGCTGTTCGCCCACGGCGCTCTTCAGGTCACGCAGTGCGGGGCGCAGCACGTCCTTCAGGTAGGCGCGCGCGCCGGCATCGTCGCCGGCGTTGATGCGCTTGATGAGTTCTTCCTGGCCCTGCAGGTACTTCGCGTTACCGGCCAGCATGCGTTCGAGCGCGGCCACCGTGTCGGGCTTGTTCAGGCTCTTGCGCAGGAAGTCGAGGTTTTCCTGGCCGGTCTTGCGCGATGAGGCGATCTCTTCGAGCTGCTTCTGGCGGTCGGCCGGATCATTATCCAGCATCATGTTGCGCAGGGCGACAGCGACGTCGTTCGTTTCCGTCAGCACGGCGTTGGTGGCGTTGGTGTTGGGGATGCTGCGCTCGGCCAGTTCGGCGGTGCCGGCGCTGACGCGCGAGACCATGCTGATGCTGAAGGCCTGGCTGCCCAGCAGCAGCACGCCCACGGTGCCGAAGCCAATGGCCAGGCGCTTTGCGATGTTCATGTTCGAAAGATTCATACGGTATAAAGAATAAGGTCAGGCCGCGTCGGCCACGGAAGCCGCCAGGCCCATGTCGGGGGCGGCCATCAGGCGCTCGATGTCGAGCAGGATCAGCATGCGTTCGCCCACCGTGCCCAGGCCCAGCAGGTGGTCGGCATCGATGCCGCCGCCGATGCTCGGGGCCGGGCGCACCTGGTCCGGCGCCAGCGTGACCACGTCGGAGACGCTGTCGACCACCATGCCGATTACCTGGCGGCCGATGTTCAGGATGATGACCACGGTGAAGCTGTCGTACCCGGCCTGGCCGAGCGAGAATTTGATGCGCATGTCGACGATCGGCACGATCTGGCCGCGCAGGTTGATCACGCCTTTCAAAAAGGCCGGCGCATTCGCGATGCGCGTGACGGCCCCGTAGCCGCGGATTTCCTGCACCGTCAGGATGCTGATGCCGTACTCTTCCTTACCGAGGCGGAAGGACAGCACTTCCAGTTCATTGTTGCTCGATTCGCTCACCAGCACTCCCCTATTCATCGATCACCGCGTGGCATGAATTGCCGCATGGAAAGCAGATTACGGCGTCTGCGGCGGGAATTCGATGGAGAACTGTTAATTCATCGAAAAAATATGTGAAATCGAAGAAAATGCATCGCCAAAATGCGACAGCCCGTGCGAATTGAACAAGGCTTTGCCCCCCTGTCCCGTTGTCTTTACGAAAGACAATTGGCCTGCAAGCCTCTTGCGGCGATCTGCTAAAGTAAGGGCGACAACATGCAAACATGGTGACCGGCCACGGCCGGCGCCGTACCAGGAACCCATGCCCGCAGCCAGTTATCCGCCCAACGAAGCCGAACGCCAGACACTGCTCGCTTCGCTCCGCCTGCTCGACACCGAAGCCGAAGAAGTCTTCGACCGCATCACGCGCCTGGTGGCGCGCCTGCTGAAAGTGCCCACCGCCCTGTTCTCGCTGGTCGACGCCGACCGCCAGTGGTTCAAGTCGCGCGTCGGCATGGACGCGCTCGAGACCCCGCGCGAACAGGCTTTCTGCGCGCACGCCATCCTGCAGGACCAGCCGCTGGTGGTGGCCGACGCCAGCAGCGACGCGCGCTTCGCCGACAACCCGCTGTGACGGGTTCGCCCAACATCCGCTTCTATGCCGGCGTGCCGATCCGATCGTCCGGCGGCCTGCCGATCGGCACCCTGTGCGCCATCGACGACCATGCGCGCGTGCTCACCGCCGACGAGCTGTGCATCCTGATCGACCTGGCCGACATCGTGCAAAAGGAAGTGCAGTACCGCGAGCGCCTGGCCGTGGCCGGGCGCCACCTGGAGCATTCCGAGGCCGTGCTCGACGCCAGCGAGGCGCGCTTTCGCACCATTTTCGACCTGGCCAGCATCGGCATTTCCATGCTCTCGCCGCATGGCGGCTGGCTGAGCGTGAACCGCACCCTGTGCGGCATCGTCGGGTATTCCGAAGAAGAACTGATGCGCAAGACCTTCCAGGACATCACCCACCCCGACGACCTCGACATCGACCTGGCCCAGCTCGCGCAGCTGCGCGCCGGCGCCATCTCCCAGTACCAGCTCGAGAAGCGCTACATCCACAAGGACGGCGGCACGGTGTGGGTCAACCTGAACGTCAGCGCCAAGCGCGGCGCGGGCGGCGACGTCGACTACCTGATCGCCGTGGTCAAGGACATCGGGGCCCAGAAGGAAGCGCAGGCCTCGCTCGACGCCCTGCATGCCGATCTCGAACAGCGGGTGGCGACCCGCACCAACCAGCTGCGCGAGCGCGAGGCCGAGCTGCGCAGCGTGATCGAGAACGCCAACGATGCCTACATCGGACTGGATGCCAACGGCGCGGTCACGGTCTGGAACCGCGCCGCCGAGGAAACCTTCGGCTACGGCCCGCTGGAAGCGGCCGGGCGTCAGCTGGAAAGTTTGATCGTGCCGCCGGACCTGCTGCGCGCCCACCCCGGCAGCCTGCTGCGCTACCTGACCGGCAGCGCCGCCTCCAAGCTCGGCAAGCGCGTGGAATTGCCGGCGATGCGCAAGGACGGCACGCTGCTGACGGTGGAAGCGCGCGTCAACGAGCTCGAGGTGCGCGGTACGCGGATGTACAGCGCCTTCCTGCACGACATCTCCGAGCGCAAGCAGGCCGAATCGCGGCGCGAGTTCGAATCGCGCCACGACATGCTGACCGGCCTGCTGAACCGGCGCGCGCTGATGGAAACCCTGCCGATCGCCCAGTCGCGCGCGAACCGCAGCGGCCAGAGCCTGGGCCTGCTGTTCATCGACCTGGACGGCTTCAAGGCCGTCAACGACACCCACGGCCACGAAGCCGGCGACCGCCTGCTGAGCGAAATCGCCATACGCCTGCGCGGCGTGGTGCGCAAGACCGACAGCGTGTTCCGTCTGGCCGGCGACGAATTCACCGTGCTGCTCGAAGGCCTGCACGACGCCGGCAGCGCCCACGTGGCGGCCGCCAAGATCATCGACGCCGTCAGCCGTCCGGTAGATGTCGACAGCGGTTCGGCCCAGGTGGGCGCCAGCATCGGCCTGGCCCTGTTCGCGCCGAACGGCGGCGCCAGCCCGGAGGCGCTGATCAAGGAAGCCGACGAGCGCATGTACCAGGCCAAGCGCGCCGGCAAGGGGCGCATCTGCCCGCCGGCGCCGTGATGCTTATTGTTTGATCCTTAACGCTTGACGCTGCCGAACGGATCGCCCTTCTTCCAGGTCGGCATGGCCGGCGCGTTGGCCACCGCGTAACCCAGATTCAGGGTGAACTGGGCCTGCTGCAGCATGCCCGACAAATCCCACTCCGGACGGTACTCGTCGCTCACCTGGTGGTAATCCTGCTTGAAGCCGACCATCTGCGCGCTGGCGTGGGCCTGGTCGTGCTCGAAGGTGAAGTGGCCGTCGCCCGAGAACACCGCCGAGCCGACGTTAAAGGCCGGCACGCCGGCCTTGGCGAAGTTGAAGTGGTCGGCGCGGAAGTAGGCGCCCGACATGTCGGGAATCGTCGGCGCGAGCTTGAGACCCATCTTCTTCGCCACCACGGCTGCCGTGTCGTACAGGCTGCTGCGCTCGGCGCCGGGCACGCCGATGTCGCGCGTGCGTCCGACAAAATTCAGGCTGTCGAGGTTCAGGTCGGCGGCGGTCTTCGCCAGCGGCACCACCGGATTCGCCACGTACGCGGCGCTGCCCAGCAGGCCCTGCTCCTCCGCTGCCGGCCACAGGAACACCTGGGTGCGGCGCGCTGGTTTACGCACCGCTTCGGCGGCCATGGCCAGCAGGGCCGCGGTGCCGGTGGCGTTGTCGATGGCGCCGTTGAACACGTGGTCGCCCTCGCTGCCCAGCTTCTCGTCGATGCCGAAGTGGTCCCAGTGCGCCGAGTACACCACTGCCTGATCCTTGAGTTTCGGGTCGCTGCCCGGCACCACGCCGACCACGTTGAACTGCTCGACCTGGCGCACGGCCGATTTCATCTGCACACTGACCTTCGTCTTGAGGTCGACCGGCTTGAAGTCGCGCCGCTCGGCCTGGGCGCGCAGGGTGTCGAGATCAAAACCGGCGGCGGCGAACAGCCCGCGCGCGGTGTCTTCCTGCAGCCAGCCTTCGACGCCGTTGCCCGGGCTGGCGAGGCGGAAGCGCTCGTGCGAGAAGCTGTTGGCCGGCACGCTCCAGGCGTAGGAGGCCGACGGCGTGGTGTGGATCAGCAGCGCACCGGCCGCGCCACGGCGTACCGCTTCCTCGAACTTGTACAGCCAGCGGCCATACCAGGTGTAGGCCTTGCCGGCGAAGCGGTTGGGCTCCTCGGCGGTGGGTTGCGGGTCGTTGACCATCATGACCAGGATCTTGCCCTTCACGTCCTGGCCCTTGTAGTCGTCCCATTGTTCGTCGGGCGCCGAGACGCCGTAGCCGACGAACAGCAGCGGCGCATCAAAGGCGACGTCCGCCTTGCCGCTGCCGGTGCCGAACACGATTTCCTGGCCCAGTTTCGGCGCGATGCGCTTGCCGCCGGCGTCGAAGCTGACCTCGCCCGACACCAGGCGCGTGCCGACGATCGGCACCGGCTGGCGGTAGCCGCCGCCCGGCATCGGCTGCAGGCCGATGGCCGCGGCCTGGGTTTCCAGGTAGCGCACCGCCAGGTCGCCGCCGCGCTGGCCGGTGCCGCGGCCTTCCAGCAGGTCGTCGGCCAAAAAGGACAGGTGGGCGCGCAAGGCCGGCTCCTTGAGCAGCGGCGCTTCCTGGGCGAACGCGGGGCACGACAGGATGAGGGCGGCGCAGGCGGTCAGTACGGGAGGGCGAAGACGCATCGTGATGGTTCCATGGGTGGTGAGGATGGCAACATGGTACCGCAGGTGGGTGGACATGGTTGGCCGGGGGTGGGCAACATGTGCGGTAGGGTGGGCTCCCGAGCCCACGCGGTCTCACCATGTGCTCATCTGCGCTGTCACCCCTATTACGGACGCTTGTACACCCGCACCCAATCGACCAGCATCCGCTGCGGCAGCACCGTGGTCGCATCTGGATACCCCGGCCAATACCCGCCCACCGCCAGGTTCAAAATCACATAGAACGGATGCTCGAACACCCACTCCCCTTTCACCATCGCGGGCGTGGCCGTGTGGTACAGGATGCCGTCGCGGTACCAGCGGATCCGCTGCGGCTCCCACTCCACCGCATACACATGGAAGCCGTCGGCATACGCCCCGCTCTCGCGCTTCGACGGCGCCCCAAAAGCATGCTCGCCCGAATAGCCCGGCCCGTGCAGGGTGCCGTGCACCAGGCCCGGCTCCTTGCCGATGTTTTCCATGATGTCGATCTCGCCGCAGCGCGGCCAGCCGACCGTCTTGATGTCGGCGCCCAGCATCCAGAAGGCCGGCCAGATGCCCTGCCCGCGCGGAATCCGGATGCGCGCCTCGTAGCGCCCATAGGTGCGCTCCTGCAGGCCGGCCGTCTTGATGCGCGCCGAGGTGAATTCCTTGCCGCCCCAGGCTTCGCGGTGCGCTTCGATCACCAGCATGCCGTCGACGACGCGCAGGTTCTCGGGCCGCTCGGTATAGAACTGCTGTTCGTTGTTGCCGTTGCCGCTGCCGCCCGGTTCGGGCACCCACTTGCTGCGGTCGAGAAGCGTGCCGTCGAACTCGTCGTGCCAGTCGATGGCCCAGCCGGCCGGAACCGGGATCGGCTGCGCCTGTGCCGGACTCTGTGCCTGCCCTGCGCCGCTACCCAATGCCAGCGCCGCAGCGGCCAGCGCCATCCACCGTTTTCCCATCCGCCCCTCCTTGTTTTTGGAAACGTTACCAGCACCCCGCGGAAAATGTAACACCCGTCCGTTTCAAGTGTCAACGCGCGCCCTGTTGTTGCGCTAATAACCCAAAACCTTGTCCCGAAGAATATTCCGTTGACAATTTTTTTTCCTAAGCCTACTATTCATTCAGAACATATGGAAACGTTTCCACAGTTTCCAACAAAGCGCCACGAAAAACCAGGTGGCACACGTAAGAACGACGAAGCGCCGCTGCTCCGGTTCAGGGATGCAGTCGGCCTTTCGTGTTGGGCAGCGCGGCAGCAAAGACACAGCAACGAGACAAAGCGGCATGTCGGCCGGCCGGGTGCGGAGACCCGGCCAGATGTGGCTGACAATCAAATCTATAAGAAAAGAGGAGAACACATGCACTACCCTTTGGCAAAGCAGAAACTCATCAGCCTGGCCGTCGCCGCTGCCTGCGGCGCCTTCCTGGCGCCGGCATACGCGCAGGAAGCCGGCCAGCCCGCCACCAGCACCAGCGGTAGCGCCACCGGCGCGAACACGGGAGCAAACGCCGACCAGGCCAGCGGCAACGGCGCCACCGCCGACCAGGCCAGCGGCGCCAGCCCGAATTCGGGCGTCGTCGCCGATGCCACCGCCGCACCGCAGGTGGTCCTGGTCAAGGGCATCCGCCAGAGCATGGCCTCGTCGCTGAACATGAAACGCAACGCCACCGGCATCGTCGACGGCATCGTCGCCGAAGACATCGGCAAATTCCCGGATACCAACCTGGCCGAATCGCTGCAGCGCATCAGCGGCGTCTCGATCGACCGCGAAATCGGCGAAGGCTCGAAGGTCACCGTGCGCGGCGTCGGCCCCGACTTCAACCTGGTGCTGCTGAACGGCCGCCAGATGCCGACCTCGAACCTGGGCGACCGCAACGGCCGCGCCTACGACTTCGCCAACATCGCCTCGGAAGCCATCTCCCAGATCCAGGTGTACAAGACGGCGCGCGCCGACTCCCCGACCGGCGGCATCGGCGCCACCCTGAACGTGATGACCGCGCGTCCGCTCGAGCGCAACGGCAAGCAGGCCAGCATCGGCATCAAGGGCGTGCACGACAGCTCGGCCAGCGAACTGCCGGGCGACGTCAAGCACGGCATGGACAAGGTGACGCCGGAGATCTCGGGCATCTACAGCAACGCCACGGCCGACGGCAAGTTCGGCATCGCCATCAGCGGCAGCTACCAGGAACGCCACCTGGGCTACAACCAGGCCGCGGTGCCGGGCGGCTGGCGCGGCCCGATCGCCGCCGGCGACAGCGGCGCCTGGGGCAACATCCCGCAGGCGAACACGCCGGGCGGCGCCAACATCGTCAACCGTCCGTCGGGCGACACCATCTATTCGGTGCCGCAGAACCTGAACTACTCGATGAGCGGCGTGCAGCGCGAGCGCACCAACGGCCAGCTGGTGCTGCAGTACGCGCCGAGCAAGGCCCTGACCACCACCCTCGACTACACCTATTCCGAAAACAAGATCCACACCCGCCGCCAGGACATGTCGGCCTGGTTCAACTTCGGCCCGTCGAGCAGCAGCTGGGGCGACCCGGTGGGCGGCGTCGCGCCGCCGCTGACCTATACCGAGATCATCAACCCGGCCACCAGCGACATCGCCATGGGCGGCGCCGACTTCGCCACCCGCACCCAGAACAAGTCGCTCGGCTTCAACGCCGTCTGGAAGCCGAACAGCGACCTGCGCCTGGAATTCGACGCCCACAAATCGAGCGCCGAATCGACCCCGGACAGCCCATGGGGTTCGTCGAACACCCTCGGCACCGCCAGCTTCAGCCGCGGCACCACCAGCGCCGACTTCACCCAGGACTTCCCGGTGCTGGGCATCGTCGGCGCCGACTTCGCGCGCGCCGGCCAGCAGGTCACCGGCTCGACCTTCCAGAACGGCTACATGAAGGGCGAAGTCGAGCAGGCCCAGGCCAAGGGCAGCCTGAAGCTGTTCGAAGCGTCGGAACTGAACTTCGGCCTGGCGCTGACGGAACAGAACAACCGCTCGGCCTTCTCGAACCAGCAGCGCGAAACCTGGGGCGGCGCCACCAGCGCGGCCGATTACCCGAGCAGCGTCTGGCACCAGGAAAGCCTGCGCCAGTACTTCGACAAGCTCAACGGCAGCGACAACCCGAACCTGTTCAACACCTTCTACACCTTCGACTTCGGCCAGGTGCGCGATATCGCGGCCCAGGCTTCCGGCCAGCCGAACCTGTACCTGCCGAAGACCACCTACGACACCGACCAGCGCACCCGCGAGCGCTCGAAGAGCCTGTACCTGCAGTTCAACACCGACTGGGACTTCGGCCTGCCGGTCCACACCGGCATCGGCGTACGCTACGAAAACACCCACGTGTTCTCGACCGCGCTGGTCCCGATCGCCACTGCCTACAGCTGGGAGTCGCAGAACGAGTTCAAGGTCCGCTTCGGCGAGCCGAGCTTCACCAGCCTCTCGGGCAAGTACCATTACTTCCTGCCGACCCTGGACGCCGACGTCGACCTGCGCCCGGACATGAAGCTGCGCTTCGCCTACGGCGAAACCATCGGCCGTCCGCGCTGGGACCAGATCGCCGGCGGCCAGATCCTGGTCGAGCTGGGGCGTGTGATCGGCGGCGACGGCTCGCAGGGCAACCCGGGCCTGAAACCCGTCAAGTCGAAGAACACCGACCTGTCCTACGAGTGGTACTACGACAAGCAGAGCTTCTTCTCGATCGGCCACTTCCGCAAGAACCTGAAGAACTACGCCGGCCAGTCGAAGGTCACGGCCCAGCCGTTCAACCTGCACACCCCGGTGGGCGGCGCCTTCTGGAACGAGGCGATTGCCAACGGCTGCGCGAACTCGGACACGACCTGCATCCGCAACTACATCTTCCGCAACAAGGCCGGCCAGCCGGGCGTGATCCAGAACGGCGTCGACGGCTCGGGCAACCCGCGCGGCGAGATCGTCGGCCAGCCGGGCGACCCGATCGCCAACTTCGAGATCACCTCGTTCTCGAATCAGAAGCGCGCCATGCTGTACGGTACCGAGCTGAATGTGCAGCACATGTTCGGCAACAGCGGCTTCGGCCTGTCGGCAAACTACACCTTCGTCGACTCGGGCCTGAAGTTCGACAACGCCAGCATGGGCGAGCAGTTCGCACTGGTCGGCCTGAGCGACTCGGCCAACCTGGTCGGCATCTACGAGAACGACAAGTGGACGGTGCGCGCGGCCCTGAACTGGCGCGACGAGTTCCTGTCGGCGACCTTCGACAGCGCCGGCCCGAACCCGATCTACCAGGAGCCGTACAAGCAGGTCGACCTCTCGATCGGCTACGCGTACAACGACCGCCTGAGCTTCCAGTTCGAGGCCATCAACCTGACCGACGAAACCATGCGCTCGCACGGCCGTACCAAGAACCAGGTGCTGTATGCGACCCAGAGCGGGCCGCGCTACATGCTGGGTGCGCGGTACAAGTTCTGATCGGGTGATGTAAAAAGCCACGGCGGAGGAACGCCGTGGCTTTTTTTCGATGATGATCCTTGGGCTTGCATCGAGCCGCGGCGCTAACCGTACGGTGGGCACTCCGTGCCCACGCGGAACGTCGCGTCGTGTTGGCGCCGTTTGAACACGTGCCCCGAGCCGATCGAAACGTCTCGAATGATCATTTGGACGCGTCAATAAGCATCCATCGTCGCGATAGCAACAGCGCCAACATGGCGCCGCATTCCGCGTGGGCACGGAGTGCCCACCGTACGATCAATGCCGCAGGCCGAAAAACGCCATCGGTACCTCGCCTTTTCGTGGTTTTTTTGGTCAGAGTGCAATAAACTTCCAGCAACTTCTTCACATTGGAAACCCTTCCATGGCGAGTAGCACCATCCGCCACGTGGTCGTCGTCGGCGGCGGTTCGGCCGGCTGGCTGACCGCCGGCCTGATCGCGGCCGAGCACCGGGCGAACTCCCCCGACGGCCTGCGCGTGACCCTGGTCGAATCGCCCGACGTGGCCACTATCGGCGTCGGCGAAGGCACCTGGCCTTCGATGCGCGACACCCTGCGCCGCATCGGCGTTTCCGAATCCGACTTCTTGCGCGAGTGCGACGCCGCCTTCAAGCAAGGCTCGCTGTTCGCGCGCTGGAGCAGCGGCCAGGACAACGACTACTACTTCCACCCGTTCTCGCTGCCGCAAGGCTACGGCGAGGCGAACCTGGTCGAGCGCTGGCAGGAAGCCCATACCGGCGTACCCTTCGCCGACCTGGCCAGCTACCAGCCCCATTTGTGCATGGCCGGCCGCGCACCGAAGCAGGCGGCCACGCCGGAATTCGCGGCGGTGGCCAACTACGGCTACCACCTCGACGCCGGCAAGTTCGGCCAGTTCCTCAAAAAACACTGCCTGGAGCGCCTCGGCGTGCACTACGTGCCCGACCACGTGCTCGGCATCGAGTCGCATGAGGACGGCGACATCGCCGCCCTGCGCACCCGGCATCACGGCTTGTTGAAAGGCGACCTGTTCGTCGACTGCACCGGCATGCGCGCGCTGCTGCTCGGCCAGCACTACGGCGTGCCCTTCCTGTCGCAGCAGCACGTGCTGTTCAACGACACCGCGCTGGCGGTGCAGGTGCCGTACGCCAGCGACGACACGCCCATAGCCTCGCAGACCACCTCCACCGCCCAACGCGCCGGCTGGATCTGGGACATCGGCCTGCCGACCCGGCGCGGCGTCGGCCATGTCTACTCCAGCGCCCACACGAGCGACGAGCAGGCCGAGCGCGACCTGCGCGCCTACCTCGCCGCCAGCGGCGGGCCGCAGGACTGCCCGACTCCACGCAAGATCAGCTTCCAGCCCGGCTACCGCGAGCACTTCTGGCACCGCAACTGCGTGGCGGTCGGCCTGTCGAGCGGCTTCATCGAGCCGCTGGAAGCCTCGGCCCTGGCCATGGTCGAACTGTCGGCGGCGATGATCGTCGACGAGATGCCGGTTACGCGCGACCACATGGACGCCGTCGCGCACCGCTTCAACGACACTTTCCGCTACCGCTGGGAACGCGTGATCGACTTCCTCAAGCTGCACTACGTGCTGAGCCGGCGCGAGGACAGCGCCTACTGGCTGGATAACCGCACGCCCAAGTCAATTCCCGAACGCCTGCAGGAATTGCTGTCGCTGTGGCGCTACCGCGCGCCGATGCGCGGCGACTTCCCGCGCATCGAGGAAGTCTTCCCGACCGCCAGCTGGCAGTATGTGCTGTACGGGATGGGCTGGCGTAACGAGGCCGGCGCTACCCGCCGCGGCGACGGCCTTCTTGCCGACAGCTACTTCCGCGAGGCGGCCGACCTGACGCGGCGCATGTTGCCCGCCCTGCCGGCGAATCGCGAGCTGCTCGCCCATATCCGCAGCCACGGCCTGCCGCGCCACTAGATAACCACAACAACGAGACACCCCATGCCGAATCCCGTTTTACTGAACAACATCGACCACGCCGCCATGCGCGTCATCGCCACCCGCGGCGCCGCCTACGGCGACAACGTGATGTCGGCCCTCACCTGGCCGGACGAGTTCCGCACCCTGCAGGCGCACTACCCGATCGTCTTCCAGCAAAACGGCGCAGGCGGCTACGATGCCCTGGCCCTGTTCGGTTTCCAGCCGGGCGAGAACCTGTTCCTGGATGGTGAAGTGTGGGACGCCGCCGAGATCCCGCTGTCGATCCAGCGCCAGCCCTTCCTGATCGGCACCGATGGCAGCGAACTGGTGGTCCACGTCGACCTCGACAACCCGCGCCTGAGCCGCGACCAGGGCGAACCGCTGTTCCTGCCCCAGGGCGGCAATACCGAGTACACCGAGCGCATGGCCTCGGTCCTGCGCGCGATCCACCTCGGCCTGGAAGGTGCGCGCAGCTTCACCGCCGCCCTGCTCCAGCACAATCTGCTCGAATCCTTCTTCCTCGACATCACCCTCGACGACGGTTCGGACAACCGCCTGGCCGGCTTCTACACCATCCACGAAGAGCGCCTGGCGGCACTCGACGGCGCGGCCCTGGCCAGCCTGCACGCCGCCGGCCACCTGCAGGCGATCTACATGGTGCTCGCTTCGCTGTCGCAGTTCCGCGCCCTGATCGACCGCAAGAACCGACGCAATGCCGGACAACGCTGAACCCATCCGCGAGATCGACGCCAGCGCCCCCGGCGTCCTGACCGACGCGCTGTTGACCTCGACCGAGCCGCTGGTGCTGCGCGGCCTGGTGGCACGCTGGCCGCTGGTGCGCGCGGCGATTGCCTCGTTCGACAGTGCGGACGCCTACCTGCGCCGCTTCTACCGCGACGCGACCGTCACCGCCATGCTCGGCGCGCCCGATATTGGCGGCCGCTTCTTCTACAACCAGGACCTCACCGGCTTCAATTTCGCGCCGGTGCGAGCACGCCTGGATGCCGTGCTGGCCGAACTGCGCGGCCACCTGCGCGACGAGCAGCCGCCGGCGATCTACGTCGGCTCGACCACGATCGATACCTGCCTGCCGGGCCTGCGCGCCGAGAACGACATCGACCTGGGCAGCCGCGACGCCCTGGCCAGCATCTGGATCGGCAACCGCACCCGCATCGCCGCCCACTACGATTTGCCCGACAACGTCGCCTGCGTGGCGGCCGGGCGCCGCCGGTTTACCCTGTTCCCGCCCGGGCAGGTAGACAATTTGTACATCGGCCCGCTCGACCTGACCCCGGCCGGCCAGCCCATCAGCCTGGTCGATTTCCACCAGCCCGACTTGAACCGCTTTCCGAAGTTCGCCGAGGCCATGCGCCACGCCCAGGTGGCCGAACTGGCGCCGGGCGACGCCCTGTTCATCCCGAGCATGTGGTGGCACCACATCGAGGCGCTGTCCCCGTTCAACGTGCTGGTGAACTATTGGTGGCGCCAGTCGCCGGACTACATGGACACGCCGATCAACGCGCTGATGCACGCCCTGATGAGCGTGCGCGACCTGCCGCCGGAACAGCGGCGCGCCTGGCAGGGGCTGTTCAATCGCTACGTGTTCGAGGCCGATGACGAGACCGCCGCCCATATCCCGCCGCATGCGCGCGGCGTGTTGAATCCGCTCGACGACGCGGCCGTGCGCGCCCTGCGCGCCCAATTATTAAAGCGGATGAACCGCTAAGGAGACAAACATGGATAAGAAACCGATTCGCCGTGTGGTGATTGCCGGCGGCGGCACGGCCGGCTGGATGGTGGCCGCCTGCCTGGGCAAATCGCTGGGCAAGCGCCTCGACATCAAGCTGGTCGAGTCCGACGAAATCGGCACCGTGGGCGTGGGCGAAGCGACCATCCCGACGCTGCAGAACTTCCACCACCTGCTGGAGATCAACGAGCAGGAATTCATGGCCGCCACCCACGCCACCTTCAAGCTGGGCATCGGCTTCGAGAACTGGCGCGACGTGGGCCAGGACTACATCCACTCCTTCGGGAATACCGGCATCGACCACTGGACTGCCGGCTTCCAGCACTTCTGGCACAAGGGCCGCGAGCGCGGCCTGGCCGGCGACTACGGCGACTACTGCCTGGAACACCGCGCCGCCCAGCTGAACCGCTTCGCCCACCTGCCGAAGCAGGGCATGAACTACGCCTACCACATGGACGCCGGCGCCTACGCGCGCTTCCTGCGCCGCTTCTCCGAGCACTACGGCGTGCAGCGCATCGAAGCCAAGATCGTCGACGTGGTGAAAGCTGCCGGCGCCAGCACGATCCGTTCGATCAGGCTGGACTCCGGCACCGAGCTGGAAGGCGATCTGTTCATCGACTGCACCGGCTTCCGCGCGCTGCTGATCGGCGGCGCGCTGGGCGTGGAATACGAGGACTGGTCGCACTGGCTGTTCAACGACAGCGCCGCCGCCCTGCAGACCGCGTCCAGCGGCGAAGCCGTGCCCTACACCCGCTCGATCGCGCGCGAAGCCGGCTGGCAGTGGCGCATCCCGCTGCAGCACCGGGTCGGCAACGGTCACGTGTTCTCGAGCCGCTTCATCGGCGACGAGGCGGCGCTCGATACCTTGAGGCGCAATGTCACCGGCGAAGCGCTGATGCAGCCGCGGATCATCCGCTTCCAGCCGGGCCAGCGCAAGCAGGTCTGGGTCGGCAACTGCGTCACCATTGGCCTGGCCAGCGGCTTCCTGGAACCGATCGAATCGACCAGCATCCACCTGATCCAGCGCGGCATCGTGCGCCTGATGCAGATGTTCCCGTCGAACGGCATCAGCGCCAGCGACGTGCTTGAGTACAACCGCCAGGCGGCGGACGAGATCGCGCACATCCGCGACTTCATCGTGCTGCACTACAAGGTGACGAACCGCCGCGACACGCCCTACTGGCGCGCCTGCGCCGAGATGGCGGTGCCAGGTTCGCTGCAGCATCGCATCGATCTGTTCCGCGAGACGGGGCGCGTGTTCCGGGCGCCGAACGAACTGTTTGCGGAGAATTCGTGGATCCAGGTGATGCTGGGGCAAGGCATCATGCCGGAGGGGCATCACCAGACGGCGGACCTGATGGGCGACGCGGAGCTGAAGGGCTTCCTGGATAACATCAGCGGGTCGGTGGACCGGACCGTGGCGCAGCTGCCGCCGCATGAGGCATACGTGCGCCAGTACTGCGGCGTCGCTAAATAAGGCCGGTGGCGCTGACCGTACGGTGGGCACCCCGTGCCCACGCGAACGCCTGCGCCGTGTTGGCAATGATTTCGCCGAAAAACAAACGCCGCGTTGACGCTTCCAGAAGCGCTAACGCGGCGTTTATTTTGCGGCGGGATCAAACGTCAACACAGCGCGGAGTTCCGCGTGGGCACGGAGTGCCCACCGTACGAGAATCGCCGCAGGCCGTTGTTACTTCCCGGTCCCTTCGCGGTGCAGACCCGCATACTTCACCCCGAAGAACAGGATGAACAGGTAGCACGCCGCCGGCACCAGGAAGGAGATCTGCAGGCCGATACTGTCCGCCATCGCGCCCTGGATGAAGGGCACGATCGCGCCGCCGACAATCGCCATGCACAGGATGCCCGAACCCTGGCCGGTGTGGCGGCCCAGACCATGCAGCGCCATGCTGAAGATGGTCGGGAACATGATCGAGTTGAACAGGCCCACCGCAATGATCGCCCACATCGCCACCGAACCCTGGGCAAAGGTGGCCAGCAGCACCAGCGCAATCGCGCCCAGCGCATTGAAGGCCAGGGTCTTGCCCGGGCTGACGTAGCGCATCACGGCAAAGCCGATGAAGCGGCCGATCAGCGCGCCGCCCCAGTACATGCTGACGTACTTGGCCGCTGCCGCGTGGTCCAGGCCTGCGATGTGCGATTCGCCCAGGAAGTTCACCAGGAAGCTGCCGATGCTCACTTCCCCGCCCACGTAGACGAAGATGGCCACCGCGCCCAGCACCAGGTGGCGGTAGCTCCAGGCCGAGCCCTTGCCGGCAACGGCTGCGGCGGCAGGACCTTCTTCATGGTTGATCTTCGGGAGGCGCGCCAGCGCGAACAGCACCGCCAGGATCGCCAGCGCCGCCGCCAGCGCCAGGTAGGGGCCCTGAACGGTGGCCGCTTCCTGCGCCTTATAGGCTGCCTGCTCGGCCGCCGACATGGCCGCCAGCCGGTCGGCGCCGATCGTGGCTGCCGACAGGATCAGCACACCGCCCAGGGCCGGGCCGATGGTGGTGCCGAGCGAGTTGAAGGCTTGCGTCAGCGTCAGGCGGCTGGACGCGGTGCGCGCCGGTCCGAGCACGGTGACGTAGGGGTTGGCCGCTACCTGCAGGATGGTGATGCCGCTGGCCAGCACGAAAAAGGCGAACAGGAACAGCGCATAGCCGCTCTGCGCCGCCGGGTAGAACAGCGCGCAGCCGGCCGCCGCGATCAACAGGCCGGTGACGGCGCCGCGCTGGTAGCCGATGCGGCGGATCAGCGCACCGGCCGGCATCGAGACGATGAAGTAAGCGCCGAAGAAGCAGAACTGCACCAGCATCGCCTGCACGTAGGTGAGCGTGTAGATCGACTTCAGGTGCGGAATCAGGACGTCGTTCAGCGAGGTGAGCAACCCCCACATGAAGAACAGGATCGTGACGATGACCAGCGGGCCGGTGTTCGACTTGAACTCGCCCTCGTGTGCAGCAGCGGCGCCCTTGTCGATGCGTGGGCTGCCTGCGGTGTGTTCCATGTTGCCTCCTTCAGTGCTTCTTTATTGTTGGTTGGCGATGTGCGCGGACAGCATGGCCGCCACGCCTTGCAGCGCCGGGTAAGGTTCGGTAATCAGCCAGGTCGGAATGCGCGCGAGATAGGGCGAGAGGCGCCCCTTGTCTTCGAAGCGTCGCCGGAACGAAGACTGCGCAAACAAGGATCCCAGGCGCGGCACGATGCCGCCGCCGATGTACATGCCGCCGGTGGCGCCCAGGGTCAGGGCGACATTGCCGGCAACGCTGCCGAGGATACCGCAAAACGTCTCGACTGTACGAATGCAGGCGTTGCATGAACCGTCCAGGGCCTGCTTCGTGATGTCGGGTGCGGCCAGCGAATCGCCCGACAGCACGCGGTGGATCGCTTCCAGGCCCGACCCCGACAGCAGGCGCTCGGCGGACACGTGGCCATATTCGTCCTGCAGGCGTTCGAGGATGATGCATTCGTCGCGCGTGCATGGCGCAAAGCTGGCATGCCCGCCCTCGCCCGCCAGCGCGGTCCACTGCCCGCCGGCCGGGATCACGCCCGACACACCCAGGCCGGTGCCCGGCCCGATCAGGCCGATCGGACGGCCGCTCAGCTCGACGCCTCCGCCGATGCGCTGGCGCTGGTATGACTGGAGAAACGGCAGCGACATCGCCAGCGCCGCGAAGTCGTTCACCACCAGCAGCGTCGACAGCGCGCGCTCGTCGCGCAGGCCGGCAATCGAAAAGCTCCAGTGGTGGTTGGTCATGCTGACCCGGTCTTCCTCGACCGGATTGGCAATCGCAATCGCCGCGTGGCGGATACCGTCGACCGCGAAGCCGCGCTGGACGGCTGCACCGAGGTAGCTGTGCATGGCGTCGGCCAGGGTGGCATGGCCGGCGCAAGGCAGCACCTCGATGCAGTCGAAGCGGCCCTCGTGGTGCAGGGCGAAGCGCGCATTCGTGCCGCCGATGTCGGCGACCAGGCTGGGCACGATCATTTCAGCTCCTCGCAGCGCACGGCGTCCTGTTCCTTCGCACCGCCACCCAGGATGTCGATGTTGGTGAACGAGGCCGTGAAGGCGGCGCTGCTGCCCACTACGAACGGCGCCTCGACCCTTGCCAACTCAAGCCCGCGCGCCGTGAAGCAGGCCAGCGGAATCCTGACCGTCTGCTTGCCCTTACCGGCCAGGCGCGCGAATAGCGCAGTGGCGTCGAGCGGCGTGCCGCAGGCGGCGCCGGCGCCGCAGGCCATGGCGATAGTCACCTTGCCCGCTGGTGCCGCGCTGACGATGGTGTCGAAGCGCAGCGCGCCGTCCTTTGCAGCCGCGGCCGGCAGCACCATGGCTTTGGCGCCGCGCGCCTCGATGCTGGCCGGCCCGGTCCAGGTGACCTGCTTCGCATCCTGCTGGGTGTTGATCTGCGCCGTCTGCACGCTGACGTTCGGCAGCGTGAAGGTGGCGTTCAGGTCGGCGCCGAGCGGCTTGAATTCGCTCCCGCTACGGATCGCCAGCGGGAAGCTGGCGCGGTCGGCCTGGCCATACACCGGGAAGCTGTTGCTGATGCCGCAGCCGCCGGCCGGATAGCTGGCATCAAACTGGCCGAGCGTCGAGCGCGTGCCTGTGCGCAGGCCGTAGCCGAGCTTGAACAGCGGATCGTAGTTGGCGCTGCCGGCGTTCAGGTCGGTCTGGCAGACGGTCTTCGGCCACGAGAACGACAGGCTGCCGGTGAAGTCGTAGCGTTTGGAGCCGGCGACCAGCAAGTCCGCCACGCCCTTGCCTTCGCTGCCCGGCAGCCAGGCCGCGACAAAGGTGTCCGACAGGTTCATCAGGTCGTTGACCCAGAGCGGACGCCCGGCCACGAACACGGTCACCACCGGCTTGCCTTTGCCGGCAACCGCCTGCAGGGTGGCCAGGTCTTCCGGATAGCGGCCGCTGTGGCGCAGGGTGCCGGTGGGGCCGATGTCGCCGTCGCCTTCGGCATACGGGGTTTCGCCGATCACGGCGACGACCGCATCGAAGTCGGCCACGTTCACCCCTGCGCCGTCGACGCTGTAGCTGACGTTGTTGGCGCCGGCGGCCTCGCGGATGCCGGCCAGGATGCTGTCGGCATTCGGGAAGTCGGCATTCGTATTGGCCGTGCCCTGCCAGGTGAGCGACCAGCCGCCGGTCTGGTTCGAGATGCTGTCGGCGCTTTTCCCGACTACCAGGATCTTCTTGCCTTTCGCGAGTGGCAGTGCCGGCCCCTCGTTCTTCAGCAGCACCAGCGACTGGCGCACGGCGCGGCGCGCCAGTTCGCGGTCCTGCAGCGCATCCGCCCTGCCGGCATAGGCGTTGGTCGAAGGCCGCTTGCCGAACAGGCCTGCGCGCAGTTTCACACGCACGATGCGGGTCACGGCGTCGTCGATGCGCGCCATCGGGATCTCGCCGGCCTCCACCTGCTTCATGGTGTTGGCGATAAAGGCCTTCCAGTCGTCGGGCACCATGAACATGTCCATGCCGGCGTTCACGGCCTGGGCGCAGCTGTCGTTGCGGCAGCCCGGCACTTCGGCGATGCCGTTCCAGTCGCTGACGACAAAGCCGTCGAAGCCCATCTTGTTCTTCAGGATGTCGGTGATGGCGACGCGGCTGCCGTGCAGCTTGCCGTGTTCCGTACCTGTCGCAGTGTCGGTCCAGCTGTTGAACGAGATCATGACGGTCTGCGCGCCCGCTTCCAGGCCGGGGTAGTAACCCTGGCCGTGGATGTTCATCATCTGCTGCGCCGTGGCCTTCGTCACGCCGCGGTCCTTGCCGTGTTCGGTGCCGCCGTCGCCCATGAAGTGCTTGATCGAGGCGACCACGTTCGCGTCCTTGTCGAAGCGGCCCTGCAAACCCTTCACGACCGGACCGGCATAGCTTTTCACCAGCAGCGGATCTTCGGAATAGCTTTCGTAGGTGCGGCCCCAGCGGTCGTCGCGCACCACGGCCACCGTTGGCCCGAACACCCAGGCAAGACCCGTAGCGCGCACGGCGCGCGCGGTGGCGGCAGCGATCTCGCCGGCCAGCTTCGGATCGTGGGCCGCGCCCAGGCCGATGTTATGCGGGTAGATGGTGGCGCCGACCACGTTGTTGTTGCCGTGGACGGCGTCGATGCCCCAGATCACCGGCACCTTGATTGCCATGTCGGTGGCCATCGAGGCGTCATAATACGCATTGGCGAGGGTCATCCAGTCGGCGGCGGTGGCGTGCTTGTTGTTGTTCGGCCAGCTGCCGCCACCGTTCAGCACGGAGCCGAGGTAGTAGCGCTTGACGTCTTCCGGCGTGGCGGTCTTGATCTCGGCCTGCGTGATCTGGCCGATCTTCTGCGCCAGCGTCATCTTGCCGACGATCGCGGCGACGCGCGCTTCCAGCTTCGCGTCTTTTGCGATGGCGCTTTTCGGCGCCGGCCAATCGGTCAGCGGCGCGGCGGCCGGTGCGGCGATGGCGGGCAAGGCAAAGGCGATGGCCAGGGCCAACGCAGGTATACGTAACCTCGGTTGCAGCTTCTTGTTCATCTCGTCTCCGTGTTTTTATCGTGCGTTATTCCTGGCGCAGGAAGCTGCGGTACCACTTGCCGCTGTCCTTCAGCGTGCGTTGCTGGGTGTCGTAGTCGATGTGCACCAGGCCGAAGCGGCGGCCGTAACCCTCGGCCCATTCGAAGTTGTCGACCAGGCTCCAGGCAAAGTAACCCTTCACCGGCACGCCGCCGTCGATCACGTCGCGCAGCGCCGCCAGGTGGCGCTGCAGGTAAGCGCGCCGCTCGGCGTCGGGCACGCTGCCGTCTGCAACCACCACGTCGTCGTAGCAGGAACCGTTCTCGGTGATGTACATCGGCCCCGGATGATAATCGCTCTCGATGCGCGCCAGCAGTTCGGCCAGGCCCTCGGGCGCCACTTCCCAGCCGAGGGCGGTAGTCTCGGCATCCTGTGGTTTCAGCACGCGCACCGACAGCGGGCCTTCGCCCGGCGCATCCTGGATGGTCTCGGGGAAGTAGTAGTTCACGCCCAGGAAGTCGGTCGGCACGGCGATGGCGTCCATGTCGCCCGGGTGGATTGCCGGCGCGGCATCCCCGATGATATCCAGCGTGGCCTGCGGGTAGCCGCGGCCGTACAGCGGATCGAGGAACCAGCGGTAGCGCAGGCCGTCGTGGCGCAGCCTTGCGGCCTCGTCTTCGGCGCTGCTGCTGGCCGCGCGCAGCGGATGCAGCGACAGCGACAGGCCGACCTGTGCATCCGGCACGTTGGCGCGGATCAGCGGCACCGCCTTGCCGTGCGAGAGCAGCACGTGGTGGCAGACCTGGAGCGCGGTGGCGAAGTCGGTGAAGCCCGGCGCATGCAAGCCTTCCCAGTTGCCGATCATCGAGGTGCACCAGGGTTCGTTGTGGGTGATCCAGTGCTGCACGCGGTCGCCCAGGCGGCGCGTCATGGCGTCGGTGAATTCCAAAAAGGCGTCGACCGTGCCGCGCTCGGCCCAGCCGCCGCGGTCCTGCAGGAACTGCGGCAGGTCCCAGTGATACAGCGTAGCCCAGGGCTGCAGGCCGCGTTCCAGCATGCCGTCGACCAGGCGCGAATAAAAGTCCAACCCTTTCGTGTTCGGCTTGCCGCCAATTTCAGAGAAGATGCGCGGCCAGGCGATCGAGAAGCGGTAGGCGTTCAGGCCCATGTCGCGGCCGATGTCGAAGTCCTCGGGCCAGCGATGATAGTGGTCGCAGGCCACGGCGCCGCTGGCGCCGCCCTTTACCTTGCCGGGGGTGGCGGCGAAGCGGTCCCAGATCGACTCGACGCGGCCGTCTTCGAAGCCGGCGCCTTCGATCTGGTAGGACGAGGTGGCGCAGCCCCACAGGAAGTCGGAAGCGAATTCGCTGCGCGCGGGCGGGTGCTGGTCTGTGCTGTTCGTAGTCGTCATGGTGTCATTTGGTGGACATTGTTCGATTGTTGGTTCGTTTGTTCGGTCAACTTTTTGGAAAGCTTTCCATATCCGGCTCAAAAAAAAGCGCCAGGCAGGCGCCTTGTGCGTGTTTCCGCCTACTCATGCGGCTTTCGGGCGGCGCGCCCGTTTATTCACTTCTCCCGCTTTCGCCAGCGAGGCGCGCAGCGTCACCGACACCGGGAAGCTGTGCTCCACTGGGCGCTGCAAGTCATAGCAGCGGTTCAGCAGCGCGTTCAGGCCGCTGCGCGTCATCTCGCGCCAGGGCATGCGCACCGAAGTCAGGCGCGGCGCCGAAAACTCGGCGCTCGGCGTGTCGTCGTAGCCGATCACGGACAAGTCGTGCGGCACGCGGATGCCCGCTTCCTGGAAATAGGACAGCGCGCCGACCGCCATCTCATCGTTGGCGCAGAACAGTGCGCTGCACGGGTTGCCCGATTCGATCAAGGTCTTGGCCGCGGCCCAGCCGCCGGCCGGCGAAAAGTCGCTCTCGGCCACCCACAGCTTGCCGGTATCGATGCCGGATGCCTCCAGCTCGGCCTTGAAGCCTTCTACGCGCTCGACGTTGTCGAACAGGCTGGCCGGGCCGGCCACGATGGCAATGTCGCGGTGCCCGTGTTCGAGCAGCGCGCGCGCGGCGAGGCGCCCGCCCAGGCCGTGGTCGACCATGAAGCACTGGTCCGGGATGCCGGCCAGGGTGTGGTTCAGCACCACCAGCTGGCGGCTCTTGGCGCCGAGCGCGGCCAGGTCTTCCTCGAGCAGGGCGCTGGTCATCACCATCAGCCCGTCGCAGCCGCGCTCGAGCAGGAAGTCGATGCCCTCCACCGCCTGGCGCCGCGCATCGCCCAGGCCGACGCCAAAGGCGACCACCATGTGCAGGCCGGCGGCGCGCAGTTCGGTGTCGATGATCTGCAGGATGGGCGTGTAGAACGTGCCGCTCAATACCGGGATGTAGACGCCGATCATGCGGCTGGAACCGGACAGCAGCGCGCGCGCCGCGTGCGAGGGCCGGAAGCCCAGCTCGTCGATCGCCTTCTTCACGCGTTCGAGCGTCGCCGGCGAGACCGAACCCTTGCCGCTGACTACGCGCGACGCGGTTCCCAATCCCACGCCCGCCAGGCGCGCTACGTCTTTGATCGTTGCCACAAACTGTCCTTCACCATTCAATGTTGTCACCAGCATGGAAGCATACTCCATGCCTGCTTTTCTTTATAGCCGCGCGCCGCTGCCGGGGTCGAACAGCGACACCTGCGCCGCATCGATCCCGAAGCGCAAGGCCTGCCCTGCCGTGAACACGGCCGGCCCGTGCACGATGGCCGACAGCACCTGGCCGCCGCAGTCCAGCCACAGCACCTGGTGGTTCCCCATCGGTTCGACCAGGGTTACGCTGCCTTTCAATGGCCCGTCGGCGTCGATGTGTACGTGCTCGGGCCGCACACCCAGCGTGGCCGCACCGGCCGGCAGCGGCGCGTGCAGGGCCAGCGCCAGGCTGGCCGAGCTGAAACGGTTGTGCAGGTCGACCTCGCCGTCGATGAAGTTCATCGCCGGCGCACCCAGGAAGCCCGCCACGAAGCGGTTCGCGGGGCGCTCGTAGACCTCGCCCGGGGTGCCGATCTGCTGCACCACGCCGCCTTGCATGACGACGATGCGCGAAGCCAGGGTCATCGCCTCCACCTGGTCGTGGGTCACGTAGATCATGGTGGAACCGAGGCGCGCGTGCAGGAGCTTCAATTCACGGCGCAGTTCGGCGCGCAGCTTGGCGTCCAGGTTCGACAGCGGTTCGTCGAACAGGAACACGCCGGCTTCGCGCACCAGGGCGCGCCCGATGGCCACGCGCTGGCGCTGGCCGCCCGACAACTGGGCGGGCTTGCGCGACAAGAGTGCATCGAGCTGCAGCATTTCCGCTGCCCGCCCCACGCGGCGCGCGATCTCGGCCTTCGGCGTGCCGGCCATCTTCAGGCCGAAGGACATGTTGTCCTTGACCGTCATGGTCGGGTATAGCGCATACGACTGGAACACCATGCCGATGCCGCGCTCGCTGGGATCGGCCAGGGTCATGTCCCGGCCGCCGATCTCGATGCTGCCGGCATGCACGTCGATCAGGCCGGCGATGCTGTGCAACAGCGTGGACTTGCCGCAGCCCGAAGGCCCGAGCAGCACCAGGAATTCGCCCGGTTCGACGTTCAGATCGAGCTCGCGGATGATGGGCTTGCCGCCGAGCGTGATGGAGAGTTTGCGGAGGTGGACGTTGGACATGGGATCAGCCTTTCACGGCGCCGGCAGCGATACCGCGCACGAACCAGCGGCCGGAGAAGAAGTAAAGCGCCAGCGGCACCAGGGCCGTGAGGATGGTCGCGGCCATGTTCACGTTGTACAGGCGGGTGCCGGTGGTGGTGTTGATCACGTTGTTCAGCTGGACCGTCATCGGCAAATTGTCGCGGCCGGCGAACACCAGGCCCAGGATGTAGTCGTTCCACACGCCGGTCACCTGCATGATGGCGGCCACCACGATGATGGGCGTGGACAGCGGCAGCACCACGTGCAGGAAAATGCGCCAGAAGCCGCCGCCATCGATGCGCGCCGCGTGGAACAGCTCCTGCGGCAGGCTGGCGTAGTAATTCCGGAACAGCAGGGTCATCACCGGCATCCCGAACACCAGGTGCACCAGCACGATGGCAGGCAGGGTGCCGAAGATGCCGGCGCCGGCCAGCAGGCGCACCAGCGGGTAGATCATCACCTGCACCGGGATGAAGGCGCCGGCCAGCAGGATGCCGAACAAAACGTTCGCGCCGCGCGGCCGCCAGAAGGAGAGCGCGTAGCCGTTGATGGCGCCAATCAGGATCGGCAGGATGGTGCTCGGCAGCGTGATCCTGACCGAATTCCAGAAGCCGCCGCGGATGCCTTCGCACGAAGCGCCGGTGCAGACTTCGGACCAGGCCTGGCGCCAGGGCTCGACGGTCCACGCGCCCGGGAGCGCCAGGATGGAACCGGCGCGGATCTCGTCCATGCCCTTCAGCGAGGTGACGATCATCACGTACAGCGGCACCAGGAAGAACAGCGCAGCGCCGAACAGGAACACGTAGATGCCGATGCGCGCCGGCGTGAAGTGACGGCGGCGCGCGCGGGCCGCAGCGGGCACGTGCACGGCGGGCGTGCCCAGGGCGGTCTGCGCCATCATGCCCGGCCTCGCTCACGACCGCTGCGGCTGCGCGCATAGGCATACGGCGCCAGCAAGGCCACTACCGGCACCAGCAGCATGATCGCCCCGGCCGAAGCCAGGCCGATGTTCGAGCGCAGGAACAGGTGGTCCATGATGAACTTGGCCGGCACTTCGCTGGCCGTGCCGGGGCCGCCCTGGGTCATGGCGACCACGGCGTCGTAGAGTTTCACGACGCTGGTGGCCAGCAGCAGGAACACGGTGGCCACCGTCGGCCACAGCATCGGCACGATGATCGACACGTACACGCGCCAGGTCGGGATGCCGTCCAGGCGCGCCGCCTTCCAGATGTCGGCGTCGATGCCGCGCAGGCCGGCCAGCATCAGCGCCATCACCAGGCCCGCCGATTGCCAGACGGTGGCGATGACGATGGTGTAGATCGCCATGTCCTGGTCGACGATCCAGTCGAATACGAAATCCGGGAAGCCCATGCTGGCGATGGCGCCGTCGATGCCGGTGCCGGGCGTGAGCAGCCATTGCCAGACCAGGCCAGTGGCGACGAAGGACATCGCATACGGATACAGGAACACGGTGCGCAGCACGCCCTCGCCGCTGACGTTCTGGTCGATGAAAACGGCCAGCAAAAAGCCGATCACCAGGCAGGCCAGGATGAACAGCAGGCCGTACAGCGCCAGGTTATTCAGAGACAGCATCCAGCGCTCGTTGTCGAACAGGCGCTCGTACTGCGTCATGCCGATGAACTTATCGGAGGGGAAGGTGCGCGAGGCCGTGAACGAGGTGCGCAGGGTCCACGCCATCGTGCCGAGGTAGGCGACGATGACGGTGAGCGCCATCGGCAGCAAGGCTGCATATGGGGTCGCTGCGCGGATCGGACGGGCGAGCATCGCTTATTCCTGCAGCGCCGCGGCGATGTTCTTCTGCGCCTTGTCGACCGTCATGTTGGTATTCCAGTAGGCGGTGAGCACGTCCTGCATGGCGCCGTTCTGGTCCGGGGTCAGGTAGACCTCGGACACGCCCAGGTGGCGCGAGCGGTCCTTCATGATGGCGATGCCCTTCTGGGCGCAGGCGTCGGCCTGGGTCGCGTCGACGTCGGTGCGCACCGGCACCGAGCCTTTCAGTTTGCTGAAGGCGAGCTGGGTGTTCGGCGCCACCACCACGCTGGCCAGCAGTTTCTGGGCCTGCACGGCCTGGGCGTTGCGCGTTTTCGGGAACACGAAGACGTCACCCTGCATCAGGTAGGGCGCGTTCGGCGCCAGGCCGGCGATGCAGCCGAACTGCTGCTCCGGCACCTGCTTCGCTGCGGTGAACTCGCCCTTGGCCCAGTCGCCCATGATCTGCATGCCGGCCTTGCCCGAGATGAGCATCGCGGTAGCGTCGTTCCAGTTGCGGCCCGGCGAGCGCGGGTCGACATAGCTTTGCAGGCGCTTGTAGGCCAGCAGCACGTTGCGGAAGGCCGGCGAGGCGATCGCTTTCGGGTCGCGCTCGCGCAGCACTTTCAGGTACAGGTCCTTGCCGCCCAGGTTGGCCAGCATGGCACTGAACAAAATGGTCTCTTGCCAGGCCTGGCCGCCGTGGGCCAGCGGCACGATGCCGGCCGCCTTCAGCTTATCGAGGGCGGCGAAGAATTCGGGGACGCTGGCCGGCTCTTTCGCGATGCCGGCCTTCTGGAAAGCCGCCTTCGAATACCAGATCCAGGTCTGCATGTGGATGTTCAGCGGCACGGCGTAGTAGTGGCCGTCGACCTTGATCACGCTGACGATGGGTTCGGGCAGCAGCTTGTCCCAGTTCTGGGCGCGCGCCACGTCGTCGACGTTGTTCAGCATGCCCTGCTCGATGATGTCGAAGAACTGCTTGGAGGTGTTGAACTGGGCGGCGGTGGGCGGGTTGCCGCCGACGATACGATTCACGGTAACGGCGCGCGACTGGTCGCCGCCGGCGATCGCCGTGTCGACCCAGACGCCGCCGGCGGCGCGGTAGGCCTGCGCCACCTGCTTGACGGCGGCCGATTCGCCGCCCGAGGTCCACCAGTGGATGACTTCGGCGCGGGGGCCGGTGGCGGCTGCCGCGCCGGCGCCGGCGGCGGACGCGCTGGGGCTGAAGGCGGCGCAGGCGCAGGCAAGCGCGAAGGCCTTGAACTTCGGTGCTGTGTACATCGTGTCTCCAATCTTCGCCTGTCCTTGTCGGTACGCTTTTGGAAACGTTACCAGCGGCTTTGACCGACTATAGCACTTGACGATTTTTTGTGTCAATTAATAACTTTTTTGTATCCTGACAGTCTTTTGCTGTTTCTGGAAAAACGTTGTGGTATCGTTTCCAACCAGTTTGCCGCTTGCTGTCATGACACCCTGCGGCTTACCATAAAAAAATATCTGGGAGACATTATGCACACAGCCATGGGGACGACCGAGATCTTTTTGATCGCGATGCTCGTCATCTTTACCCTGCCCTACCTTATCTGGCGGCTGGGGAATACCGACTATTGGGCGCCGCTGGTGGTGGTCCAGATCATCACCGGCGTGCTGCTCGGCCCCGGCATCTTGGGCCGCGCCTACCCCGAGTACTACAACTTCGTGTTCAATCCGCAGGTGATGGCCGCCATGAACGGCATCGCCTGGTGGGCCGTGATGCTGTTCGTGATGATCGCCGGGATCGAGCTGGATTTGAAGAAGGCCTGGGAACACCGGCGCGAGAGCATGATCACGGCCTCGCTGGCGCTCGGCACGCCGCTGCTGTTCGGCTGCATCGCCGCCGTGGGCATGCTCGGCTACGCCGGCTGGAAAGGCGCCCAGGCGCACGACTGGCAGTTCGTGCTGGGCGTGGGCATGGCCTGCGCGGTGACGGCGCTGCCGATCCTGATCCTGCTGATGGAGAAGCTGGAGATTTTGCGCGAGCCGATCGGCCAGCGCATCCTGCGCTACGCGAGCCTGGACGACATCGCGATCTGGGGCGTGCTGGCGCTGATCCTGCTCGACTGGGACCGGGTCGGGCGCCAGCTCGGTTTCTTCCTGGTGTTCGCCGTCGCCACCCTGCTGTTCCGGCGCCTGATGGCCTGGCTCGAAGAGCGCGACCGCTGGTACGCGATGCCGGTCTGGCTCGCCCTGTGCGCGCTGGCCGCCGACTGGGCCGGGCTGCACTTCATGGTCGGCGCCTTCCTGGCCGGCGCCGTCACCGAAGCGCACTGGTTCGACCAGAAGCGCCTCGACGCCCTGCGCCAGCACCTGCTGCTGACCTTCATGCCGGTCTACTTCCTGAGCACCGGCCTGAAGACCAACTGGGCGCTGGGCGGCTCGGCCGTGTTCGTGGCGGCGGCGGTGCTGCTGGTGGCGTCGGTGGCGGGCAAGCTGGCCGGCACCCATCTCGCCGGCCGCATCCTGGGCTGGAGCCGCACCGAGTCCTCGATCATCGGCTGGCTGCTGCAGACCAAGGCGCTGATCATGATCATCTTTGCCAACATCCTGCTCGACAAGGGCGTGATCACCAGCGAAACCTTCACCGCCCTGCTCCTGATGGCGATCGGCAGCACCATGCTGACGGTGCCGGTGGTGTATCCGAAGCTGCGGGCAGCGGCGCAACTGGTGTTCAAGACCAGTTAGAAAGACGAGCTCCGCGTGGCAATGCGTCACATCGGCCTGCAGCTTTAACCGTACGGTGGGCACCCCGTGCCCACGCGGTTACGTGCGCGTCCTTCTTGCGTTGGCTGCAAATTGTCGCTCGCAAAATATGCAATGGACGACACGCCGGGCATGGCGTCTGGCCAGACTCCACGTCAGCGGGCGAAAAGTCGCCGCACGTAGTGCAAGGATCAGCACGTAACCGCGTGGGCACAGGGTGCCCACGCTACGGCCAGCGCCGCAGGCCGGGCAGAAGGCCACAGGCCGCAGGCCGGGCATAAGGCCGCAGGCCTACAAATATGGTCACGGCCGCAGGCCAGCGCATCGGGGAAATCGGTCCATCGTCAAAAAATTTGCGTGGAAACAATTCATTTCCCGCAAGATGGGTGGCGTGCATGATTGACAACCACCGATGTCAACAATGCTGGACGCAGCGTGTTGTTTAACGCCTGAAGGCGCCACGCTTTATGGCAGGGCTGGCCAGCTTGCGTTTCCCTCATGCGACCGAATTTGCATGAATATGGTAAATTGCTCGATTACCAATATCGAGCTGTTGCCATTGCTCGCCGGCGCAACAGGACACGACCGCATGCGCCAGACATCGGCAGCGCCGTCATGCCGGCCCCTCTTGTACTGACTGGACCACATTGAATTCGCGACACAGCTTTCTCGCCGGCGGCGGCGACATGGGCGCACTCATGCGCGAACACGACTGGCGCCGCAGTCCGCTCGGCACGCCGGATACCTGGCCGTCGACGCTGAAGACCCTGGTCCGCCTCCTGTTGTCGAGCAACCACCCGATGTTCATCTGGTGGGGCGAGGACCTGATCCAGTTCTACAACGATGCCTACAGCCGCACCTTGGGGCCGGAACGCCATCCGCAGGCGCTCGGCGCGCCGGGCCGGGAGTGCTGGGCCGAGGCCTGGCACCTGATCGGGCCCGACATCGAACGCGTCATGGCCGGCGGCTCGACCTGGTACGAAGACCGCCTGGTGCCGCTCACCCGCAACGGCGTGCGCGACAATGTCTGGTGGACCTATGGCTACAGCCCGATCGAGGACGAAGCCGGGATCCGCGGCGTGCTGGTGATTTGCAAGGAAGTCACCGAGGAACACCTGCTGCGCGAGCGGCTGGAGCAGACCAACCACGCCCTGATCGAGACCATGGACGAAGGCTTCTGCCTGATCGACATGGTGCGCGACGAAAACGGGCGCGCCGTCGACTACGAATTCGTCGAGGTCAACAAGGCGTTCTCGCACCAGACCGGCCTGCGCGACTGCGTGGGGCGGCGCGCGCGCGAGCTGGTGCCGGGGCTGGAACAGCGCTGGATCGACATCTACGACGAGATTGCCGTGACCGGTGAAGCGCGCCGCTTCGTCGAGGGCTCGTCGGCGATGGGCCGCTGGTTCAGCGTCTACGCCAGCCGCATCGCGCATCCCGGCGGGCGGCGCGTGGCCCTGCTGTTCACCGACATCAGCGAGCGCAAGCAGACCGAGGAGGCGCTGCGCGAGAGCGAGGCCAAGTTCCGCACCATCGCCGACGCCATGCCGCAGATGATCTGGTCGGCCACGCCCGACGGCCGCTTCGACTACGCCAACGAAGGCTGGCGCGGTTTTGCCGGCGTGGCGCCGGAGTCGCTGTACGGCGCCGGCTGGAAGACGCTGGCCGATCCCGAGGAACTGCCGGCCCTGCACCGGGCCTGGTTCGCATCGCAGGACGGCGGGGCGCCGTTCGAGATCGAGCATCACGCGCGCCACCGCAGCGGCGAATGGCGCTGGGTGCTGACGCGCGCGCTGCCGGTGCGCGACGCCGACGGCCGCATCCTGCGCTGGATGGGCACCATGACCGACATCCACGAGCAGAAGACGATTTCCGAGGAACTCAGGCTGGCGAACAGCCGCAAGGACGAGTTCCTGGCGATGCTGGCCCACGAGCTGCGCAATCCGCTGGCGCCGATCAGCACCGCGGCCCAGATCCTGAAACTGTCAAGCAACGATCCGAAGCGCCTGGCGCATGCGAGCGACGTGATCGGGCGCCAGGTGCGCCACATGGTCGAGCTGGTCGACGACTTGCTGGACGTCTCGCGCGTGAACCGTGGCCTGGCCGAACTCGAGCGGGTCGAGGTCGACATGCGCACCGTGCTGCACGGCGCGCTGGAACAGGCACGCCCGCTGATCGAGCGCCAGCGCCATACCTTGGTGGAGGAAGTGGGGCCAGGCCGCGCCATCGTCATCGGCGACAGCAAGCGCCTGGTGCAGGTGCTGGCGAACCTGCTGACGAACGCCGCCAAGTACACGCCGGAAGGCGGGCGCATCGCGGTCGCGCTGGCCACCACGCCGGACGAAATACGGCTGTCGGTAAGCGACAACGGCATCGGCATCGAGGCCGCCCTGCTGCCGCACATATTCGATTTGTTCACCCAGGCCACGCGCACCCCCGACCGCTCGCACGGCGGGCTCGGTCTTGGCCTGGCCCTGGTGCGCAGCATGATCGTGCTGCACGGCGGCCGGGTGGAGGCCGACAGCGCCGGCCTTGGCCAGGGCAGTTGCTTCACGGTGATCCTGCCGCGTCATGCGGATGCGCGGCGGCCTGCGCCGGCGGCGATTCCCGCGCAGTCATCTGGACAGCCGGTGCCTGCATTCACGCCACGGCGCGTGCTGATCGTCGACGACAACCGCGACGCCGCCGAGTCGCTGGGCGTGGTCCTGGGCGCCGCCGGGCACAGCGTGACGGTGGAAACGACGCCCGAGGCAGCACTGACGCGCGCGGCCGGCGAAGCCATCGACGTCTACCTGCTCGACATCGGCCTGCCCGGCATGGACGGCCACCGCCTGGTCGAACACCTGCGCGCCATGCCGAACGCCGCCGCTGCGCGGATGATCGCACTGAGCGGCTATGGCCAGGCCCAGGACATCGCAGCCTCGATGCAGGCCGGCTTCGACGCCCACCTGGTGAAGCCGGTCGAACTGCCGCAGCTGCTCGCCCTGCTGGCCGCTTGAAACGGCTGCGCCGCCTGGCGGCCATGCCGGATGCACGAAAACGCTTCCTGCACTGCACACCCGGTAATGTCGAGTAGGCGCAGGCCTGCACGGATTACTTGTCGTTCTTGTTGCTTTCTGAACCGGCCCGGGCGTGCTGTTCCGGCGTGCCGCCGCGCGTGGCATTGCCTTGGCCGCCGCCCTGGCCGCCCTCGTTGCCGCCCTGCTTGCCCCCTCCCTTGCCGCCGCTCTGCTTGTTGCCATCGTTCTTGTGGCTCATCGAGCCGGCACGGCGTGCCTCTTCCGACGTGAATTCATGCGCGTTTCCCGAGGCATGCGCCGCGCGCCCGCCTTCGCTGGCGATCTCGCGCTGGCGTTGCGGATCCATCGATGCGAAGCCGCGGTTGCTGGTGTTGCCTGCCTGCTTGTTGCCCCCATTGCCGTTGTTACCGCCCTGGTTGTTCGATGCCATGGTGACCTCCTCGTTGATTGCAGTCAGCCTGTCGTTGGCTGAGACAGCTACATGGTAGACAGCCGGCGGCTGGGATGGCACAGCCTGCCGGCCGTCGCCGTGTAGGATTGGTCCGGTAGCAGCATCGGCCAGGGCTGGCGCATGGCGGGCAATCTTTTACCTGAAAATGAACGCTTCAGCGTTCAAGATTTCGCCCCCGGATGCCGCCCGCACTGCGCCTTTCCTGCACGCCAAGCCCGCGCGTACCGGCGATATCGCGCAGCAGCAGGCGCAGGTCGCCGCCCTTTACCGGCTTCACGAAGTGGTAGTCGAAGCCGGTCGCCACCGCTGTGCGGTGTGCCTCTTCGCCGCCATAGCCGGTCACCGCGACCAGCACCGCGCCAGCTCCGGCCACCCCGGCGCGCAGGCGCCGCGCCAGTTCGTGGCCTTCCATGCCGGGCAGGCCGATGTCGAGCAGGTAGACGTCGGCCGGATGGTCGTGCGCCGCCGCCAGGGCCTCGGCCGCGGTGTGGACGGTGCGTACCGCGTGGCCGAAGTGCTGGACCATGATGCCCAGCATCTGGACGGCGTCGCGGTTGTCGTCGACCACCAGCACCTCGAGCGCCTGGCCGGCAGCGGCAGACTGCGGCGCATGCTCGCCGGCGGCGCCGGCCAGGCCAGGGGCCAGCGGCAGGGTCAGCGTAAAGCAGCTGCCCTGCCCCGGCCCGTCGCTGGCGGCGGCGATCTGGCCGCCGTGCAGCTCGACCAGCCGGCGCACCACTGCCAGCCCGATGCCGAGCCCGCCCTGGGCGCGGTCGGCATCGCGCTCGGCCTGGGCAAACAGTTCAAAGGCGCGCGCCATCAGCTCGTGCGTCATGCCGATGCCGTTGTCGCTCACGCTCAGGCGCGCGCGGCCGGCCTCGGCCTGCGCCGCCAGGCGGATGCGGCCGCCCGGCGGCGTGTACTTGGCGGCGTTGTTGAGCAGGTTGGCCACCACCTGCACCAGGCGCTTGCGGTCGCCATGGACGGTGAGCGGCGCCGCCTGCACGTCGAGCGCGAGACTGTGGCCGCGCGAGGCGATCAGCGGCTGCACCTGCTCCACCGCTTCGGCCACCACCGTGCCCAGGTCGAGCGGCGACTTGTCGACCACCGCCAGCCCGCGCGTGATGCGCGAGACGTCGAGCAGATCGTCGACCAGGCCGGTCAGGTGGCGCGCCTGGCGCCCGATGATGCTGCTGGCCTGCTTCACGGTGGCCGGCGTGGCGGCGCCATGCACCAGCAGCTCGGACGCCGCCATGATCGGCGCCAGCGGATTGCGCAGCTCGTGCGCCAGCATGGCCAGGAACTCGTCCTTGCGGCGGTCGGCGTCGCGCAGCGCGTTTTCGGCGCGCAGGCGCTCGGTCATGTCGAGCAGGACCACGACGGCGGCGTCGACCTGGCCGTCGTGCCCGCGGATCGGCGCGGCCGAGCACACCACGATGCGCCGCGCGCGGCTGGGGCCGAATGTCTCGATCTCGATCAGGTGGTGGGCGCTCGGTTCGCCGCGCAGGGCCGCCGCCAGCGGCCACTCGCTCGCGGCCAGCGCCTGGCCATGGCGCGCCGAGCCGTCGGCCCACCAGCCCTTCCATTCGCTGAAGTCGAGCGGCGCCGCGCCCGGCTCGCAGTGGCGGCGCCAGAGCGCGTCGTGGGCCGCATTCGACTCGATCACCTTGCCGCCGGCGTCGGCCAGCACGATGCCGACCGGCGCCGCCTGCAGCACGGCGCCCAGGCGCGCCCGCTCGGCCTCGGCCCGGCGCGCGGCGTCCAGGGCGTCGCGCCGGCTCAGCAGCAAGGCTTCTTCCGCCTGCTTGCGCGCACTGACCTCGATGCTGACGTGGTGGATGCAGCGCAGGCTGCCGTCGGCGTCGAAGACCGGTGTATTCGTCACCCCCCAGAAGCGCTCGACGAAGACTTCGCGGCCATCGGCCAGGATGCTGCGGATCGGGTAGCGCTGGGTGGTCAGGGATTGCGGCTCGCCGGTGGCCAGCACGCGGGCCAGCGCATTGCGCAGGGCCGTCACGCCATTGCTGTACGGATCGTCGGGATCCTCGGGCGGGGCCGGCAGCACGGCGAACAGCACCTGGCCGACCAGTTGCTCCCGGGTCTGGCCGACGTCGCGCAGGAAGGCCTCGTTGACATCCAGGATCACCGGGTCGGCACTCGCGGACAGCACGATGGCGCCGATCGGGGATCGGGTGAACATCGACTGGTAAAGCGTGGCGTCGAGCATGGTGCGGCTTCCTGTGACTAGCGAACGACCTAGGCTAGCCCAGCCATGCGAAACTGCCGGTGCGGTAATTAACAGTTTGTCATATTTAGGAACCGCGGCCCCGCATCCGGGGTGGAATTCCCGCCGCGAACAGGCCGCTTCAGCTGCCGAGGTGGAAGAAGATGCCCACGGCCAGTTCGGCCCACACATAAGCGAAAGCCAGGCCGAGCAGGCCGGCGCCGGCCAGGCGCTGGCGCCGGTTCGGCAGGCGGCGCAGCAGCAGGTCGAGCACGCTGCCGGCGCCCAGCAGCAGGACGGCGGCGACGAGGAAGTCGCTGCCGGTCCAGTTCACTTCGCGCGTGAACTGCATCGCCACCAGCGGCACCAGCAGGATCGCCGCCGTTCCCAACACGACCCGCAGAGCGCCCTTGCGGCTGCCGTGTGCATTGCCGCCATGTCCGCCAATCATTGTGCTCATCATTAAGCTCCGGGCCGTCGTTGTGGGTGGAAGGCCAGTGTGCCATGATTGACCGGGCGGCTCAACATGCGCGGGTCAATGCGCGCGAAGGACGAAAAAAAAAGCGGGCTAGGCCCGCTTTCTCTTGCAACACGGAAGACCCGATCAGGCCTTGTTGTTGCGGCGGCGCACTGCGGCGCCGGCGCCCAGCATGGCGACGGCGAACAGGGCCAGCGAACCCGGCTCCGGCACTTCCGCGTCGACCTCGGCCAGCTTGAACTGGCCATTGCCGCCGATGAAGAAGTACTCGTTGTTGCGGTTGCGGTAGGTACTACCATTGCAGCCGTTACCCGTGAAGCCGGCGAATTGGCAGACGATTTCGCTGACCTGGCGGGTGCTCGGCCGGCCGATCGTATTCGCGTTGGTAAAGGCGAAAGACAGGATAGATTCTTCCGACAAATCGTCGCCGTTGCCGCGGAAGAAGTAGCCGGGGTCGAGCTTGCCCGGCTCGGCGCTGGCAAACACGCTGACCTGGCCGTTGTTGACCGGGCTGCCGTTGGCATTGACCATGCCGCCGCCGCCGGCCAGCACATTGAACTCGGCAATCATCTCGCCCAGATTGGCGCCGTAGTAGCCGTCGGTGGTCGCGTACCGGTTGGTCGGGTTCTGGTACATGCGAATCGTACCACCAGTGAATTCAAAGGCGCCGCCCAGGGTGCCGGTGCCGACTGCCTCGAAGGTGGCCGTGATGTTGCCGCCAGGGAAGCGGCTGCTGAAGCTCTGGCCGTTGCTGTCGGCCTGGCGGATATTGTAGACCGCGGTTTCGCGGAAGCTGAAGCTGCCGTCGGTGCCGGTTGCGTTGAGTTGGATGAAGGCGTTGCCGTTGACGTCGAGATACTCGTTAATGACCTGGCCATTGGCGAAACCGCCGCCGGTCGGGTTGAAGACCCAGTTGTTGAGGACTGGACCAGCGTTTGCGGCACCAGCCGTCGACAGGGCCACAGCCGTCGCGCAGATGAGTTTCTTGAAGAGTTTCATGTTCGGTTTTCCGTGATAAGTGGCTGTTGGTAACAACCTATCCCTTGTAAAAGCAATCCCTGTGCCATCACGCCTGAAACGATATAAATCAAGGATTTACGCCTGGCGAAATATGCACGCGTAAATACGTGTAAGGATTCCCGACACTTTTCGGCACCAGGAAACTCGACTGTATAGTTCGACTCCCGGGCCGCATACCGCTGAGCCGGCATGGACAATTTGTCCAGCTAACGGAACATGCAGTTTCCGGGCCAGGTCCTATAATTCACATATGCACAGGATCACGAGACACTGGACCGCGTATGCCTGGATCGCCGCCCTGGCCATCCTGTTCAACGCGCTCGCCCCGGTCGTCTCGCATTCGCTGAGCATGGCTTCCAGCACGGCGCGCCAGGTTGAAATCTGTACCGCGATGGGCATCGAGATGGTGCCGATGGCGGACGAATCGTCTTCGCCCTCCTCCTCCGACGCCCTGCTCAAGGGATTCATGCACTGCGCCTATTGCGCGCCGCATGCGGGCGCATTCGCCCTGTTGCCGCCGGCCGCCGCCATGGCTGCCGTACTGGGCGGACACGACGCCTATCCTCCGCTGTTCTATCGTGCGCCGCAGCCCCTGTTCGGGTGGTCGTCCGCGCAGCCGCGCGGCCCGCCCGCGCTGGCCTGACCCGCACACGCCCTTCCGGCCGCCTGCACGCGCCGCCCTTCCCCGAACGGCGGCGCCAGCTTGACGACCCTGCGCACCATGCCGGTGGCGCATGGTCTCACCCATGGCGGCCGGCATCGACCACCGGCAGCACGAATAGAACATCACCATGACAACGCAGTTCCCTACGCAATTGCCTGGGCATGCGGCGCAGCCGCGCCCGGCATCCACGCGCCTCTACCTTGCCTGCCTGCTCGCACTCGGCACGGGCATCGGCGGTGCCGCCAGCGCCTCGGCCGAGGAAGCCGCCATCCCGACGGTGCTGGTCACCGGCAGCAGCCAGGACGGCAAGCTGAAAGGCGACACCTCGACCGGCTCGAACCTGGGTTTGTCGCGCCTGGAAACGCCGGCCAGCGTCGACGTCATCACCCGCAAGCAGCTCGAGGAGCGCGGCGACGCCAACCTGACCGAGGCGATCACGCGCGCGCCCGGCATCAGCAACATGGGCCATCCGGGCAACGGCAGTTCCTCGCTCAGCGCGCGCGGCTTCACCGACACCGTCTCGGTGCTGCGCCTGTACGACGGCATGCGCCAGTACGGCGGCGCCGGCCTCACCTTCCCCTTCAGCACCTGGGCGGTCGAACGCATCGAGGTCCTGCGCGGCCCGGCCGCCGTGATCTACGGCGAAGGCGCGATCGGCGGCGTGGTCAACATCATTCCCAAGGCGCCGACGCGCGGCGCCGTGCAGAACGAACTGCAGGCGGCAGTCGGCACCGAAGGCACGCGCCGGCTCGCCGTGGGCAGCGGCGGCGCCATCGGCGAACGCTGGTCGTATCGCTTCGACGCCAGCGGCGAAGAATCAAGCGGCTGGGTCGAGCGCGGCGATTCCAGCAACCGCGCCTTTTCCGGCGCGCTGCGCTTCGACGTGTCGCCCGAGCTCGACGTGCGCCTGAGCCTGGCGCACGGCCGGCAAAACCCGATGCGCTACTTCGGCACGCCGCTGGTGGACGGACGCCAGCTGGAAGCGCTGCGCGAGAAGAACTACAACGTCGGCGACAGCCGCATCGCCTACCAGGACAGCTGGGCCGATCTGCTGGCGAACTGGCGCCCGCACGGCGGCGTGCTGGTGCGCACGCGCCTGTACCACGTGGACAGCGAGCGCCACTGGCGCAATGCCGAGGCCTATGTCTACAACCCGGCGAGCGGCCTGGTGGACCGCTCGGACAACACCGAAATCCTGCACGACCAGAAGCAGACCGGCATCACCAGCGATGCCGCCTTCAAGGGCGCCCTCTTCGGCCTGGAGAATACGCTGTCGCTGGGCTTCGACGTCAACCGCGCCGAGTTCACGCACACGAACAATACCTATGTCGGCTCCTCGGGCGCGGTCGACCCGTTCGATCCGGTGCCGGGTGTCTTCAGCAGCGCCGTGCCGACCATTCCGCGCTACCGCACCGAAGCGAAACAGTATGCGCTGTTCATGGAAGACCGGCTGGCCCTGACGCCGCAATGGTCGCTCGTCGGCGGCCTGCGCTACGACCATGCCGACGTGGAGCGGCATAACCTGGTGGCGGGCAGCCTCGCCTTCGACAAGACCTTTGCGAATGTGGGCTGGCGCCTGGGTACCGTGTATGCGCTGGCGCCGGACCTCAGCGTGTACGGCCAGCTGTCGAAGGCGGCCGATCCGGTCAGCGCGCTGTTCTTCCTGTCGCCGGCGAACAGCAGGTTCAAGAATGCCACCGGGCGCGGGCTGGAAGTCGGCGTCAAGCAGGCCTTCGGGGACAAGCGCGGCGAGTGGACACTGGCCGTGTACGACATCGAGAAGGACAACCTGCTGACGCGCGACCCGGCCAATCCGGCGCAGAGCATCCAGGTGGGCGAGCGTTCCTCGCGCGGCATCGAAGGCACGCTGAACCTGAGCCTGGCGCAGGGCTGGACGCTGGACGCGAACGCCGCCTTGCTGCGCGCGCGCTTCGACGACTTCCGGGAAGCTGTGGGCGGCGTGCCGGTGTCGCGTGCCGGGAACCGTCCGCCGGATGTGCCAGAGCGGACCGCCAACCTCTGGCTGCACTGGGACTTCCAGCCCGGCTGGAGCGCCGGCGCCGGTTTGCGCCATGTGGGCGCCCGCTATGCCGACAACGCGAATACCCTGGAGATGGCGTCGTACACCACCACCGACCTGTCGCTGCGCTGGAAGGCGACCGCGCAGACCAGCCTGACGCTGCGCGGCTTCAACGTCTTCGACAAGCGCTACTACACCACCGCCTACTACACGCCGACGCAATGGCTGGTGGGGCCGGACCGCCGCGTCGAGCTGGTGCTCGACCACCGGTTCTGAGCGGGGCGCGGCATGGGCTTTATGGGTAGAGCCAAGCGCATGACTTTCCTGGTCCACCGCTGGACCGGGGTGCTGATGTGCGTGCTGATGGCGCTGTGGTTCGTCAGCGGAATCGTGATGCTGTTCGTCGGCTATCCGAAGCTGACGCCCCCGGAGCGGATGGCAGGCCTGCCGGCCTTATCGGCTTCCGGCTGCTGCGTCGACGTATCCGCCGCGCTGGCGCAAAGCCGCGATCCCGCTGCGGTGAAAGGCATCGTGCTGACCTCAATCGGCGGGCGGCCGCATTATGTGCTGGCCGAGGGCGACGGCAGCCGGGTTGCGGTGGATGCCGTCGACGGCACGCGGCTGGCCGCCGGCCCTGGCCAGGCGCTTGCCTCGGCGCGTGCCTTCCTGCATGGCGCGCCTGCCAGGTACATGGGCTTTATCGAGGAAGACCGCTGGACGCATTCGCGTTCGCTGGGGGCGCACCGGCCGCTGCACGTGGTCGAGATGGGCGACGCCGCGGCCACCCGCCTCTACCTGTCGTCGGCGACCGGCCAGGTGGTGCTGGATGCGCCGCGTGCCGAACGGCTGTGGAACTTCGTCGGCGCCTGGCTGCACTGGCTCTACATGTTCCGCAAACAGCCGACCGACCCGGTATGGAGCTGGACGGTGATCGTCTTGTCGAGCATCGGCGTGGTGTCGGCCCTGGCCGGCGCGCTGAACGGCATCTGGCGCTGGCGCTTTGCAGGCACCTACAAGAGCGGCTCGAAGTCGCCGTTTCGCGAGGCTTGCCTGCGCTGGCACCACATCCTCGGGCTGTCGTTCGGCGCGCTGCTGCTGGCCTGGATCTTCAGCGGCCTGATGTCGATGAATCCGCTGGGCGTGTTCGATGCAAAGGGGCCGCGGCCGGACCTGGCGGCGTTCGAGGGCGGCAGCGCGGCCTCGCTGCGCCTGCCCGTGCGGGCGTCGCAGGCCGTCGCGCTGCTGGCGGCGCAAGGCTTCCGGGCCAGCGAACTGGAATGGCGGGTGCTGGGCGGCCAGCCCTACATCCTGGCGCGCGACGGACTGGCGCGGACGCGGCTGGTCGTGTCCGAATACGGTGGGTATGCCGTGCGCGAGCGCTGGCCCGAACCCGTGCTGCTCGCGGCGGCGCCGCGCCTGCTGGCGCAGCCGATGGTGCGCAGCGAAACACTGCATGGCTACGACGCCTACTACTACCAGCGCCAGGAACAGTCGATGTACGGCGCCGACGACAAGCGCCTGCCGGTACTGCGCGCCGTCTTCGACGATCCCGGCCGCACCTGGGTGCACCTGGACCTGTACACCGGCCAGGTCGAATCGAGCCTGGACAGTTCGGAGCGCGTCGGCCGCTGGCTGTTCAACTTCCTGCACAGCTGGGACTTGCCGGCGATGCTCGATGCGCCGTGGTGGCGTGAAGCGGCGCTGATCCTGCTGTGCATCGGCGGCGTGCTGCTGAGTGCCACCGCGGTGGTATTGGGTGCGCGCCGGCTGCGAAAGTCGGCCACGAAGATCGCGACACGCTGACCGGTGCGGCTGCGCAAACCGTACGGTGGGCACTCCGTGCCCACGCGGATGCTTGAACAATGTTAGCGGCGTTCGATGCGCGCACGTGGCCCAGACGTAGCGCCAACAAATGATCATTGTTGGCGCCACATCTGGGCATCCGATGCGGCTCCGGCATGCGCCAACACGACGCATCGTTCCGCGTGGGCACGGGGTGCCCACCGTACGGTCAACCACCGTGGCAGGTTGCAGGCATCGGCTGCGCAAACCGACGCAAACGACATCACACCCCAGCCCTCGGCCCAATCCCCAGCGTCGCCGCAAAATGCGCAATCAACGCCTGCACCTTCGGCACGTGCTGGCGCGTTCTCTGCCAGACCAGATGCAGCGGCAGTCCGCGCGTGGCCAGCTGCGGCAGCACCTGCACCAGCCGCCCCTCGCGCAACTGGCCCTCGACCAGCCAGGTCGCCAGCTGGCCGATCCCCAGGCCCGCCTCCACCGCCGCTACCTGCGCCTCGGCCTGGCCCAGCACGATCCGCCCTTCCACATGCTGGCGCGCCAGCGGCGCCTGGCCATCGTCGATCAGCCAGGGGCTGGTACTGCCATCGGCACGCCCGTAGAGGACGGCCGCGTGCCGCCACAGTTCGTCCAGCGATTGCGGCGCGCCGTGCAGCGCGATATAGGCGGGCGATGCGCAGAACACCAGTTCCTCGTGCCCGAGATAGCGGTAGTCGAGCGCCGCCGGCCAGGTGTCGCCGCCGCCGATGCGCACCACCAGGTCCAGGCCATCCTCGACCGGATCGACGAAACGGTCGGTGAACGACACCTGCGGCAGCACCTGCGGATAACGCTCGGCAAAGTCCAGCAAGGCGGGCAAGGCGTGCATGCGGCCGAAGGTGGCGGGCAGGTCGACCCGCAGGCGCCCGGACGGTTCGATCTCGTCGGCGGAAATCACGCGCTCGGCCGCCTCGAGTTCTTCCAGCACGCGCACGCACACCTTGTAGAACACCTCGCCGGCATCGGTCAGCTCCAGGCGGCGCCGGCTGCGGTCGAACAGCGGCTGGCCCAGGCGTTCTTCCAGGCGCGCGACGGCCTTGCCGACCGCCGAGTTGGTGAGGTTCAGGCGCGCAGCCGCGGCCGTGAAGCTGCCGGCTTCCGCCACGGCGACAAAGGTCGCCAGGCCTTTCAGGCGTTCCGAAGGGGTCATCTTTCTTAGCGAATTTAATTCCATTTAGGTGGCGAATTTATATCCAACAGGGGAATTCTATTCTTTATTACGATGCACGGTCTATTTCTGGAACTGCGCATTGCCTACACCATGACCACAACAACAATTTCCCCTTCCCTGCCCCGCTCCGGCGGCGCCGCCATTCCCATCCTGGCCATTGCCGCCTTCGTGATCGTGACCACGGAATTCCTGATCGTCGGCCTGCTGCCCTCGCTTGCCCGCGAGCTCGGCATTGCCGTGTCCACCGCCGGCCAGCTGGTGACGATGTTCGCCGTCGTCGTCATGCTGTGCGGCCCCTTCCTCACCGCCTGGCTCGCCAACGTCGACCGCAAGCGCCTGTTCGTGGCGATCCTGGTCCTGTTCGCCGCATCGAACGGCCTGGCGGCGCTGGCGCCGAACATCTGGGTGCTGGCCATCGCGCGCCTGTTGCCGGCGCTGGCGCTGCCGGTGTTCTGGGGCACGGCCAGCGAAACGGCGGCCCAGATCGCCGGACCTGAGCGCGGCGGCAAGGCCGTGGCGACGGTCTACCTCGGGATCTCGGCCGCCATGCTGTTCGGTATTCCGCTCGGCACCCTGGCCTCGAACGCCATCGGCTGGCGCGGCGCCTTTGCCCTGCTGGCAGTGCTGTCGCTGGTGATCGCGCTGCTGATCCAGATCAGCATGCCGGCCGTGCGCGCAGCCGCCAAGGTAGCCGTCGGCGAGCAGGCCGCGATCCTGAAAAGCCCCTTCTTCCTGGCGAACGTCGCCTTGTCGGTGCTGGTGTTCACGGCGATGTTCGCGGGCTATACCTACCTGGCCGAGACGCTGGAAAAATCGGCCGGCATCGCACCAGGCCAGGTGGGCTGGTGGCTGATGGGCTTTGGCGCCGTCGGCCTGTTCGGCAACTGGCTGGGCGGGCGCTGGGTCGACAGCAAGCCGCTGGCCACCACCGCCCTGTTCAGCGCGCTGCTGGCGCTGGGCATGGCGGCCAGCATGGCGCTGGTCGGCTCGCGGCTGTGGTTCGCGCTGGCGCTGGCGCTGTGGGGAATTGCGAATACGGCGCTGTACCCGATCTGCCAGATCCGCGTGATGAAGGCGGCGGCCAAGGCGCAGGCGCTGGCCGGGACGATCAACGTGTCGGCGGCGAATGGCGGGATTGCGTTCGGCGCCATGATCGGGGGCCTGAGCGTGTCAACCTGGGGCGCGGGCTACGTTGGTTATGTATCGGCGGGCATCGCGCTGCTGGCGGTGCTTGGCAGTGGCCTGGTGGCCAAGCTCCGGTCCGCCTGACTGGTCGGCCAGCCTGGCGATTCATGGCTGTATGCCAAGCGCCGCCAGGCGCGCCTCGCTTTCGCGTGCATCGAGATCGGCCTGACGCTGCTCGCGCGCATCCTTGCGGCGCATGTACAGGGCGTTCATGACGAAGGTGAGGACGGCGGTGCCGATACCGACGGCAACGCCGACGTCGGTGAGTGTCAGCGATGCACAGACCGCGCTGATGGCGCCGGCATAGCTGCTGAATTCCGGTACGGTGATCTTGCTCATTACATGCCTTTCGATCGGGCCGTGCTGCATGCGCCCAAAACAGCCTCCGCCCAGCGCCGGCATTGGCCAGTTCAACTACACGACGGCGTGCGCGGTTCATGTTCTGCTGCAAAATCGCCCTGATTTTGTGCTCGCTCAAACGCCTCCAATGACTTAATATTAGTCTGACTAATCAAAACGGTCAACAGTCCGACTAATTTTCTTGTTCAGCAGTCTGACTAATTGTAGAATGCAATTTTTACCATCCCTTATGCGCATGCCTGCCCTTCCCCTCACCCCAGCGCAGCTCGACGATGCTGCGCGCCTGAAGCAGCGCTTCGCCGAATGGCAGAAGCGCCAGAAGGACGCCGGCCACCCTGCTTCGCAAGAGGCGGCCGGTGAGCTGCTGGGCTTCAATCAGAGTGCGCTCAGCCAATACCTGAATGGGCGTATCCCCCTGAACGTCGGCGCCGCCACCCGGTTTGCTTCGGTCATGGGCTGCACTGTGGCGGACTTCAGTCCCCGCTTGCAGGAACAGTTAAGCGGCTACGTGTCGGCCGCCATGCCGGATGGTGTGGCGGCGAATGATGGCGTGCTGGCCAGGGCCAGGCGCGTGCTCCAATCGGAAGACGCGGACACGGTCGGGGTCCGGCTGGTCACCTTGAAACTGCGCGCCGGCGTGGCGCGTTTCGGCACCGAACCCGTGGTAGAGGACAGCGGCAGCATCCGGATTCCACGCGCGGACATCGAACGCGGCAAGCTCAATCCGGACAAGCTGATTGCGATCCAGGTGCGCGGCCAGAGCATGGAACCTCTGATGTTCGAGGATGATGTGATCGTGATCGATCCGACCGACAAGAAGCTGGTCAATCGGGAGCTGTATGCGCTGAACTTCGATGGCGATTGCTGCGTGAAGCAGATGGTCAAGCGTAGCGGGGAGTGGTATCTGCATTCGGTGAATCCGGACTTCGGGCCGGTGAATGCGCGTAGCGGGGAGTTCAGCGTGATTGGGCGGGTGGTGTACCAGCCGGGACGGTCGCTGCGGGGAAGGCTCTAGGAATGCCAGGTAGGAAATGGCTGCTTTGAGTGGACTCGGCCGATGAAAATGCCAGTCCATCACTGCAGCTGCAGCGATGCCCGATGTAGTTTGCTTAGTACAGCAGCGAGTTCAGGTAGTACATCTGCTTGATGGGCGCGATCTCGTTTGGCAGGATACCGTTGATCGCTGGTATCAGGTTCGCATGCTCGGACGTGGCAGGCTCGATGCGCGAGCGGGTGTCAGTTACACCCAGGGTGCCGTTGATCCCAGTGTGCAGGTTCGACACGCCGGTAGAGAAACTGCCTTCCAGTGCCTCGGCTGCCAGCAGGATGTTCGAGCGGCCGCCGGCGCCCATGCTGAACGCAAGGTCGACCGCGGTAGCGCGTAGGGCGCTTGCTATCCATCATAAATAGGCTATACTTTAACCTGTACAGTTAATCGTACAAGTCTTCATCCGTTAGATACATACTCATACTTACGACGGCGCCCATACCAAATTCGCTAACGACCCTATCTAACTACTCATTCCAACGGATAAGCAAGGGAGTGCCCCCATGAGAATCATCAATTTTTCTGATGCTCGCAACAGTCTTCGGACCGTTATCGACCAAGTGGTCGAGGATGCCGACGTGACAGTGATTTCACGTCGTGATGCGGCTGATGCCGTCGTCATGTCTTTCGATTACTACAGCAGCCTCATGGAGACTGTCTACCTGTTGAGCTCGCCTGCAAATGCAGCTCATTTGGCAAAATCCATCGCGCAAGCTCGTGCAGGTCAAGCGAGGCATCGGGAGCTGATCGACGTACCCGAAGCTAAGGAAGAGCAAGATGCGCAATCTGAAGTTCACGGATGAGCCTTGGACCGACTATATCTACTGGCAAACGCAAGATAGAAAGACGCTGAAACGTATCAATGAGCTGATCAAAGACGTCCAGCGCGATCCTTTCGTCGGGATCGGTAAGCCAGAGCCTCTCAAGCACAGCCTGAGCGGCTTTTGGTCAAGGCGAATTGACGAAGCAAACCGCCTCGTCTACCAAGCCGACGATGACGAAATAACCGTCATCAGCTGCCGCTATCACTACTGACCGTCAAGGGCTTCTCTACCGTTGATGAGCCCTTGTTCTTTCGACTGCATGAACGTCGGCACAGTGCCTGACATGATCCCCAGGTCTTCGAAGAGCTGCGGCTATTCGGCCCAGGCACGCCCTGCATCCTCTCAGGGAGGGGATAAAAAAAGCCCCTGATCGGGGCTTTTGGGTATCTTGGCGGAGAGAGGGGGATTCGAACCCCCGGTAGGCTATGAACCTACACACGCTTTCCAGGCGTGCGACTTAAACCACTCATCCATCTCTCCTGATGGGTTCCGCGCATGCGTTCACGCGAAGCCGCCTATTATAGCAAGGATTCTCGACTGTACAAGAGCATCCTGACAAGCATCTCGCCATGACGCCGCACGTGAGCCTGGCGAGGACAGTCGAGTGACCCAACCGGAGAACGCGATGGAAATGAAGAAGATTAATGCCGGCAAGCTGCGCGCCATTGGCTACGACGCACGCGAGCGCCTACTCCGCGTGGAATTTGACGATGGCAACGCCATCGACTATGCCGCAGTCGGCACCGAAGTGTGGCGCAAGCTTTCCACCTCGGCTTCGCCCTGGAGCTATTACCGCGACAACATCGAAGAAGAATTCACCGGCCGCCGTGGCCGTGCCGCCGTCTCGACCGACAAGCACACCCTCGACCGCGAGGCCCTGATGAAAGCCTTCGGCGGCGATCCGGACGGCGCGTAGACAGTCAATAAGACAACGCCGCCCTGCCAAAACAGGGCGGCGCCGACACGCCATCGATTCAGGCCCCCAGCAACCGAGCCGGGCGCCATCACATCAGGACGCTTCCTTGAGCTGCTCCAGGATCGCCGGATTCTCCAGCGTCGACACGTCCTGGGTAATCGTCTCGCCCTTGGCCAGCACGCGCAGCAGGCGGCGCATGATCTTGCCCGAACGCGTCTTCGGCAGGTTATCGCCAAAGCGGATCTCCTTCGGCTTGGCGATCGGTCCGATCTCCTTGCCGACCCAGGTGCGCAGCTCGGCCGCCAGCTTCTTGGCCTCCTCGCCCGTCGGCCGCGCCTGCTTGAGCACGACAAACGCGCAGATCGACTCGCCGGTCGTATCGTCCGGCTTGCCAACGACGGCCGCCTCGGCCACGATCGGATTGGCCACCAGCGCCGACTCGATCTCCATCGTGCCCATGCGGTGCCCCGACACGTTCAGCACGTCGTCGATGCGGCCGGTAATCGTGAAGTAAGCCGTATCCTTGTTGCGGATCGCACCATCGCCCGCCAGGTAATACTTGCCGCCCAACTCCTCAGGGAAGTAGCTGGTCTTGAAGCGCTCCGGGTTGTTCCAGATGGTGCGGATCATCGACGGCCACGGACGCTTCACGACCAGGATACCGCCCTGCCCGTTCGCCACGTCCGCACCGGATTCGTCGACGATTGCCGCCATGATGCCCGGCAGCGGCAGCGTGCACGAGCCCGGCACCATCGGCGTCGCGCCCGGCAGCGGGGTAATCATGTGGCCGCCGGTTTCGGTCTGCCAGAAGGTGTCGACGATCGGGCAGCGTTCGCCGCCCACGTTCTTGTAGTACCACATCCAGGCTTCCGGATTGATCGGCTCGCCCACCGAACCCAGCAAACGCAGCGAGGACAGATCGTAGTTCTTCGGGTGGACTTTTTCGTCCACATCCGAGGCCTTGATCAGCGAGCGGATCGCCGTTGGCGCGGTGTAGAAGATCGACACCTTGTGCTTGGCGATGGTGTCCCAGAAGCGGCCGGCGTTCGGGTAGGTCGGCACGCCTTCGAACACGACCTGCGTGCCGCCGACGGCCAGCGGGCCATAGGCGATGTAGCTGTGGCCGGTCACCCAGCCGATGTCGGCGGTGCACCAGAACACGTCTTGCGGCTTGATGTCGAACGACCATTTCATGGTCAGCGCGGCCCACAGCAGGTAGCCGCCGGTCGAGTGCTGCACGCCCTTCGGCGTACCGGTCGAGCCCGAAGTGTAGAGGATGAACAGCGGGTGCTCGGCATCTACCCATTCCGGCTCGCACTCGGCAGCCTGGCCATCGACCAGGTCGCTCAGCCAGATATCGCGCCCTTCCTGGAAGGCGATGTTGCCGCCGGTGCGCTTGTAGACGATCACGTCCTTGACGGAATCGCAGCCGCCCAGCGCCAGCGCCTCGTCGACGATGGACTTCAAAGGCAGCGCCTTGCCGCCGCGCTGTTGTTCATCTGCCGTGATGACGGCGACAGCGCCGGCATCGATGATGCGTTCCTGCAGCGACTTGGCCGAGAAGCCGCCGAACACCACCGAGTGGGTGGCGCCGATGCGCGCGCAGGCCTGCATCGCGGCCACGCCTTCGATCGACATCGACATGTAGATGATGACGCGGTCGCCCTTCTTGATGCCGCGGGACTTCAGGCCATTCGCGAATTTGCAGACGCGCTCGTGCAGCTCGCGGTAGGTGGCGCGGGTGACGCTGCCGTCGTCGGCCTCGAAGATGATGGCGGCCTTGTCGGCGTTGCCGTTGCTGAGGTTGCGGTCGAGGCAGTTGTACGATGCGTTCAGCTGGCCATCCTTGAACCACTTGTAGAAAGGCGCATCCGATTCGTCGAGCGTGCTGGTGAAGTCCTGGTGCCAGTCGAGGTGCTCGCGCGCCAGGCGCGCCCAGAAGCCCTCGTAGTCGCTTTCCGCTTCGGCGCACAGCTTGTTGTAGGCGTCCATGCCCGAAATCGTGGCATTGGCAACGAACCCGGCTGGCGGCGCGAACACGCGGTGTTCCTGCAAGCCCTGGTTTTCCTGATTGGTCTCGTTCTCGGCCATGCTAGTCTCCATGTAGTAGTCGTTTTGCCAGACACCATAGGCGTGCTCGCTTACTGAACGCTTACGAGCCGCCATCCCTTGTGCGTGTGATTCTACCAACCATCGGGCAAACCGATGCGGCCTGCTGCAACGCGGCAGGAGAGGTGTAAAATGATGGGCTGTATTTTGACGCACCCTTGGAGCTTTACCCGATGTCGCAGAACCTCCCAGCAAACGAACAACGCAAGCTCTCTCCCCTCAGCAACCTGATTTTCGCCAGCCGCTGGCTGCAGCTGCCGCTCTACCTGGGCCTGATCCTGGCGCAGTGCGTCTACGTGTTCCATTTCTGGGTCGAGCTGAAGGACCTGATCGGCGCCGCCTTTGGCAACATGGATTCGCTGAACCACATCCTCGATGTCGTCACCGTGCCGGGTTCCGAGCGTCCGAAAAAGCTGACCGAAACCACGATCATGCTGGTGGTGCTGGGCCTGATCGACGTGGTCATGATCTCGAATTTGTTGATCATGGTGATCGTCGGCGGCTACGAAACCTTTGTCTCGCGCATGCACCTGGAAGGCCACCCCGACCAGCCGGAATGGCTGTCGCACGTGAACGCCTCGGTACTGAAGACCAAGCTGGCGATGGCCATCATCGGCATTTCCTCGATCCACCTGCTGAAAACCTTCATCAATGCCGGCGCCTACGACCCCAAGGTCCTGATTGCCCAGACCACGATCCATTGCGCCTTCCTGGTCTCGGCCCTGGCCATTTCCTGGACCGACCGCATTACCACCACCACGCACCACCAGCCAAAGCACCACTAACATCACAAGAGAATTGTCATGACAGTCATCAAACAGGAAGACCTGATCGAATCGGTCGCCGCTGCGCTCCAGTACATCAGCTATTACCACCCGGCTGACTACATCCAGCACCTGGCGCGCGCCTATGAAGCCGAGCAAAGCCCGGCAGCAAAAGACGCGATCGCGCAGATCCTGACCAACTCGCGCATGTGCGCCGAAGGCAAGCGCCCGATCTGCCAGGACACCGGCATCGTCAACGTGTTCCTGAAGATCGGCATGAACGTGCGCTTCGAAGGTTTCGGCAGCGGCTCGATCACCGACGCCGTCAACGAAGGCGTGCGCCGCGCGTACAACTTCCCGGACAACAAGCTGCGCGCCTCGATCGTCGCCGACCCGCACTTCGAGCGCAAGAACACCAAGGACAACACCCCGGCCGTGGTCCACATGGAACTGGTCCCGGGCGACACCGTCGACGTGAAAGTCGCGGCCAAGGGCGGCGGCTCGGAAAACAAGACCAAGTTCGTGATGCTCAATCCATCCGACTCGCTGGTCGACTGGGTCCTGAAAACGGTGCCGCTGATGGGCGCCGGCTGGTGCCCGCCGGGCATGCTCGGCATCGGCATCGGCGGCTCGGCCGAGAAGGCCATGCTGATGGCCAAGGAGTCGCTGATGGAAGACATCGACATGTACGAGCTCAAGCAGCGCGGCCCGCAGAACAAGACGGAAGAACTCCGTATCGAACTGTGCGACAAGATCAACGCGCTCGGCATCGGCGCCCAGGGCCTGGGCGGCCTGACCACCGTGCTCGACGTGAAGATCAGCATGTACCCGACCCACGCGGCGTCGAAACCTGTCGCGATGATCCCGAACTGCGCCGCCACCCGCCACGCCCACTTCGTGCTGGACGGCTCCGGCCCTTCTTACATCGAACCGCCTGCGCTGTCGACCTGGCCGGACGTGCAGTGGACCCCGGACACCCAGAAATCGAAGCGCGTCGACCTCGACACCCTCACCAAGGAAGAAGTCGCATCCTGGCAGCCGGGCCAGACCCTGCTCCTGAACGGCAAGATGCTGACCGGCCGCGACGCCGCCCACAAGCGCATCCAGGACATGCTGGCGCGCGGCGAGCAGCTGCCGGTGGACTTCACCAACCGCGTGATCTATTACGTCGGCCCGGTCGATCCGGTCGGTTCGGAAGTCGTCGGCCCCGCAGGCCCGACCACCGCGACGCGCATGGACAAGTTCACCGACATGATGCTGGAGAAGACCGGCCTGATCTCGATGATCGGCAAGGCCGAGCGCGGCCCGCTGGCGATCGAATCGATCCAGAAGCACAAGTCGGCCTATTTGATGGCGGTCGGCGGCTCGGCCTACCTGGTGTCGAAGGCAATCAAGTCGGCGAAAGTGGTCGGCTTCGAAGACCTGGGCATGGAAGCGATCTACGAGTTCGACGTGCAGGACATGCCAGTGACGGTGGCCGTCGATTCGACCGGCACCTCGGTGCACAACACCGGTCCGAAGGAATGGGCCGCGAAGATCGAATCGCTGAAAGGCATTCCGGTCGCAGTCGTTTGATGACCTGGGCGGCGCTGCATGCGCCGCCTTTTTTCTTATGACACCCCATCTTCCCTCTCCCAACGCGCCGGTCGGCATTTTCGATTCCGGCGTCGGCGGCCTCTCGGTCCTGCGCCATATCCGCGCGCAGCTGCCGCACGAACACCTGCTGTACTTCGCCGACTCCGGCTTCGCGCCCTACGGCGGCAAGCCCGAATCCGTGGTAGCCGAGCGCGTGCTGGCGGTCGGCAGCTTCCTCGTCGAGCAAGGCGTGAAAGCCGTCGTCGTCGCCTGCAACACCGCCACCGTGGCGGCGATTGCGCGCCTGCGCGAGCGCTTTCCCGATTTGATCATCGTCGGCGTCGAACCGGGCCTGAAGCCGGCGGCGGCGGCCACGCGCAGCGGCACCGTCGGCGTGATCGCCACCGAGCGCACGCTGGCCGGCGCCAAGTTCCTGCAGCTGCGCGACCAGATCGGCGCCGCCACCGGCGCCCGCTTCCTGCTGCAGCCCTGCCCCGGGCTGGTCGACCAGATCGAACTGGGCGAACTCGCGTCCGACGCCACCGACGCGCTGCTGGCACGCTTCATCGTGCCGCTACTGGATGCAGGCGCCGATACCCTGGTGCTGGGCTGCACCCACTATCCGCTGGTGCAGGCCTCGATCGAAAAGCTGATTGTGCGCACCACTGACCGTACTGTAACGCTGATCGATACAGGCGAAGCGGTGGCGCGGCATTTGGCACGTTTGCTGGCGGCCGGCGGTCTGGCGAATATGGCGTCCGATACGGCGTCCGATACGGCGCGCCTGGACGGCTACACCAGCGCCAGCGCGACCGCCCTATCGGCAGCGTTTGCCAGCCTGCTGGGCATCGACCCGCCGGTGCACGAGGTCGCCTTAAGCGCGTCCGGAACAATGTTGATCGGACCTAACAATTAGATTTGCCAGTTTGCTTCGGAGTTTGTATAATCTTGTTCTGTCTTCGCAGCACTGAAGACAAACAAGAAGTAAGCAAGACAATGGTGGCTGTAGCTCAGTTGGTAGAGTCCAGGATTGTGATTCCTGTTGTCGTGGGTTCGAGTCCCATCAGCCACCCCAAGAATTCGCGGTAAAAGAAAAGGGTTACCAGTTTCGGCTGGTAACCCTTTTTTCTTGTCCTCCGAAAGTGCAAGGGGCCGGCGGACAGCGCGCCGCCGCCGCCGCCCCTCCTGCCGTATCAACCCCTCAGCGGAATGCCACCCAGGGCTGATAGTTTCGGCTGGTAGGAAACCGTCTGCAGGATGAATGGCGCCAGGGTAAAGAAAATCACCACGCATGCCACCACGAGCGGCATGATGAAACTGCCGGATGTGCCGCCGATCACGACCGCAAAGGCCAGCAGGAGCAGGCTCACCACGATCGACATCAGGAACAGGCCGCTACTGCGCTTCCAGTAGTAAACCTGGCCATCCTGCAGCTTTACCCCGATCAGCATGTTCTTGTTCAGGAACAGCGTCACTTCATGCCCCAGGCCTTTCTGGATGAAGTCGTCCAGGCTTTGCGCCGTCACGATCTTTTGCAGGATCGTATTGCCGATCTGGATCGTGTTGTACTTCACCATCGAGGAGCCGACCCTCCCATGCGAGACCGAGCCTGAACCGAGCATCTTCAGTTGACCAGTTACCTCTTTCATCGAACATCCTTTAGTGTTGGTAGTGGATTTCCCAGAACCAATTTTATCGGTGTTCAGCACCACCGTGTCAGAAAAAGAACGGTCAGGCTCCGCATGGACATGGATAACAACAGACGCAAAAAAGGCCACCTCGCGGTGGCCTTCCGATCGAGCGGCCGACTGGCCACGCAACTGCGCTCAATAACGGTTCGGATTGTTCGGACGCGCATCGTGACGGTTCGGCACGCCATCGCCGTCGCGGTCACGGCGCGGGGATCCGCGGTCGTTGTTCTGCCAGCCGCCACGCTCCAGATACCAGCCATTCCGGTCGCGGCGCCATTCGGCGCGCTGGTAGATGTAACCCGGACGCACTTTCTCGTAGTGGCCCTTCACCCAGGTGTAGCGGTTGCCCGACCAGTTCCAGTAACCCGGCACCCATTCGAAACCGCGGCGTGCTGCCGGCACAGCTTCGCGGCGCGGCGCAGGCGGCGCCTTCTTCACGATGATGACCTCGGTACGGCCATGTGGCTGGTAGGCTTGTGCCGGGCTGAGGGCTGCGGTGCTGATCAGGACGGCTGCTGCGGTCAAGAGGATTCGTTTCATGGTAGTGCTCCTTTTGTTTCGGTGTGAGATCACTATAGCCAAAGCTTCCTACGCACAGTAGTACTGATGCAAGTGCTTACAATCGAAACAATTCCGACAGGGAACGTAACGGTAGCGTAACGGACAGTCCGCCATTTGTAACAGCGCAGGCCTTTCCGAGCCTGGAAATGCAAACAGCCGGCATCGGCCGGCTGTTCTTGTTCGCGTCACCTCGTGCTTCGTGGGTCCATGCCCACGACGCCGGTAACACTTCCTGCAGGAGATTAGTCCAATTTCCAGGCGTAATCGACCTTGGTGGTGGTCTGGGCTGGCGAACCGTCCTTGGTGCCCGGCTTGAACTTGCAAGCCGACAGGCCTTTCTGGGCTGCCTTGTCCAGGCCTTTGAAACCGCTCGATTTTTCCAGCTTCGAATCGACGACGCTACCGTCGGCGCCGACCACGAAGCTCATCGAGGTCACGCCCTGCTCTTCATTCATCAGGGACGCTTTCGGGTATTCGACCTTGCACTTGGACGGGTCGAAGGAAGCAGGCACTTCAGCAGCGAAAGCCGAGCCGGCGATCGAAGCGAAAACGAGGGTGACAATGGCGCTCAGGTAAGGCTTTTTCATAATTAGTATTCCCAAAAAGTGAGTTAATGTGCCGCTGACTGCTTGCGGTCTTTCAGTGTGTCCGGCAAGGTCGCCGTAATCAGAATTCTTCCCATTCATCGTTGCCCGCTGCAACCGGCGCCTTCTTCGGCTTGGCTGCGGCCGGCTTGGCCGCTTTGGCCGGTGCCGCCGCTGCCACCGGCTTCTTCAGCGCCGGACGTGCAGCACGGACGGCCGGAGCGCGCACCGCAGGCACGCTGGCCGCTGGCGCCGGGGCCAGTGCAGCGCCCTCTTCGCCTTCGACCAGCTTGAAGATGCTGACCACGCGCGCCAGTTCGCCCGCCTGGTCCTGCAGGCTCTGGGCCGCAGCCGCCGCTTCTTCGACCAGCGCCGCGTTCTGCTGGGTCATGCTGTCCATCTCGATGATCGACATGTTGACTTGTTCGATGCCGGCGCTCTGCTCGGCGCTGGCGTTGGCGATCTCGCCCATGATGTCGGTCACGCGTTTCACGCTCGCCACCACTTCGTCCATCGTCACGCCGGCCTGGCCGACCAGCTTGCTGCCGCGCTCGACCTTCTCGACGGAGTCGCCGATCAGGGTCTTGATTTCTTTTGCCGCCGCAGCCGAACGCTGGGCCAGGTTGCGCACTTCGGATGCCACGACCGCGAAGCCGCGGCCCTGTTCGCCGGCACGGGCCGCTTCGACTGCCGCGTTCAGCGCCAGGATGTTGGTCTGGAAGGCGATGCCATCGATGACGCCGATGATGTCGGCGATCTTGCTGGCCGAACTATTGATCTCGCCCATGGTGCCGACCACTTGCGACACCACATCGCCGCCCTTGCGGGCCACGTCCGAGGCGCTGGCCGCGAGGTGGTTCGCTTCACGAGCGTGCTCGGCGTTCTGGCGCACGGTGGTGGTCAGGGTTTCCATGGCCGAGGCGGTTTTTTCCAGCGAGCTGGCCTGCAGTTCGGTACGCGACGACAGGTCGATGTTGCCGGCGGCAATTTCACGCGAGGCGGTGCCGATGGTCTCGGTGCCGCGGCGCACCTGGCCGACGATCTTGACCAGGCTGTTGCGCATTTCGCTCATTTCCGACAGCAGGCTGCCCTTGTCGGCGGTGCTGGTGTCGATGTCGATGGCCAGGTTGCCATGGGCGATGCTGCCGGCAATCCTGGTGGTGTAGTCAGGCTCGCCGCCCAGCTGCTTGATCAGACCGCGGGTGATGAACCAGGCGGCGGCCACGCCCATGACGACGGCCACGACCAGCATGATGACCATGAAGTTGCGGGCATTCACGAAGGCGGCTTCGGCATCGGCCTGGCTCTGGGCGCTTTGCTTGTCTTCCAGCTGCACCAGCTTGTCCAGCGCTTCGGTCCACTTCTTCTGGACCGGACGCACTTCCTTCACCATCACGCGGGTCGCGTTCATGGCGTCGTTGGCGAGGTACAGTTCCGAGGCCTTGGCAATTGCCGGCAGGGCGGCGGCTTCATGCTGCTTGACTTCGGCCAGCAGGGCTTTCTCGGCGTCGCTGCCGTTGGCCGCGAAAATCTGGCTGACCTTGGTTTGCGCTTCGGTGTACTTGGCGGACTGGTCCTTGAACTTCTTGAGTTCCGGTTCCATGTCGGCAGGGTCGGCCATCAGGGTCAGCACGCGCAGCGATGCCAGGCGGTCCTGCACGTTGTTGCGCATCTCGATGACCATGCGGCTCGAAACATTGTTCACGCTAACGACGTGATCGAGGCGATCCTGGATCTGGCCCATGCGCAGCACGCCGACCACGGTCACTACCACCAGCAACACCAGCACCAGGGCAAACCCCAGCCCCAAGCGCATACCGACTTTCATGTTCGATAAATTCATTTCGCCTTCCCTATTCTGTTATTCAGATTTGCCTGGAACCAGTGTGCCCGCGTGATGTGCCAGTCGCAGACTTCCTTCATGGAAACTGTTTCCGAAAGGATAAATCAAATCGTACGGCGTCACATGGAAATTTATGCATATACAAGAAACACGCCTCGGAGCGCTTCTTCAACAAATCTTCGTTTGCTACCAGCGAAATTATGGATTGGGTCTTGCCCCAGAGCAAGCATGGCCTTGAGCTGTCTACACAAATCGACGTTTCCGTGTAGCAAATTTCCTACATCTGGCAAGAATATTACGTAGTTTCTTGTTAATAACATCATTGCTATTCTCTTATGGAACCATATATATCCCCGTAGAAACTTTTCCAAATGGCCGGGCGTCCCTGCCAATACAACTACCCGTCTGCCCGATACGCCAGCACAATGCAGGCGCGTAAACGCAAAAACGGCGCCTTGGAGCGCCGCCTTCCCGATACTGGTCCTGCTGCCCGCCTGCCTGGCCGGGCGCTGCCTCGCTACAGGCTGCGAATCCCGGCCGCCGCCTCGAGCAACAACTGCGGGTCGGCCTTGGCCAGCTGCTTCGGGTCTGACAGCATCTGGCGGAAGGCGCGTGCGCCCGGCAGCCCGGCGGTCAGGCCCAGCATGTGGCGCGTGACGCTGTTCAGCTTCATGCCGTACTGCCCATAGCGCGCCAGCTGGTCCGCGATATACGGCACCATCGCCGCCAGCACTTCGGCGCGGGTCTTCGCGGGCACGTCGTCGCCATAGAAACGCGCGTCCCAGTCGGCCATCAGGAAAGGATTGTGATAAGCCTCGCGCCCCAGCATGACGCCGTCCACGTGCTGCAGGTGCAGCGCGATCTCGTCGTTCGTCTTGATGCCGCCGTTGATCAGGATTTCCAGCTCCGGAAAGTCGCGCTTGAGCTGGTAGGCCACCTCGTAGCGCAGCGGCGGAATCTCGCGGTTTTCCTTTGGAGACAGGCCCTTCAGGATGGCGTTGCGTGCGTGGACGATGAAGGTGCAGCAGCCGGCATTGGCAATCGTACCGACGAAGTCGCGCACGAAACCGTATTCCTCGTTCTTGTCGATGCCGATGCGGTGCTTGACGGTGACGTCGATCGTCACCGCATCGCGCATCGCCTTCACGCAATCGGCCACCAGCTGCGGCTCGTTCATCAGGCAGGCGCCAAAGGCCCCTTTTTGCACACGCTCGGACGGGCAGCCGCAGTTCAGGTTGATCTCGTCGTAGCCCCACTCCTGGCCCAGCTTCGCGCTCTTGGCCAGGTCGGCCGGCTCGCTGCCGCCCAGCTGCAGGGCGACCGGGTGCTCGATGTCGTCGTAGCGCAGGTGGCGCTCGACGTCGCCATAGACCAGGGCGCCGGTGGTGACCATCTCGGTGTAGAGCCAGGTGTGTTTCGTGATCTGGCGGTGGAAGACGCGGCAGTGGCGGTCGGTCCAGTCCATCATCGGGGCCACACTTAGCAACCTCTTGTTTTTAATAGTATTTTTGTCGTTAATTTGGGTCATGTGCAGCATTCAGTGCACACGTAGTGCACACGGGGTAAATAATTCGTCCATAATTCGGGCATAACTCAACACACACAGATTGCACACGATGGCTACGTTCACAAAATTACCTAGCGGAAAATGGCGGGCACAGGTACGTCGACAGGGGATGTATCGGAACGAGACGTTCACCCGGAAGCGCGATGCGGAATCATGGGCGAAACAAGTTGAAATTCAAGCGGAACATATAGTTGCAAGCGGATACCAGCCAGTACCCGAGGGTTACAGCGTAGCCGATCTGATAGATGGGTATGCCCTAGAGTGTAACATGGGCGGTCGAACGAAACAGGCGACCCACGCTATGCTACGCCGCGAGCTTGGCAACATCCCATTGAAGCGTATTAACAGCATCCACTTGCGCGACTTCATCGATAAGAGGCTTGCTGCCGGGGCCGGAGGCGTGACCATCGCCGCCGACTTATCGTTCTTCGGTGCCATTCTCAAGTGGGGGAAACATTCACGCCGGATGGACTTACCTACCGACCTCGCCCTTAACGCACGGCGCGACCTAACTGCCCGGAATGTACGCACCCGTAGCAAAGAACGCGACCGTGAACCTACGCCCGCAGAGCTTGAACAACTTTTTGCCCACTGGCGAGATAACAACCGCCAGAAGATTCCGATGGCAACCCTGTGCGCTTTCGCCCTTGCTACATCCATGCGACAAGATGAAATCTGCTCCATCAACATCGAGGACGTAGATGTAGCCAAGCGCACCGTCATCATCCGGGACAGGAAAGACCCCAAGAACAAGGAAGGCAACCACCAGACCGTTCCGCTACTTCCCGCCGCGTGGGCTATCGTTGAATCGGCTCTACAGCTTCGTAAGGTTGGCCGCGTCTTCCCGTACCAAGCTTCCAGCGTAAGCACCGCCTTTACACGTGCATGTACAAAGCTAAAGATTGTCGATCTGCGCTTTCATGACCTTCGCCACAAGGCGACCACTGACCTGTTCAGCGTAGGGCTGACAATCCCACAGGTTGCGCTGCTCACCGGTCACAAAACGTGGACACAGTTGAAGCGTTATACGCACACGAAGCCAGCAGACGTACACGCGGCCCTGTTGGCACTGACAGGCACGAAGCCGGGTGCAGCATGACTACCGAGATCAGTCGAGACGACCCGTCCGAAATCGACAAATGGACGCGTGATTACTACCGCATTCAGGACGAAAGCACCGATGCATTCCTGATTCGCAATGGCTTCCTTGACGACACTCCCGCTGGGCTTGTTAAACGTTTGTACATGGGCTTAGCTTGGATCGAACCGCAGGTAACGGCCCACACCCGGCCTCTGATTGACGAAATCAAATCGATCCTGGCCCGATATGAGCAAGGTAGATTGGTCGAGACAGCCGAACATTGGCAACCGGGCAAGACGCTGCACCTGCCTCTGCACGAATCACCAGCCTGTGTGGTGTTACCCCCGCCACTAACCGAAGTCGATACCCTACAGTTGAAAAAGGGAGAGACGTTATTCGAACAGGCGCGAACGCTCCACAGGCTGCAACCGACACTCGACGCGCAGCAACAGTTTAAGGAGGCACAGAGCAAGAAGGCATCCATCCCCCGGAAGTTATCCGAGGCCGCATGCGTGAACATTGCAAAACACTACTGGGACAGCAAGCGCGACGGGACGGCTTACGGCGTAGTGAAGATGCTGGCAAACCGCTATGAAGTGAGTACGACAACGATCAACGCTGTAGTTCGGAAGTACAAACCAGCCTCAATTGACAAGTAGCCGGGCTGCACATCATTGCTCCTTTACAGTCCAGTCCTCACTAACAACACGGAGGACTGAAATGCAAACTAACACCCTTACCCACACCCCGAGCATTGCGCACCTAGCGCAGCTTGTTGACTGCCTAGACGAAGATGCCTTTGCCAAGCTCGCCGGGGTAAAGAAATCGACCCTTGAGGCATGGCGCAAACGCGGCCAAGGGCCAGAGTACGCACTACTCGGCTGCAACTACTTATACCCTATCGCCGCAGTGCGTAACCACGTTGCCGGACTAGTTAAGCCCCGCTCTACCATCGACTCGAAGAAGGTTTTGATGTGAGCGTAAGCTGGAAAAGCGACCGGATAGCCAAGAAAACTGACGCGCCTACTTCTTAATTTCATCCGGGTAAAATTCGCCCGAAGCACTGTCAAACGCCCCCGGCCTGCAATGGGCGATTCCCCCCGGTTTGTGTGCGATAGCCGAACAAAATAAAATTGTAAAAACGCTTGACTTTTACAAACTTCTTGACTTATTACAGGTGATCTGTTATAATTGTAGTCAGTGGAGAGGAACGTTCTCCGCATCCCGCCGTTGAAACACAACTCCCCGGTAAAAATTTAATCATCCTATCAACTTGGAGGTATCCCTATGCTTAATGAAAATCAATCCCCGCAATTTGGCGGAAAACTTAAAACAGCACCCTACTACGAAGCTGTGGCGTCTATTATCCGCGTCCTGCGCCCGTACTCGACGCTACGTACTATCTCGAATCATTTGAATTCAGTCGGCCTAAAAACGCCGTCTGACCTGATTTGGAACCGCGAACGCTTGGCTAACTTCATGCGTTGCACTGCAATCTAATTACTCACTACTACAATCTAAAGGAACTAAAATGACCGACCAAACCGCCGTACTTACAACCGATCTGCCAGTAGCAGCCCCAGCAGCACCAAGCCGCCCGGCCTCAATGTCACTAATTGGAACTATGATTCCGACCCTGCATAAACTAGTAGCCGCCGCACGCCAAGGGTACATTTGCACCGACCTACAAATTTACGGGCACACCGGGCAAATTATGGTAAATCTGGAGCGAGGCAACCCCGACGCAGACCTTGTAGAAGCCCTGCAAGCTGATATGGCTGACGTGCTGGAAGCAGAACGCATTCAGAAAGAAAAGGCCATTGAAGACGCCGCTATTCGCCTCGTTGCCGAACGCGAGAAAGCAGCCAAACAAGCCGAAATCGCCGCTGCCATTGCCGAGCAAGAAAAAACGCTTCGTGCCCTAAAGCGTCAGCAAGTAGCCGCCGCGTAATACCCGCCTCATACCGCTACCCGGTATCGGGTACGCACCAAACGGCCATTCCCGGCCACCGCAGTAAATCAAAACCAGACGCTAATAATAGTCGTATCGCCCGATAGGGATTGTTACGCCCGTTTTACGTCTGGAAATTAACGTAAAGGAAACAAAATGAATAGCAGCACCATAAAAACGGAAGCGCGGATGAGTCCACAGACCATCCCGAACACGAACCGGCAACGCGTTGTATCGAAAGATGGGACGGTACTGTTTCGTCAATATTGCTTCATGCCACAAGCCTCTTGGGATTCTTTGCAAAGGTTATGCCACGCATCGAACCAATCTGGTAGCCAAGTAATTCAACAATTAATCGCAATAGCCGATCTAGGCACGCAAAAGGACAAAACAAATGAACCACGCAACACCTGAAATCAAAACCTCGCCAAAGAATGCAGTCAATAATTACGCCCGGTACTTATCGTCACTTTCGCTTTGCGTAGACTACGCCGTGCATCCGCCGCAAATGTTCTTTTCGAATACGAAGCAATGTGCTTCTATCGAAACTATCACGGCGAAGTGGCCTAAGTGGGCAAAGGATAATAACGTCTTTATTGACGATTCGGAGCCATACGCCGACTTTAAAGCGAAGCTGCAAACCCGTGTCAAAGCCAAGCTACCGCAAGTGTACGGCTGTGCTTTCAAGCCCGTCAATGCCCGGTTCTTCGAAGCGCAAGAGGGCGTGTTGAAGGCGAACACGTTCGTGCCGTTCCTGCCGCCGCTGGCCCCTGACGCCCCGCAAGTGCTGACGGAGTACTTCGAACGCCTCTTCCCGAACGAAGACGACCGCCGCCACGTTCTGCAAGTCCTGGGCCACGCATTTCAGTTCCCGCTAGTCCGCCCGGCACATGCGTTAATGATTACAGGCGTGCAAGGTAACGGTAAGTCGACCCTGCCGATTGTTTTGCGAAAGGCACTGGGCGATAGACACGTGTTTGACGATAACAGCTACAGCAGCGCATTCAAGGAATTCTCTGCCGACTTGCCTGATAATATGTTCGTTGTATTCGATGACGCAAAGGGCGACCGCAATACGCATAATCGCTTAAAGCTGGAAATCACGCGTAGAAGCCAATCCGTCAACGTCAAGTACCAGACGCACCCGGAACTCCGCGAAGTGTATGCCCGTGTAATCGTTTTGAGTAATAGCCGCACGCCGCTAGTAATGGATAATTGCCGTCGATTTTACGCTACCGAGTTTTCTACGCATACGAACATGCATAACCCGGAAGGCGATAAGGCAAACACTGACGCGTTCTTCTCTCGCTTCTTTGCATGGCTCCAAGAGCCGGAAGCCGCCGCCCAGTTGCGTCAATTCTTTTTGAACATCGAACTTCAAGGAGATAAGCCGTTCAACGCGTTCAGCATTCCGCAAACGCCGACCTTGTTATCAATGATTGACGCTGGCCGTAGTGCACTTGCAACGCTAATCGAAAGCTATCTTGCCGATAAGCCGTGTTTCCACATGAACCAGCTATTCTCGTACCTGAAAGTGAATAACTTGCAACACCCGAATCTTGAAGCGGTAACTAAGGTTCTAAAGGAAGTGGGCTACGTCGAGAAACGCCGGATTGTCGAAGGTTGCGGCCCGGATCAAATTTACATTTGGGTTCCGCCAGCACCCGCAGGACAGAAAAGAACCCGATCCGTAACAGAAGAGGAAGCCGCCGAAATCGCTGCTGCACTGACTTATTGAAAAAGATAATGCAGACAAAATGCAGGGATAATGCAGAGATAATGCAAATCCACAAAAAGCTGAAAGCCCGTGTTTATGCGGGTCTTCGGCGGTTTGATTGCCATAATGCAGATAATGCAGAATTTAAAACAAGCTTCTACTTCTATGTAATGCACAAATTTCGAAGAAAGGTACAACAACACATGGCATATCAGACGCCTGAACAACTTGCGGAAGCAAAGCTTCTCCCACTAGGTTTTACCCTCGTCAATCGTACACTACTACCGTTCAGCTTTACCGATAAAGACGGCGTAGCTTTTAACGCAATGGCAGATTTTTACCACGCCGGGCTTGATTTGTGGGTTGAAATAAAATGCGACCATTTGAACGGAAAGACAAGCAAGGCTAACGCGGAAAAAGCATACAATCGACTTGAACCCGACAAGCTCCGCAAGTACCCGACCTTTTGCCAAATCCAGAATCAATGGAACCACGCCGCACCGAAACAGGCAATCGTGCAATCGACCATCGGTTCTCCGCAGTTTGCAATCGTCTTCACGAAGACGCCTGACGCCGAAACAATGGGCCGGATCACCAAGCAAGGCATTCATGCCTACAGCCTTGCCCGGTTTGCCAGCATGATCGACCTACAGTTGGAATGCGTGGCCTAGTCAGTCGTCAGCCGCCCAAATCCCAGCCGTAAGCGTAGCAGCCGTTGCGCTCAATTCTTCGGTAGGAATGCGGCCTTCAAGCCCTTTCCTGATGACGAGGAACTGAGCAATGATGTTCCCCGCACTCTTGACCTGTGCCCGCTCAAGTGTATCGTTACCGATTGCCGCCTCGATGTATTCGTGCACGCTTACGTTTGCCATGTTATCTCCGATTATTTTTAAAGCTCAAACAAAGTTTAATGTTCTACTGTACTCACTGAAGAGTTTGCAGCAGGTTAGGTCATTCCTTACCGCAATCGAAGGGGCATTAAGCACACTTCCAAGCCCATCAGCTACCAACTGTGTGTCGCTAAGCGACATTCCGTATGCAGTTCCGAAGACAGGCCGGGTTTTCTCGGCGATGATTGGATTGTCGCCGAGGAGAAGGCGGATATTCAATTTGTGGTAAGCGAATCCAAGGAAAACGATTCGCGACGCCGTTTCCATCAAGCTTCGAATCGCCATAATTTCACTGATTCGATCATCGGTTCCTTCGGTAAAGGTTTTTATGCCGCGAATCACCTTCAATAGTTGTTGGGGAGTCGGGACCTCTCCGAACGCAACTATCTCGTTATCACTGCGTTTCGCAGTGTCCCAATTTAGTGTTCCAACAGTGCCGTATGGATGATAGATTTCCACCTTTGAGACAATTTCTGATGCGACTTCCTCGGCTACCTTGTATATCGCCATAACAGCGTGCATAAGAAACTGCTCGATGCATCGGTCATAATTAAAGACGATGAACGCCACTCGCCCTAGTCGATCACGTAGTTTATTCAGATTACAGTCCTCGCTCAGGAACTGTACAAAAGGGGTCAGCCATGAATCCGCGCATTTGCTGAAGTCGTACCGTCCCTGACTGAGAGATTTTCGTAATGTACTACCGGCCTCCGCAGCCAAGATTGCCCTAGCGATAGCGAGCTTGCCGCAGAGTTCAATTGCTTCGTCGCTGTTGTGATTGTTCAGGTAATTGTCAATCGACAATGTAAGTGGCAAGGCATGTGCGATATCGCCCGCTGCACGTACTGTTTTTTGCAGTTCGAATTCGGAACGTCCCCAAGAGGCAGCAATTCGAAGAGCGTCAAAAATTTCATTGTTTTTAATTCTAGGCTGATCCCAAGGTTCATGCGGCTGAATTTTGAGCATGCTACTAATTTGCTCTTTCAACTTTGCACCTACTGGAAGCCCCATTTCAAAGCTTGCCCCAGCGCCTACAACAAACACAGTTTTGCCATTAGCCATTCAACGTTCGTCCGTTAGAATTAGTTAGGAGGTGAAGCAGCCGTTACCGCTTTATGCTTTATTAGCAGATGCTAAAGCCTGTATCGACTTTCTCGCCCCCTCAAGCTTTTTGCGGCGCTCCATATCCTCAATTTTGGCGTCGAGAATAATTTCGATTCCTACTTTTACCGCCGGAAATGCAGCAAGGCATTCTTTTTCTGATAGCTCGTGAATTCCTTTGCTGAGAATCCCGTACATTACACGGTTCTCAACCAGAAAATCAGGCAGGTGTCTCCGCAGCATTTGAATTTTGTCGGTCATACGGGCCGTCTGATACGTGTCGTCATCCCAGTCTGCACCAGTGTCTAGCTTGGCGGCTTCAGATTTTGCTGCCTGATGGGCTTCCTCGACCAGATTTTCAAAAATTCTTCGAAGATAAACGAATGATCCGATGCCGACACCGTGAGCCGCAAGACCTATTGCCCTTTTTAGCTCTTGAAACGTCTCTTTTGCAAGCACGCCACCGTACTTCCTTACGTCATACATGCTCAGTTCGGCAAGAGAAGGGTATTGCCCGATTTTCTGCATTGTCCGTTTTACGTTATCGACCTTTGTCGTGAAAATCATCCGATGGGACGGATTACGACCACAAGTAAATGCAGCATCAAACCGGTCCATCATGAGCCAATCTGCCGCCGTGTGTACTGCTTTTGCAGCGAGGTAACGTGTGAATATGCTGTGACTGTTGCAGCCTGAGCAGTATGCGTCAATTGGCCCCTTGCAATTGAAGATTGCCATAGCCTCCTTATCCTCGCCCTTCCCGAATGTAATCTCTTCATACAGCGGAGTGTCGATGAAGTACTCGCTTGGGGTTGGCGGAGGCGAAGCGGGTGCGGGGTTTGTCATAATTAGTGGCCGACTTTTGGTAAGACGGTCATTCTATCAACTTCATGCACGCTGTTGCAGAGCAGCTTTCCGAGTCCAACAAGGCATACATTTCAGACGTTCTCGTTTGCTCATCGTTTGCCCCGTGGCCTGCAGTCCAACAAGTATGCTTATCGACTTTCTATACAAATTCTTGAAAGTCCTATATACTTGTCGGACACATTCAGACAGGGAGCGGGAAATGAGCAACGGTCAAACGGTAGGATATGTTCGCGTGAGTTCGGTAGGCCAGAACACCGCTCGCCAGCTTGACGGCCTGACGCTGGATCAAGTCTTCACCGACAAATGCAGCGGGAGCGATACCGACCGTCCAGCATTGAAGGCGATGCTTGCCCACGTTCGCAAAGGCGATACCGTAGTAGTCCACGAAATCAGCCGCCTTGCACGTAACACGGCTGACCTGCTTGCACTGGTCAAGCAACTGACCGACAAGGGCGTAGCGATCACGTTCCAGAAAGAAGGGCTGAACTTCACGGGCGACAAGGCCAACGCTATGAATCAGATGCTTCTGACCATGCTGGGCGCTGTCTCCGCCTTTGAGCTTGCGATGATTAACGAACGTCGGGCCGAAGGCCAAGCCAAAGCCCGCGAAGCCGGGAAGCACATGGGACGCCATGCCAAGCTCACCGCCGACCAAGTAGCCAACCTTTGCAAGCGTGCCGAAGCTGGCGAAAGCAAGGTTGAACTTGCCAAAGAATTCGGCATCAGCCGGGCCACTCTCTACGCCGCTATCAAAGCCGCCGCCTGAGCCTCCTACAGCCCCGCCACGGGGCGAACGGCTGAGCCGTGCGGCAAAGTACTTGCAGATATTTCGCCAGCCCTACGGCCGTTCTACAGCGTGCCGTTTTCCGTATTAACAACCGCAGTCGAAACCTGAGATTTGCCCGTTTGCCCTAGATATCTTGCCTAGCGGTGCGGCCTAGTTCGCCACTCCGTTTTCTGTATTAACAACCGAAGCAGAAACTTGGGGTTTTCCGACTCCGGCCTGTCGCAGATACTTTTCGGTTACGCCGTCTCAATCGCCTGCTTAGACCATAATGCCGATTTTATTTTTCGTAGGTTTTCTGCTGCGCGCTTTTTTAGCCCTATGTGCAAGCTCAACAGATGCACACCATTTGCACACGAACCTGCTGAAAGTCGCATGGATGCTACACTTTACGTCCAGTCCATCATGGGAGCGACCGACAGGCGGCGGCCCGGCACCTGCGCGGGGATTGTTTCGAGAGTCATGTGGGGAAAACGAATGGAGACGCCGAGATGCCGGCGTCAGGGTCCGGTATTGTACACAGCTATGGTATCGGATGCTGCGGCCGGTTCAGTCCCAATACCCGGTTTGTGCGACGAGTTCGAGGTAGTCCTCGCGGGTCACGCCGACGATGATCTTGTCGTGGTATTGCCCATCGCGGAAATACCAGCGCCTGCGTACGCCCTCTTCTTTCCAGCCGCATTTCTCCAGGTAGAACCGGATCGAACGGTGGTTATACGCGATCATGTCGCCGTCGAGACGGTTCAGGCCGAGCTCCATGAAGGCATACCGCATGATCGCGAAGACGGTATCGCGGGCATACCCGCGGCCGCGCAGGTTTGGCTCACCGATCATCATGCCATGGAATGCCGTCCTGTTCTTCCAGTCGATATTGACGAGATTGGCCGTGCCGATGATGCCTTCGTCCGGCGTTTCGATGCACAGGACGTGATCGGTGAGATTCGCGTCCTTGCGCGACCGGATCCACTCTTCGGTCGAACGGCTGGAGAAGGGAAAGTGCCATCCGCCCAGCATATTCCACACCTCGGGATCGTTGCTCCAGCGGTGCAGCCTTGGCATGTCCTCGGATTCCGGCGCGCGCAGCTTGACGATTTTTCCGTAGATATTCACGTGTACTCCTGGATGCTTGCGTTCTAAGTGATTGCGTCAGCGGTTGATGAATTGCGTGCAGAGCGCAACAATGCGCGCCATATCGGTTTCGGCATAGCGCTGGTCGCACGGCAGCGGCAGCAGCTGCCGCACGAGGCGCTCTTCGGTACTGCCGGAAGCGGCATGTTCCACGACATCGGGCCAGTAGGTGGCAACGAAAATGCGCTGCGAAATCAGCCACGCGCGCAGTCCTTCCGCATCGACCAGCAGCGGATAACACATCGGCCCGTCGACATGCGCCGGATCGAGCGCAAGCCGGTTCAGGTGGCCGAGCCGCCCGTGCAGGTAGCGGAAATTCCGGCTCCTGCGCTCCCGCACCGCGGCGAAGTCGACGCTCGCGAGGATACGCGAGGTCAGCTGCGACATCCGACGCGGTTCCATATCCGCCAGCGACGCTTCGCCGCGCACGTAGGTTTGATAACCGGATTCCGGCGACGCCGCCAGGCGTTCCAGCAGCGCCTCCGCACGCTGCCCGGAGAGCTGATCCTGGACAGGGGGTGCTTCCAGGGGCAGGCCGGTGACGATCAGTCCCCCGTCCGGCACACCGAAAAACTTCCGTGGCGAGTAGATGACGGCAAGGCAGGGCCGTGGCGGCGAGTAGAACGCCTGGCAATGATCCAGCACGACCTGCCCGGGATTGAATTGCGTCAACAAGCGCGTGACGACATCGCCGCACACGCCGAAATAATCGACGTAATACAACCAGTCGGCAGCGTGCAGGTCGATGGCGGTGACGACCTCGAACCCTTCGTCGATCGCGTATGGCACGGCCTCGACGCCGGCCTCGCGCAAGGCGGCGTACATCGAATCGCAGAGATAGCGCGGCATCCACACGCGCTTGGGCTTGCCGACCCTGAGCAGGGCCAGGAAGGCCGACCGCGCCGACTGGTAGCGATGTGCCTGTGGAAAGGGAAGCGCACGGGGCGGCGGCAGCTCGAGTTCGAAATAGCCGCCGATGGCGTTCTCGCTCACGCCGCCCTCCCCGCCTGGACCAGCTCGCGTACGGCGCGTGCGTCGTTGAACATCAGCGCATCGAGTATCGACAGGCCCGGCTGGAATTCGCCGGCAAATTGCCTGTATGGGTGCAGGCAGGGGTCAACGAAATGCAGCCTGACCCCGGCGGCGGAAAACGCTTCTTCGCTGTAGAGTGCGCGGCCACCGGGCGGATTGAAATAGTCGCTCGCCTGTTCTCGCTGGCAGATATCCAGCACGCGCTGCGCACCCGACAATTCATCGTTGCCGTAGATGGCCGACGACTCGATGAATTGCGTGTCCAGTCCTGCATACGCGCACACCGTGTGCACGCTGGTGCGTGCGATGGCGGCAATCGAGGATTCTCCGGAATCGAGCGTCGCCTGGAGCAGATCGTTTGCGGCCTTGAAGTAAGGTGCCTTCGAATACGAATGCCGTACGCTTTCCAGCATTTTTTTCTTCCACAATGCGCCAGGCTGCACGTCGATCTGCCTGATCTTCAGGAATGGGCTTGCGCCGGAAAGCGGAATGGTGAAATAACGCACCGCACCGTTCAGACAGAGCCGGTTGCGGTTGATCCAGCCATGCTTGATGAAATTCACGTCATCATAAAAGACGAACTTGTCGACCGACGCCGCAAGCTGGAAATACCCTATGTATGGAAACAGATAGGGTTGCATGATGGCGAGTCTCACCAGGCGCTTCCTGCAATGACATCGACCACGCGGCGGACGCCTTCATCCGGCAGGTTCGGATAGATCGGCAGGCACAGGACCTGGCGCGCCATGCTGGCCGCCACCGGCAAGTTGCCCGGCTGCGCAGACGGCATGCCGCGGTACATGGGAAAATCGGTGATCAGCGGGTAGAAATAGCGCCGGGCATAAATGCCGTGCGTTTTCAACTTGTCATACAGGGCGTCCCGGTCGAGCGCATGGCCGGGTTCGACGAGAATCGGGAAATACGCGTAATTCGACACGGTTTGCCCGGCGTCGGCCAGGCACCGTATGCCGGGAACCTGCGCCAGCATCTCCCTGTACATGCGGTCGATTTCCGCGCGGCGCGCAATGGCCCGGTCGACGCTCTTGAGCTGGAGCATGCCGAACGCAGCATTAATTTCGCTCATCTTGCCGTTGATGCCAGGCGCGACGACCGTCAATTCATCGACAAAACCAAAATTCTTCAGGTGATCGATGCGCGTCTTCGTCTTGGCATCGGGGCAGACGATGGCGCCGCCCTCGAAGGTATTGAAGACCTTGGTGGCGTGAAAGCTCAGGACCGACAAATCACCATGCTTGAGCACGCTTCCATCATGGCGTTGCACACCGAATGCGTGGGCGGCATCGTAGATGACCTTCAGATTGTAGTTGTCCGCAATTTTTTGAATCGCGTCGACATCGCACGGGTTGCCGTAGCAATGGACAGGCATGATCGCCGTGGTTTGCGGCGTAATGGCGGCCTCGATTTTCGCGGGGTCGAGATTCAGCGTTGCGGGATGGATGTCGACGAACACGGGTTTGATGCCGTTCCAGAGCAGCGAATGCGCCGTTGCGACGAACGAATACGGGGTCGTGATGACCTCGCCGGTCACCCGCATGGCCTGCAATGCGGTGACCAGCGCAATGGTCCCATTGCTGAACAAGGCAAGATGGTCGACGCCAAGGTATTCGCACAAGGCACGCTCGAGCTGCTGGTGAAACGGACCGCCATTCGTCAGGATCTTGTTTTCCCAGATCTGCTCCAGGTAAGGAACGAAATCTTCCAGGGGAGGGAGAGACGGCTGGGTGACGTAGATGGGTGTCTTGTCGTTCATGATGATTTTTCCGCGCCACGTGCCAAGGGAACCGGGATTATCGCTGGTATTGCCTTATAGCTATAAGGAGAGCAGGAAGGAGAAACACGGTCAATTCGCTGCGCACCGTGCGCTTCATTCCGGGCAGCCGCAGCCAGCTCAGCGGCCAGCTCGGCAACCAGTTCGGCGACCAGGCGGTCGACATGCTCGCGCCAGTCCGGCATCCGCAGGCCGAACGTGGCTTCGAACAAATGCGTGTCGAGGCGCGAATTGCGCGGGCGCGCGGCCGGCGCCGGCCAGTCACGGGTGGAGATCGGCAGTACCGATTCCGGCCCTGCTTTCAGTGCGGCGCCGCAGGCGAGCGCCTGGGCCAGCAGGTGCCGCGCGTAGCCGTGCCAGGTCGTCGCGCCGGCCGCCGCGAGATGATAGGTGCCGGACAGGGCACTCGCTGCCGGGCCCGCATCGCGCAGGGTATGTAGCGCCAGCGCGGTGGCGTCGGCGATCAGGCCGGCGCCGGTCGGCGCGCCATGCTGGTCGGCGACGACCGTGAGGCTGTCGCGTTCCTGCGCCAGGCGCAGCATGGTTTTGGCGAAATTGCTCCCACGTGCAGAGAAGACCCAGCTGGTCCGCAAGATCAGGTGGCGTGCGCCGCTGGCGCGGATACGCTCTTCGCCCTCGCACTTGGTGCGGCCATAGACGGACAAGGGCTTGGTCGCGTCGCCCTCGACATACGCGCCCTCTTTCGCGCCATCGAATACATAGTCGGTCGAGTAATGCACGAGCCAGGCGCCTCGTGCTGCAGCCTCCTCGGCCAGCACGCCCGGGGCCAGCGCATTGACACGGTGCGCCGTGGCGGCGTCGCTCTCCGCCTTGTCGACGGCCGTATACGCGGCGGCATTGACGATCACGTCCGGGCCGAATGCGGCGATCGGCGCGCGCAGCGTTTCCGGATGCGCGAAGTCGGCGTCGGCACGGCCCAGCGCGCGCAAGCTGCCGAGCGGTGCGAGCGCGCGTTGCAGCTCCCAGCCGACCTGGCCGTCTTTTCCGAACAGGAGGATTTTCATGCCTGGATATTCATGTTCGTGGGTATCTTATCTGGCGTGTGCAGAGCCAACAGATGCCTGATTGCATCCGCTGTCTCCCTTCATCTAGAATAGCGGCAGCGACAGTTCGCCGCCCGATGCCTTGCGGCATGTGCCCTTCTCCCCACTTTATCGCGTACAACCATGAGCATTGTAATCATTAACTGGCGGGGGGGAGAAAACGATCCCTTCACCTATTTCAGCGCATGCATGAAGCAGGCGTTCGAACGCATGGGACGCCCGACGCACGTCATCAACCTCGACGATTCGTTCGGGCAAGCGATGGCTGCACTCGACGGCCAGGAAATCGATTTTGTCATCCTGTGGCAGGGTATCGGCCTGGACATCGGCGCGACCGACTCCGACCCCACCACCTTCTGGGACCGGCTGCAGGTGCCGGTACTGTGCTATCACGGCGACCATCCATGCCACATGCCGGGCAATCACAAGGCCATGTCGCCATGGGTGGAGCATATCTACAGCACGGCGTCGTTCGCCATGTTCGCGAACAGGTTCTTGCCGCGCAAGAGCCCTGCAAGCTTCTTTCCGCCACCTGTGTCGTTCACCGATGGCGTCAAAGGCCAATTCGACGGCGATTTCTTCGTGTTCCCCAAGAATGTCGACGATGTCGAGTCGACCCTGGCAGCCTGGCGCGCGGCGCCGGATCGCCCGGTCGCGCGCTTCCTGCTCGGCGGCGCCGATGCGATCATCGCTGAATTCCAGAACGGCAATCGCAACAGTCATCACGACATCACGACATCATCGACGGCATGCTCGATGCGGAGACGATGGCAATCCTGTGCGACGACCTCGAGAACGACGAGCTGGTAGTGCGCGTGCACCTGCACATGCTGCTCGACAAGATTCACCGCAATACGGTCTCCGAGCACGTCGTCAATGAGCTCGCCGATGTGCCGCTGAAGGTGTACGGGCGGGGCTGGGAGCGCTTCGAAGGCAGGCGCAACCCGCGTCACGAATTTCTCTCGTTCGACGCGATGTCGGACAATTCTTTCCAGTATGCGTCGCGCTACGGCATTCTCGATGCGGCGCCCATCCACGATTCCCTGCACGACCGCACCGTCCGCGCCATGGGCAACGGAGCAGGCTTCCTGATGGGGTCGGACTGGTCGTACGAGACCTTCCTTGGCAGCGATTACGGCAACCTGTTCTTCGACGGCAGCCCCGGCGCATTGCGTGCCCGGGCGGAGCGCGTCATGCAGTCGCCCGAGGATCACCGGGCGCTGTGCCGCGATTTCGCGCAACAATACAAGCGCAATTTCTCGCTCTTTAACTTCACCAAGTACTTCGAGGGAATGAGCGACATGATCAGGACCCGGGCCGGGGGCTGATCCGCCACGACGATGGCTATTCGAGGCCGTCGTCGATTGGCGCCGGCCGCTCTCCGATCTGCTGGCGCCACATCGCGTAATACAATCCCCTGATCTCGAGCAGCGCGCCATGCGTGCCGCTCTCGACGATCTGCCCCTTCTCCAGCACGAAAATCGTATCGGCGTGCATGACCGTCGAGAGCCTGTGCGCGATCAGGATCGTGATCTGGGTGGCGCGCGCGGAAATCTCGCGCACCGTGTTGGTGATCTGCTCCTCGGTCAGCGAATCCAGGGCCGAGGTCGCCTCGTCGAAGATGAGCAAGGCCGGCTGGCGCACCAGCGCACGCGCGATCGACAATCTCTGCTTCTCCCCGCCCGACAGTTTCATGCCGCGCTCGCCGATCATCGTGTCCAGGCCCTCGGGCGAACGCTCCAGCAGGTAGGCACACGAGGCCGCGCGCATCGCCGCCACGATCTCTTCGTCGCTGGCGTCGGGCGCCACGAAGCGGATGTTGTCGCGGATGGTGCCGGCGAACAGGTAGGTTTCCTGGGTCACGAAGCCGATCTGGCGCCGCACCCGGTTGTAGCGCAGCGCCGTGGTGGCCACGCCGTTGTAGAACACTTCGCCGGCGTTCGGCGTGTACAGGCCGACCAGCAGCTTCACCAGAGTCGACTTGCCCGAGCCCGAGGGGCCGACAAAGGCGATCGTCTGGCCGAGCCTGGCGTCGAAGGAGACGCCTCCCAGCGCGTCTTCCGGCGCGCCCTTGTGGCGGAAGCGCACGTCCTGGAAACGCAGCTCGCTAAGGGGGCCGATTTCGACCGGGTCGGGCGGGCGCCGCTCGATTGGCTTGTCGATCAGGTTCTTGAAGTTCAGCAGCGAGGCCTCGGCTTCGCGGTGCGCCAGAATGATGTTGCCCAGCTCCTGCAGCGGCGTGAAGATGGCCACCGAGATGAACTGCATGGCGATCAGCTCGCCGGTACTGAGCAGGTCGCGGAAGATCAGCCACAAGAGCGCGAACAGGATCGCCAGCCGCAGCAAACTCAGGGTCGAGCCCTGCAGGAACGATAGCAGGCGGATCCGCTTCACCTTCTGCATCTCGAGCGCGAAGATGGCGTCGGTCTGGCTGCGCAGGCGGCGGATTTCCGGGAAGGTCAGGCCCAGGCTCTTGATCAGCTCGATATTTCGCAGCGACTCGGTGATGAAGCCGGAATTGCGGTTGGTCTCGCGCACGATCGAGCGCTGCTGGGTCTTGATCTCGCGGCTCAACAGCCCGGTAAGCCCGCCCAGCACCACCACCCCGACCAGGAACACCGGCACCAGCAGCCAGTGCCTGGTCACCGCATACCAGATCAGGAAGCTCACACCTACCAGGGCTCCGAATACCGTGTTGATGAAGGTATTGATGAAGCGCTCGCTGTCGGCGCGCACCTTTTGCAGCAGGGCCAGCATCTCGCCGCTGCGCAGGTCCTCGAATTCCTGGAATTTCAGTCTCAGCAAGTGGCGCAGGCCGTCGTTGAAGATGGCCACGCCGAGCTTTTGCACGACCAGCCGGGTCACGTATTCCTGCAGCGCCTTGGCCAGGCGCGACAGCACCGCCACCAGCACCGCCAGGCCGAGCAGGCGCAGCACGCGCGAGACCAGCGCGGCGTCGTCGGGCCGGCGCCCGGTGACCCCGTCGATGATCTTGCCGAAGATGATGGGGTCGACCAGGGCCAGCACCTGGGCTATGCCGGCCAGCAGCAGGGCGAGCAGGCCCAGGCGCCAGTGCGGCTTGAGGTAAGTCCAGAGGATATGCATGGGTCCATCTTAACGGGCCCGTTCCAGGCGGCGCGCACTGATGAGCCCGCAAGCTGGCGGCAGGCAGGTCTGCCGGCGTTTGATATGGCTCAGTCGGGGCGGCGGCGCCCTCCCGTATCGTTTGGACTCGGCAGCCGTTTTCATCCGCTTTGCCACCGATCAACCTTCAGCGATAAAGCTCAACCGTCAACCATGAGGTCAATCATGCTGTTACGCAAATACCTGTACGCCCTGGCGCTCCTGCCGGCCCTGCTGGCGCCCCTGCACAGCCAGGCAGCACCGCTGTACACCGTCACCGCGCTGCCGACCGGTTTCAATTCCTGGGACATCAATAACCTCGGCCAGATCTCCGGCTTCGTCCAGAGCGAGCCTGGCGCCGCCACCTACGCGGCGCTGTACGCCGGCGGCACCATCACCGAACTGGGGGGCTTCGGCGGCAGCAGCGGCTTTGCGCGCGCGCTCAACGATGCCGGCCAGGTGATCGGCATCGCCTCCACGGCCTCGGGCGCATTCCGCAGCTTCCTGTACAGCGGCGGCAGCCTGATCGACCTTGGCGACGGGGTGAATGCCCAGAACATCAACGAGCGCGGCGACGTGGTCGGCCAGCTCAACATCGCCGGCGGCTATACCGGTTTCCTCTACCGCGGCGGCAGCATCACCCAGCTCGGCAACCTCGGCACCGGCGACGTCGGCGTCGCCTGGGACATCAACGACCATGGCAAGATCGTTGGCGAATCCAACATCAATCCCGAGCTGCATGCGCCCTTCCACCCCTTCCTCTACAAGAACGGCAAGCTGACCGACCTGGGCACCCTGGCCGACCGCGAAATCAATGGCGCGCGCGTCATCAACAATGCCGGCCGCATTGCCGGCTACAGCGAAGCCGAGGGCGGCGGCCAGCATGCCTTCATCTATGAAAACGGCGCCATGCGCGATGTCGGCTCCTTTGGCGGCCTGAACCTCGATGTATCCGACATCAACGAGCGCGGCGCCTTTGTCGGCAGCGCGTCCACCTGGGAAGGCCCGTCTGTCGGCTATATCTCCTTTGGCGGCGAGCTGATCGACCTGAACACCCTCATCGATCCGGCCTCGGGCTGGGTGATCGGCGGCGCATCGGGCATCAACGACCTCGGCCAGATCGTCGCCAGCGCCTGCCGCGACTTCGAGTGCAGCTCGGTGCGGCTGGACCTGGTGAGCGCGGTGCCGGAGCCGGCCATGGCGCTGATGCTGCTGCCGGGCGTGCTGGCGGTGGCGGGTGTGCGCCGGCGCCGTATGCGCAAGGGTGGGCGCTGACACAAAAGCTGCGGACGTAAAAAAACCCGCTGCAAGCAGCGGGTTCTTGAGCCGGGATGCGCCGGCACGGATGCGGACCTGGGTCCGCTTCCGATTACGCGCCTTCGCGCGATGCCTTCTTGCGCTCGTGTTCCTTCAGGTAACGCTTGCGCAGGCGGATCGATTTCGGGGTGATCTCGACCAGTTCGTCGTCCTCGATGAACTCGACAGCGTACTCGAGCGACATCTGGATCGGCGGCACCAGGCGCACGGCTTCGTCGGTACCCGACGAACGCACGTTGGTCAGCTGCTTGCCCTTGATCGGGTTAACGACCAGGTCGTTGTCGCGCGAGTGGATGCCGATGATCATGCCTTCGTACACCGGGTCGTTGTGCGACACGAACATACGGCCGCGGTCTTGCAGCTTCCAGATCGCGTAGGCAACAGCGGCGCCGTCGTCCTGCGAGATCAGCACGCCGTTACGGCGGCCAGCCATTTCGCCGCGGGTGTTGTCGACCGGCGCGTATTCGTGGAACACGTGGCTCATCAGGCCGGTGCCGCGGGTCAGGGTCATGAATTCGCCCTGGAAGCCGATCAGGCCACGGGCCGGGATCAGGTATTCCAGACGGACACGGCCTTTGCCATCCGATTCCATGTTTTGCAGGTCGCCACGGCGGCGGCCCAGTTCTTCCATCACGCCGCCCTGGTTTGCTTCTTCGACGTCGACGCTCAGGTTTTCGTACGGCTCTTGACGCACGCCGTCGACCATCTTGAAGACCACGCGTGGACGCGAGACGGCCAGCTCGAAGCCTTCGCGGCGCATGTTTTCGATCAGGATGGTCAGGTGCAGTTCGCCGCGGCCCGACACTTCGAAGATCGTATCGTCGTCGGTCGGCGCCACGCGCAGAGCAACGTTGGCTTTCAGTTCGCGCTCGAGGCGGTCACGCAGCTGGCGGCTGGTGACGAACTTGCCTTCGCGGCCGGCCAGCGGCGAGTTGTTGACCATGAAGTTCATGGTCAGGGTCGGTTCGTCGACGGTCAGCATCGGCAGCGCTTCCGGGGTGTCCGGTGCGCACACGGTCGAGCCGATACCGATTTCTTCGATACCGTTGATCAGGCAGATGTCGCCGGCGACGGCTTCGTCGACCAGCACGCGCTCCAGACCCTTGAAGTTCAGGACCTGGTTGATGCGGCCCTTGACCGGGGTGCCGTCTGGGCCGTTCATGACCACGACGTCCTGGCCGGTCTTGACGGTACCGCGGTTCACGCGGCCGATACCGATCTTGCCCACGTACGACGAGTAGTCGAGCGAGGTGATCTGCATCTGCAGCGGACCTTCCGGATTGTCGTCACGGACTGGCACGTGTTGCAGGATGGCGTCGAACAGCGGCTTCATGTCGCCGTCGCGGACGTCTTCGGTCAGGCCGGCGTAGCCGTTCAGGCCCGAGGCGTAGACGATCGGGAAGTCGAGCTGCTCGTCGTTGGCGCCCAGCTTGTCGAACAGTTCGAAGGTCTGGTTGATGGCCCAGTCGGCGCGCGCGCCCGGACGGTCGACCTTGTTGACGACGACGATCGGCTTCAGGCCCAGGGCCAGCGCCTTGCGGGTCACGAAGCGGGTCTGCGGCATCGGGCCTTCCTGCGCATCGACCAGCAGCAGCACCGAGTCGACCATCGACAGCACGCGCTCGACTTCACCGCCGAAGTCGGCGTGGCCTGGGGTGTCGACGATGTTGATGTGGGTGCCTTCGTATTCGACCGCGCAGTTCTTCGACAGAATGGTAATGCCGCGTTCTTTTTCGAGGTCGTTCGAGTCCATCACGCGGGTATCCACCGCCTGGTTTTCACGGAAGGTGCCGGACTGACGGAGCAGCTGGTCGACCAGGGTGGTCTTGCCGTGGTCAACGTGGGCGATGATTGCAATATTACGAATTGCGCGTTTGGTATTTGACATGTATTTTCAGCGTGATTTGCGTGATGATGCGGATGAACTCGCGGATGTGTCCGAGCCTGCCAATTTCGGAAACCGACTAGTATAGCACGTGAATGTGACGTTTCCAGGAAAAGTCCCGCCTTTTCAACGGCTTGCCGGGTTTGCAAGAGGAGTGCGGGGCTCAGTGAGCGGCAAGCCCCACCCTGCCTTTGGCCCGGAACTGAAGCAACGTAGAGGATGTGAAAAAATTGTCAGGGCAAGGCGCCGAGTCGAAGACAGTACGAGCGTACGGCGAGACGAGGCAACGCAGCCTTGGCGATTTTTTCACATCCTCGTAGGGTGGGCGCCCCGTGCCCACGCGTGAACGCGCCGCCGTGTTGGCCTGCTTTTCCCAAGATGCGGCCAGAACCGGGTGCCTGCCGATTGCGTAGGGTGGCCGGCTCCACCTTGGCGGGTGTGACGCCGCAACATGTACGCCGTCCACGCGTTCAAGCGGCTAAAGATAGCGTTCAGACCGTGCTTGCCCCGTTTGAACGCGTGGGCACAGGAGCGCCCNAACGCGCCGCCGTGTTGGCCTGCTTTTCCCAAGATGCGGCCAGAACCGGGTGCCTGCCGATTGCGTAGGGTGGCCGGCTCCACCTTGGCGGGTGTGACGCCGCAACATGTACGCCGTCCACGCGTTCAAGCGGCTAAAGATAGCGTTCAGACCGTGCTTGCCCCGTTTGAACGCGTGGGCACAGGAGCGCCCACCCTACGTTGCTCGCTGCACAGGTGAAATAGCGAAGGGGCCGTGCTTGCCCAGATTGAACGCGTGGACGGCGCAGCCGCCTTTCGTGGCCCGGTCCACTCTACCGACGCTACGAGCACACTTCAATGTTGCGCAGCGATCAGCCGTTCCGGTGCCAGGATGGACCACTCCTGCAGGTTCGCCGTGCCCAGCAGCTTGTCGCCGTGGTACACCCGCACGCGGCCCAGTTCGGCCGGTACGGCAAGCTCTTCCTTGCCGAGCGCCAAACGTTGCCCGTTCAAAAAACGTTTGGACAACTCCGCCGTCAACGCCACGGCAGGAAACGACGACAGCAGTGCATCCACCGGCGCCAGCAAGGACAGCGGCTCGGCATGCGCCTGCAGCGCTTCCAGCGTGATCATGCCGTCCATCGTCAGCGCCCCCACCTGGATGCGGCGCAGCGCGTTCAAATGCGCGCCGCAACCCAGCGCCGCGCCGATGTCCTCGCCCAGCACGCGCACGTAGGTGCCCTTGCTGCAGGTAACGCGGATCTTCAGCATCGGCGCTTCATACGCGATGAGCTCCAGGCCATGGATGGTCACCGGCCGCGCCTCGCGTTCGAGCACAATGCCCTCGCGCGCATATTCGTACAGCGCCTTGCCGTCGCGCTTGAGCGCCGAGTACATCGGCGGCACCTGCAGGATCGGGCCGCGGAAGCGCGCCAGCGCCGCTTCGATCTGCGCCAGCGTCACATCCACCGGCAGCGTCTCGATGGCTTCGCCCTCGGTGTCGCCGGTATTCGTCATGATGCCGAGGTGGACCGTTGCCTCGTAGGTCTTGTCCGCTTCCAGCAAGTCTTGCGAGAACTTGGTCGCTTCGCCAAAACACAGCGGCAGCAGGCCGGTGGCAAACGGATCGAGCGTGCCGGTGTGGCCGGCCTTTTTCGCGTTCATCACGCGCTTGGCCTTGATGAGCGCATCGTTCGAGGACAGCCCGACCGGCTTGTCGAGCAACAGCACGCCGTCGACGAGGTCGCGCGGCTTTTTCGGGGGACGTGCGTTCACTTCGGTTCGCTGTCCGCTGGCGCAGCGTCCGTGTTGCCGTCATCGAAGTCGGCCGCGCGCACGGCGTTCGCCTGGTCGATCAGGGCCGACATCTGCAGGCCGCGCGAGGTCGAGGTGTCGTGCACGAAGTGCAGCGCCGGCAGCGTGTGGATGTGCAGGCGCTTGCCGAGCATGTTGCGCAGGTAGCCGGACGCCTTGTTCAGGCCGTCGAGCGTCAGCTTGACTTCTTCCTTGCTGTCTTTCAGCAGGGTGAAGTAGATCTTCGCGTGCGCGTAGTCCGGAGTGAGCTGGACTTCGGTCAGGGTGATCATGCCGACGCGCGGGTCTTTCAGTTCGAAGGCGATCAGTTCCGACAGGTCTTTCTGGATCTGGTCGGCCACGCGCAAGCCGCGCTGGGGGATGGTTTTGCTGTGTTTTGCCATGATGATTGCTTTATATTTTTTGACGATGGTACATCGATTGCGCCGCGTGGGGCGTACGCGGTGCGCGCGATAAAAAAAACGCCATCGGCTGGGCGTGAGCCCGGCGGATGGCGCTTTTCGGTCGCGCGTCTGGATTACAGGGTACGCGCCACTTCGGTCACTTCGAACACTTCCAGAACGTCGCCGACCTGGATTTCGTTGTTGTTCTTCAGCGAGAGGCCGCACTCGAGGCCGGCACGCACTTCTTTCGCATCGTCCTTGAAGCGCTTGAGCGAGTCGATCTCGCCGGTCCAGATGACGATGTTGTTGCGCAGCAGGCGGACCGACGAGGAACGCTTGACGACGCCATCGGTAACCAGGCAGCCCGCAATCGCGCCGACCTTCGACACCAGGATGACCTGGCGAATCTCGACCTGACCGGTGATGGTCTCGCGTTTTTCCGGCGCCAGCATGCCCGACAGTGCGGTGCGGATTTCGTCGATCGCATCGTAAATGATGCTGTAGTAACGAATGTCCACGCCATTGGCTTCGGCCACCTTGCGCGCCTGGGCGTCGGCACGGGCGTTGAAGCCGATGATGACTGCCTTCGAGGCGACTGCCAGGTTGACGTCGGATTCGGTGATGCCGCCGACCGCCGCATGGACGACCTGCACGCGCACTTCCGAAGTCGACAGCTTCTGCAGCGAGCCAACCAGTGCTTCCTGCGAACCCTGCACGTCGGTCTTGATGATCAGCGGCAGGTTCTTCACCTCGCCCTCGCCCATCTGCTCGAACATGTTTTCCAGCTTCGCTGCCTGCTGCTTGGCCAGCTTCACGTCGCGGAACTTACCTTGACGGAACAGACCGATTTCACGCGCCTTGCGCTCGTCGGCCATGACCATGACTTCTTCACCGGCAGCCGGCACTTCGGTCAGGCCCTGGATCTCGACCGGGATCGATGGACCGGCGCTCGTGATCGCCTTGCCGTTTTCGTCGAGCATGGCGCGGACACGGCCGTAAGCCGAACCGGCCAGCACCACGTCGCCGCGGCGCAGGGTACCCGATTGCACCAGGATCGTCGCGACCGGGCCACGGCCCTTGTCGAGGCGGGATTCGACCACCAGGCCACGGGCCGGCGAGGCGACCGGGGCCTTCAGTTCCAGCACTTCGGCCTGCAGCAGCACTTGCTCGAGCAGGTCGTCGATACCGGTACCGATCTTGGCCGACACCGGGACGAATGGCGAATCGCCACCGTATTCTTCCGGCACCACGCCTTCGGCGACCAGTTCCTGGGTCACGCGGTCGGTATTCGCACCCGGCTTGTCGATCTTGTTGATCGCCACGACCAGCGGCACACCGGCAGCTTTTGCGTGAGCAATTGCTTCCTTCGTTTGCGGCATCACGCCGTCGTCCGCCGCCACCACCAGGATGACGATGTCGGTTGCCTTGGCGCCACGGGCACGCATTGCCGTAAAGGCTTCGTGACCCGGGGTATCCAGGAAGGTGATCATGCCGCGTGGGGTATCCACGTGGTATGCACCGATGTGCTGGGTAATGCCGCCGGCTTCGCCCGCAGCGACCTTGGCGCGGCGGATGTAATCCAGCAGCGAGGTCTTGCCGTGGTCGACGTGGCCCATGACGGTCACGACCGGTGCACGCGAGGTCGACTCGAACTCGGCGTGTTCGCCCTGGTCGGCCAGGATTGCTTCCGGATCGTCCTCGGCGGCAGCGAAGGCCTTGTGGCCCATCTCTTCCACCACGATCATCGCGGTTTCCTGGTCCAGCACCTGGTTGATGGTGCACATCTGGCCCAGCTTCATCAGTTGCTTGATGACTTCCGAGGCTTTCACCGACATCTTGTGAGCGAGTTCGGCCACGGTGACCGTTTCAGGAACGTGGACGTCCTTGACGATCGCCTCGGTCGGCGCCTGGAAGTTGGTTTCGCGGTCGTCGCTGTGCGAACGGCGGCCACCACTGCGGCCACCCGAACGCCAGCCATCGCGGCCGCTCGGCGAACCGGTGTTGCCACGGGTTTTCGCTCCGCCGCCAGGGGCGCCGCGCTTCTTGTCGTCCGACCAGGTCGACGACACGTTCGCCGACTTGATCGACTTCTTGTCGCCCGGCTTCTTGTCGCCCGGCTTGGCGGCGGCGCCGTCGGCCGGCTTCTTGTCGGCAGGCTTGTGCAGCGTACCGGCAGGTGCGGCCGGCTTGGCCACCACTGGTGCAGGAACCGGTTCCGGCGCCTTGATCACGCGGCGTGGCTGGGCCATCATCAGCTTGATCTGGGCGACTTCGTCGGCCACGGCCTTGCGGGCACGCTCGGTGGCGGCAGCGCGCTCGGCGGCGACCTTGGCCGCTTCGGCAGCTTTCGCCTTGGCGTCCTCGGCAGCGGCCTGCTTGGCCTGCTCGCTGGCAGCCGAACTGGCGGCAGCGGCAGCGGCGGCTTCGCGCTTGGTCTGCTCGGCAGCGTCGCGCTTGGCCTGTTCTTCGTCGGCCTTGGCTTGCTCGGCACGCTCGGATTCGAGCTTGGCCAGGCGTTCCTGCTTTTCACGCAGGTCCGCTTCCTGGCGGGCGACGAGCTCGGCATGACGGCGCGACTCTTCCTCGCGGCGTGCGATTTCGGCTTCGTCGATCACCGGTGCGGCAGGCGCAGCGGCAGCAGCCGGCGCCGGGTCGTCACGCTGGACGAAGGTACGCTTCTTGCGCACTTCGACCTGGATGGTGCGCGACTTGCCCGACGAATCGGCCTGCTTGATCTCGCTGGTTTCCTTGCGGGTGACCGTGATTTTTTTCTTCTCGGTCGATTCGCTTGCGCCGTGTGCACGGCGCAGGTGGTTCAGCAGCTTGTCCTTATCATCTTTCGACAAGGGATCTGACGTCGAACTTTTCTCGACGCCGGCAGAACGCAGCTGCGTCAGCAGCAAGTCTGCAGGCATCTTCAGTTCGGTGGCAAATTGGGCTACGTTGTTACTCGCCATTCAGTCCTCTTTTCTATGTGTCGCGGAGATGATAAAGATTTGCAAATTATGCCTTGGCCGTTTCTGCAAGGCTCCAGGCTTTCGCCTGCAGCGCCTTGGCGCGGTCATCATATTTACTGTCGACCAGCTTCATCTCATCGTCGGTCACATCATTAAATTCGTTCTTGATCAGTTCACGGGCGCGGTCCGACGGCAGCGACAGGATGGCGCCGAATTCGTCGTATGCGAGACCTGCAAATGCTTCTACCGTCTTGATGCCGGCCAGGCCAAGCTTGCCTGCGGTGCTGCGGTCCATGCCTTCGAGATTCACCAGTGCTTCTTCCATGCCTTCCAAACCTTCTTCGGATGCAATGGCTTCGGTCACCAGCGCGTCACGGGCGCGGGTACGCAGTTCGTTGACGGTTTCCTCGTCGAAGGATTCGATTTCGAGCATTTCCGAAATCGGGACGTACGCGATTTCTTCAAGGCTCGAGAAGCCTTCTTCGACGAGAATGTCGGCCACTTCCTGGTCCACATCGAGCTTCTGCATGAACAGGGTGCGGATCGCAGCCGTTTCTTGCGCCACCTTGTTGGCCGATTCCTCGGCCGTCATGATGTTGATTTTCCAGCCGGTCAGTTCCGACGCCAGGCGCACGTTCTGGCCCGAGCGGCCGATCGCGATGGCCAGGTTTTCTTCGTCGACCACCACGTCCATGGCGTGCTTTTCTTCATCGACCATGATCGACGACACGTTGGCCGGGGCCAGCGCGCCAATCACGAACTGGGCCGGATCGTCCGACCACAGCACGATGTCGACGCGCTCGCCGCCCAGTTCGCCGGTGACGGCCTGGACGCGCGAACCGCGCATGCCGACGCAGGTGCCGATCGGGTCGATGCGCTTGTCGGCCGTGTAGACGGCGATTTTTGCGCGGACGCCGGCGTCGCGGGCAGCCGATTTGATTTCCAGCAGGCCCTGCTCGATTTCCGGCACTTCCAGCTCGAACAGCTTCATGATGAATTCCGGCGCGGTGCGCGACAGGATCACTTGCGGGCCGCGCATGTTGCGGTCGACGCGCAGGATGTAGGCGCGGACGCGGTCGCCGATACGCAGATTCTCTTTCGGGATCATCTGGTCGCGCGGCAGGCGCGCTTCGATCTTGCCCGACTCGACGATGGCATCGCCGCGTTCCATGCGCTTGATGGTGCCGGTCACCAGCGAATCGCCGCGTTCCAGGAAGTCTTGCAGGATCTGCTCGCGTTCGGCATCGCGGACGCGCTGCAGGACGACCTGCTTGGTGTCTTGCGCGAAACGGCGGCCGAAGTCGACCGACTCCACCGGCTCTTCAATGTATTCGTCGACTTCGATGTCCGAAATCTGTTCTTTTGCTTCGAAGTGCAGGATTTCCTGGTCCGGCAGTTGCAGTCCGGCTTCATCCGGCACCACGTGCCAGCGGCGGAAGGTTTCGAATTCGCCGTTGTCGCGATCGATGCTCACGCGAATGTCGACCTCGCCTTCATAGCGTTTTTTGGTGGCCTGGGCCAGGGCGAACTCGAGCGCCCCGAAGACCACTTCCTTATCGACGTTTTTTTCGCGCGCAAGCGCATCAACCAACAACAAAATTTCGCGACTCATGCTTTGCGACTCCTAAAATCCACCTGCGGCACCAGGCGTGCCTTGTCCAATTCGGCCAGCGTAAATTCCAACAACGCCAGACCATCCTTACCTTCAAATTCCAGACCGATCTTGTCGCCTTCCGGCGCGACCAGGATGCCCGTAAAGGTCTTCCGGTTCGCGGAGCCCGGCATGGCGACGCGCAGTTTCACCGTGCATTCGTGGCCGGCGAAGCGCTCGAAATCGGCCAGGGTGCGCACCGGGCGATCCAGCCCGGGCGACGAAATTTCCAGACGCTCGTAATCGACGTTCTCGACGGTGAGTACGTGCGACAACTGGTGACTCACCGTGACGCAATCCTCGACCGTGATCGGCCCCTTCTCTTCGGCGACGGCAGCCGGGAAATCGATAAACACGCGCAGGACCCCGCGCTCGCCCCGTTCGACATCAACGAGGTCGTAGCCGAGGCCACCGACTGTCTTGGCGATCAAATCAAACTGCTGCACGACACTTCTCCAGGGCTTTAAAACGTTTTACCAAAAAAAAAATGGGCATCTGCCCATCTTTTTGAATTCACAACCCAACCAGATGAAAGCACTTGCACCAAATTAATACTGGGAAGAACTCCGGATTAGGACGCAAATTATAACGTATTCGAGGGCACGCTGCAATCGACATACCATTATATGGACGACCAAACAACAGCTGCACACGATAAATGTGGGGTGGGTTCTCTAACCTGCCACCCTACACCCCTCAGCATTCATCCGGTCGATGGTGGGTTCGAGAACCCACCCTACCAAACCTTAACCGCGGCGGCCGCGGCGCGGCAGGCCGTGCTCGGAACCGCGTGGGCCCTGGCCGCCGCGACGACCACCGCCGCCGCTGCCGGCGAAGCCGAACGTGGTCTGCAGCGGATCCGGCTGGCGCGGACGGCTGCTGCCGCCATTGCCGCCGCCATTACCGCCATTCCCGCCACCGCTGCCCGGACGGCCCGATGCGCCGCCGCCGAAGCCGCCGGCGTTGCCGCCACGCGCACCCTTGCCGCCACCTTGCGGACGGCCGTTCGGGACCGTCGACAGGCCGGCGTTGCGTTGCGGCGCGCCGGCGCGGGCGACCTGCGGGCCGAACGGGTCGACGTTGCGGTTCGCATCGGCACGGTCGATGCGGTTGCCGTCGGAACGGCGCGGATCGGCCGGCTGGCCGCTCTTGGCGCCCTTGCCGCCCTGCGCAGCGCCCGCGGCGCCCTTCTTCTCGATGCCGAAGGCCGACATGAAGTTGCGCACGTCGTTTTCTTCCAGCTCTTCCCAACGGCCGCGCTTCAGGCCCGACGGCAGGGTCATGGCGCCGTAGCGGGTACGGATCAGGCGCGAGACGGTCAGGCCGACCGCCTCGAACATGCGGCGCACTTCGCGGTTGCGGCCTTCGCCGATCACCACGCGGTACCACTTGTTGATGCCCTCGCCGCCGCCATCGACGATCTTGGTGAACGCCGCCTTGCCGTCCTCGAGGTCGACGCCGGCCAGCAGCTTCTGGCGCATGCCTTCTTCCAGCTCACCCAGGGTACGCACCGCGTATTCGCGGTCGATGTTATAGCGCGGGTGCATCAGGCGGTTGGCCAGGTCACCCGAGGTCGTGAACATCAGCAGGCCCTCGGTATTGAAGTCGAGGCGGCCAACGGCCAGCCACTTGCCGGTCTTCATGGTCGGCAGGCGGTCGAACACCGAAGGACGGCCTTCCGGGTCGTCGTGGCTGACGATTTCGCCGGCCGGCTTGTGGTACACCAGCACGCGCGGCGGCTTGGTGTTGTTCACCTTGCGCTGGATGAGCTTGCCGTTGATGCGCACGGCGTCGGTCGGCAGGATGCGCTGGCCGATGTGGGCCGGCTCGCCGTTCACCGACACGCGGCCGGCAACGATCAGGTCTTCCATGTCGCGGCGCGAGCCGAGACCGGCTTCGGCCAGCACCTTGTGCAGCTTCGGCGCGTCGTCGTCGGCGGTCAGGTCGCGGCGTACCGGCTTGGCTTTCTGCTGGCCCTGGCCGCCGTCGTTGGCGTCGAAGGCGTCCGAGGTGACGAAGGAGAACACGGCGTCGGCGTCGTTGCCGCCCTTGCCCGGCTTCTGCTTGCCGCCCTTGCCCTTGGCGCCGTGGGCGCCGCGCACTTGCTGACCCTGCTGCGCGCCGTGGGCGCCCGGAACACCCTGCTGGGCGCCTGGCTGGCCCGGCTTCTGGGCATTCTTCTGGTTCTTCTGCTTGCCTTTGCCCTTGCCCTGGCGCTGCTCGCGCACTGGCTCGGCGGCACGCGGCTCTGCCACGCCGTCGGCGCCGGCTTCGGGCGCGGCCTCGGTCTCAGCCTGAGACGCAACCGCGGCAGCCTGGAGCAGCTCGCGCTGGCCGCGCTGCTCGCGCATCTGGCGCGGACCGCGCGGCTTGCGCTGGCCCTGCTCCTGGCGCGGCGCATCGGCCGTTGCCGCAAGGGCGGCCTCGGCGGCTGCCACTGGGGTGGCCGGGGCCGGTGCAGGCGCCGGTGCACTGGCGGAGGCCGGCTGGGCTGGCGCCTCGGCCTGGACCTCGGCCTTCGCTTCGGCCGGCTTGGCCTTCGTCGCGCGCGGCTTGCGGGCGGCCGGGGCCTTCGGTGCAGGCTCGGCAGCGGCAGCGGAAGGAGCAGCAGCTGCAGTGGCAGCATCGCCCTCGGCGGCAACCACAGCCTTGGTACGGCGCTTCGGCTTCGCGGCCGGCGCGGTAGCGACCGCCGCGGCAGCGGCGGCGTCGGCCGGGACCGCGGCGGCAGGCGCCTCGCTCACGGCGGGCGCAGCAGCAGCGGCCTTGGTGCGGCGCTTCGGCTTGGCCGCGTCCTTGCCCGGCTCGGCGGGAGTGGTCTCGGTGGTGTCAGTTGGATTCATCATTCGTGTCATTGTTTTGCTGACCTGGTACCGAGCCGGCGGCCGGTTGCGGGTCATGAATCGGCACTTCCACTTGGGAAGCCCCTTGTTCGTCTTCGGCCGCCGCTCCCGCGGCTGCCCTGTCAAAATTGTCGTTCAGCGCCGCTTCGAGCGCTTCCAGCGAACGCCCGTCGGCGGCATCTGCAATCGCCTCCAGCGGCGGCAACTGGCCCAGCGACGCCAGTCCCAGGTCGTCAAGAAATTGTTTCGTCGTACCCAGCAAGGCGGGCCGCCCCACCACTTCGCGGTGGCCGACCACGTCGATCCAGCCACGGTCTTCGAGCATCTTGATCGTCTGCGAGTTCACCGCGACGCCGCGGATTTCCTCGATGTCGCCGCGCGTAACAGGCTGGCGGTAGGCGATGATCGCCAGCGTTTCCAGCGTCGCGCGCGAATACTTCGGCGGTTTTTCCGGCGACATCCGGTCCAGGTAAGGCTTCATTTCCGGGCGGCTCTGGAAACGCCAGCCCGAGGCCAGGCCGACGATCTCGATACCGCGGTCGCGCCAGTCGTGGCGCAGTTCCTCGAGCAGCAGCTTGATCGTGTCTGAACCGACGCCGATACCGAGCTGCCTGCCGTTCGCGTCGACGTCGGCGAACAGCTTCTTCATGCCATGGATCGACATCGGCTCGCGTGCGCACAGCAAGGCGGTTTCGAGGATCCGCTTGGCCTCGTCAGTCTTCATTCTCGATGTCGTCAGGCTCGAAAGCTCAATATAAATACTTGGTTGCCAGCGCACCGAGGCGCGGCAAAGATCATCGTGCAGCTGCCGCCGTGACGTGACCGGCCGAAAAATGCCGGTGGCTGTCGCGAACGGAACGCGGTTCACAGTACTGCTCGTCGAAACTGGATGCGTGGCCCGCGCCTGGATGGGACGGGCACAATACGGTAGCGGGACAGGACCCGGCTACAGGCCGCTCGCTTGCCAGGCGGGCAACGGGTTGGTGATCTAGCGAAACGGGCTTGCCGGTCTGCCGGCGCTCGCACGGGGCGCGAAGCCATCGTTTCTTCCAACTGCGGGCCATTGTAACCGATAAAACACGAGAACGGCCACTTGCGCAAGGGTGCGCAGTGCGGTTTGCGATCAAGCCGACAGTTTTTCCGCCAGAATCGCCGACACGCCAAGGAAAGCCGGATACTGCGCCGTGATCACGTAGGTGGGCACCTGGGACAGGTAGGAAGAGAACCTGCCCTTGCGCTCGAAGCGGCTGCGGAAGCAGGATAGTGCGAAGCGCTCGCCCAGGCGCGGCACGATGCCGCCGCCGATGTACACGCCGCCCTGCGCGCCCAGCGTCACCGCCAGGTTGCCGGCAGCGCAGCCAAGCATGCCGCAGAAGACCTCGAGCACCTCGCTCGCGAGCGCGCATTCGCCGGCCATGGCGCGGCGTGAAATCTCCGGCGCGCCGATCGCTTCCGGCTGCTGGCCATGGTACTCGGCCAGCGCCCGGTAGATCAGCTCGACGCCGGCGCCGGACAGGAAGCGCTCGGCCGACACGTGCTCGAACTCGCGCCAGGCGAACTGGAGGATTGCTACTTCGAGCTCGTTCGCCGGCGAAAAGCCGACATGGCCGCCTTCGCCGGACAGCGCGGTCCAGCTATTGCCCACCGGGATCAGGCCGGACACGCCGAGGCCGGTGCCGGCGCCAATCAGCGCCAGCGGCGCATTCGGGCGCGCGGCGCCGCCGCCGACCTGTACCTTGTCGCTATCCGCCAAGTGCGGCAAGGAGCGCGCCAGCGCGTAGAAATCGTTCACCACCATCAAGGTTGCGAAGCCCAGTTCCTGGCGCATGCCCTCGATCGAGAATTGCCAGTGATGATTGGTCATGCGGACCTGGTCGCCATCGACCGGATTGGCGATGGCGATCGCGGCGTGGCTGACCGAGCCGAAGCCTGCCGTTTCCGGCGCCGCCAGGTAGCTGCGGATGGCGTCGGCCAGCGTGTCGTGGTCGCCACAGCCCAGTACCTGCACCACCTCGAATTGCCCAGGCGCCGTTTCCAGCGCAAAGCGGGCATTCGTGCCGCCGACGTCGGCCAACAGGCGCGGTTGATCGAAACGGGCAACAGAGGAAACAATGGTGTCAGGCAAAGAAGCGGTCATTGCAGCACAGGAGGCAGGTGATCCTCCAAGCTTACTGGATTTCTTTACGGGAGTACAAGTTTATTTTGTAGTTTAGGTACAAAGCCAGCGAGCATCTAGGAAGAATGCATATCTTTATGCGTAGTACAGTTACGTCCGGAACGGTGTGAGTTCGGACGCCACCTCCACCGCCGCCGCATGGTGGGTGTTCCAGGCGTCGAGCCCGCCCTGCAGTGGCCGGGCGCGATGGAAGCCGTTGGCCAGGAATGCCTTGGCGACCTGGGCGGCGGTGACGTCGTTCGGGCAGCTGCAATACACAATGATGTGCCGGTCGCGGTCGAGCCCGGCCATCAGCTGGCCCGGCTCGCATTCCGCATACAAGAGCGCGCCGGGAATCGCGTGCTCCAGCGCCTGCGCCGTGACGCTGCGCGCATCGACGATCAGGGGATCGTGGCCGCCGTCGATCAGTGATTTGAGTTCGGCCACGCCGATGCGCGGCACGGCCATGCTGGCGCGGTGGCGGCGCCGCTCCACATATTTATAGGCGACGAACAGCGCCAGCAGCGTGCCGACCACCATCAGCGCGGTGCTGCCCATGGTTTCCAGGCCATCGAGCACGCGATCGACGCTGTCGTGGAAGAGCATGCCGACTGCCAGCCCGCTGCCGCCCCAGAGCAGCGCGCCGGTGGAGGCAAAGCCGAGGAAATGGCGCGTGCGGGTGCCGAGCGCGCCCGACATCGGCGCGGCAATCGCATTGAAGCCGGGTATGAATTTCGAGACCAGCAGCGACTTCGGGCCATAGCGGCGGAAGCGGTCCTCGGTCTGGTTGACGCAGGAATCCGGCGACAGGGAAATCCGGCACAGCAGGCGCAGCACGCGCTTGCCGTAGTAACGCCCGGCGCGGAACCAGAAATAATCGCAGATCAGGCAAGCCAGCAGCACAGCAGCCAGGCACAGCTGCCAGCTGGCGCCGCCATCCATGGCCATGGCCCCGGCCACGACCAGCACGGGAAAGGCGGGAATCGGCAGGCCGAACTGCTCCAGCAGCACCGTGCCGAAGACGAGCAGGACGCCGTAGTTCTGGATCAGGAGGATAAGTTCGGACATGCTGTGATGGTAGCGGAAATCTTCCTGCCCGGCTGGCAGCGGCCGGTTTTCCCTGATGGGATTACAACACCGGAGCAACAATCATGCGCCACGCGGGATCGCCGCGAGCAAGGCCTTGGTGTAGTCGTGCTGCGGGTTGCGGTACAGAACATCGGAATCGGCCATTTCCACCATGCTGCCGTGGTGCATCACCATCACGCGGTCGGCAATGTAGCGCACCACCGACAAATCGTGGGAAATGAAGATATAGCTCATCCTGTATTCGTCCTGCAGGTCTTGCAGCAGGTTCAGCACCTGGGCCTGGACCGACACGTCCAGCGCCGACACCGATTCGTCGCAGACCAGGATCTCCGGCTTCATGGTGAGACACCGCGCAATCGCAATGCGCTGGCGCTGGCCGCCGGAAAATTCATGCGGATAACGGCGATACGCCGCAGCCGGCAGCCCTACCCGCTCCAGCAGCGCCATCACGGTGGCCGTGCGCTCCTTGTCGTCGGCGCCAATGCCGTGGATGCGCATCGGTTCCAATAGAATCTGGCCAACAGTAAAACGTGGATTCAGCGAGGCATAGGGATTCTGGAAAATGATCTGGATGCGGCGCTTATACGCCTGGTAGTCGCGGTCGGACATGGCGAGCAAATCCTTGCCATCGAACAGCGCACTGCCGCCGGTGGCGCGGTGCAGCCTCAGCAGCGTCAGGCCGACCGTGGTCTTGCCGGAACCGGATTCGCCGACCACGCCCAGGGTCTTGCCGCGCGGGAGGGTGAACGACACATCCTGGACGGCGCGGAACTCGCGCTTGCCGAACAGCCCTTCGCGCAGCCAAAAGCTTTTTTGCAGGTTCTTGACCACCAGCACGTTCTCATCGTCCGGCGCATAGCCGCGCGTGCGCTGCGGCAGTGCGATGGATGAGGCGCCCTGCCCTCGCATGAAGTCGTCGATCACGGGCAGACGCAGCGGACGTTCGTCCAGCTTCGGGCGGCAATGCAGCAGGGCTTGCGTGTACAGGTCGCGCGGGGCGCCGAAGACTTGCGCCGCCGACCCCTCCTCGCGCACCACGCCATGGCGCATCACGATCACGCGGTCGGCAATCTCCCCCACCAGGCCGAGATCGTGGGTAATGAACAGCACCGCCATCCGGTGCTTCTTTTGCAGCCTGGCGATCAGCTCCATGATCTGCTTCTGGATGGTCACGTCGAGCGCCGTGGTCGGCTCGTCCGCGATCAGCAACTTCGGCTCGCAGGCAATGGCCATCGCGATCATGACGCGCTGCTGCTGGCCGCCGGACATCTGGCTCGGATAGGCGTCGATCTTGCGCGCCGGGTCGGGAATGCCGACTTCTTCCAGTAGAGCAAGGGTGCGGGCGCGCGCCGCTTTCGGGTTCATGCCCAGGTGCAGGCGCAGCACTTCGCCGATCTGGAAGCCGACCGTGAACACCGGGTTCAGCGAGGACATCGGCTCCTGGAAGATCATGGCAATGTCCTTGCCGCACAAACGGCGCCGCTCGGCCGCCGGCAGCTGCAAGATCTCGCGCCCATCGAACTGCACGCTCGACCCCGGGTCCACGACGGTCGTGTCCGGCGGCAGCAAGCCCATCACGGCCAGCGAGCTGACCGACTTGCCGCTGCCCGATTCGCCCACCAGCGCCACGGTGGCGTTCGCCGGCACGTCAAAAGAGATGCCCTTGATCGCCTCGACCGTGTTCTTCTTGTCGATACGGAATGCAATGCGCAGATCGCGCACCCGCAGCAGCATGTTGTCCTGGTGGCTCATGATCACTTCAGTTTCGGGTCGAGCGCATCGCGCAGCGCGTCGGTGAACAGGGAAAACGCCGTGACCAGCAGCGCCATCGCGCCGGCCGCGGCGGCCAGCTGCCACCACTTGCCAAGGATCAGTTCATTCTGCGCTTCATTGAGCATGCTGCCCCAGGACACGGTGCCGACCGGCACGCCGAAGCCCAGGAACGACAGGATGACTTCGGCCTTGATGAAGCCGACCACCAGGATCGACACCTGCACCAGGGCCACGTGCGACACATTCGGAAAAATGTGCGAGAACATCTTGCGCCAGCTCGAGGCGCCAATGGCGTCGGCCGCCATCACGTATTCGCGCGCCTTGTGCTTGATGTATTCGGCACGGATCAGGCGGTAGGGTCCGGTCCAGCCCGTCAAACCCAGGATCAGCACGATGGTGGCCACGCCCTTTTGCTGCAGCACGGCGGCCACGGTCAGGATCATCAGGATCGAGGGAATCGAGGTGAAGATGCTGTAGAACCAGTTGAAGAAGTCGTCGACTAGGCCGCCATAGAAACCCGAGATGGCGCCGAACAGGGTCCCGAGCGCCACCGCAACGAAGGCGGCCACCAGGCCGACGACGATCGAGGTTTCGCCGCCCTTGACGGTTTTCTTGAGGATGTCGTGGCCCCATTTATCCGCGCCGAACGGCAGCGTCAAGGCCTTGGCCACGGGCGGATGGCTGCGTCCGACTTCGCGCTTGAGGGTGTCCAGTTCGTCGGCCAGGGGATCGAAGGCATTCGGCGGCGTCGGCCGCTGTGGCTGGGCCAGGGCGGCCAGGGCCGGGTTGGCGCCAACCAATGTCGGCGGTGCGTAATTGACTGCGACCTCTTCTTCCCAGTCGGCTGCGACCAGGCCGCCCGAGGACAGGACCAGCATCAGGAGGAACAGACCGACCACGGCCAGGGCCGCCATCGCAATGCGGTCGGCGCGCAGGCGGCGCCAGGCAAGCGCCCACAGGCCGGGAGAGACTTCGTGGTGCATGTGACTCATTTTAGTTGCACGCGCGGATCGACAGCCTGGTACAGCAGGTCGGCCAGCAGGTTGAACACCATCGTTGCGGCCGCCACGTAGACGGTGATCGCCTTGATCACTGGAAAATCGCTGCGCTCGACGGCCAGGATGACTTCGCGCCCGATGCCGGGGATGCCAAAGAAACGCTCCAGCAGAAAGGCGCCGATCAGCAAGGCGGGCAGGTTCGCCATCACGTGGGTGATGATCGGGATCGCCGCATTCCTCAGCACGTGGACCCAGACGATGCGCCGTTCCTTCAAGCCCTTGGCGCGCGCGGTGCGCACGTAGTCCTGGCCCACTTCGTCGAGCACGAAGCTGCGGTAGAGGCGCAGGGTCGGGGCAATCGATACCGCCAGGCCGATGATGATCGGCAGCAGCGCGTAGTGCAGCAGGTTTTCTCCCAGGCTGTTGCCCCAGCCCTGGACCGGGAACAGGCCCAGCTTGTAGGCGAAGAAGTACTGGAACACGATGATGTAGACCAGTATCGAGATCGACATGCCGACCGTGCAGGCCACCATCACGGCGCGGTCCGTCAATGAGCCGCGCACGAAGGCAATGGCCAGCGCCAGTGCGATGCCCAGGAAGGTTTCCAGCAGCGTGAGCGGCACCAGCACGGTGAGCGAAGGGCCGAGGCGGCTGGCGATGATGTGCGAGACCGGCTCGCCCGTGCTCCAGGCGTTGCCGAAATCGAAGGTGAGGATTTGCTTCAGGAAGATGCCGAGCTGCACCCATACCGGCTGGTCGATGCCGAGCTGGGCGCGGATGTTGGCGATCGCCGCCTCGTCGGCCATCTTGCCCGCGAGCAGATAGGCCGGATCGCCGCCGACCCAGTTGAACAGCACGAACACGAGGACGATCACGCCGGCCATGGTGGGCAGCATTTGCCACAGGCGCCGCAGTAAATATGCTGCCATTAATAAGCTGCCATTCTTGTTCAGGAAGCCCAGCGATAAAAATGGTAACGATAGCGCATATCAGGCGCAGCGAGCCATCAACTTATTGTTGGCCCCTATAACGTAGGGTGGGTACTCGTACCCACCGTTCACCGTCGGTGGCGATGCGGCACGCTGCCGTTCAATCTGGTGGGTACAAGTACCCACCCTACAAACTGGCCCACCCTACGAACCGAATCACAAATCCTCGCGCAGCCGCCGCTGGCGCACCGCCGCCGCCAGCCCTTCCAGCACGCCGATGCTGGTCTCCCAGTCGATGCACCCATCCGTCACCGACTGCCCATACGTCAGCTCCTTGCCCGGCACCAGATCCTGGCGCCCTGCCACCAAATGCGATTCCACCATCACGCCCACGATCCGCTCGTCGCCGCGCGCAATCTGCGCGGCAATATCCGCACACACCGGCACCTGGTTCTCCGGCTTCTTCGAGCTGTTCGCATGCGAGGCATCGATCATCAGGCGCGAGGCCAGCCCCAGGCCGGCGATCTGGCGGCACGCTTCATCGACGCTGGCGGCGTCGTAGTTCGGCGTCTTGCCGCCGCGCAGGATGATGTGGCAATCCTCGTTGCCGGCCGTGGACACGATGGCGGAATGCCCGCCCTTGGTCACCGACAGGAAATGGTGCGGCTGCGAGGCCGCCTTGATCGCCTCGGTCGCAATCTTGATGTTGCCGTCGGTCCCGTTCTTGAAGCCCACAGGACACGACAGGCCGGAAGCCAGCTCGCGGTGCACCTGCGATTCCGTGGTCCGAGCGCCAATCGCGCCCCAGCTGATCAGGTCGGCGATGTACTGCGGGCTGATCACATCGAGGAACTCGGTGCCGGCCGGCAAGCCCATCTCGTTGACGTTGCGTAGCAGCTCGCGCGCCATGCGCAGGCCGTCGTTGATGCGGAAGCTGTTGTCCATGTAAGGGTCATTGATCATGCCCTTCCAGCCAACGGTGGTGCGCGGCTTTTCGAAATACACGCGCATCACGATTTCCAGGTCGCCAATAAAGCGCTGGCGCTGCTCCACCAGGCGGCGCGCGTACTCGATGGCGGCCTTCGGGTCGTGGATCGAACAGGGGCCAATGACCACCATCAGGCGGTCGTCCTGGCCGTGCAGGATGCGGTGCAGCGCCACGCGCGCATTCGCCGCAGTCTGCTCGGCAGCCGGCGTCACCGGAAACTCGCGGATCAGGTGCGAGGGCGGCGTCAGTTCCTTCATTTCGCGAATGCGTAAATCGTCGGTGCGGGGCATGCTGTACTCCGTTATCTGGTCTGCAAATAAAAAAACCGCCATCGCTGGCGGTTTCTGGTATTCGGTCCTGGTCTTTGCTGTTCGCGTGTACCCGCCGCTACTCCACCGCCTGAAGGCTGGAAAAGCCAAAATAAAACCAGCGGGTAAAGGAAACAGCGAAAGCAGCGTTGCGCATGAGGGAATCCGAAAAGGTCGAATCGACTATAACGCCAATGCGTGAAGATTGGCAAGCCTTTTGTCCGTAGCGTAAACATGGGTAGATCGGCAAATAAGTGGCAAGCAGTTGCGACAAACGCACAGCCGCGCGCACGCCGGCGTGACGTTTGAGAGATATCAGACAGCCTGTTGTCGGGAATGCAAAAGTCAGGACATGCCCCGGTTCAGCGGTGTTTGTCCTTATCGAGAATCAATTGCTGTGCGTTGATTGTCTAAGCGAACGCAAACAGACGCGACATGGACCGGAATTTCCACACGTTCTGGAGTCCGGACATGACTGAAACCCTGATATCGCGCGCCGTGCGCCGCATGTTTGCCGGCGGCGGCGCGGTCGGCCTGGCCCTGCTGGCGCTGCCGTCGGCGCAGGCACTGGCGCAGGCGCAGCAGCAAGAGCAGGCGCAGCGGCCCATCGCGCGCGTCGAAATCACCGGCAGTAACATCCGCCGCGCCGAAGCCGAAACCGCCTCGTCGGTGATCACCGTGAACCGCGCCGACATCGAGCGTTCCGGCAAGAGCACGGTGTCGGAACTGCTGCAGACCCTGGCGGTGGACAACCAGGGTTCGGTGCCGACCAGCTTCGGCAACGGCTTCGCGGCCGGCGCCTCGGGCATTTCGCTGCGCGGCCTGGGCACGGCCTCGACCCTGGTGCTGCAGAATGGCCGGCGCATGGCGCCCTATGGCCTGGCCGACGATGGCCAGAAGGTCTTCAGCGACCTGAACGTGATCCCCACCGATGCCGTCGACCGCATCGAGATCCTGAAGGACGGCGCCTCGGCCATCTACGGTTCCGACGCGATTGCCGGCGTGGTCAACATCATCCTGCGCCGCAATTTCACCGGCACCACGGTGCGCGGCCTGCTCGGCATCAGCGAGGAATGGGATGGCGAAGAACAGAATTTCGCCATCACCCACGGCTTCGGCGACCCCGACAAGGACCGCTACAACGTGCTGCTGAACTTCGAGTTCAAGCGCAGCAACGACATCTGGCTGCGCGACCGTGCCAGCCGCGACCACATCGGCCGCATCGACCTGCGCCGCTGGGGCTATTCGGCGCTCCAGAACCTCGGCGGCACCGGGGCCATCACCACCAACAACGCGGCCGGCAATGCCATCAACGGCAACGTGCGCAACCCGACCACGCTCGACTACTACAACCGCGGCAACCTCGACCCGGCCACCGGCTTCACCCGCTTCTTCCCGGGCGCGGCCTGCAGCAACTTCACCAACCACCCGCAGGGCGACCCCGGCGGCGGCTGCCTGATCGACTCGACCCTGGTCTACAACCAGATCCAGCCGCAGCAGGAAAACTACAGCCTGTTCGGGCGCGGCACCTACCGCCTCACGCCCGGAATCGAGGCCTATGGCGAGGTCAATCTGTACAGCAGCAAGTCCTCGTCCTCGACCACGCCGTCCACCGTCAGCGCCTCGGTCGGCTACCCCGGCGGCCCGGTCAGCAACGCCGCCTCGCTGCTGGGCGCGGCCCACCCCGACAACCCCTACTTCGGCACGGCCGCGCGCCTGCGCTACCTGGCCGGCGACGTCGGGCCGCGGGTATCGAACATCGATTCCTTCTTCTCGCGCCTGCTGGCCGGCGTGAAGGGCGAAGTCGCCGGCTGGGACTACGACACCTCGCTGCTGTTCTCGCGCAGCACCGTGACCAACGAGCGCCGTGGCCAGCTGCAGCGCGACGTCACCTTTGCCCTGCTCAATCCGGACGATGCCGTGAACGTGGCCTCGGCCCTGGCCACCAGCCCGGCCTATGCGGCGCTGCCGCCCGGCAGCTTCTGGCGCATCGGCGAAAACGCCGGCCTGAACGACCCGGGCGTGTACGCGGCGCTGTCGCCGATGATCCGCAACAGCGCCGAGACCAAGATCATCCAGGGCGACTTCAAGGCCACGCGCGAATTCGGGCAGCTGGCCGGCGGGCCGGTCGGGGTCGCGGTCGGCACCGAGTGGCGGCGCGAGGAAACCGAACTCGGCCCGAGCACCGGCACCGAGCGCGGCAACGTGATCGGCCTCGGCTATTCGGCCTACCGCGGCGCGCGCAACGTGTTCGCGCTGTACGGCGAAGCGCTGGCGCCGGTGCTGCCTGGGGTGGAAGTCACCGGCGCGCTGCGCTTCGACGACTTCACCGACGTCGGCCGTTCCTGGACGCCGAAGGTCGGCGTAAAGTGGACGCCTTCGCGCCAGTTCGCCCTGCGCGGCACCTTTGCCAAGGGCTTCCGCGCGCCCAGCGCGGCCGAGAACGGCGTCGGCGGCCTGGCCGCCTTTGCCACCGCCGAGGACCCGCTGCGCTGCGCCCTGGGCGTGACGGCGGCCTGCGACCCGGCGAATATCGCGGTCATCACCTCGCCGAATCCCGATTTGTCGCCGGAGCGCTCGCGCAGCTACAACATCGGGTTCATCTGGGATCCGCTGCCTCGCACTAGCATCTCGGTCGACTTCTGGAAGATCGAGCGCAAGAACGAGATCAACCAGGAGCTGACCGACACCGCGATTGCCGCCGGCAACGTGGCGCGCGACCCGAGCACGGCCACCGGCATCCCGGGAGACCCGGGCGCCATCACGGCGGTGCTGGCCAACTACGTGAATTCGGCGCAAACGAAAGTGCGCGGCATCGACGTCGACGCCCGCCACACGCTGCGCCTGCCGGACGGCTGGGGCAACCTGCTGCTCGACGGCAAGCTGACCTACCTCGACGAATGGGTGCGCACCGAACAGGACGGCAGCTCGCGCGACTTCGCCGGTACCCACGGCAACTGCGACGTCACCAACTGCGTCGGCACCCCGGACTACCGCGCCAACCTGCGCGCGTCCTGGGACCGTGCGGATTGGCGCGTGTCGCTGAACGCCAACTACCGCGGGCCGATCGACAACGTGCTGTTCAAGGGCGACCCCGACGGCTGCGCCAGCCACTACGCCAACGGCGACGACGCGCCGCGCAATTGCGAGCTGGCTTCGTTCACCACCTTCGACCTGGTGGTGCGCTGGAAGCCGCAGCCGCAGTGGGAAGTGTTCGGCACCGTGGAAAACCTGTTCGACAAGGTGGCGCCGCTCGACCCGCTCACCTATGGCGCCCAGGCCTACAACCCGCTCGACTACCTGGGTGCGGTGGGACGCACCTTCTCGCTGGGCGCGCGCTATACGTTCTGAGCGTTCCCTGTGGTGCACATGCCACGGCTTCCCGTGGCCGGCCTAGGTCCGGCAGGCGAATCGCCTGCCGGTGCCTGCCCGATTTGACCGAAATCACCGAACACGCATAAGGCAGTGCAAGACTCGGAAACAAGCACCTCGGCGCGACATTTGTTTATTTCACTGAACAATTGTTTTTCGCAATCATTTTTAACGACAAAGCAGGCGCTGCGAGGCCATTACGACACCATTCGGGGAGCCCGTCATGCACGAAACTATCCTGTCCCGTTCGCTGCGCAGCGTCTTCGGCGCCGCCAGCCTGGGTCTCCTGGCCAGCCTGCCCGTTGCCCTGCGCGCTGCCGCGCAGGAAGCGCAGCGCCCGCCCGAGTCGCCGGCCCTGCAGACGCAGGCCCCCGAACAATCCGCCGCGCAGCCGATCCAGCGCGTCGAAGTCACCGGCTCCTCGATCCGGCGCATCGCCGCCGAAAGCGCGCTGCCGATCACCACCATCCGCGCCGCCGACTTCGCCAAGCAGGGCCTCACCACGGTGCAGGAAGTGCTGAACACGATCCCGATGAACCAGACCTCGACGGTCAGCTCGTCCGCGGTCGGCTCCGGCACCGGCGGCCGCGCCGTGGCCGACTTGCGCGGCCTGGGCGGCGACAAGACCCTGGTGCTGCTGAACGGCCGGCGCCTGGCGAACCACCCCTATTTCGCCGACACGGTCGATTTGAACATCATCCCGGTGGCGGCGCTGGAACGGGTCGAGGTGCTGCGCGACGGCGCCTCGGCCATCTACGGCACCGACGCCATCGGCGGCGTCATCAACTTCATCACCAAGCGCTCTGTCGAAGGGGGCGTCCTCACCTACGAGGGCTACGAGCCCTGGCGCCAGGGCGGCGGCAACGAGCAGCGCATCAACCTGTCCGGCGGCTGGGGCAAGCTGGAGCGCGACGGCATCAGCATGTTCGGCGTGCTCGACTACCACCAGCAAAGCGCCCTGCGCGCCACCGAACGCGCCTTTTCGCGCACCGGGGTGCGGCTAGATCGCGGCATGAACGAAGTCAGCGGCACGCCCTTCCCCGCCAACTTCTTTTCCGACCTCGGCGTGACCGGCAACCCCGGCTACGCCGCCGGCTGCCGCCCGCCCGATTCGCTGCCGGCAGCGGACGCCCCGGTCTGCGCATTCGACTACACCCAGTACAACGACAACATCCCCAAGACGCGCCAGCTCAGCGCGATGGGCAAGGTCAACCGCCAGTTCACGCCCGACCACCTGGGCAGCCTGGAATTCGTCTGGGGACGCAGCACCAACGAGTCGCGCGTGGCGCCGCCGCCGATGTCGAACATCGGCATCGTCATGACCGCCGCCAGCCCGTATTACCCGGGCAACGGCGCGGTGCCGGCCTTCCCCGGCCTGAGCGGCGAAAACCTCGACATCAGCTGGCGTCCGGTGGAAAGCGGCCCGCGCGAGAACTACGACAGCAGCAGCACGGCGCGCCTGCAGGCCAGCCTCGAAGGCACGATTGCCGGCTGGGACTACAACACCGCCATCTCGCACTCTAGCGGGCGCGCGAAAAGCACCTTCCGCGGCGGCTACCTGGTGGACGGGCGCATCATCGACGGCGTGGGGGCCGGCATCCTGAATCCCTTCGGCCCGCAAAGCCCGGCCGGGGCCGACTACCTGAACAATTCCCTGCTGCTGGGCGAGTATGTACACGCACGCATCAACAGCAGCGCGGTCGACGGCCGCGTAAGCCGCGAGCTGATGACCCTGCCCGGCGGCGCGCTCGGCTTCGCCCTCGGGGCCGAGTTCCGGCGCGACCGCGCCAAGTACTTCGTCAACCGCGACCTGGCCGGGCAGGCCTCGAGTTCGGGCTATGCCGATGCGCAGAACCAGTCGGGCCAGCGCAGCATCTACGCCGTGTTCACCGAACTCAACGTGCCGGTAATGAAAGACCTGGAACTCAACTTCGCCGGCCGCTACGACCACTACAACGACGTCGGCGGCAGCTTCAACCCCAAGGTGTCGCTGCGCTGGCAGCCGACGCGCCAGTTGCTGGTGCGCGGCTCCTTCAACAAGGGCTTCCGCGCCCCGACCCTGTTCGACCTATACGGGCCGCAATCGACCACCAACAGTTCCGACACCTACAACGACCCGGTGCTGTGCCCGAACGGCGTGCCGGTGCCGGGCGCCAACCCGAACGTCGTCTGCGGCCAGCAGCAGGATATCCGCCAGGGCGGCAACCCCGACCTCAGCCCGGAACGCTCGCGCACCTACAGCGCCGGCGTGGTGTTCGAGCCGGTGCGTGCGCTGACCGTGTCGCTCGACTACTGGAACATCAAGCTGAAAGACCAGATCAGCGCCCTGGCCGAGCAGACCATCTTCTCCAACTACCCGCGCTACCAGAATCTGTTCGTTTACAACGCAACCGGCACCAGCCTCGACTACGTGCTCGACATCACCGACAACCTGGGCGAAGTGCAGACGCGCGGCCTGGATGTGTCGCTGCTGTACCGTATGCCGCGCAGCCCGGTCGGCAACGTCAGCGTCAGCCTCGACGGCACCTACGTCAACAAGTACGAATACCAGAACGAGCGCGGCGGCGACTTTACCCAGAATGCCGGCCGCTACGCCGACGCCTCCCCGGTCTTCCGCTGGCGCCACAACCTGCTGTTCACGCTGATCCGCGGCGACTACACCTTCAACCTGTCGAACCGCTACATGTCGCACTACGAAGACCAGAACACGGCGGTGGCGCCGGAGTTCTTCAACAATGTCGGGCATTACTCGACCTGGTCGGTGTCGGCCACCTTTACCGGAAATCCGAAGTTCGAGTTCACCGCCGGAGTGAAGAATCTATTCGACGAAACGCCACCGTTCACCAACCAGGTGACCAACTTCCAGCTGGGCTACGACCCGCGGTATACGGACCCGTTGGGGATCACGCCGTATATGCGGCTGACGTACAAATTTTAATGGCGTCAACGCATGAGGTCATAGGGCGGGCCGGGCCACGCTAGGCGCCGCGTGTACTCACCTTTTACGCGTGGGCACGGGGCGCCCACCCTACGTATTCCACTGTTTCGTCCAAAAAAATGCCCGGGCTAACCGGTAATGCCGTTCAGTTAAGACTGAACGGCATTTTTCTTTTGAGTG
>NZ_JAULSI010000108.1 GCF_030711405.1 Massilia brevitalea
ACTCTACAGGAAAGAGTGTTGCACTTGGTTTTAGAGACTGCCGAGCGATAGCAACAAATGGCAGGAATGGAGCAACGACAAAGCTAAAAATACTTGTAGCCGAAAGATCGAGCCAAACGGACACCCCTAGAAGCGTCGAAAACAGCAATGCTCCAACAATGCCCACCGCAATGTTGTACCTCTTGCGCAATTTCATATCCCACCAGCAATTAGCACGCTGACATACCAACACCGCAGTTTCGTGGGGTAGTTCGCGAACTTCAACACGATACCAGTCGTTAAACTTCCCCGATGCTACCAGTTTCGCGTTCTTCTCAGCCCAAGCTTCAATGTCTTCCGGGTCGGGCGTAGAACCGTACGCAATTTCGTTCCAAGGTAGCCTTAAAACAGCAGAGTCAAAGCACTGCTGAATCTTCGCAGCAGCACTTCGGCGGGCACCAATAAGCGGGTTAATTAAAATGGTATCAAGTAACACCAACGCTAAACCTACGATGCTGACATAGGGTGATATGTCACGCTTCGGCAGGCCGAACCATTCCTTATCCAGTGCCAATGCGGCGATGGCTACAATCACGATTACAGGAATGCCTAAAATAAGCTGGATCGAGAAAAGCCTCTTAGCTGCTGAGTACAACGCCGCCTGCGCTGCCAGTTGTGTTATCGACTCTGATTTGTTCTCAGCTTCAACAATATTATTCATTTGATACTTAACTAGGTAAAGGCTGGGAACAAATCGCCGAAGACCTCAGCCCATTTTCCTATGGCACCCTTATGATCTCCTACTGACTCTAGCTCGCGTGCCTCAGCGCACTTAGCGTAGTCAGATGCGCAGCGGAGCGAAATTTTGAAACGGTCGGCTAGTTCAACTTTGTTCAGGTCGCCTTGAATAAGCTTCGGGTCGTTCACGGCACCATATATGGCAGACTCAATGTACTTGATGACCTGCTTAAATTCCAAGTCAGGCCAAGTGGTGGGATCACGGCTTTCGTAGTAGTCCAGAATCATGTTCTCTAACAAATACGAACCCATCGTTGGCATCGTTGGGCGGCAATTCCAGAACTTAACAAGACGAATTACACTCAAGATTATAGTTCCACGGGCTGCTACCAAGCGGCGAACACGTGCACGGTCAATGGTAGGATCAGTAAATTTCCAGTTCCCGTCGCCGTCCGGTATAACATAATACGTCTTTCCTGCTGAGTCGGGGTTTGTATAAAAACAGGGGACGATGTCAAAGTTCCAGTCATATGAGGTCAATTTTAGCGTCGCCGCTTCGCCCTTTCGCTTGATGTCAGCTTGCTTGTACTGCGGAACAGTAGATAAAGCATCCTTGAACTTATTGACTACTCTTCGGGAATTGATCGTGACGCCATCATCGAAAAGCAAATCGCGAAGTGGCGATCCCTGATTTGGCTCTCGTAGATGTCAAGTCCCGTTTGATCGTAAACGCGTTTAACGAATAAT
>NZ_JAULSI010000109.1 GCF_030711405.1 Massilia brevitalea
ACTCTACAGGAAAGAGTGTTGCACTTGGTTTTAGAGACTGCCCTTGAAATGAAATTCATCATAAGTTTTCCCCATCACCTTGCCAACAGAGTCTCTAACTTTCTCTTCGCACCCGTTGGCTAAGGATTTTTTAAAAGCAGATCGATAACTCTTAGACACACTTTTTTCTGAGTGCGGCACCACACGGTCGATTCCAAAATAAATGACATGGCGGTGAATTCTATTTGCATACGTCCTCCACTTTCCGCCCGGCATTTTAATCAAAGCTTGACTATTGACCCCCTCACTCTCCATGCTTTCGGGAGAAATTGCCCAATGGTCATAGGCAATCCCGTATTCAACATATATTCCATCTGGAGAGACTTCGTCCTTTGACTGTATCAAGAAGTCCGAAAAAGTATAATACGAGACCTTCCGACCTGGCAGTCTGAAGCCATCGGCGCTGTTGTGAAATGCACAAGCAGCGAGTGCTAATAAAGTGGTCTTCCCCGATCCATTCCTCCCGGCAATTGCGGAAATTGGATAATTAAGTTCAATTTCGAATCCCTTTAGCCCACGAATTTCGCCGAAACTCAAAGCAACGCTGCGCAACAACTTGCTCGACATGTCATTTTCAAACCAGTTTTGCAATTTCTGGTCTATCTTGGAAATTTTATAACCCACGCTGTCTCCCCGCCGATGCTTCAATAGCCGTTTTCACGTCAAAAGATTGCTTAAGACTTCTAGACCCGAGCCGTTTTCTCTTCTCCGCAAACCCCGCATAGACCAGGTCGAGCAAAATTTCCGACAGTCCGTCCTGGATCCGAGAACTGTTCAGGACTTGCTTGGCCATTTCCTGGTACTTGTCCAAGCCTTCAGCAACTGAGTCAAGCATCACGTTTTTGTAATCTGGGCTGGCACCAAACTGTTCCATCGTGTTTGCCGCTGCCTGCTCTTCCAACATCTCGTTGTCCATCATCAGTCCCCCAACGTGGTTTGCCAACGCAAGCATGTCCTTGTCGGTCAGGTCACCTTCGAAGAGCTCGTTCATTTTGGCGATAATTGCCGATAGCATGACGACTTCTGGATCGTGTGATTTTCCTGAACCGATATCGGTAAGGGGCTTTAGTTTGTAATCGTCCAGGTCCTGCCCCAGTTTGATTGCCTGTTCCCCCGTGTCGCTCAGCTTGTAGTGAGTCAGCTTCACTGTGGACAGATCGATTACATGATGGGTTCGCTCATCCTTTAACCACGGCAGCAGGTGTTTGAAGTAGATGGAGCGCTTCTCGAGGTCGGTGTCACCGAAGTCGACGATCTGCGAAAGAAAATCGTAGGCCCGGATGAACCCCCCTACGTCCTTACGAAAGATTTGCAGTGCATCAATCGCTTCCTCATCAGCTGCCTCTATGGCCTCTCTGTGTAGTGGTCAAGTAATTTCGGACACGACGATAAGTTCTTTCTC
>NZ_JAULSI010000110.1 GCF_030711405.1 Massilia brevitalea
TAATGCCGTTCAGTTAAGACTGAACGGCATTTTTCTTTTGAGTGTTGTAAACGGTCGCTGAGGCTGTTAACCTGCGTCACCATGTTCGATGACGCGCTTAATTTTCTCGTGCAATCTCAGGAAGCCCCGGACTGGGCGCGCCTGGGCCAGCACTTGCCATACGAGTGGATCGAGCAGGCAGTTGCTTACACAGGCAAAGCGAGCATTCGACAGCGACGCTTACCGGCCGAGCAAGTGGTGTGGCTGGTCGTGGCCTTGGCTTTGTATCGTCACCAATCCATCAGTGAAGTGGTTGACGACCTGGATTTGGCTTTACCGGATGCACAAGCGCCTTTCGTCAGCAAAAGTGCGGTTGCGCAGGCGCGGCAGCGTCTCGGCGCAGAGCCTTTGCGAGCACTGTTCGAGATATCGGCAAAGGCGTGGGCTGAGCAGGATCGCAAACAGTATTTATTCAAGGGCCTGAGCCTGTTTGCACTGGATGGCACGACGTTGAAGACCGCCGATACGCCAGAACATCGCGAGCACTTCGGTGAACAGGTTTATCCCAGCGGCCGCATTTCCAGCTATCCGCAAGTGCGTGGCGTCACCTTGACCGCAGTGCCAACCCACTTGATCCGAGATGCGAAGTTTGGTCCTTACGGCATCAACGAGATGCTCTATGCCAAAGAGTTGCTTGCATCGATTCCGGATGACTCCCTGACCGCATTCGACAAAGGTTTTTTGTCGGCCGAAATCCTGTGTGGACTGACCTCAGGAGGCACCAACCGCCACTTCATCATCCCAGCCAAGGCCAACACCAAATGGCAAGTAGTGAGCGGCACGCCCGACGATGGCGTCATCGAGATGCGCGTCTCGCCGCAGGCACGCAAGAAATGCCCTGATCTGCCTGATACATGGCGCGTACGCGCGATCACGATCATCGACCAAAGCGCGCGCAAGCACGTATTGCTAACGTCACTGTTTGACACCAAACGCTACACGGCCAAGGATATTGCCGCTTGCTACACGCAGCGCTGGCAAATCGAGACGAGCTATCGTGAGCTCAAGAAGACGATGATGGGCATGGCGCTCACCCTGCGTAGCCGTACCGTCGAAGGCGTCTACCAGGAAATCTGGGGACTACTTACTGCCTACAATCTGATCCGGCTCGAGATGACCAAAGCAGCATTGGAAGTAAAATGTGAGCCGACCGAGATCAGCTTCATCCGCGCTTTCCACGTTATCCAGTACGAACTCCACTGGGCAGCCGTGACACGGTCATACGGCAAATTGCCCGCGTTGATGCAGCGCCTGCGCCAACGCTTGGTGATGCTCTTGAATGAAGAACGGCCCGGTCGAAAAATCGACCGGGCCGTGAAGGCCTTGCCTCAACGTTATACCGTCCGCGTCCTGAAGAAGGACCTTAACTGAACGGCATTA
>NZ_JAULSI010000111.1 GCF_030711405.1 Massilia brevitalea
AACCGCCCCGGCTTTCGTGGAGGCCGGTTAGTGTGAGTCAGGCCGGAACGGCTTGACTGCTCTGTTGCTTGTAATAGTTTGCCTCAGCTTCGGCTGGCGGTATATAGCCGAGCGGTTCCAGCAGGCGGTGATGGTTGAACCAGGACACCCATTCCAGCGTGGCCAGCTCGACGGCCTCACGCGTCTTCCAGGGAGCGCGGCGGTGGATTAGCTCAGCCTTGTAGAGCCCATTGATCGTCTCGGCCAGGGCATTGTCGTAACTGTCGCCCTTGCTGCCCACAGACGGCTCAATGCCGGCTTCCGCCAGGCGCTCGCTGTACTTTATCGACACGTATTGCGAGCCCCTGTCGCTATGGTGGACCAGCTCGTTTCGTTCCGGCTGACGCGCATACAGCGCCTGTTCCAGTGCGTCGAGCACGAAATCGGTCCGCATCGAGCTGCTGACCCGCCAGCCGACGATGCGCCGGGCGAAGACGTCGATGACGAAAGCGACGTAGACAAAACCCTGCCAAGTCGAGACGTACGTGAAGTCGGAGACCCACAGTTGGTTCGGTCGCTGGGCCTTGAACTGGCGATTGACGCGGTCGAGCGGGCATGGCGCCTTCGCATCGGCCACAGTCGTACGCACGACCTTGCCTCGCATGACGCCACGCAGGCCGGCTTTGCGCATCAGGCGCTCCACGGTGCAGCGGGCCACGTCACTCCCCTCACGCCGCAGTTGGCGCCAAACCTTATCGGCCCCGTAGACCTGCAGGTTCGCCTGCCAGATACGTTCGATGTCAACGCTCAGCACGTCGTCACGTTGGACCCGAGCGCAGCGCAGTGCCGGGTTGCGTTGCTGCGCAGCGTGGCGCCAGTAACCCGACGGTGCGACCTGCATCACCTTGCAGATCGACTCGACACCGTAGGCATGGCGGTACTGGTCGATGAATGCTCTCACGACTTGAAGTGGCGGCCGAGCTCCGCCTGGGCGAAAAAAGCACTCGCTAGACGCAGAATCTCGTTCGCCTTGCGCAGCTCGCGCACCTCTCGCTCAAGCGCCTTGACGCGTTCTTCTTCGGCAGTGGTTAGCCCTGGACGCTGGCCGGTATCACGCTCCTGCTGGCGTACCCAGCGGCGTAGCGTTTCTGGCGTGCAGCCGATCTTGGCTGCGATCGACGTGATCGCTGCCCACTGCGATTCGTACTGGCTGCCGGCTTCGCTGACCATGCGCACGGCGCGCTCGATGACTTCGGGGGAATACTTCGGTTGCTTTTTCATAGCTCCATTCTCTCAAACAATGGAGCCTCCTCAAAACCCGGAGCGATTCA
>NZ_JAULSI010000112.1 GCF_030711405.1 Massilia brevitalea
GGGTTGCAATAAACTGGTGGCTGCGACTGTTTAATAAAAACACAGCACTCTGCAAACACGAAAGTGGACGTATAGGGTGTGACGCCTGCCCGGTGCTGGAAGATTAAATGATGGGGTGCAAGCTCTTGATTGAAGTCCCAGTAAACGGCGGCCGTAACTATAACGGTCCTAAGGTAGCGAAATTCCTTGTCGGGTAAGTTCCGACCTGCACGAATGGCGTAACGATGGCCACACTGTCTCCTCCCGAGACTCAGCGAAGTTGAAATGTTTGTGATGATGCAATCTACCCGCGGCTAGACGGAAAGACCCCATGAACCTTTACTGTAGCTTTGCATTGGACTTTGAACCAATCTGTGTAGGATAGGTGGGAGGCTTTGAAGCGGACACGCCAGTGTTCGTGGAGCCATCCTTGAAATACCACCCTGGTTTGTTTGAGGTTCTAACCTTGGTCCGTTATCCGGATCGGGGACAGTGCATGGTAGGCAGTTTGACTGGGGCGGTCTCCTCCTAAAGTGTAACGGAGGAGTTCGAAGGTACGCTAGGTACGGTCGGACATCGTGCTAATAGTGCAATGGCATAAGCGTGCTTAACTGCGANTAACCTTGGTCCGTTATCCGGATCGGGGACAGTGCATGGTAGGCAGTTTGACTGGGGCGGTCTCCTCCTAAAGTGTAACGGAGGAGTTCGAAGGTACGCTAGGTACGGTCGGACATCGTGCTAATAGTGCAATGGCATAAGCGTGCTTAACTGCGAGACCGACAAGTCGAGCAGGTACGAAAGTAGGACATAGTGATCCGGTGGTTCTGTATGGAAGGGCCATCGCTCAACGGATAAAAGGTACTCTGGGGATAACAGGCTGATTCCTCCCAAGAGTTCATATCGACGGGGGAGTTTGGCACCTCGATGTCGGCTCATCACATCCTGGGGCTGTAGCCGGTCCCAAGGGTATGGCTGTTCGCCATTTAAAGTGGTACGTGAGCTGGGTTTAAAACGTCGTGAGACAGTTTGGTCCCTATCTGCCGTGGGCGTTGGAAATTTGAAGGGGGCTGCTCCTAGTACGAGAGGACCGGAGTGGACGAACCTCTGGTGTACCGGTTGTCACGCCAGTGGCATTGCCGGGTAGCTAAGTTCGGAAGAGATAACCGCTGAAAGCATCTAAGCGGGAAACTTGCCTTGAGATGAGATTTCCCGGAGCCTTGAGCTCCTTGAAGGGTCGTTCGAGACCAGGACGTTGATAGGCTGGGTGTGGAAGTGCAGTAATGCATTAAGCTAACCAGTACTAATTGCCCGTACGGCTTGT
>NZ_JAULSI010000113.1 GCF_030711405.1 Massilia brevitalea
TCGATAGGTGGATAATTCACCTTCGAAGGAGTTTACATGACCAGGCAGCGCCGCAATTTCGACCCCAGCTTCAAGCTCGAGGTCGTCCGTATGATCACAGAACAAGGCCTGAGCATCTCGCACGTGAGCCAGACAATGGATATCGGGGTAACCGCTATCCGTCGTTGGATGGAGCAGTACGAGGCCGAGCAGAAAGGCCAGCCAGGCATCGGCAAACCACTGACGGCTGAGCAGCAGCGCATCCGTCAGCTGGAGCAGGAAAACCGTCAGCTTCGTAGTGATGTGGACGTCTTAAAAAAGGCATCGGCCTTCTTTGCCCGCGAGCTCAAGTGAGCTATCGGCTCATCGACGAACTGCAAACGAAGGCCGTACCTGTCGCACAAACCTGTCGCCTTCTGGGGGTGAGCCGGGCTGGATTTTACGAAGCCAAACGTCGTGCCGCCGCGCCCACTTTTTGCAAAGCGAGCGTGCATCTGCGCGCTGCGTTCATGAGCAGCGGCCAAAGTTACGGCAGCCGTCGCCTGGTCACNAAACCTGTCGCCTTCTGGGGGTGAGCCGGGCTGGATTTTACGAAGCCAGGCGCCGTGCTGCCAAGCCTGCTTTTTGCAAAGCGAGCGTGCATCTGCGCGCTGCGTTCATGAGCAGCGGCCAAAGTTACGGCAGCCGTCGCCTGGTCACGGCGCTGGCCAACAGCGGCCTTCAGGTCGGCCGTTACAAGGTACGCCGGCTGATGCAACAGGCTAGCCTGAAGCCAGTCTGGAAGCGCAAATTCGTGCACACAACCGACAGCAAGCATGCACTGCCGGTTGCGGCAAACGTGCTTGCCCGGCAGTTCAACCCGGCAGCGCCCAACTTGGCTTATGCCTCGGATATTACGTACATCCGGACTGGCACGGGCTGGCTCTACCTGGCTATCGTGCTCGACCTGTTCTCGCGCAAAGTCGTGGGCTGGGCGATGGCGCCGAGCATGCCGGCGAGCTTGGTCTGCGATGCGTTGCGCATGGCGATCCAGGCGCGCCGTCCAGCTGCAGGACTGGTCGTTCATTCCGACCGCGGCAGCCAGTATGCGAGCGAGCAGTACCAGGCCCTGCTGGCTGAACATGGCTTCGTCTGCAGCATGAGCCGCAAAGGCAACTGCTGGGATAACGCCGTCGCTGAACGCTTCTTCCTGAACCTGAAGATGGAGCGCGTCTGGCAGCGCAATTATGCGAACCACGCGGAAGCCAAGCTTGATGTAGCCAATTACATCGCCGGCTTCTA
>NZ_JAULSI010000114.1 GCF_030711405.1 Massilia brevitalea
CCTTTGCTCCCAGCTCTCAAGACGGTGCTGGGATGACGCTTACCGTGCCCCAACTGCGGTTGAATGTTCAGGCGAATGATGGACAACGCGGTCGACTCTAGGAGCGCTACGGCCGTTTCACCTGAGATGCTTTCAAAATGCTTGTGCTTCTGAAGCTCAGACCAAAGCATGGTGCATGCCCACCAGTGCCGACCTTGGTGCGGCGACCAGCCTGGAATCGGTAATACAACGCCGGTCCATGCGTCGTATAGCTGCTTGCCGACAAACCGTGCACCATCCCGTGGATTCAGAAATAGGTGCACAGCCTTCTTGGCTCGTTGACTGCGAGTCTCTCGCCCATCTGCGCTATCCATCCAGCGCTTGAATCCCTTGTTACGCTCAGAATTGCGGTAGGCATGCCAACGCTTAGCCAGCTCAAGTGGGACGAGAATGGAACGCTCCGGGCCTATTTTGTCCCCGTGGTCGACCCCATAGGCAGTCCCTTTGGTGCCGAACTTGATGGTGATTCGGATAAGTTGCGTGTTTTCAGGGGCGAGAGGGTTAGAGATTTGCCAGTCGCGAGGGTTTTCCGGGAAGGAGTCAGTGCGCAGACATACGACTTCTTCCAGTCGCATCGCGGTCAGCAGGATGGTTTCACACATCAGCGCGACGCTTGGCCCTGACTTGGCCGCCACCCGGTCAAGCCACTCACGAACCGCGCTATTTGGTGGCATTTGGAGGCGCCGGTCCAGTACGCGCGCCTTCCCGCCGCGCACCCGTATTTGTTTTGATACCTGCCCCATTGCCCGTGTCGCAGAGCCGATGGTGAACTGCTTGATGTTGTAGGGGACCACGAAGGCGCCGCGAAAACCTTTAGAGACCATCCATGAGAGGAAGTCGCAGGCTTGCTGGACGCGCGCGTTCACGGTGGTGGCGCGACGTCCCTTCCCGTCGTGAGACCAGGTGCCTTCTAGCATCTCGGACTGGTAGCGTCCTGCTACATGCACCGCGTAACTGCATGTGGTCAGGTCGACGCCGCGAACTTCAGTCCACTCAAGGAAGTTTGCCAGCCAGTACGCGTAGCTATGAAGTGTTTTGGGGGAGGGTAGCGACCCGCGACCCGTCGAGCCCTCCGGCCCCCAGAGACGCAACGCCCTGTCCGTATCTATGGACTCCACCCGTTTTGCAAGAAGAAGATTGAA
>NZ_JAULSI010000115.1 GCF_030711405.1 Massilia brevitalea
GGCGGTCTCAAGAACCAATTGCAACACCGGGGTTAATGGATCGCGTCAGGCTGTAATTGTAGCCGCGCCATATGCTCGGTGTAGACAGCGAGCGGCGTTTTCCAGCCAAGCGTTTCGCGTGGCCGGGTGTTGAGCGAGAGGGCAATTGCGTCGAGCTCATCCTGGGAGTAGATCGACAAGTCTGAGCCCTTGGGCATGTACTGGCGCAGCAAACCGTTGGTGTTTTCATTGGAGCCGCGTTGCCAAGGGCTGTGTGGGTCGGCGAAGTAGATTTGCACGCCGGTGCGCTCGGTAAGGATTTTGTGGCCGTGCATTTCGCGGCCCTGGTCGTAGGTCATCGATTTGCGCAGCGCCGCCGGCTGTCGGTTGAGCACGGCAGAGAAGCTGTCGACGACCGAGCGCGTGCCAGCATTGTCCATCTTGGCCAGCACAACGAAACGCGTTGTGCGTTCGACCAGCGTGCCAACTGAGGAACGGTTGCCTTCGCCCTTGATCAGGTCGCCTTCCCAGTGGCCGGGAATGAGACGGTCCTCGATCTCAGGTGGACGGATGTGGATGCTTTGCATGTCCTTGATCTGGCCGCGGCGATCGACACCGCGACTGCGCGGCTTGCGTACCTGGTTATGGTGGCGCAGGCAGGCGATCAGCTCGCGCTTGAGTTCGCCGCGCGGGTGCAGGTAGATCGCGTTGTAGATCGTCTCGTGAGAGACCGTTTTGTCGGAGTCATCGGGCCACATGGAGCGCAGTATGTTCGCAATTTGCTGCGGCGACCAGAGCTCCTTCAGATAGTGCCGTACCACCTGAAAAAGCGCGCCGCCAGGATGGAGCTTGGGCATACGGCGAGGCGCCATACGCCGCGCGTAACTCTGCAGGTGAGCCAAGTTGGCATCATAGGCACCAGCGCCGGGTGCACGGCGCAGCTCGCGGCTGATCGAGCTCGGAGAACGTCCAAGGCGTTTGGCAATGGACCGGATACTGCACTGATCGTCGCGCATGGTCATCACGACGGCACGCTCCTGTGTCGTCAGATGGGTATAGATTCGGGGCATGGCGGCACTCTACAGGAAAGAGTGTTGCACTTGGTTTTAGAGACTGCC